>KQ959376.1 GCA_001552765.1 Bacteroidales bacterium KA00344
TATGAATTATGCATTATGAATTATGAATTAAAAATACCCTTTGTGCTATCCCTCCCCCGCTTGTTTTCGCCGTTGCGGCATCGTATCTTTGCATTGTCAAACAGAAACAATGAAGCTTCGACACTGTGACGACAAAAAGTTTAACTATTAAAAATTTAAGAAAGGAAAAACACTATGGCAATTCGTTATCGTAAAGTACAAAACAAACGCAAGAAATCAAGTACATTTGGTAAGTGGTATGGCAAGGCCGTCATCATGGACGTGGTTTCTACCAAGGCATTGGCCGAGGAAATTGCACACGCCACCACCGTGACCTATGCCGACGTGCTGGCTGTGTTGGCAGAGACTGCAGTATTTATGAAGAGTCATCTTCAGAACTCGCAGAAAGTGGTGTTGGACGGCATCGGGTCGTTCCGTGTAGGGCTCTCCACTACCCCGGCCGACACCAGTGCCGATTTTGACAGCACAAAGATCGCCGGCTATCACATTGTCTATACGCCGGAGAAGCATTTCAATGCTACGGGTGTAAACGAGAAAGGCAACCGCATCGGTTTCTTCGTGAAGGACTTCCTGAAGGGTGTGACGGCCAAAGAGGCACCCAAGAATGACGTGAAGGATGAACCCAAGAAAAAAGAAGAGAAGCCGGCATAGTAGCTTCCACCCCCTCCTCGTGCAGGAGAGGGGGTGGTCTTCTAAAACCATTAATCTAACCTTTGGCTCTCCCCAAGTCGCGATAGACCAGGGGAGCCTTAAAATCTAAAAAACATGAAACACAAAAGCACCTGGAAACTTGTGATACAAGTTCTCATTAGTATTCTGACAGCCATTGCTACAACGCTTGGCTTGAACTCTGGGATGGCATAACCGTCAACACCCATGAAAAACATGATATCGGCACGATGTGAGCAGTCATATCGTGCCGATTTTCAATTTGCAATATTTTATTGCGATTTTTGATGTTATTATTTGCAAAATAGGGTTTAAGTTATTAAATTTGCGCATCTAAACCAATTAAACTAACATAAACTATGGAGAAACAAAGAGAGACAAGGCAAATGAGGTTGTCGCTGCTGACTTTGTTTTTATGCTTGTTTTGTATATTCCCTTTGCAAGCCCAGCAATTGACATCGGGAGAACGCATCACTTACCAATGTGCCGGCGAGAAACTAAGTGTGGCTCTGAAGGCTGTAGAAAAACTTTCAGGCTATTACCAGCTGTCATTCCAGGCGGGGGCAACGGAAGCTTATACCGTTACCGCAGACTTGAAGGAGGCTACCATGGACACGGCGCTGAAGCACCTGTTGGATGGCAAACCTTTCGGCTATCGTGTGGAAGGTCGGCTGATAAGGCTGTACAAGGAAGAGAAAGACACGAGAGTTCATGCTGCCCGTGAGGTACACGGAACGGTGGTCGATGCAGAAGGGCTGCCCATCGTGGGTGCAGTTATAAGGATAAAGGGCAAGGATGCCGGTGCTGTAACCGACATGGATGGTCGCTACACCATCCGTGCCGCCAAAGGCCAGACGCTTGTTTTCAACTATCTGGGCATGAGAAGCGAAGAACGAGTCTACCATGGGCAAGCCTCCGTGGATGTTAAGCTTGAGGCAAGCGATGAACTCACGCTTAAAGGTGTGGTGGTAAACGGTTATTACAGCCGTTCGAAAGAGAGTTACACCGGGTCGGAGGTTACGATCAAGGCTGACCAGCTGAAAGACCTGGGTGCGACCAACGTGCTGTCCACGCTCTCGGCCTATAACCCCTCGCTCAGAATAACCGAAGAGCTCGACTATGGTTCGGACCCCAACCACGTGCCGGAGGTGACGTTGCGCGGACAGAGCACTTTTGATCTCAGGGGATCGGCTGAAAGTTCGCGAAATAATCCCAATGGGCCGCTCTATATTATGGACGGTATAGAGGTGTCGGCACAGGCCGTGTACGACTACGATATCAACCGTATAGAAAACATCACCATTCTCAAGGATGCCTCGGCTACGGCTATGTATGGCTCACGCGGTGCCAACGGAGTGATCGTGATGACAACCAAAAGACCTAAGCCCGGAAAAATCAAGGTGGACTTCAGTGCCAACTACACGTTCTCTGTGCCGGATCTGAGAGACTACAACCTGATGAACGCCGAGGAAAAGCTGGAATTTGAACGACTTGCCGGCCAATATATCTTTGCGTCAGGTGGACTGGAGGGGCAACTGGAAAAGGACAGGCTCTACAATTCCCGTCTGCAAGAGGTAAGACGTGGGGTGAACACCTATTGGCTTTCACAGCCCTTGCGCACGGCGCTCTATCAAAAATACTCGGCTATATTAGAAGGTGGGGACAATAATCTAAGATACCAGCTGCACGGAAGATACGACAGCAATGCCGGTGTGATGAAAGGTTCCGACAGAAACAATTATGGTATTGGAGCCGTGCTCGACTACAATGTTGGCAACAACTTCAGGGTGAGAAACGACCTGACCATATCTGAGGTCAAGGGCAAGAACTCACCATACGGATCGTTCGGGCTTTTTGCGATGCAGAATCCCTACGACCGAATCTATGATGCAGATGGGAACATGGTTAAAATATTGTCTACCAATCATGTAAATCCCCTCATCAATGCCACGTTGGCCAACAAAGACCTGACCAAATCGACAACATGGACAGACAACTTCTATCTGGAGTGGCGATTCCTCAATGCCTTCCGCCTGACAGCCCGTATGAGCTATTCCAAGATGCTCTCGCAGCAGGAGGCCTTTGTCTCGCCCAAGTCGCCCATGTTTATCAATGAGACAGATATTGCCAAAAAAGGACGGGCCACCTATTTTAATACCACAGAGACCACGCTGGACGGCAATGTGCTGTTGTCTTACTACAACACTTTCAGGGATATTCACACGCTGAGCATGACACTCGGTACAAACTTCACCGACAACACAGTGAAGGGACAGGGGTTTGTGGCCACGGGTTTCCTCAACGACAATTTGGCCAACATACACTATGCCCAGCAATATGCCGCAAACAGCAAACCTAATGATGTGTCGGACATATCGCGCCTCTTTGGTGTGCTCCTGAACATGAACTATGGTTTGAGGGAGCGCTATTACATAGACTTCTCGTTCCGTACAGACGGCTCGTCGAAATTCGGGAGCAACAAGAGGTTTGCACCATTCTGGTCTTTGGGACTGGCATGGAACGTGCATAAGGAAAAATTCATGAACGAGGATTTCGGCACGCTCCGGCTAAGAGCATCGGTGGGAAGTACGGGCAATATCAACTTTGCCTCCTCACAGGCCATCACCCGATACACCTATATGGCACAAAACATTTACTTGGACTCGTGGGGAGCCACCCTCCAGGATTACGGCAACAACAACCTGAAATGGCAACAAACCATGGCTTACAACCTTGGTGTGGATCTAACCTTGTTTAAGGGACGGCTGGCATTCTATGGTGACGTTTACCGCAAACTTACCAACAATCTGCTCCTGCCCATGAACGTGGCGCCATCGACGGGGTTCTCGTCGTACACCGAAAATGTGGGAGAGGTTGAAAATACAGGTTTCGAACTTCGGCTTTCGGCCAATTGGTTAAAGACAAGGGATTGGTCGTGGACCACCACCTTATCCACCTTCCATAACAAAAACAAGATACGAAAGATTTCCAACGAGTTGGAGGAGATGAACCGTCGGAACAACACCAAGGAACACAGCAATATCACAGGCAAGGTGGTCAACCAATACGAGAATGGCAATTCAACCACAGCCATCTATGTGGTGCGGTCGGGTGGCATAGACCCTGCTACGGGCAACGAGTTGTATTACAAGCGCGACGGTTCGATGAGCTTCATATATGACTATAAGGACAAGGTCGTGGTGGGAGATACTGAGCCAAAGTTCAACGGAAACATCATCAATAACCTCCGCTGGAAAGACTTTAACCTCTATGCCGTTGCCACATACCGTTGTGGTGGGAAATCATACAACAGCACACTTGCAACAAAGGTGGAGGGAGCCAATCCTGCCATCAATGCAGACAGGCGAGTGCTCTACGATCGCTGGAAGGAGCCCGGCGATCATGCCAAGTACAGACGGATAGACGATTTGTCGCCCGTTTACCAAACGAGTAGGTTTGTGCAGGACAACAACACCTTGGTGTTGTCCAATCTGTCGCTGACCTATACTTTACCCCAAAAATGGATAAGCAATTTGGGTATAGAATATGTGAAGATTATAGCCGCCACAACCGATTTGTTCCGTCTCTCCACCATCAAGCAGGAGCGAGGAACGAGTTACCCCTACGCGCGGTCGTTCTCCATGGGTATAAACGTTAGATTCTAAGGATATGAAAATAAATCGATATATCATAGCAGGTGCGTGCGTCCTGTTGCTGACTGCATGCAATGACTGGTTGGATGTCAAACCAGATAATTCTGTTGACGAGGATAAGCTCTTCTCTACTGAACAAGGTTTCAATGATGCCCTGGCAGGTGTATATGCTGACATGGGTAAGGGCGGACTTTATGGCAGAGACCTCACGTTCGGGTTGCTGGACGTGTTTGGGCAATTGTATGACTATGAGAAGATGGAGACGGTGTACCATCAGTTTCATTATGCCCGGGATTATCATTACGACAACGAAAATCTGAGAGCACAGATCAACGGCATTTGGTATAGCATGTATGCTGCCATTGCAGAGGTGAACAACATTTTGAGGTGGATTGACAAGCGGCCCGAGGTGCTGAGCGAGCCTGTGCGTCATCAAGTGAAAGGGCAATGCCTGTTCCTCAGGGCGTATCTGCATTACGACCTACTGCGGCTTTATGCACCCAATGTGAAGCGTGCTCCTGATGCGACGGGCATCCCATACGTCGAGACTTTCGGCGTCAAGCCCACGCCTGCCATGACGGTGAAGTCGGTTATCGACAAAATCAAGAAAGACTTAGGCGAGGCAAGGCTTGAATTGGAAAACGACCCCATCAGGCAGGTTGTGCCCTATACTTTTAAGGACAAAACAGAAAGTGACCGATACGTGGCCAGGGCAAACTACTATGCCGTGGACGCCCTGCTTGCCCGTATATTGCTCGACGAGGGAAAATACCAAGAGGCAGGTAAGTTGGCTGCAAGCGTGATAGAATCGGGCAAGTTCAGCCTGTTGGACATCAAGAAGAGCATCAATGTACAGAAAGATTCGGTGGATATACTCTTCAGCGATGAGCATATATTCTCAATCAGAAATAAAGCCATACGCGACAATGCGCGCAAGATACACATGGGCATCTCTACCGAAACAAGTGTGAGTGGCGCGGAACTTCCGTTGCCCACCAACATCAACGAGTTGTTTGACAACAACAACGATGATGTGCGGTTGTCCACGTGGGTGAATGCCCAAAACAGATACTTGGTGAAATACACGAATGAGGAAATAGAAAAATTCTATCCCAAGCAGGTGCTCCTGAAACTTTCAGAGATGTATCTTATCCTCGCAGAATGTCAGATGCACTTGGGTGATGCCCAGGCTCTGGAGACACTGAACACACTCAGACGCTCGCGAATGGCAAAATCTGCCAAGACAGATAAAACAAAGATTAGCCAGGAAATTCTTATTGAGGAGATGCGTCGCGAATTTATAGGCGAGGGTCACATGTTTTATGAGTATAAACGGCTGAACAGTCCGATATTGAATATTCTGAAGAACTTTGAACCTTCCGACAATATCCAGATATTCCCAAGGCCGGAAAATGAAAACGAATATGGAATCTATAACTAAGGAAAAACGATGATTATGAAATGGATGAAAATCTTTTTGTTCGTTACAGCTCTCTCGTTTATGTCGTGCTCGCAGGACAATGAGTTAGCTTTTACGGATAACGACCGGATATATTTCGAATACCTGCATCAGGATCCCAACTATGCTCAGAAGCGATTGATCGTGCGCGACTCCTTGGTGGTTTCCATGGGGCTGCTGCCCTCAGACCAGCAGGAGTATGTGGTGAAGATACCCATCAATGTGCTGGGAGACCCGCTGACCCGCGACAAAACCTACAAGGTGGAGGTGGCCGATAAGGCCACTGTGCTCAAGGGAGAGACAACAGCCAAGGTCAATGAACACTACTTGCCGTTGAAGGAAGTATACACTTTCAAGGCCAACGTCTGGACAGATACGCTATGTGTGACACTGCTGAGAAATAAGTTAAGTCCGTCGTTCTCGCTTCAGGAGAGTAAATCACTTATACTGAGGTTGGTGGAAACAGAAGACCTGAAAGTTGGGCCGAGAGAGGGACTGGAGTTTAAAATCTCGATGAACAACTACGTGGCACGTCCCAAGTGGTGGAATGTCATTGCCTTGGGATACTACCATCCGCAAAAATACCGAATACTCCTGATGTTTAATACAGAAGAGTTTTACAGCAAGACAGACCTGCTGAACTATGGAGACAGATACGTTGATGCCTTGAAAAGCTATCTGAAAGACAATGTCGTCATAGATCAGGAAACGGGCAAGCGTGTGGGTTTTGACAACCTTATAGACATGAATGCGAAGTAAGAAAGGAGGAAAATATGAAACACTTGAAATATCTTTTAATTCTGGTGGCAACGGCCACAATAGTTGGATGTTATGATGATAAGGGAAACTATGACTATCATGACATCAACGAGGTGAGCATTAAGGGCTTGCCGGAAAATGTCGAGATAGACCGATACGCTACATTGCGAATAACACCCGATATCGAGGCGACAATGGGAGGCAATGATCCTGAAAAATATACCTATGAATGGAAAATAGGTAAGAAGGTGCTCTCGACGAGCAGGAATCTCGATTATGAAGTGACTGACGCACAGGGAAGCTATACTTTGTTGTATACAGTGGCTGATAAGGAGACCCAGGTAAAGACATTTGCTACGACCAAGCTGGTGGTTAATTACACCACGTCGGCCGATGGCATCCTTGTGGTGAGTAACCAAAATGGTCATGCAGACCTCTCGTATCTGAGATTGGATGTTGAGAATGCGGATTTTATGAAAATGTTCTACAACAAATCCCATGACGAACCACTGGGTAAAAATCCGCGCCAGCTGGTCCAGACCTTTGTAGACGGTTATCCCGGATATGTGAAGAAAAATGGAGGGCGTGGTATCAAACTTGTCTGCGACGAGGGACTGCTGCAGCTCAGCAATGTGACATTAGACAAGATGGACAAGATAGACAAGGATTACATGCTCAAGTATGGCGAACTGTATCCTTTGCCTGACTACTCGAACTTCAAGCCTGCGTATATCAGTGGCTTGGTGTCGCAATGGCGGAGAAATCCGTATGGTGCGATCATGAACAATGAGAATGTGTATTTGATTTCGAACGGGGCAATGTTTCTTATATCTTTCAACCGTACGGGAGACCCCGCAATCAATTATACCAATTATGTAGGAGACGACGAGAAGAAGATATGCAGATTCTCGCCCATGGTGTTTGTCACAGGACGTCAGCCCGCGCCCAACAGGGGAAAAAACAAGAATGCAGGTTGGCGCCTGTCGTATGACCAATGCTTGTTCGACGAAAATCAAGGCATGTTCTACACCCTGAAGTCGGGAAAGCTCACGCCGGTAGACGAGCATGCAACGTTCCCGGGATACCGTGCTTTTTATGGTGAAGACACCTATCAATATGGATTTTGCTTCACAGCCATAGAGCATAACGGCAAGGTAAAATTTGTTACCTTCGACACAGGGAAGGAAGACAACCACCTGACTTCGGTGGATGCTGCTCAGGCGCAGCCTACGAGTCGCTTCTTCATGCTGCGTAATGCTCCCTATGTGTTCTTCAACACAACGCAAGCCATCTATAAATACAACATCCTGAATGTGGCAACGGGCATTGCGCCGACGGAAGCAGACAAGATAGTCTCGCTCAAGGATTTGGGCTATGACGACGATGCGACTATTGCTGATATCTGCCTGCATCGCTATGAGAAGAAGATGGTGATAGCAGTGTCGAGGTACGGCCATGATGCCGAGGGCAATGGTGATGAACTTAAAAGCGATATCATAGAGCTGAATGTTGATGCCGACAAACCTGTGATCATTAAGAAGCATACAGGGGTTTGCGGTGCCAAACCGCTTGTGATTTACAAATACCGAACTTTCGCACGTAATGATGCATATATTGTAGACTGATATGAAAAGACTAAGTAGAATTTTATTTTTCCTTGCCGTTACCTACTCCTGCTCTGTTTACGGACAGGGCAATGAGGGCGGCATACGGTTTCAGAAGAGTTCGTGGAAAGAGATTCTGAATATGGCCGTTGCACAAAACAAATTGGTGTTCGTGGACTTCTACACAGACTGGTGTGGCCCATGCCTCAATATGGCCGAGAATGTTTTTACACGACCGGATGTAGGATTTTTTTATAACGAACACTTTGTGTGTGCAAAAATAAATGCCGAGAGCGAGGAGGGGAGCAAGCTGGCCAAGCAATATATGGTTCACCTGTACCCAACCTATTGTTTCATAGACCCCAACACGCAGGAGGTGGTACACAGAAGTTCGAGCACGCAAACCCCGGAAATATTTATCAAGACAGGTAAAAACGCGCTTGTGCCAACAAAGCGGTCGTCCTATCTCATCAAGGCTTATGCCGAGGGGAACCGCTCCAAGCAGTTGCTCTTGGATTATATAGAATATCAAATCTCAATCCATAAGCAAAAACTTACAGAGATGGCTTTCGACCAGCTTGTGGCTCAGGGGAATAGCTTGCGAGACAGGGCAGTGTGGGACGTGTTCGTGGCGGGCATTCGCGGTCTTTCACCATACTTGCAAGAGGTTTCTGACCATTATGCCGAATATTGCAGCTTATATTCGAAGACAGAAGTAGACGCCAAACTTTTTGCCGAAACACAATTTGGAGATGTCGACAAAATAGCCACACTATGCGACTTTGACGGGAAGCAGTTCAACGTCGACTTCATCAGAATAGAACAGGCAATCAGACAGACCAACTACAAACAGGCTATTGGTTTAATTGATAAAAATTTGGCAGATACAACGACAAACAAGGCTGAGATGATGAGGCGGCTGAAGTTTATGATGAACATGGAGCGTTACAATAATGAGAATGCAACCGAGGAATGGAAGCTGAAATGTCTGGAATATACACGATACTTAGCCTACAACTGGCCTGACAGAAAAGACGGAAGCATACATCAGTTGTATGCCGAGATGCTGGAAAAAGCAATTAAAAATAAAAGTAACCAAAATGCCATACAGACTTTGATAACAGAGACACCCAAGTATGGAGAGAAAAACTATACCATGCGGTCGCCAAAAATGAAGAAAAAGCCGAACCGAGCCCCTAAAAGATAACTCTGCAAACACAGTCTTGTCATTTGCACGCGTGGTCGCTCTACGTGTTTTTCCGGAAATTAGTTGTACATTCATTATTTTTATAGTACTTTTGCAATTAGTACAAAGACTGTTATCGATAATCTGCGGGCAAGGCCGTGCGAACGGAGCAGGGCAGTGGTTGATGAAAGCGTATTTTGCTTATATTCGCCTTTACGGAACTTGTAGCGGGTAATTTTCATCATACTGCGAACAACTCCCGGCCGTTCCCCTAAAGCGGACGACCGTCTCAGTTTCGGAAGAATTGTTCTTCCATGTTTCCCCATTCATGTCTTGATAATATGATGAGTGGGGGAGGAGAGATTGTGTCGTTTGCTCACGGATAAAATAAAAGTAATAAAATAAGGATAAGGAGGTCGCTCTATAGAGAGCCGGCCCCTGCGCTTTGAATTCCTAACCTATAAAAATGCTGTACGATTATCTTGTTGTAGGTTCCGGTCTGTTTGGAGCCACCTTTGCCCACCTTGCCAGGAAGCAAGGGAAGAGGTGTTTAGTGATCGATAAACGTCCGCATCTCGGCGGCAACGTCTATTGTGAGCATGTGGAAGGTATCAACGTCCATAAATATGGTGCCCACATCTTCCATACCAACAGCAAACGGGTGTGGGACTTTGTCAATTCCATCGTGGAGTTCAATCGCTACACCAATTCGCCCGTGGCCAACTACAAGGGACGGCTCTACAACCTGCCGTTCAACATGAACACCTTTTATCAGATGTGGGGTGTCACCACGCCGGCAGAGGCGCAGGCCAAACTCGACGAGCAGCGTGCCGAAGCTGTGGCCAGGATGAAGGCCGATGGCATTGACGAGCCCCGCAACTTGGAGGAACAGGCGCTTGTGCTCATCGGGCGTGACATCTACGAACGGCTCATCAAGGGCTACACCGAAAAGCAGTGGGGGCGGAAGTGCACCGAGCTGCCCGCATTTATCATCAAGCGGCTGCCCGTGAGATTGGTTTTCGACAACAACTACTTCAACAACACCTATCAGGGAATACCCATCGGAGGATATAACAAGCTGATAGACGGATTGTTGGAGGGTATAGAAACCAGGGTGAACGTAGACTTCTTCGACTGCGAGCGGTCGTATGATACCGCTCGTGGCATCCACACCGTTCAAGGGTCGTCGTTCGCAATTCATTGCAGACAGCTGGTGTATTGTGGCAAGATAGACGAATATTTTGATTATCGCTTGGGCAACCTTGAGTATCGCACCGTCCGTTTCGAAAATGAGGTGCTCGACATGGCCAACTACCAAGGCAACGCAGTGGTGAACTACACCGAAGCAGAAGTGCCCTACACGCGTATCATCGAGCACAAACACTTTGAGATGTTCGGCCCCGATGTGGACAATATTCCCAAAACCGTCATCTCACGTGAATATTCTACGGAGTGGGCACCCGGCATGGAGCCTTACTATCCCGTGAACGACAGTCGCAACAGCGAACTCTATGCACGTTATAAGGCATTGGCTGACAAGGAAGAAAACGTAATCTTCGGCGGTCGTCTGGCCGAATACCGATATTATGACATGGCACCGATCGTGGAGAAAGTGCTGCGGATTTGTAATTCATAATTCATAATTCACAATTCATA
>KQ959377.1 GCA_001552765.1 Bacteroidales bacterium KA00344
AAACGGTAAGAATATTTTATAAAGTGAAGAATATAAATAGGGTCTGCTAATTTGAATGTGCTACTTTGTCAAGAACGTGATGAAGTTCCTCAGGGAACTTTGTCTTGCCCTTTTCGAAATTAAGCTCAATTTATGGGTAGATGCTATTGCAGAGTTTAGAGTCCGCTGCTTTGCAGTCATGGCAATTTGTTAATTCAGCGAACACCAATTAATAGCGTCCCAAAGGATAATAGCCAACTCGATTTATTTCGAGACCTTAAATCTTAACGGGACAGTAGTGGCCTGATAATACAAAAAAAAATAGAATAAAATCAGAAAATAGTTGCACTTATGGAGCATAATCCTTATTTTTGCGGAGTAAACATAATAACCTTAAAACAAGAGATTATGAAAAAGTATCTATTTATGTTGTTGGCCATGCTGCCTTTAATGATGTTCACTGCGTGTTCATCAAATGACGACACAAATGCGCCAACTTTGGACGGAACAACCTGGGTGAATGAAGAAGATGGAATTAAAACAATAACATTCCAAGGAAATACATTTACATTCCACTATATTAACACAGAATATGGAGAAAGTGATACCGATAAAGGGACTTATACCTATGATCCACCATTTGTTAACTTTACAGCTATAAACAGAGAAACGAACAAGGTTGAGACACAGTCTGGAAGAATTGATGGCAATCAGCTGAGTTTTGGTGAATTAATTTATAAAAAGAAATAAATACTGATAGGGTAGTCGCTAAGGCTGCCCTTTTTATTTTCCCAACCTCTCCAGCACCTCGTTAAGCAACGTATCCACGCTGTGCCTAAAATCATCATAGGTTGTGTAAAGAATGAGCTGCTCTGTGTTGTTCGATATAGAGGTTACAGAATACACTCCAGTTGTCTTTGCTATGGCATTGCGTAGCCCTTTTGGCACCTTTCCCCCAAAGACTTATTGGGTGAATACAGATAAATAGCCACAAATATAAACTCCTTGCGGTCATTCACCGTGATGTTGTCCCCCCTTGATGCCCTTAAATAGGGTCTGCTAATTTATTTCTTTCATACAACCTTGTGGTGTGGGTAATACAGCCTCCATGCTGTCAAAAA
>KQ959378.1 GCA_001552765.1 Bacteroidales bacterium KA00344
TTCGGGTACATATTGATGCTGACGTGTACCTTATTATTATTAGTCCGATACATTTCAATCTCTTATTCTTGAACGCACCTTCTGATTCTCCATATTCTTCTGTCGGCTGTTTACCCATGTACTTCCTTTCCTATAGGCACCATGATGTTTCAATTTGTTGCTGTTATATGATGACGACACATCAAAAACCATATTGTTCACCTCCACAAAGATACGGTTTTTCTATTGGATTAAAGCAAACATCAGGATTTTTTCCTGTACCGAAGAGGTATTTCCGTCCATAAGTAATAAGTATGAGTATAGGGTGGCTCTAAAAATCTGAGAAAGTAAATTTTATAACCAGCCTTAATAATATTTTTCTTTGTAGGTTTGTTTTTACGAAAAAAAGTTACTTTTGCAGCCCATTTTGAATAATTTTATCAATTAACATCAAATTTTAATTTATGAACACAAAATTACATCTATTTTGCGCTGTTTTTCTATGTTTAGCAATCGAGTGGAATGCTGCTCTTGCAGCCGATCTTGCTGCTGGCGTTCCAAAGGCAGTGGAAACTAACTTTGAGAATGGTGCCTACGAGACTGCAACAACTCTTTCTACAGAGAGTGGCAACGAGATACAGCAGGCAGATTTGGTAATAGTGAAAATCCTGCTTGACTGTAATGGTTTGGGTTACCCTAAGTCAAATGCCCAAAGTCGTATTGCCTTGAAAAAAATTTACGATGATCCCCAAAACCATAGCAAGGAAGAATTGGAAAATGCAAGACAGGCATATCTTGATGATACTGATGTAGAAAAGCCAAAGAATGGTGAACGCTACACCATTAAGTTCTATGGCTACGACCAGAAAGCTTTTTTGCTCGACTATACGGGCGGTAAGGTGTCTACACATGTGGTGACATCGGGAGAACAGCCCGGTGAGTCTGCATGTTTCAAGGCACAAGTCTTGCCGAACGGGAAAATTGCTTTCCAGACAGCCGACAAAAAGTATTTGAGTTATCCTACCAAGTCGCCGGCTCCCACTTGGCTTACGGGCTTTTCTGTTAATGGCGTAACAGACAATTTGGATGAGTCTGTCAATGGGCTTGAGTTGCAAAAAGCAGGCAAGGGCACAAAGGTTAAGAGTGAGAATTTTCTTAATCTTTTTGGTAAATTCTTTATTAAATCCAAAAGAGGAAACCGCACTGACACAAATCAAGAGGTACAAGGTTTTTGGATGTTGGATATTGTAAAGAACTCTTTTGACGGCACAGATGTTCCATTCTTTAATGAACAACTTTCTTCGGTCATACTTATCGAACCCGTAAAAGTAGCAAATGGCATACAACATATAGATGAACTGGCAAAACGCACCGGCGAGAATCGCATATACACTCTGTTTGGACAACGTATATTTGTTAAAAAGCTATCTGACTTGCCGCGTGGCATTTACATTGTAAACGGTAAGAAGGTATTGGTGAAATAGTTATTGATTCCTCCTCAAATCGTGTTGTCGTGCTTCCCACAGTTAGTCGATACAGTTTGAGGAGGTATTCTCTCGTTTGCAGTTATTCTTCAAGGCGTATGCCTGATTACCTGCGCATGGTTTTGCTTTCATTCGTTTGAAGCAAACAGTAAGTTTTTTTTATTTGTACCGAAAATGTGTTTTCGTGCATTAGTAGTCTTTTCCAGCTGTCAGCCGCCTCGGACTCTCAAATCCGATATCATAAATTCATAATATAATAACCTATCATTTGCCGGTAAAAGCTTGAGATGTCGTTTTTCAATAATGAAAAGCGTAAACTCAGGTAAAAAGGACCTGTTCTCACGTTAATTCTGTCTCCATAATATTTTTTTCAACGTTTTTTAAAAAAAACATAACAAAAAGTTCAAATTGTACAAATTATTCATACCTTTGCAGCGTAATTTTAAAAAAAAGAAGAAAATGAAATCAACAATTAAATTTCTAACATTTTTGTGTTTCTCACTGTTTGTAGCCATGAGTTTTTCTGCATGCAGCAGTGATGATCCAGCTGACAACGATTTGTTCATAGGTACCTACAAGGGCAACATTTCCTACTTGAGCATTAAGAATCCCGAAAGTAGCGTTGCGCCTGTCGAGGGCAAGGTGGTTGTCACCAAAGCGAGCAACACTTATTCGTTCCACTTTGATCACAAGATCCCTGATCTGAAGGGCGTGAAGTTCGAAAAGAAGGGTGATCACACCTTGGTCAGCATAGGTTCGGCCCTTAAGGCTATCACCATTACCAAAGACAAGCTGGAAATGATGTTCGTTAATAAGGATGGCAACACTTGGACAGCCAACTGTACAAGATAACCCCATACATGATTCCTATTACAGGAGCCGGAAGCATTTTGCTTCCGGCTCTTTTCGTCTGTCGGTCCTTTGTCCGCTATTTATCCCGCGAATATGCCTGATGCCTAACGGCAACGTTCGGTAACATGAATTTTGCATGTCTTATTTTCGTGGCATCGTTTAAACATAAGGAGAATCCATCAGGGGACAGAAAAACTGCGTCAGCCATACATCAAGTAGAACGAACTGACAATTTGTTTGCAACACGCCGTCTACCTTTTACAACAAACAACTCCGTGCCACCACCGTCGACAGCGAAAAGACTTGAATTTTCATGACAAAGAGTGCTTCAAATTTCGCTTATTTGAAAATGGAAAAAGGGCGAGGCGAAATACGCGAAAAATAGGCCATCTTGTGCAACACGCTGTAGACCAAAAGGTTGCGCAGATATTGCCAAGAGGTGCAGTTTTTTGGGCTTCCTGCGCACTGCGGTTACTATCCTTTCGCATTGCGTTTAGGCCCTAACCGCTGCGCCGTTGGGGCTTAGTCGGCATGGGTTTTGGCCCGTTCCGTACCGCGATTCGGCTTCAACGGCAACAGGGGTTGGACAGACCGGCGGCCCGGATGGGGCAGAAACTCGGTCGGACATAGCCCTTTTCGGTCTGGAAGCCCCTGTTCGGAAGGTGCAGAAAACACCCAATTTTATTGACAAAACACGGACGATGCCGCAAGTGTGGATCGGTGTGGAAGAAAGATTTCCGGACGGTGTTTTCCTATGCGACGGTAATTGAATACAACCCCAACAGTACGATTTTATTGCATTTAAAGTGTTAAAAATTTGCATATACTCTGAAAAAAGGATATATTTGCAGTCGATAATAACAAATGTTACCCCATAATTCATTGCCTATTGACACACATTTACTTAATCAATCAAAATTAAGAAAATGAGAAATCTCGCAAAAATGACCGACGAGGAGTTGGCATTGCGCTATATGGATGGTGATAACCGTGCGTTCGATTTGTTATTGTCGCGCAATCAATCCAAGATTTTCGCCTACGTACTTTTTGTGGTGCACGATCAGGAAAGGGCCAACGATCTTTTCCAAGACACCTTTGTCAAGATTATCGTGAAGCTGCAAAGTCGTAAGTATGCGCCTACGGGAAAGTTCAGTGCGTGGTGTATGCGTATTGCCCACAATGTGATTATGGACGCCTATCGTGAGCAGAAGGCCGACTGCATCGTGGAGTTCACCGAAGACAACGACCTTTCAAACATCGGTGCCGAGGCGTTGTTGGATGCCAGTGTGGAGACCCAGTTTTCCAATTCTCAGGTGTTCAGCGACGTGAAACGAATCATGAACCTTCTGCCCGCGCCGCAACGCGAAGTGGTGTTCATGCGCTTCTATCAGCAGATGTCGTTCAAGGAGATTGCCGCCACTACCAATGTGAGCATCAATACCGCCTTGGGCCGTATGCGCTATGCCATTCTGAACATGCGCCGCATGGCCCGCGACAACAATGTGAACCTGCAAATCGACTGACGCTGAGAGCCGGTTGTGCCGGCGGTCTTGGCCGAACTTGCCTCTCAACGCCTTCGGACCATCTACAACATGGCTTCCAGTCGGGCTACGGCTTCGCTCATTTCCCGGCCAAAGGTGGCGTGGGTGAGCAGAAAATCGGCGCGTCCCCGTGCCAGTAGGGCATAGAGGTCGCTGTTCATGTCTTGCACATAGGAGCTGATGGCATATTCTATGTCGTCTTTCTGCAGAGGATTGTTGGATTGAGCGTAAATGCGCTCTTTCTGGTGCAGAAAGGCATAAGTTTGTTCGATACTGTCTTTGGTGATCATACAAAAGATGCAATTTTGCAGGCAAAAGTAAGAAAAAAGGCGTGAAAGAAAGCGATTTGTTCGTTTTTTATATGTAACTTTACCCAAACAAACAGAAGACCCATGCAAGATGTAGCAGCCTATCGCGCCAAGATTCTACAGGTGCTGACCGAAGCCAAGGATGCCAACGGCAGTCCCCGACTCACCGACCGTCAAGCTCGTGGGCTTGTCGAGAATCTGTCGGACCAAGAGCTGGAGGATGGAATGCTGTTTAACTCGCCGGAGGAAGTGGCCGAGTTGCTGCTGGAGTCGGGGCTGGCATAATCGGGCTGATGAATTGTGGGACAGGGCAGACCGGCCTGACCGGCCTGACTTTTCCGATCGGTCGGACGGGGCTGGTTGGTCAGACCATTCTCTCATAAAACTCAAGAACACCAATGATGAATAAAGACAAGAACTCACTCAACAGATACCTCGATGAGATAGGCCACAAGAGCCTGCTCACCGATGATGAAGAACGGCGGCTCGCCGAGCGCATACAGCAGGGTGACGAACGAGCCATTGAGCGACTCGCTTCGGCCAACCTTACCTATGTGGTGTCGTTGGCCCGACAATATACCAATCGCGGACTGGCTGTGGAAGACCTTGTGAGCGAGGGCAACCTCGGTATGCTCCAAGCGGCATCCAAATTCAGTGCGGAGACGGGCAAACGCTTCGTGGTGTTCGCGGCACCCTATATCCGCGACGCGATGGAACAGGCTATTGAGCAGCAGGCCGGGCTGTATCGTGTGCCCCGCGACGTGAAGGACAACAGGATTGAGAAGAAACGCAGCAGGGCGCTCTCCATCGACGCGCCTTTGGGCGGAAGCTATGAGCTGAGCTTGGGGCGTGTGGTGGCCGACCGCAATGCCGTTGTGCCCGGAGAAGCGATGGAGCAGGAAGCGCTCCTCAGGGAATTGCGCACGCTGGTTGGCGAACTTGGGGAACGGGAGCAACAGGTGATTCGGCTGCTCTATGGCATCGGCGCGGAGCCGAAAACCATGATGGAAGTGGGACAGGCATTGGGATTGAAGCGTGAGCGGGTGCGTCAGGTTCGCGACAAGGCCATCCGCAGCATCTGCAAAATGACCAAAAATTCCGCACTCAAAGACTACCTGAAAAACTGAGATGATGAAATATTTGCTGGTTTCCGACATTCATGGCTCCCTGCCCCGACTCGAACGGGTGCTCGACTTCTATCGCTCACAGCGGTGCGACATGATGCTGCTCTTGGGCGACATTATCAATTATGGTCCGCGCAACGGCGTTCCGGAGGGACTCGACGGCAGGGCGATAGCCGAACGGCTCAACACGATGGCAGCCGACATTGTGGCCGTGCGCGGCAACTGCGACTCCGAAGTGGACCAGATGTTGCTCGATTTTCCCATCATGTCCGACTATGTGCTGCTCGTGGACGAGGGGCGAAGGGTGCTGCTCACACACGGTCATGTCTACCACAGGGAGCATCTGCCCAAGGGGCATTATGATGCCGTGCTGACAGGGCACACGCACCGATGGATGCTCGAAGACGACGGGCATACCCTGTTTTGCAACACAGGCTCTGTCACTTTCCCCAAAGATGGCAATCCGCCCACGTTGGGCATCATGGAAAACGGACGGATCGCGATGTACACGCTTGAGGGCGAACTGCTGAAACAGGCGGCTATACCGCAGGCAAAATAAAGACGCAAGAGAACGTAAAACAATAACGGAGGGTGGAGAAACAAAGCACCTCGCTCATGTAGAACATTTGAGCGAGGTGCTTTGTTTTTATGATTTCTTGATGACTTTCTGAGCCAAGCCGGCGCGCCGGCCACTGAGTATCATCTCCAGACGAGCATTCGTCTGAAGCTGCTCCTGAGTGTTGATAGTTACTAATTTTTCCATGATGTTACTAATCTTTTTACCTTAATTGTGTGGGCAAAGATAGGCTCATCGGGGTAAAAACCGCAAAGAAATGTATGAAATTAGATTAAAAAAACAGTTTCTTTGACCTATATCAAAAGGCAACATGGAAAGGGAAACGACCCGAAAAGCAGGGCAGATATACAAAGGCGACGTGCCATGACAGACACGTCGCCCTGTATGATGGTCGATGCTGACAGCGCGTTATCGCGCCAGCTCGGCAACTTCAACCGGCAGGTTGGTGGTGATGAAATCGACCTTGAGGTCGCGCATCCGGCGCGCCACGTCCATATCGTCCACCGTCCACACATTGACGGTCATGCCCAAGTCGTGTGCCTCGGCCACCCACTGCGGGTTTTTCTTGAACTCATTGTAGTGATAGTCCAGGCCATTAATGCCTTTGCCCTTGAGCTGGATGGGCGAGAGCCTGCCTCCAAGGAAGGATACCGATGCGTTGGGCATGAGTTGTGCCAACCGCTCGCACGCGTTCAGGCTGAACGAGATGAAGTCGGTTTGTTTCTCCATGCGCATGGCTTTGACCATGGCCACAACTTTGTCCACCATCAAATTTTCATCGGCCTTGTTGGCTTGCTCCTTGATTTCCAGTACCATCTTGAGCTGGGGATGTTTTTTTCCGGCCTTGAGATACTCCTTGAGCGTGGGCATCGGCTCGCCGTTGGCCAGTCGCAGTTTGCGCAGTTTGCTCATCTTGGTTTTGGCGATGACGTGACCTTGGAAGTCGGCATCGTGATTAACGATGATTTTTTTGTCGGCCGTGAGCTGTACGTCAAACTCCGTTCCATATACGTTGATGGCAGCGGCGGCATGCAGTGCGGCGATGCTGTTCTGGGCAGCACCCTCTGATTTCCAGTAGCCACGGTGGGCCACTACTTGGGTTTGTGCCGAAGCCATGCCGGCAATGCCTGCGGCGACGACAGATAATAAGAATGTTTTGAGATTCATAACAGTTTTATATTTTTAAAATTAGATGTAGCATATTGTTGCCACTTTCATGCACAGAGATAATGCAAACGAGTACAATGAAAGTTTACTTTCAAATTGTCGAGTGCAGCTTATCTTTTACAAAGATACGAAAATATATGCTGATGGGATACTTTTTTGACAGTTTTTAGGTTATTGACGCGGCGGGGCGCCTGTGATTTTATGGAGATAAGAGAACGGGCGCACCCTCTTTCCGTCAAATTAATGAAGAGATAGAGGATGCGCCCGTCGTATTTTCTGTCCGTGACAGGTCGCTTATAGACTGTAGTAGAACATTACAGTTTCACGCCGACGCCCACATACCATGTGGCACCATAGACCGGAGCGTACATGAAAGCAGCATTGTCAGTGTGTTTCTCGTCCTGCACATAGCTGAAGAGATTCTTTCCGCCGGCATAGATAGACCATGCACCGATTTGCTTGGCCACACGGGCATTGAAGAGCATATAGGTGCTGGTTTCCTTGATTTTCTCGGCGACCTTGTCGTCTTTCATGTAGTCAATATACATTTTTCCCTGCAGCGTTCCGTTCACGGTAAACGTCCATGTGCCCGGCGTGTATTCCAGATTGATGTCGCCGGTCATAGCCGGGAAGCGCGAGATGTTCTTGCTGGCTTCGGCATACGGGGTGTCGGCCCAGTCGCCACGTACGTGCTTGTACTTGCCCTGATTGAACGTCCAGCCCAATGCGGTCTTGAAATCCTTAAACGGATTCCACTTCACACCGAGTTCGATGCCTTGTACGTAAGCGTCGTCTTGGTTTTGCCACTGATAGGTGTAGCCCAGTTTCTTCACTTTTTCGTCGGCCGGAACGAACTCAAT
The DNA here is from genome assembly GCA_001552765.1 of Bacteroidales bacterium KA00344. GTDB lineage: Bacteria > Bacteroidota > Bacteroidia > Bacteroidales > Bacteroidaceae > Prevotella. The sequence continues at coordinate 7,893 of KQ959378.1, forward strand.
TTTGTTGCTCAGATTGGTAAAGTAGCCTTGTGTACCGGCGAGCAGAGTGTGGTTGGACAGGTGTGTGGTGAAAGTGAGGGATGGGGTGTACGTGTTTTCCTTAGCCACGTAAGGACGCATCATTTGCACGTCGGGCGATGCGCCGTTGTGCGAATCGATGTAGTCGCCTAAGAAGGTGTCGTTAGTGGCATTGCGTTTATGATGAACATAGGCTGTGGAAAAGTTCAGTTCAGAGCGTTTGCCGATAGGCAAATTGTAGTTTAGGTCGGCCGACATACGATTGGTGGTAATGTCTTCGGTACCTTCAGAGAACGGGTTGAGGAAGAGATTGTCGGTCATGGTGCCGCCGGCACGATGCTCCTCCATCACCTTTCCGCGTATCACGAGCTTGTCGTTCTTGGCAAATGGATGGTAGAAGTGGAGGCCAAAGCCCATGTTGGTGAGCTTTGAGGCCACACGGTCGGACACGCCGTCTTTGTGTTTCACCTTGTCGCGTGTGTCGCCATCCTGCGTCATGTGTCTATGGCATCGTTTTCCGTGCGCTGAGCGAAGATATTGAAACCGATGTTGTGTTTGCGCATGGAGGCCGATGCATTGTAGTTACGATGGCCAAAATTGCCAAACTGCAGATCGGCGTTCAGGCTCGGCTCGTAGCCCGGCTCCTTGGTGATGATGTTGATAGCACCGGCTACAGCACTGCTGCTATAGAGCGCGGAGTTGGCTCCCTTCACAATTTCCAGACGGTCTATATCGTTGGTTCCCATCTGGCTGAGGCCATAAACGCCGGCCAGTCCGGAATAGATTGGCTTGCCGTCGATGAGTACCTGCGTATGTTCTGCGCCTAATCCCTGCATGCGCACCATGGAGAAGTTGCAGAATTGGCACTGTTGCTCCACGCGGATGCCGGGTACGCCCTCAAGGGTTTCGTATAGATTTTGAGCGTTTTTGTTGATCAGGGCTTGTGAGGTGAGCACCTCAGTGCGGATAGGCACGTCTTTCAGGAAGTGCTGTGTGCGCGTTCCCGTGATAACCACCTGACTGAGTTCCTGCTCGTCTTCTTCCAAGCAAAAGTAGACTTCCGTTGCTTTATTGCGTTTCATCATAACCTTGAGCTCCTGCGGCTTGTAGCCCACGAAGCTGGCCACGATGGTTTGCTCGCCCTCCGGCAGGTTGGCCATCTGGAAGTGCCCCGACTTGTCGCAGTTGGTAATCAGCTTTGTTCCCTTGACTTGAATTTGTACATAGGGAAGGTGTTTTCCTGTAGTCTTACTCTTAACGTCGCCAAATAGCATGGCGTCAGTTTCCTCGGCCATGAGTGTGAGGGCACTGAAAAAGATGAGAATAATTGAAAATAGCCTTTTCATTCTGTGTTAATCAATATAATTTAAATGTGTTTTTTTATTGAGGGTGCGAAATTAGCAAATATGGAACGATGAGGCAATACCCCCAAGTTGGTATTTTTGGCCGGCCGGATCGAGTGGAGCTGCCGACTCCGACAGGACTGCCGGGGCTGACCTATCGGACTGATCTGGCAAGTCGGATAAGTCCGAGCGGAATTTTCATGGTATAAAAAACCGCCAAAACAAACGTTTTGACGGTTGTGCATTGGCTATGGAGCCATCTGTAAATCACAAGGGCGGCGTGGAATTGCTGCCCGTATGTAATTTGTCCTTGAGTCTTGTTTTACAGGAGAGCCTTGATGGCTTCCTCAACCTTGGCAAGGTCTTTGGTCGGCTCAAAGCGGGCTACGACCTCACCCTCACGGTTGATGAGGAACTTAGTGAAGTTCCATTTGATGTCGCTGCTCTTGCGCCAGTCGGGGTTGCTCTTGTCGAACATATCCACGAGGATAGGCGCAATTTTATGCTCCATGTCGAATCCTTCGAATCCCTTTTGGCTCTTGAGCCACTTGTAAAGGGGCAGGGCGTCGTCGCCGTTCACCTCGCTCTTCTTGAACTGCGGGAACTTCGTGCCGAACTTCAAACGGCAGAACTGTGCAATATCTTCGTCGGAGCCGGGAGCCTGTCCGCCAAATTGATTGCAGGGAATGTCGAGAATCTCAAAATCCTTGTCTTTCAAACGGCCATACATTGCTTCGAGTTCCTCATACTGAGGAGTGAAACCGCACTCGGTAGCGGTGTTTACGATGAGCAGCACTTTGCCTTTATACTCCGATAACTTCACTTCGTTGCCCTTCTTGTCGAGCAGACTGAAATCATAAACTGTCTTCATGTTGTTTTTATTAATGGATTAAATTGTTTTTTGATTTATTGTACATCACAAACAAATTTAATAGATTTCCACCATATATGAGGTGATTTTGGGAAAGTATTAACCATACTTAACCCATAAACTTGTAATCATTACATATATTAATTTTTACTTACTCGTGGCAGCGAAAAGCGTTTCTCCCGGAGCCAAAAAGAGGTTGGTGCAGGATGCTACCAACCTCGAGGGATAGATTTCGCATAAAAAAATATCGCGAAACCATCGAAAAACTGTAGCAAATATAGCTTTTCTTTTTGAAGAAAGCAAATAATTTAGCAGTTAAAATTGTTTTTTAACATTTGCGGTCTCTGTTTCTGATAATTCTTTCTTATCTTTGTGCGTAATTAAAAATCAGGGGATTAACGCCCCCTTCGCATGGTAACAATGCTGTCAGGACCGGTCTGTGAAGATAAGAAACCTGTTTTTCTGTTTAAAAACTTCAATTAAAACAAATTCATAAACTTATTTAACATCAGTATGAAACATTTATCGACATTGTTGGTGGCACTGCTATTGCCACTGACGGCTCTTGCCCAAAACTGGGACGAAGCTCTGTACAAACAGATTGAACAGAGCATCCGTATGCCACAATTTGCCGATCGTGAATACAAAATCACACAATTCGGAGCTTCCCCAAATGCTTCGGCCGCCAAGAATCAGAAAGCTATCAACAAAGCCATTCTCGCGTGTTCAAAGAATGGCGGAGGGCGTGTGGTAGTGCCCAAGGGTAACTGGCTCACCGGCGCCATTCGCCTGCACAGTCACGTGAACTTGGTGATTGAGGAGGGGGCAACGCTGAAATTTGCCTTCGACCCTAAGCTTTATCCCCTTGTAAAGACCTCGTGGGAAGGCATAGGATGCTGGAACTATTCGCCCTGCATCTACGCCTACCAAGTGACCGACGTGGCCCTGACGGGAAAGGGAACCGTCGATGGCAACGGGAGCAACGAGACTTGGTGGCCCATGTGTGGAAAACCCGTCTACGGATATGTAGAGGGTGAGACCAAGGAGGCACAGAACTTGGGCTCCCGCGCCAGGCTCCTGAAATATGCAGAAGACGATGTGCCATGGGACGATCGCAAGTTTGGCATGGGGCAGGGGCTGCGCCCACAGTTGGTGAACTTTGTGGAGAGCGACGGCATCCTGATTAAGGACGTGCGGCTGATCAATTCGCCTTTCTGGGTGATTCATCCCCTGTTGTCGAAGAACATCACCGTAGACGGTGTCTATGTACACAACGAAGGCCCCAACGGCGACGGTTGCGACCCGGAAGCCTGCGACGGCGTGCTGATACAAAACTGCACGTTCGACACGGGCGACGACTGCATCGCTATCAAGAGCGGACGCAACAACGACGGCCGTTTGTGGAACAAACCGTCACAAAACATCATCATCCGCAATTGCAAGATGGTCGACGGGCATGGCGGTGTGGTTATCGGGTCGGAGATTTCGGGCGGTTGCCGCAACGTGTTTGCCGAAAATTGCTACATGGATTCGCCCCACCTCGACCGTGTGTTGCGCATCAAAACCAACAACTGTCGCGGCGGACTGATAGAGAATATCAACATGAGGAACGTGACGGTGGGGCAGTGCAACGAAGCCGTGCTGCGCATTAATCTCGACTACGAGCCTAAGGAGGCGTGCTATCGCGGGTTTGAACCTACGGTGCGCAATGTCTACATGGAGAACGTGACGAGCAAGGAGAGCAAATACGGCGTGCAGATAATCGGACTGAACAACATCGAAAACGTGTACGACGTGACGGTGAGGAACTGTCATTTCGAGGGTGTTTCAAAGATGCCGGTGAGCATCAGCGGCAAGACCCGCAACATCAATTTTGACAATCTCTTCATCAATGGCTCGCTCGTGCTGAACGAGGCCGACCGCCCCTTTCGCAACTACTCCCAATGGATGGTGGCTTCAGAGATGAAGCGCACGCCCAAAAGCTATCTGCTCGACTTTGCAAAGAAGCCCAGATGGAATTATGTTATGGGTATCGAACTCGAAAGTATGCTCGACACCTACCTTACTTATAAAGACCCCGCCATACTCGAATATCTCAAGGCTTATCCTGCCGAGATGATCGACCGAAAGGGCAACATCAAGGACTATAAATTCGAGGATTTCAATCTCGACAACGTTTGCACAGCCCGTTTCATCTATCGCATGAACGAGCTGGAGCCACAGAAAAATCTCCAAAAAGCCCTGAAAACCCTGTTCAAGCAGCTCGAAAAGCAGCCCCGCACCAACGAAGGTGTGTGGTGGCATAAGGCCATTTATGCCAATCAGGTGTGGCTCGACGGCATTTTCATGGGGCTGCCGTTCTATGTCATGGCTGCCCCCACGCTGAAAGGACAGAAGAAAGCCGAGCGGAAATACTGGCCCGACGCCACAGACCAGATTGTGAAGACCGACGCCCGCACATACGACGCTGCAACGGGACTGTGGAAACACGCGTGGGACGAGACCCACACCGCGTTTTGGGCCGATAAGGCTACGGGGCAGAGCAAGCACACATGGGGCAGAGCCTTAGGTTGGTATACGATGGCCATCATGGAGGTACTCGACGTGTTGCCTGAGGGCTGCGAGCGCCGCAGCGAACTGGTAGACCTGTTCAGAAAGACCATGACTCAGGTCGTGAAACATCAGGACAAGCAGACGGGCGTATGGTATGACGTGCTCGATGTGCAGGACCCGCGCAACTACTTGGAAGCCACTTGCTCGTCGATGTTTGCCTACTGTCTGCTCAAGGGTGCCCGTTTGGGATATCTTGACGCCGGATTTAAGGCGGCCGGAGTGAAGGCCTACAACGGCATTATCAAGGAATTTGTCAAGGTGAACGCCGATAAGACCATTTCGCTCACCCAATGCTGTAAAGTGAGCGGACTGGGACCCGCGCCCGGCCCCTACGTGAAGAAACCCAACTTCAAACGCGACGGCTCTTTCGACTATTACATGAGCGAGCCCGTCCGCGACAACGACGCCAAAGGCGTGGGCCCGTTTATATGGGCCAGTCTGGAGATGGAGCGATAGGTCGGTGACGGACAAAGCCGCGTCCCAGCTTCTGCAGAACAACAGCCTTCTGCACTAACGGGCTGATAGCGGCACGTCGCGAAACATGAAATAACCGCAAGCCATGCCACCGTATGGGCGTGCGACGATACAAAACGTGACAACAATAACATGGGGTCTGCCGTTTTCGGGCAGGCCCCATTGCTTTTGATACGAGGGCGGTGTGCGCCGGTGTGTCGCCGTTTTATGGGTAAAAATGATGAACATTACATCTTTTTGTCGCCGTTTCAGACAATAGTTTCCACTGAACGGAGTTATTATAAAACAAACACGAGGCATATAGTGGGCGGCCCAATTGGTCCAAACGGTGTTACCGCAGTGCGATATGGACTACAACGGTGGCCGCAGGGGTAAGCCTGCCGGGCATTTGGCGGTTTCGTCGGACAGTGTGCGGAAATCATCAGCATCCCGGCTAGCTTCCGCCGATTCTGCTGCTCCTCAACGCCATAAAACAATCATTATGATCATCAAAGTGTGCGGTATGCGCGATGCCGATAACATTCGCGAAGTGACAAAACTGGGTATCGACATGATGGGCTTTGTCTTTTGCAAGGAAAGTCCCCGCTTTATTCAGATGATTTCGTCTCGGGCAGGCATCATTCCCGATTATAGCGAGGAGCGTCTGCGCAGGTCTTGCGGCAAAGAGGACCCAACTTTGGCGACCCCTCGGCGCGTGGGAGTGTTTGCAGACGAGATGCCACAGACCATCGTGACGCGCGTCTACAACTATGTGCTCGACTTTGTGCAGCTGCACGGCACGGAGAGTCGTGAGATGGTAGAGAATTTGAAGCGCACGCTCATCCCCGACATCGCGCCCAATATTAAAATCATCAAGACCATCAGCATTGGCTCGCGTGAGGATGTGGCCAAGTGTGCGGCGTATGAGGGCGTGGCCGATATGTTTCTTTTTGAGGGTCGCTGCAATCATGGCGAAGACTGTGAGGAAGGTTTCGACTGGTCGATGCTTGAGGCCTATGAGGGACACACGCCCTTCCTGCTGGGCGGAGGCATCGGCCCGGACGACGCGGAGGGTATCAGGAATTTCCGCCATCCGCAGTTTGCGGGCATCAATCTGGACAGCAGGTTTGAAACCGAGCCGGCCGTCAAGGATGTGCAGAAACTGAAAGATTTTTTGGCTCGCGTAAGATAAAGCCCGCCTGAAGTGCGGGCGTAGAAATCACCATGCGCAGTGTGCCCGTTCGGTTTCGCCAGTCGGTGTGTCCGGACTGGAACGAATGAAACAGCGGAAACAAGCCCCCTGTTTTTCTTCATCACCATCCCTTTTGTTCTCGTTTGTTGTGAAACGTCCGGCTCTCTGGTCTGCAATCCGTGTTTTTTCTGCAATTCGTAATCCATAGAAAAACAGAGCAATATTCTTTTACAAAGACCCCTTTAAAATTCGCGTATTTGGAAACAAGATGAGTTTCGGTCGGAAATACGCAAAATTTGGCGGAATTTGTAGTGGGCTGACAGTCAGCGGGTTGGCAAAAAAGCCCCAATTTCCCTTGTTAGATTGTTTGCGATTGACTATCGAATGGCGTGGCGAAAAAGGCTTAACCGCAGGACGGATAGGCTGTATTCGCGATGCGGTTGAGGCCTAAGCACACCGCCGTTAGGCCTCCGCCATGATATGACGGAATATATTGCTGTCCGGTAAAAAAATATGATTTGGGGCTAAGTGCTTAAAGTACAAGGTTCTGCGATTAAATGCAGGTCGTATAGGTAACGATTTAGAAATGAGCGATATGCTTGAAAGTTCATTGCTTTGTATAACCAAAGAACGCTCACTATTTCAGTTGCAAAGGTAACACTTTGCGTGGAAAAGTGAGCGTTATTTCGTGTTTTTCTTCTTGTCAGTGAAAGAAAAAAGCGATTACAGTCGTTGCGAGCGGTTACGGTGAATGAGTTGTTGCCATTTCTGTTCGCACCAATCGGAAACTGATAATCCGTTGATAGTAAGAATTGGCTGACGCTTCTCGTTAGTCGTGATACGGAGTTCTGCATTCTCCTCCGTGAAGTTGCGTTTGTACATTCCTGAATATGCCGTAGCCGTACCACGTACTGCCACCTGCCTTTGGTGCATCTTCACTACTGTATCATCATCAAATCCCATCTTGCGGAGCATCAAACGAATATTAAGCAAGAGATAGAAGCTATGAAAGAATCGCTTGATAAAACCTCGCTCTTCCTCATACACCTTGATTTCCTTTTGCTGTTCAGCTATGGTCTTGTCTTTGGCTTTGACGGTATCTTGCAGGAGTATAACCTCCTTACGGATTTCGGCATTCTCCTTTTCAGAAAGAAACCTCTGTTGCTCCATCTCCCTTTCCAACTCTCCGACGCGTTTTTCTGCCTTGTCAAGTTCCGTATTCCCAAAAAGCGAGTAGAGTGTCCCCTTTACACGAAGTTTCCCTGCCTGCTTCTCCAACTCCTTGATTTTCTTGATTAACTCTTCCTCCTCAAGTTGTTTCTGTTTCGTCTCTTTGAGCAGTTCCTTGTAATACTCCATATTGGTGCGGTGCTTGGCTTCCGAACCGTACACCCCTCTTTCCAGCCCGAAAGCTTTCATCTGTTCTGCGTATGTGGTTTGGTACTCCTCTAATTTCTTAGGAGTAAGCACATCATCTGCACAAAGTCGTACCTTGCCTTTCTTTGTCCTGTACTTTCGCTTGCCATTCTCAGCTTCTGTCTTGGCTTTCCGTCTTTCCCCTTGTACGATGGGGACTACCGTTGCGTGAATATGCGGAGTTTCCTCGTCTGCATGTAGTGTGGCTGCCACTACATTTTCCTTTCCAAAGGTGGTGTAAAGCCACTGCATCGTGCTGTCGCACCATTCTCCTAAGCGATCATCGCTTTCAAGTTTGAGCATATCCTCGTGCGACCCTGAGAGGATAATGCGAAGTGCCTTGACTTGGTTGTCTGCCACCTTACGGTAGATGTTTGCTGTGGAGATGCGGTGTTCTATGGCTTCCGTGCGGTTGGTGACATTTGCAGGAAATTGCACCAACTCACGGTTGAGGTGTGTGCGAGAGGCATCGACATTGTTCGGCACGAATGTACGCTCGATGTGGGCACTCATTGCCGAGTCGTTGCCCCGAGCCTTGTCTATGTGTAATACTGCGTAGCCCATAAGTTGAATATAGCTTTAGGGGGTATCCAAAGGGGCGGAGTCCCTTGGCTCAGAAAGGCTTTTTTAGCGGTAACGGAGTGGAGCGTGAAGAAAATGCCCTAATGAGCTATGGCATTTCTTCTAAATGCCGCTCCGCCCAATCCGAAACTCCCCTTTGAGGTGTTTGCATTCTCTGAATGCACAGAAGCTTTGTTGCTAAGTTTCTTTTTAGGAAACTTGCAGTTGGGAAAACTGCCATTGCTCTTGAAACAAAGCTATCTGTCTGCCTCTTGTTCTCTTTTAGTCCCTAAGGATACCCAGTTGATACTTGGTTTTAATTGCACTCTTTTGCCTTATCTGCGAAATCCCCGTTTGACAACCGATAGAGGTTTCTTCTGTTTCTGTTCCATCGCTTTCTGACGTGAAACGTGGTACTCGTTGAGGTCTTTATATCCGCCATAATGTCGGCTCATATCCTCTGCGCTCATTCCTGCCGATTGAAGAACTTGCATGGCTCGCCGTCCTGCTTCATCGTTGTCAAGAAACGCACGGACGCAGCCAATATGATGTTCTCGGAGATATGTAACGACTCTATGGACATTGCTTACGGAGTTCAGCACAATGCAGGGAGCGTTTTCTTTTCCTTTCATCGTGAGATAGGAAAGGAAGTCCATAAAGCCCTCGAAGATGCAGTGAGGGACGTTGTTCGCATCTCCTGCAATCACGGATATGTCCTTTGGGGCAATTGTTCCCTTGAATGTCTTGTCGTCCCGAAGCTCATATCCTCCTGCACGGTTGGCAAATCCTATGGCGATGTAAGTTCTTCCTCCCACCTCATAGCATACGGAACGCAGATAGGGTTTGGCAAGTGAAAGGTCAATCTTGCGTTCCTCCTGCAAATAGCGTTGCAGGTGTGGGGGCAACTCCTCGCTGATGCCGAGAATGTGCCTTGCACTCGGGGATAGTGCAGCGACTTTTTCCTTTGGAGGAGTTGCACTATGAAAGGAAAGGTTGTTCCCTGCCAAATGGCTTATGGCTTCATGAGCATTGCACCCTTGCAACAACATCATAAGGTCGATGATACTGCCGCCTTTGCCCAAGCCGAAGTCGAACCAGAGGTTACGTGCAAAATCCACTTTCATACTGGCGTTATGGTCTTCCCGATAGGGTGCGTTGTAAAGGGCATAACTGCCGTATTTCTTGACGGGCTGTATGCCACGGGCATGAAGATAGTCCGCTATGGGTATGTTCTTGATGTTTTGTAAATTGTAATATTCGTTGTTCATTGCTGTTATCGTTGGATTTGGATTATTCATATTCATTTGTTCGTTATTTCATTGTTTACTCTGTTTCCTCTTTTGGGATTTTTCCCTTTTTATCTTACTACCCTTCGACACTCGGATAAGTGATTGACAGTGAAAGAGAAAAGTGTAACACTTCGTTTGGTTTTATCCTTCTACACCTTCTTTCTACACCTTTCCTTATTTATTCTCTCTTGTAGAAACGTAGAAAGATGGTAGTAAGCTGTGTCGCAAGATGAATACCCCTTGCAATCCTTTTTCTTTCACTGTATTATCGTTGCTTGTAGTAATGTAGTAAGGAGAATAGGAAAGAAAAGAGAAAGGAGTATAACAAGGGGATTGGTAATCACAGAATGCTATGGTGGCTGCTCGGGGAAAATCTTGCGAACGGCATACACATATACGGGATTGCCATTTACCCTACGGCATTCTCTCGCATAGCCTGCCTTTCTCAGGGCTTCGCCCATTCGTTTGGGTGAGAGCTGCTGTCGGGTATAGCAGGAGAGATAACCCACGATCTCCGAATTGGTCATATGGAAACGCTTGGTGGCTTTCTCCGCTTCCGTGGGAAAGGTGAAATAGCGGAGCAACAGCTCCATCTCGGTCGTATAGACTTGGAAGGCTTCACTGTTTCTATGCAATTCAATAATCTCTTCATCATTGAACCAATAACGAAACCCCTCATTCAACAAGGTCTTGGCTTCGCCATACACGGCATCCATCGGAATGCTTTTGGCTCTGTCTATCTCTATCGCCAGCACCTCAAAAGGGAGGAAGCGTCTGCTTCCTGTCGGGTCGGTGAGGAAGTCGTTGCCATTGACCGAAGCCACAAAACTTGCCAAGTGAGGTCGCTCCTCGATATGCTTCTCGTAAGGCATACGGTACTTCACCTGCGGACAGGTGATAAGGTTCTTCAGCTCGTTCTCGTCCCGTTTGTTGAGGGCTTTGAGTTGGTCGTCAATGTTGATGATGAGATTTTGACCGATAAGACTCAGCACGTCTTTCTCCTGTGGGTATATCTTCCCCGTATAGCGGTAATCGGAGAGAGAGGGAGGACAGAGCAGGTCAAGGAACGTGGTTTTGAATCTTCCCTGCTCGCCTGTCAGTACAAGGCAGGTATGATTACGACATTGCCTGTCGTCCATTGCATTGGCGACCACTGCCACGAGCCACTTGGTGAGATATTCTTTCCATTTCTCAGGATTGGCTACGCTCACGCAGTTGGCAAGTGCGGTAATCGCTCCTTTCTTGGCTTCTTCCATTATCGGTAAGCTGTGGAAATAAGCCTGCACAGGATTGATGCGTGGGGAGAAATCGCTTTCGATGATGCTGTACAGATTCTCAGGCGAGGTCTGTACGCTCGCTTCCTTGTCCAATGCTCGTTTGAGGGTGTTGATACGGTAGCGGTCTATGGCTGTGTAATCGTCCGTTCCTCGTGGACGGTACTCTGCTCGATGCAATACGGAGTTGTACCGAAACTCATATCGCTCCGAAAGGAACTCCTCTATTTGTATGTTCTTTGAGGTGTTGTCGCTGTTTTCTTTTTTCATTGTGCGGATTGCTTTCTGTTACTTGTTTTTGATGTTTGGCACGCTTATGATTGCCAAAGCCAAGTTAGACAGCCTTTTTCACAGAGCCAAAGGTTACGGTGTTCTTGCATTGTGGTGCATTGCATTTCTCTGCTACTGCACAATGGGAAAGCCCCTTTTCACTCAACAACAGGGAGAAACAGGCAAAATAAGTGTGCGGATTGCACGATGGATAACTGTGCAGTCTGCAACCTTTCACAAGGTTTCGCACTATCCGAAAGGAACAAATGGATTTTCGGGCGGTGCAGGAGGATTTGAAAAGGAAAAACAGGGGATGTATGGTGTGCGGACTTCCTGTCGTTTCCCTCTTCTTCCCTGCTTATCCCAACCCTTTCAAAAACCGAAAACTCCTGCTTACTTTTGCGTCAGAAATCAATAATTACGCAAATAAAACAACAACGAAAAATGAGATTTACAGCTATTGACACCTCTGCTTGGGAGGAATTGAAAGAGAGCATCATGGAGCTGACCGACTGCTTCAATGAGCATTTTACCCCACCTGCCGAACTGCCCGAGCTCCTGCACAATGGGGATGTATGCCGAATACTAAACATCAGTAAGCGGACTCTCCAACATTATCGGGACACCTCCGTGTTGCCCTTCATTCAAATCGGGCATAAGTGCTATTACAAACGTGAGGACGTTGAGAAGCTCCTCGCCAAGTCTGACACTCATAAATAGAACGAACTATGGAATACGAAACCATCAGCAAAGAAACACCCGAGATGAAACAGCTCATCTCGGGTATCAGAAACCTAACGAAGCGTGTGCGAACAACGGCACAGATACACCGTCCTTTATTTGAGGGCGAACTCTATCTCACAGGGCGAGAGGTATGCAAAAGGCTCTTTCTTTCTCCCCGCACCTTACAGGATTATCGGGACAAGGGCATTTTCCCATACACGCAGATTGCAGGAAAGATACTCTATCGTATGTCTGACCTGCAACGGATTTTACAAGAGAATTATGTAAACAGAAACCTGCATCAATAACGGTGCAGGTTTTTCTTTTTCCTTCTGTATAACACAGTCTCGTTTTCAATTTGCATTAAATATTTGAGTTTTCTTTGTAGAGCCTATAAAAAACAATACCTTTGCAGTTGAGCGTATTATGTGTTTAAATATCAAAGACATCCTCTCAATAATATGAAAATAAATTTAGAAGCATTTAATCTGGAATTACTACAGAAGAGTCTATTATCCGAAGAGGAGAAAAAGGTTCTTCTTCGTTTATGGAATGATGAGTATCCTATTATTATATCGCATAGTTCATTGCAGAGTTTTAATCATTACTTAGATAGTTTAGAGAATGTCACACACTATTTATTGATGGACTTGTCGTACAATATAATCAAAGGATGGGCTTTTACATTTGATAGAGATGGTCTTCGTTGGTTTGCTATTATACTATCTCCGACTATTCAGAAAAAAGGAATTGGACGTATAATACTGAAATATTTCATCTCAAAAGAAAAGCATCTCAGTGCTTGGGTTATTGACAACGATAGATATGTTAAATCTAATGGGCAACCATATTTGTCCCCCCTGTTATTTTATACAAAACTTGGATGTAGAATATCAAAGAAGGACACATCTGCATCTGGTGAACTTTCAGTTATTAAGATAGACTTTTAGTGACATTATAAGGTTAATTTTACGCCCCTCTACTATCCACCTGTTTATCTTCTCACCTAATTTTTTGTATTACTACCACATATAAGGTTTATTGCATTTTTAACTACATTGGAATGAAAAAAATAAATGATATTCTTAATCATATTCTGCGAATTGAAAATGGATTCAAGCATATCAACGATGGAGCTACAGAAATAATGAAAATGTATCCCCAAAAGCAATGTTTTGAATTGGCACTTGACTTGTTCAAGCACGAAGCCTATCAAGCCCGAATGTTATCAACTACATTATTTGGACTTTTAGCTGTAGAGAATGATAATGCGCTTCGTTTTTTAAAGGAACAAGTAAGCACTGATGAAAATTGGCGTGTGCAGGAAATGCTTGCAAAGGCTTTTGATGAGATTTGCAAACACAGAGGATATGAAGCATCCTTGCCACTCATCGAAGAGTGGATAAATAGTGATAATCCGAATGTTGTCCGTGCAGTAACGGAGGGATTGAGAATTTGGACAAGTCGCCCATTCTTCAAAGAGAACCCATCGGTTGCTATTGCCCTAATCAGTAAGCACAAGGCACACGAAAGCGAATATCTTAGAAAATCCGTTGGAAACGCTTTGAGGGATATAAGCAAGAAGCACGCAGAATTGATACGGCAAGAGGTGGAGCAATGGGATTTATCCAATCCTCGAATTATGTTCACTTACAAATTTGCAGCAAAGTTATTAAAGTAAAAAAGATATATCAATGAAACAGAAAGTATTATTTATCATATTGAATGAATACACGGATTGGGAGGGGGCTTTTCTCTCTACGGCTCTTCACGTGGGCGTGATACCAGGCGGTGAAATAAAGTATGAAGTGCATACCGTTGCCCCTACAGAAGACGCTGTCCGTTCTATCGGAGGTTTTAGAACTTTACCCGATTATTCTTTTGAGAATATGCCGAAAGATTATGCCGCATTAGTGCTTATCGGCGGCAACTGTTGGGACTCGCCTGAAGCAGAACTTGTCGTACATTTGGTACAGGAGGCTTTGGATAAAGGTAAAATCATCGGGGCGATATGCAACGGTGCTTCATTCCTATGTTCGCACGGTTTTCTGAATAATGTAAAACATACGGGTAACGGTCTCGACCAACTCAAGAAATGGGGTGGAATCGGTTACACTAACGCAGAGAATTATGTGGAAGCACAAGCCGTCAGTGACAAGAATATTGTTACGGCAAACGGTGTCGGATATTTGGAATTCACTCGAGAGATGCTTCTATTGCTGGAAGCCAATACTCCCGAAAACATTGCTTCATGGTATGATTTCTATAAAAACGGATTTGTGAGATAAAATTATTTTTCTGAAATACTAAACTTTATGGTCGTAATGTCAAACATAAAAGCCACGTTTCCGTGCAATTTACAGAACGTTTGGCAAGTCGTAACATCGCTAACAGACTATTCGTGGAGAAATGATATTCAAAAAATAGAGGGCATATCAGACACGCAATTTGTAGAAATAACGAAGAGTGGATATAGGACAATTTTCACAGTAACAAGACAAGAACCTTTTTGTCTTTGGGAGTTTGATGTGGAGAATGACAATATGAAAGGACATTGGGTCGGTGTTTTCAGTGGCAATGAAAAGAATGCTACGATTGACCTTACAGAACACATTGAGCCTAAGAAATGGTTTATGATTCCGTTTGTGAAGATTTATTTGAAATATCGGCAAGCTCGGTATGTCAGAGATTTAAGGAATGTGTTAAAAAAAGGATGACCATAGAGTTTTGGAAACCATTATGACGAAATTAAAATTGATAATGATACTTCTCCCCGTTGTATTCATGCTTCACGAATACGAAGAGATTATCATGTTTAGGCATTGGCTTGACAGAAATAGGGACGAATTGAAAAGGCGTTTCCCTCAATTCGAGCAGTTTCTTGCACGCAGGGGACATTTTGATTATTCCACAGCCACATTTGCTATTGGGACTGTCCACGAGTTCATTCTGATTTCCCTCATTTCTTTCTGTGCAGTATGGTTGGATGCTTATCAATGGTGGTTTGCTGCATTTGCAGGGTATTCCCTCCATCTTATAGTACATCTTGCTCAATGGGCAATATACCGAAAATATATACCTGTTATCATTACCACAATCTTGACTTTGCCTTATTGTGTCTATGCCTTTGTTGAATTGGCAAAGACTTCCATTCTATCTCCTTTGCAGATGTTCTTATGGTCAGTTGTTGGGATTATCCTAACAGTGCTTAGCTTACTCTCTGCTTTTTTCGTGATGAGCAAGTTTCAACAATGGCAGGATAGACATCGAGAGTGTATTGTCAAGAATAAAATAAGTACAAGAAATGTCCCAATTACCCATCCACAGAAGTTCACAGCTCTCAGATTTCGGAGTCTATCTTAAGAGTGTCGTCTCCCAGACATCGGCACCTTCGGAAAGATACGCTTTCTCCCATACTGACGATTATTATTTCTTTGGATTCATAGAGGATGGGCAATGCCGTCTGGATATTGATTTCAAGGAATACTCTTTCGGGAAAGGAAGTTTGGCTATCATCCGTCCGGGACAGGTGCATCGCATCATTGATGCTTCCAATCTTTCTGCAAAATTTCTCATTATCGACTCGGTACTGGTGGATAAGGAGGAAAAACGAACGCTTGAGGGATATGGTTGTCCCCAAAGACAACTATCCGACATATCGGAACTGAAACTATTACTATCGCTTCTTGACCGCAAATTGGGTTGTATGGAAAATCCATCTGCCAAAGCAATAGTTCAGCGACTGACCACCGTCATCGTGGGATTGGTCGTGGATAACGTTGCGAATACAATGATAGCTCAATCCGAATTTCAGAGTACTATGACCAGACACAAGGAAATAGTATGGGAATTTCGGGATTTGCTGGAAAACAATATTCGAATTAACCGTTCGCCATCATTCTATGCCGGACGGCTGAACATTACCGTTGCCTACCTGAACGAGGCGGTAAATGCTGTTCTGGGGACAAGCGTGAGCCGTCATATTCAAGACGAGATTATTTTGTTGGCAAAGCGGAAGTTGGTCTATACGACAGCCTCCGTCAAGGAGATAGCGCATAGTCTGGGATTTGACGATTACTCCTACTTTACACGACTGTTTACTAAGGTCGAAGGAGTCTCTCCCACGCTTTTCAGAAAGAATTACCACGAATAGTGCTATTATCACCGTTGTCCGTCTATTGCGACAGCCTGTATCCCTCCGTACCTTTGCAGCGGAATTTATTCACTTAAAAAGATACGGATTAGAAAGATGAACAATGCTGTAAATATTCTACAAGAAGGAAGTATGATGAAAGCCCTGACAAAGTTGGGGATACCTATTGTCATCGCAATGCTGATTATGGCAATATATAATGTGGTGGACACTTTCTGGGTTGCACGTCTGGGAACTCTTCCCGTTGCCGCCGTATCGGTTGTTTTTCCTCTGTCGCTGTTGTTTCTCGGGATAGGGCTGATGTTCGGTGTCGGCGGCGGAGTGTATGTATCCCGTCTGTTGGGGGCAAAGCAGATTGTCAAGGCAAGTCAGGTCGCTTCCGTCTCAGTGGTTACTTCTGTGATTTTGGCTGCCCTCATTGCCTTTATGTGCAATGCGTTCCTGCCGGACATCCTGCTGTTTATGGGAGCAAACGAGGGCATGATGCACTTGGCAGAAACATACGGCAGACTCTTCATCATCAGTTGTGTCATAGGTGCATTGAATGTGTCGATGTCCAACATCATTGTTTCACAAGGTGCATCGAAAACATCTGCAATGGCAATGATTATCGGCTCTATCGTCAATGTTGCATTAGACCCCTTGTTTATCTACACTTTCAATTGGGGCGTGGAAGGTGCGGCATGGGCAACCATTCTTTCAAGAATTACCACGACAGCCATTTATATTCGCTTCTTCCTCTCGAAAGCAGAGGTGAAAGTATCGTTTACCCTGTTCGCTCCCACGATGAGAATGTATGCGGACATCATCAAGATAGGCATCTCGATGCTCTTTCTGCAATTGCTCCAGACCCTTTCCATCAGTCTGTTGCAGAGGGCTGCCGTGAAATATGGAGCGGAGGCTGTCGCAGCGGTGGGTATCGTTCTGAAGATTGTAACATTGGGAACAAACGTGGTCTTCGGGTTTGTCAAAGGATTGCAACCGATGACTGGCTATAACTACGGAGCAGGCAACTTCCAACGATTAAAGGAAGCAGTGCGCTGTTCCCTGATACTCACAACCTCGTTTTGTGTACTTTGGAGCATACTCGTAATGGGATTTACCTCTCCTGTCATCAGTTGTTTCGGCAAAGACGAAACTATGCAGGGAATTGCAAGGATAGCCCTTCGAGCCAATACGATTATGTTCTTCACTTTTGGATTTCAATTTGTGTATTCCACGCTATATATGGCAATCGGAAGAGCAAGGCAGAGCCTTCTGCTCAATATCGGACGACAAGGGCTGTTTTTTATCCCTGCCATATTACTGCTTCCATCATATTGGGGACTGAATGGTGTGCTTTATGCCCAGCCTGTCGCCGACATCTTTGCAACTTTGATGACACTGTTCTTTGCCGTCCGAATTCACAGGGAGATAAGCCATCAATCACATCTCACAACAGAAAAGGAAAACAACTCCTACTGCCAACAGATATAATATTTCAGATTTATTTGCTTAGGGCACGAACGAGCGAGGAACACTCACAAGGAGTTAAAATATCGTTAGTCTTCCTTTAGGGATAGATTTATGTTTATAGAATCTTTTCTCATTTATTAAATATAAATCTCTAATGACAGATGTGAATTTATTCATGTCGTGCAGAACTTTTTATTAGCCTGTCCATATCCCTTGAAATCTTTTGGTCTGTGATTTGGGCATAGATTTGTGTACTCGCAATAGAGGCGTGTCCCATCATCTTTGCAATACTCTCAATTGGTATGCCAGCTTCCAATGTCAGCGTACCGAATGTATGGCGGGCTACATGAAAGGAAAGGGATTGGCGAATGCCACAAGCCAAGCCAACAGCCTTGAGGTGCATACCTATCTGTATTCTACTCAAATAAGTTGCAAAGATGGGGCTATCCTCTTTCTTGTCTTTCTGAGGATAGAGCGAGAGTATTTGCTCGGCTATCGGGTGCAGGGGCGTGATGCTCTCTACAGCTGTCTTCTTCCTGTACTGACGGATATAGCGTATCCCTGCATTGTTTGTTTCAACATCACAGTATCGTAACTTGATCACATCGGCAAAAGCCAAACCTGTGAATACGGAGAAAAGAAAAATCCTCCGCACAAATTCTGCCTGTTCGGTTTGAAAGGGCATAGCCAACAGACGGGCGACATCCGTCTTGCCCAGACAGCGAATTTTTCGCTCCACCCGCTCATACTTGGCTTCTTCAAAAGGATTATAACGAATGGTTTGCTGGCTCACAGCCCTATACATCAATCGGCTTAACCAAAAGAGATTTTGTTTCGTTGTTGATAAGGCATAACCTTTACGCTTGAAATGGATACGATAATCATCGAAGAACTCCATCGTAAGGCTCGTAAGAGGAATGTCTGTTTTTCCTCTACTTTTCACAAAGAGTTCCAGCTGCCTGTGGTAGCAAGAGCAACTTTGGTATGTGCTTAAGACTCTTGTAGATTGAATTGTCGATAATACCTCTCGGCTAAGAGCAAGCAAAGTGGTCGGATTTGCTCCGACACCTTGCAAGTGGTTTTTAAGCAGCTCGGCACTCACCGCACCAAATTGCAGGAGCAACGTATCATACCCCTGCTCAATCTTCTCACGAAACGAATGCAAGCTTTGGTTCTGCTGCTTGTCGTTGGTTTCCTGTCGCTTTACGCTCCAATTGCCGGGCAATGTGTTTTCTCCTGTGGACATCACGACTTTTGAGCCGTCTATCGTAATGCGGCAAAGGATTGCCGTTGTACCATCCGCTTTCAGTTTACTGCGATTGATGTAGAACAAAATGTTGAATGTACTGCGCATAATCCTCAAAGGCTAAGGGTTAAATCTTCTGTAAAAGAGAGAAAGCGACCAAATTCCTCAAATACTTTCTTCGGTGTTACATGGGCATAACGCTCGGTGGTCTCAATCTTGCTGTGTCCAAGCATTTTACTCACCGTTTCAATCGGCACTCCATTCTCCAAGGTTATCAATGTCGCAAAGGTGTGCCGTCCTACATGTGCGGTTAAGGGAATGGCAATCCCAGCTCTCAGTTGCAGTGCTTTCAGGAGGAAACGATAGGTCTCGTAGCTGATAGTCGGTAAAAGCTTGTCTCGTTCAGT
This sequence comes from Bacteroidales bacterium KA00344, assembly GCA_001552765.1. Classification (GTDB taxonomy): domain Bacteria; phylum Bacteroidota; class Bacteroidia; order Bacteroidales; family Bacteroidaceae; genus Prevotella. The sequence goes on from KQ959378.1 coordinate 27,177, forward strand.
CGAATAGTATGTATCAAGCAGTGTAGCGGCTTGGGGAAGAAGTTTTACCCGACAAAGGCTGTTTGTCTTTTGCCTTCTGAATTTAAGCCACATAGCTCCTGCATCATCCTGCACAAGGTGTTCCTTGGACAGATTCATCATATCGCAAAAGGCAGTGCCTGTGTAGCAGGTAAATAGGAAAAGGTTACGGGCAAGTGTCAGTTCTGTTTCCTCCTCTTCTAATCGGACTTGCTTTATCCTATCAAAAGAAGCCCTGTCCAACGCTCTGGGCAGTTTACTCTCTCCTCTGTCTATCTTGACAAGGTCAAAGAGAGGACGGTCTATGATACCCTCGCGAAAAGCCAAACGGCATACTTTCTTGACTGCCAATGCCATCTTGCGGTAATAACTCTGTGAATGACCATGTTTTCCCACGCTGTATTGATGTAAGCCGTCCAAGAAATCCTCGGTTAGTTGCCCAAAGGTAATGTCGCCGGTGCGATATCGTTCCTGAATAAAGGCTTGCAGATGCTTTCTGAGCATGTAATACATCGAGTGCCAACGTGCCGAAATCTCCACGCCAACCAATTGCTTCTCGTCTTCCACCATCTGGTCGTAGCGTTGAAAGAACGTAGTGCGGTTCTGCATTGAGCCTTGGAACTGCTCCTTGATGTCTTTTGCAGAGAACTCTATACCTCTATCACAAAGCGCTTGGTACGCTCGTTGTACAGAGAGAAGCAGTTGTTCCAACTTTGCATTGGTTGTCACTGCTTCACGGCTCTTGCCATTTAATCGGCTCTCTCGCACATTCCACAACTTGGGATTGCACGACAGCTTACTGCTGAATTGAGCCATCGTGCGATTATAGGTTATCCGTCCCATTATCGGAGCCTGCCCCGACTTGTCCAAACCGCTCTTTTTGAGGTAGAGCAAAACCTTCATTTTCCCTTTTTGCATACGCTTCTGTTTTTGTGGGCAAAGTTACCCTTTTTTGAAGCGTTTTTGGTTATGCAAAATATTGTGGTTCAGTGCATAAACACCATAATGGCAGAAATCGCCACCACTGTACAAACTGCTTATCGTTACCTCGTTTTATTCACACACATTTGGCTAACGATTTGGTAACGTATCTTCTGCATAAATCCGCATTTTCTGCACTTTCACCCTCTAAGCAATACACGGCGATAATCCGTGTTTTTCACACATTTTCAATCACTTACCATCAACCTGCATAAAACATCTCTTTTCTTGCATTTGCCCGAAAAAACTTTATTAAATAAAATAATTTAGGGC
>KQ959379.1:0-25743 GCA_001552765.1 Bacteroidales bacterium KA00344
CTTTTGAGTTTTACCGGACAGCAATATTTTCAAATAAGCCAAGCATTTAGGCATGTTTGTCAAGAAAAAAGGCAGTCCCGGAGGAACTGCCTTTCAATAGTTGTAAGTTGCCAAGCTGTATGTCCATGTCGTCGTACGCCCATACGCCTTCCTGTCAGGATTTCCCGAAGCCGAAATGGCTCTTAAGAGCCTTAAAACGGCTGCCGGCACCTTCTGTTGCAGCCTTGTGATTTCTCACGGGATAGGCATACATGGTCAGCATACGCTCGCGCAGGAAGTCGGTGTCCTTATTCTCCATGTCTATTTTGTCTATCTGCGCCATGATGTATTGCTCGAAGGAGCTGCGCTGCTGGGGCGTGTACATGCTCGAATAGTCTTTGTTGCCCTGCAAGAGATCGTGTGCCACATAGTTGTTGGCGAAGAGTCTGTAATTGGAATGAATCTGCTGGTCGATGTAGGCCGCAATGGTGTCGAAGAGCTGGCTCTTCGGCATGTCGTGCTTCAGGCTCCCAAGCCATTCGTTAATGCAGGGTGCGCAATGGTATTTGATGTGCCCCTTGAATCCCTTAATACCGACCATCATGCTCTCGATGTCGTCCTGCGCCGTTTTTTTCCAGAACGGCACATCGCGCTTGAACTGGAATTCCCTTGCCTTGAGATAGTCGCAGGGGTCGAACTCGTAGGAGATGGCCAGGGGAACAATATGGAGTGAGGCCAGCCTGTCAATGAGACTTCCCTCTCCGCCCATAACCATCATCTTGAGTATGGCGGACTGGGTGAGGTCGTTGGAGTCCTTGGCGCGGCCTTCACGCTGGGCAATCCACACATTCTCATTTTTCTCTTTGATAGCAAAGTGCATGTATTCCGACATGCGCTTGCTGGCCCGGTACATCTCTAAGGAGTGCAGGGTGCGCTCTACGATAAACGACTTATTGATGCGCACCAAGTCCTTGACCCACGGAATGGTGAGCAGGTTGTCTCCGATGGCAATTTCGCACGTAGTCTCAAAACCCACGTCGAGCAACAGTTTGTCGAGGAATGCCGAGTCGAGCACGATGTCACGGTGATTGCTCACGAAAGTGTAGCGATGCTTGATATTGATGCTGGTGGCATCGATGCTGCAGCCCCAGCTCCGCTCTCTGATGAGTTTTTGGAGAACAGGGTAGCATATTGCCTTCTGGAACTCCAGGTTGGTCTTGCATTGCAATATTCTCTTAGAGAGGTCCTCAAAGGTAACCTCCGGGAACATATAGCCGGCAACTTGCCTAAACTGCGGGTCTGCCAGCAGTCGGTCGTACACTTCGGGCAGTTCCTCAGGGACGATAGGACGAATGGAATCAAATTCTTCGGGAATATTCATAATCTTTTTGTTTGGTGTTAGTGCGAGTCTTTATTTGGTCATAGGCCTATTTCGGCGATAATCAGCTCTATGCCCAGTTCCTCTATGCGGTCGCGGTCTGCCGCCCGCAGGTTAGAGTCGGTAATGATGGTGTCTATGGTCTCCATGTCGCATATCTTGGCAAAACCCCGCCTTCCAAACTTGGAAGAGTCGGCCAGCACGATGGTGCGTTGCGCCGCTTCTATCATCTGTCGGTTTAGAAGAGCCTCACTGAGATCGGTGGTGGAGATGCCGTAATCAAAGTCAATGCCATCGACGCCGAGGAACAGCTTGCTGAACGAAGTGTCGCATAGCAGCCTCTCGCTGTATTGACCCACCACCGACAAGCTACTCTGCCGCAGGTTTCCGCCCAGTTGCACGACATCTATACCATCAATCTGTGATAGGTTGATAGATGCGGGCAACGCGGCCGACACAACCATGAGCCTGTGCTTGGGCTTGATACATTTGGAGAAAGCGTGTATGGTGGTGCCAGAGGCGATGATAATGGAGTCGTTGTAGTCGATGAGCTTTGCCGCCTCCATACCTATTCTATGTTTCTCTTCCATATTGAGAAGCTCTTTCTCATTGACCGAGCGGTTGATAGCAAAGGGGTTGATGGCTATAGCCCGGCCATGGCTACGATAGAGCTTGCCCTCTTTCTCCAAGGTAGTAAGATCCTTTCGGATAGTGACAGGCGAGACGTTGAGCTGCTCGGCCAAATCCGAGACTTGGAGAACGTCTTGCTTGATAAACTGCTCCAATATGGCCTCGCGCCTTTCTTCCTTTGTCATCGTGGTCTTTTTTACGGGATAATTTTCCTTACAACAGACTTGGCAAGGATATACACCAGATAATTTTGTACAAATATACGCAAATGTCGTTGTTTGGGGATACGAGCCAAGTAGTTTTAACATATTATTAACAGTAGGTCAGGCTTCATAGCAGTAATCTTTGGCAAGTATCGCAAGCACAGCGATAGTGCATCGAGCCAAAGCTGGGTAGCGTGTTAGGAGTCGTGCCAAAGCGGTAAGGGAGAGCCTTAGGTGTCATGGAAGGCCACAGTAAAAAAACTACGAGTACATCATAATATACAATATGTGAAAAGAGGAAAGATGTGAGATTTTGATGTCTAAACTGTATTGAAATCGTCCTCATGATGTTTCGATTTAATGCTACAAAGTTTCGTTTTAACCTTATTTTAGTTAATATATGATAATAAAACACGAATATTAATCAACAAGGGCTTACCTTTGTTACGTTTTAAACCGAATAGAATATAATATCGAAACTACGGCTGGTTAATTCTCATCAAAATTGCATCGAGATGGGTTTCTCCCGACGTAAACACCTAATTACAAACCCTAATATGAAGGAATTCGAAGCGGACGTTATAGTCATAGGCGGAGGCATTACAGGCGCGGGCGTGGCAAGAGATTGCGCGATGCGCGGCCTGAAAGTCTTGCTGGTAGAAAAGCAGGATTTCACGAACGGAGCTACCGGCAGAAACCACGGCCTAATGCACAGCGGGGCACGCTATGCCGTGACAGATATCGAATCGGCGAAAGAATGCATCAAAGAGAACATGATATTGCGTAAGATCGCACGCCACTGCGTCGAGGAAACCGACGGGCTGTTCATTACGCTGCCCGATGACGACCTCGCCTACCAGGCCAAGTTCGTAGATGCCTGCCGGACGGCGGGCATCCGTGCCGACATCATCGATCCGACGGAGGCCCGGCACCTTGAGCCGTCTGTCAATCCGGATTTAATAGGAGCCGTAAGAGTGCCCGACGCATCTATCGACCCTTTTAGGCTTACCATGGCAAACCTGATAGATGCCCGGCAGCATGGTGCCACCGTGCTGAACTATCATGAGGTGACGGGGCTTATCCTTGAGAGTGGCCGGGTAACGGGCGTAGAGATAAAAAATTGCCATACGGGCGAGGCAATGACGGCACATGCCTCATTGGTGGTCAATGCCGCGGGTATCTGGGGGCATTTGCTCGCCAAGATGGCCGGCATAGAAGTGAATATGTTTCCGGCGAAGGGCACACTGCTCATCTTTGGGCACCGCGTCAACAACATGGTAATCAATCGCTGCCGCAAGCCCGACAACGCCGACATTCTCGTGCCCGACGATGCTGTATGCGTAATTGGAACGACCAGCGACCGCGTCGGCTATGACGAGATAGACAATTTGGCCATTACACCTGAGGAGGTTGAGTGCCTGATTTCAGAAGGTATGAAGCTGGCTCCGGCCTTGGCCTCAACACGCATTCTGCGAGCCTACGCCGGCGTGCGTCCCCTCGTGGCAGCCGACAACGACCCGACCGGCAGGAAAACCAGTCGAGGAATCGTATTGATGGACCATGAGACGCGCGATGGGTTAGCTGGCCTGATTACCATTACAGGCGGAAAGATGATGACCTACCGCATGATGGCCGAAATGGCTACCGATCTGGTTTGCAAAAAACTGGGCATTGATGAGAAATGCAAGACCGCCGACACTCCCCTGCCAGGCTCAGAGAACCCTTCTGTCAAGAACGGGGATACGATATCTCGAATTGCCTTGGGGCGCCATGGAAGCATGACTCCATCCGCAGAAATGGACACACCGGAAAGTCGATCCTTAGTTTGCGAGTGTGAGCAAGTGACGGTGGGAGAAATGCAGTTCGCCGTGAACGAGATGCATACCCTAAACCTGAAAAACCTAAGACGGCGTACCCGTGTGAGCATGGGCACATGCCAAGGACAACTATGCGCGTTGCGCGCAGCTGGCGTGCTGTGTGGCATAATGGGGTCGGCTGCAACAGATGCACGGCATGACTTGGCAGAAAGCATGCAGGAAAGATGGAAAGGGATGAAGCCCGTAGCATGGGGCGACACACTAAGGGAAGCACAGCTCTCCTCTTATATATATAGCGGATTGTATGGTCTCGGCCATGCTGCAAAATAAAAACTCTATCTGATGAAATTCAATACTATTGTTATCGGGGGCGGTCTCGCCGGCTATACCTGCGCCATTAAGCTGGCGGAGGAGGGGCAGCACGTTCTCCTCGTATCTGCGGGAGAGAGCAGCCTGCACTTCTCTTCGGGCAGCTGCGACTTGTTGGGTTATGACGAGGACGGGCAGGTGGTTAGCTCTCCGACCGAAGCAGTACAGCGGCTTCCGCTTTTCCATCCTTATCGGAAAGTGAAAGATTTCCCGGTGAAAGCAGAGGATGCAAAGAGGCTGCTCAATCAAGCCGGCCTGGCCTTCAAGGGCGACGTGTCGGCAAATCATTTCCGTCTCACACCCGTAGGTATGCTGATGCCCACATGGCTCTCACTTGACGGAATGGTCGTTTTCCCAACAACAGACTCAAAACCATGGGAATCGGCAGCGATTGTATGCCCCACGGGATTCCTCGACTTCCCTACGGCGTTTGTCCAAGACAGCCTGTCCACAATGGGCATCAGGACAAGAGCCCTAACTATAACAACGGCAGCACTGGAGTATGCAAGGGAAAGCGCGTCGGAGATGAGAGCTACAAACCTGGCCAGAAGACTGGAGAGGGGGAAGGGTATTGAGGCTGTAGCACAAGCTATCAATGCATTGGATATCAAAGAAAGTGTCATCCTGATGCCCGCTATCTTCGGCTATGACGACCCAAGTGCTGCCAACAAGTTGCAGAAACTGGTTCACAAGCCTGTTGTCTTTAGTCCCACCATCCCCCCGTCAGTACCAGGCGTATTGATGCAAAAGGCCTTGAAACAGCGGCTTATAAATCTCGGCGGCATGATTATGGACAACAATACCGTGTTGGGCGGCACTATCACCGATTGTCTCGAAAACATCGTAACCGACAAGATAGACGAACCCATGCTTGCCGCAGACCATTTCGTACTGGCTACCGGCACCTTCCTCAGTGGTGGCCTGACATCCAACTATACCCACGTGAGCGAGCCGATCTTCGGACTTGACGTTGATGCCGACACCAACCGTCAAGCTTGGCATGCTGAAGACTTCTACGAGAAACAGCCATATATGAGATTTGGCGTACACACAGATGATGCCTTTCACACGTCCAAGGATGGTAAAACCATACCTAACCTCTATGCCATAGGCAGTGTTCTCAGTGGGAAAGACAGTGTCAGGGCGGCAGACAAGGAAGGCGTGGACATGCTCACGGCCCTGCAAACGGCTCATCATATCCTTGACGTATCATAAGTGCCGGCTTTTATCCGGCACGCAGCTGCCCCGGAAAAGCATCCAACGGCTATAAGAAGTCGTGCCGAGCTTCCACACTGGCAGAACAGAAAAACCCTACAAAAAAATGTACGACTGGCGCAAAACCCATGAAATGCGCCCTTAAAACAATATTAGGTGGATGAAAAAGGAAATCCAAGCAAACAACATTAGCCAGCATAATCTGGAACAGTGCCTGAAGTGCACGATATGCACCGTGTACTGTCCGGTTTCCGCCGTAGAGCCTAAATATCCCGGGCCTAAGCTGTCGGGGCCAGACTTGGAGCGCTACCGGATGAAAGATCAGAAAATCGCCGATGACACGCTAAAGATGTGCCTCAACTGCAAGCGGTGTGAAATAGCATGCCCCTCCGGTGTGCATATTGGCGACCTAATACAGGCGGCGAGAATCAAATACACCAAGCACATTCCGGGACTTAGGGACAGGATGCTGGCCAATACCGACTTTGTAGGCACTATGGCTACTATAGTGTCACCAGTAGTCAATTTCTCACTAGGTCTCAAACCCACCAAAGCCTTGCTACACTCGGTGATGAAAATAGACAAGCACCGCACGTTCCCTGCCTACACCAACCAGAAATTCGAGACATGGTTTGTCCGCGAGGCACAGGGCAAGCAATCGCAGTTCAATCGCTTTGTCAGCTATTTCCACGGATGCTATGTCAATTATAACTTCCCGCAGCTTGGCAAAGACCTAGTGAAGATCTTGAACGCCTGCAACTATGGCGTGCATCTCCTCGAGAAAGAGAAATGCTGCGGAGTTGCTCTCATTTCCAACGGGCTGTCGGGGCAGGCCAGAAAACAGGGGCTAACGAACATGGCCTCCATGCGCAAGGCAATCGGCAACCACGATGAGGCTATCCTGACCACAAGCTCAACATGCACGTTCACGATGCGCGATGAATATCCGGAGCTATTGGATATTGACAATAGCGATGTGCGGCAAAGCCTCCTCCTGGCTACGAAATTTATCCTCACGCTCGTGGACAAAGGCAAGATAAGGCTGGCTTTCCGCAACGACTATCATGCCCAGCTGGCCTATCACACCGCATGCCACATGGAGCGGATGGGATGGGCCGTGTATAGTACGGAGCTGCTGCGGATGATACCAGGCGTAGAGCTCACCGTGCTTGAAAGCATGTGCTGCGGAATAGCCGGAACGTATGGCTTCAAACGTGAGAACTACGAGCGGTCGCAGAAAATCGGAGCCTCGCTTTTCGAACACATCGAAAGAGTCCACCCAGATTATGTAGTAACCGACTGCGAGACCTGCAAATGGCAAATTGAGATGTCTACACCATACCCTGTCATGAATCCCATAAGCATCCTCGCTGACGCACTGGATGTGGAAAAGACACAGATACTGAACCAGACCGTAAGCCATAAGCCTGTATCCTAATCACGCAACACCTGCCCTGCTACTGCCATATATCGGGGTACGGGGCGTGAGAAGAAATATAAACCTAATACTTTTAATATTAATCAATGAAGATTACCTAACTCAAAACTATTATGAAACATGTTGTAATTACAATGCTCATGGCTGGCTCATGCCTCAATTTGCCCGCCGCAGAGAGGTACACAAAAGAAGTTCACGAACATTATATCTACGAGAAAAATTAAATAAAATCTACCTAAATTATATAAAAACATGTGGAAATTTTTAATGCCTCCTGCTCATAAAGCAGAGCAAACTGGTCCCGAGGCAGACGCAAAGTACAGAAAATTACGCCAGCAAGTATTCCTTGGAATCTTCATCGGCTATGCTGGATTTTACATCGTAAGGAAGAACTTCTCCATGGCCATTCCGATGCTGGCTCCATTCGGCTTCGAAAAAGGCGAACTGGGGGTTGTGCTTTCCATGAATGCTATCGCGTATGGGTTCTCCAAATTCATCATGGCCAGTGTTTCCGACCGCAGCAATGCCCGTCGGTTCCTGCCTTTGGGATTGTGCCTTGCCGCCATCTCAATGATGTTCATGATCGTCCCGATTCAATGCTTCGGGGCAGAAAACAAGCCTCTCGCCATTGCGGTGATGGCCGCCCTCAACTTTTTAGTGGGTTGGTTCAACGGCATGGGATGGCCTCCCTGCGGACGAGTGATGACCCATTGGTTCTCCATTAAGGAGAGGGGCACATGGATGGCCGTGTGGAACTGCGCCCACAACGTTGGCGGTGCCCTTGTCGGGCCAATGGCGGTCTACGGCGCCTTGTGGTTTGGCTCTTGGTTCTACGGTGCCGACGAACAGCGGTATTTCCTCATCGGCACATTCTTGTTCCCCGCATGCGTAGCCCTGCTCATCGCGCTAATTGCCTATGTCCTCATTCGCGACACCCCACAGTCGTGTGGCCTGCCGCCCATAGAGAAATGGAGAAATGACTATGCCGCCACCTACGACGAGAAGTCAGAGAGCGTGCTTTCCACCAAGGAGATATTCCGTACAGTACTGAACAACAGGTTCCTATGGTACATCGCCATTGCCAATGCCTTTGTCTACATGGTCAGGTATGGCTGTCTTGACTGGGCTCCCGCTATCCTGACCGAGCAAGGCATCGACATCAAGAATGCCGGATGGGCATACTTCGCCTACGAGATGGCTGCCATCCCGGGGACGCTGATCTGCGGCTGGCTGTCCGACAAGGTGTTCAACGGCCGACGTGCCATACCCACGATCATCTTCATGGTCATTGTGGCTGTGCTCATCTTGATCTATTGGCAAAACTTCACCAATATCAACATTGTGATGTTCTGTCTCATCGGAATCGGATTCTTCATCTACGGCCCTGTGATGCTTATTGGCGTGCAAGCGCTCGACCTGGCACCGAAGAACGCTGCAGGAACAGCAGCCGGACTCACGGGCTTCATGGGATATGTACTGGGTACGGCCTTGCTGGCCAACGTTGTCATCGGCTATGTAGCCGAGTCGGCGGGCTGGGGCTGGACATTTGCCCTGCTTATTGCAGCGTGCATACTGTCTATCTTCTTTATGGGGCTGACTTACAAGCGTGAGCAGTACTTGGTTAACCAAAACAAGAAAGACGCTAACTAATAATATAAATCTATAATTTATTTAATTGTTCACCAAAGTCTCGCGGACGGCTGCCTATTATGCAGCGGCAACGCTCAGATACGGCTGTATAAGTTTCCGGAATCCTGGCCTGTGCTTTATATACCGATTGCTTAGACTCTTTCATAAGTTCGCCTATCCAGACTCCGTCCTTATCCCATATTCGCGCTCACGCATGCAAGGGGCATGATGTCTGCGAGACTTTAATCTAAATTTTATGACAACAAAACTTTTCCAACTTGGCACTATGGGCATTGCGCTGGCTGCAATCGTTTCATCGTGCGACGACAACCAGCAGTTCACTGATGTGAACGCTGATGCCAAGAGAGTTCAGGTCAATGTCATCTCTCCGGAGATGGCCAAGGTAAGGGATTATGTTCCCTTGTATGCTACTGTTGCCCACCGCGGAACCACGTTCTGGGCACCCGAGGAAACCGAGGCTTCCTGGCGATGGGCGCGCAATATGGGCGCAGACTACCTGGAAAGCGACCTACAGGTTACCAAGGACGGCGTAGTGTTGGCCAACCACGACGAGAACCTCAAGCGCACCACCAACGTGTCCGAGCTTTTCTCCGAGCAAATTCCCTCCAGCAGAAAGGACTTCTATCGCAGCTTCCGCAATGCCGATGGCTCGCAGCATTTCTCTGAGCAAGACATCGAGGATCAATACCAGCGCGATGTGGCCGACTTCCGCCCAAACTACACCTTGTCGTACTATTACGCTGAGCTGCTGATGCTCGATGCCGGCAAGTGGTTCAACGAAAGTTCATGGGAGGAAGCCCGCCCCGCCTTTGCCGCCCAAAACTACGGCAAGATGATTTACGACGCAGCCGGCGTGCCATCTGTGCGGTATGCTGACGGCCAATATGTATCGGCCCTACAAGACCAGATTAACTATGCCATGGGCAATATGCTCAAGCGCGATGCCGCCAACCGCCGCGTGCTGCCTTTCCGCATCAAGGATGAGTTCAAGAATATGACACTTGCCGAGATCTACAAGGCTGCCGTGCCCGCTGTCAAATGCGATGACCCCTCCGTCAAGGGAAGCAAGGCCTCCAAGTATATGGACTTCATCGAGTACGATTTCAAGAACGCTTATGTGAAAGACCCCAAGGACAACGGAAACCGCCCCGGCATATACCCAGAGTTCAAGGAGTCATGGCTTAACCCCAAGGATATTGAGATTCGGGTTTACAACATCCTGAACGAATGGGGCTGGAACATCATCACGAAACCAGAAGCAGAGAACACTCCTTTCTATGTCGACGGCAAGGTAAACGTGGGCAACACCAACGGCAAGGTTATTCTGCAAACATTCTCGTTCGACGCGCTGCAGCGAGCCTATGATGTCTACAAAGGTCGAATCCCCATGTGCTTCCTGATGTGGACGGGCAAGGGCGCTACCGACATCAAGTATACAGACCCCAAGGGCTATGCCGACTTCATCAACTATGCGCTTGCCAAGGGAGCACATATCATGGGCCCGTCTATCGCCGGTGCACCCAACAACTATGATGAGCTCAACTATCCTTGGCAGGTTTGCCTCATCCGCCGCGCGCAAATGCTGAACCATCCTTACTCGTTCGACTCCTACGCCCAGATGACCAAATACATGGGCTACTACGTTAACTTCTGGGGAAAGAATCCCACGCAGTTCGACGATATCCTGAACGTGACGGTGCAGCCCACGAAGTACACCACCTTCAAGGAGCCACAGACTCACCCGGTCTATATGGACGGCTATTTCACCAACCACTCCGAGATCTCGCTGAAATATATGATAGAGAACGGATTCCGTTGCAGCGCGACCCTCGAAAACCCGTTCCATCCCGGAAAGAAGTACGACAACTCACAGGCTCCGTCATTCGTGCCTGAGGCACAGGACGTTCTCCGTGAGCTCGGCTATTAATCAAAATATCATCAATAATATTTAGCATTACAGTTGTATGAAAAAATATATTATGCTTTCAGTCTTGGCATCCTGCGCCCTGTCGCTTTCAGCCCAAGACTTCGACACAAAGCCATCCGTCACCATTGACAACAAGAACGAAGACTTGCACTTCACCGTCGGCGCACGTTTCATGGCAGATGCCGCGTACTATCATTCCGACTTCACCCCACTGCAGAGCGGGGCTTCCATCACCGACGCGCGCATACGCACATCGCTCACTTACGAGAACTGGAAGTTCTACGCCGACTTTGGCTTCGGTGGTGGGAAGTTTAGCCAGAAAAACATATTCCTTGAGTATGCCACCCCACAGCCCAACGGCGGCCGACATGCCATCAAAGCCGGCTACTACAACGACCCCGCAGGCTCCATGGCACGCAACACATCGCTGGGGAGCTACCACTTTATCTCCCGTCCGGGTGTATCCAACGCACTGGGTGAGGGGCGTGAACTGGGGGTTACCTATAAGTACACCAATGATCGCTTCATGGCCTACCAAGGCATATTCACCGAGGACCAGTATAACAAACTGGAGGCTGGCTTCAACGGCATTGTGCTGTCGGGACGTTACCAGGTGCGCCCTCTCATCGATGAGGATCAAACGTTATCTGTCGGTGCAAACATCCGCTACCAGCATGTTGGTGGCGGCGTGACGGAAAACAACGTGCTGAAGAAGAGTCTGTCGTTGGGACAGACCCTCGAGACCTACGTCGACGAGGACATGCAGTTTGTGTCCTGCGAGCTGCCGTGGGCAGAAAACGTGCTCGATGCAGGAGCAGAGGCGCTATACCACAACCGAAACATATTTGTCAGGGGCGAGTATCTGTGGAAGCGCATCACCAAGAAGCGCGACTCAAAAACCTTGTTCGAGGCCAGCAACAACAACATCGACACGTGGGGAACGCTCGATGCCTGGATGGCGGCCAACCCTCTGAAGGCTAACAGTTTCCAAGGTGGATACGTAGAAGCCGGCTTCCTGGTTTTCGGCAATCCCTATTCGTTCGACAAAAACGAGGGCGTGCTCCGGGGACTCTCGGGCCGCTCACTGGAAATTGTGGCACGCTTCAACTACACCGGGCTTAACGACATCAACAAGGGCGAGTATTTCTCGGTAGCCCGCAACCAATATTATCCTGACGGATATATGCAGGATTATCCCTACAAGTCAACCAGCGTTGGCGGTGGCTCTGTACGCTCATGGACTATCGGCGCCAACTACAGCTTCAACCGGTTTGTCCAGGTGATGCTCGATTACACGTACCACAACCTTCACAAGGACTACCTGTCCAACGACCGCAACTTCCATGCGGTGCAGGCTCGCATGCAGTTTGTATTCTGATCCGCACACGCAGTTAGTTTCATAGGGAAATCCCAGCCAGCATACAGTTGGCTGGGATTTTCTGCTTGAATCCGATTTTTGCATTACGGCAGTCTTGCTAACCTGATCAATGAGTACATGCTCAACATGGTCTTAAACTTTCCCCCGTAGCCTCAATAGCAGCAAGGTGCGTGGGGCTAAGCGTTTCAAAACATTTGAAGCTGGGAATGTTAACAGGCAAAAGCACAGTTTGTGTTTATAAAAATAAATTACCATTTTCCAGTGATTATTTTTTAGGCATCCAGAGAAAAATGCACCATGTTTCTGGCCCAGTTTTCCGCTCGCGCAACCTTAAAACCTACAAGGCTTTGCGGTTGCTATCTCCTCGCGGTGTAATTTGGGCTTAACGGCTACGCGGTTGAGCTTCAGACGCGGTGCAATTAAACTTTAACCGCACTGCCATTCGATATGCAACGGCAAATGGGAAGATAAGACCCTTGACGGAAAATTTACAAAAGTTATTGACTATCAGACAACTATGAAACATTGTATATTTCCCGTATTTCGGACAAGGGCAATATAACTTTGAAATACGCCAAGCATTTAGGGGTGTTTGTCAAGATAAATACAAACACTCAATACTTTGTTGCTTCATCAGGCTCAAAGGCACAATTATATTAAAAAACATTTGCACTATCTGCTATTTTCGTTATCTTTGTACCCATAAAAACCTAAATATATGCTGTCATTTGAATCGGACTACAACAACGGGGCGCATCCCGACATATTGAAACATCTCTTGGAAACCAACGACAGGAAGAGCCTGACATACGGCTACGACCAGTGGTCGGACAGCGCCAGGGCCAAGATTAAGGCGGCATGCGGCAATCCTGACGCACAGATCTGGTTCTTAGTGGGTGGCACACAAACCAATGCAACCGTTATCGACTCCCTTCTTCACTCCTACGAGGGAGTGGTCTGTGTGGACACGGGGCATATCAATACCCATGAAGCAGGGGCCATTGAGTTTACCGAGCACAAGGTAATTACCATAAAAGGGAGAAACGGGAAGATGGATGCCCAAGACCTTGACAGCTATATGGATGAGTTTCTGCACGACGGCAATGCCGAACATTGCGTCTATCCCGGTATGGTCTACATCACCTTCCCTACCGAGTTGGGCACGCTCTACACGGCACGGGAACTTGACAGTCTGTATAAAGTTTGCCAAAAATACGAGATGCCACTCTATATAGACGGTGCACGATTGGGCTACGGACTCATGGCTGAGCCAAATGACATTACGCTTCCGTTTCTCGCCAAGCATTGCGATGCATTTTATATCGGAGGCACCAAAGTGGGGGCGCTATGTGGGGAAGCCGTCGTTTTCACTCACAACAATGCCCATCCCCACTTCTTCAACATCATCAAACAACACGGGGCACTTGTAGCTAAAGGGCGCGCCATAGGCTTGCAATTTGATGCCCTATTTACCAATAATCTATACTTTAACATCTCCCGGCATGCCATCAGCATGGCCATGAGGATGAGGGATATATTCAAGGCAAAAGGGTATCAGTTCCTGATAGAGTCGCCCACCAACCAACAGTTTGTGATTCTGCACAACGACGAGATGGCGCGCTTGGCCAAGCATGTGCGATTCACGGTATGGGGCAAGTACGACCGTAACCATACCAGTTGCCGGTTTGTAACCAGCTGGGCCACGACCGAAGACGAAATAGAGGAATTAAAGGCTGTGGTGATGCAAGGGAAATAATCTTGCAGCAGCATGGAGAGCTATCTAAGGAATGAAGGAGTTGAAGGTCTTTTCGCCCTTATACGTATTGGCTCTCAACCGGATACTAGCCCCTTTCATGTCGCTTGCAAGGGGCATGCTCATGTATCCGCGCACCGTATAATATTCGGGCATGTTGTTTTGGTCGTGCACCAGGCGAATATTGAGTATGCGGCGGCCATCCTGCGACATGGTATTGCCCTCGAGCATCAGGCCTAATTGCTGGCTGCTCGCAATGCTGTCACCATTCCCGGCCTTCACCGCAAACCCTATGTTGAGAAAACGGCCGCCTACCCACACACTCTCTATGGTCAGTGGGTCGGTAGAGACCGACTTACCAGGGGCGGGCTTAGCCGGCGTTACCACTAACACCTGTTTGGCCGAGAAAAACCTGCTTGTGGAAACATCATAATACACCAATGCCCTATACATGCTGTCGGCACCCGCTGCCCAGCCTACCATCCCCAAGCCATCGAACGCCACGGAATCACCGTCGTCGGTGAGCAGGTAGTCTGTCTTTCCTGCCTCTGAAGTGTGAATCATGCCGAACTCTGCCCTCATATATGAATAACGGCTGTCGCCCGACTCGTATTCGTCGACTGTACACGCTCCCAGAGCCCATGCGAGAGCTATCATCACAAACAGGGAAGACCAGCTTTTCAATTCTAAATTCAAAATTTAAAATTTATAATTGGACACGCACACATGTATTCCCCATCATGCACCGATGGTAACACCGCGTGGCAAATTATACATTATTCTTGATTCATGAAACAATATATCAGTCAAACTGGTTCTCCACAATGTCGCTCAGCACATCTTTGATATCAAGCCCGGCCGCACGCACCTGCTGCGGAATAAAGCTCGTTTCGGTCATACCGGGCGTGGTGTTGATTTCGAGCATATTAATCCTGTCGCTGCCATCGGCGTTCTTCGATATGATATAATCAATACGGATAATGCCGTTGCAATGCAGAATATCATATATACGACTGGTTTCCTCAGCCACTTTCCGGGTTGTTTCGGGTGAAAGACGCGCCGGCGTTATCTCCTGCACCTGCCCGTTATATTTAGCATCGTAGTCGAAAAACTCATTGCTCGTCACTACCTCTGTGGCAGGGAACACCACAGACTTCTCTTTTGTCTTGTAGCATCCCACCGATATTTCCGTTCCTTCTATGAAGCTCTCTATCATCACCTCATCGCTCTCCATAAACGCTACACGCAGAGCCGGAGCCAACTGGTCGGCGCATTTCACTTTGGACACACCAAAGCTGGAGCCGTCGGCCGATGGTTTGACAAACACCGGCATGCCCAAACGGGCTTCCACTTCCGTTTCGTCATAGGCTTCGTCACGGCGAAGCAGGATGCTGTCGGCCACATTCACGCCAAACCCTCGCAGATAGTTGTTGAGCACATACTTATCAAACGTCATGGCCTCTACGAGCACGCCACTCGTGGAATAAGGCAGATGTATAAGGTCGAAATAGCCCTGCATCACGCCGTTTTCGCCCGGTGTGCCATGTATGGTGATATAGGCATAGTCGAACACGACAACCTCTCCATCCTGTCCGATAAATGAAAAATCGTTACGGTCTATCTCTGCTATGTCACCATCATCGAAGGCCACGTGCCAGTCTTGCCCCTTTACATCGACTATATAGACATTGTAACGTTCCTTGTCGAAGAAGGAATACAGTCCCTGTGCGGAACGCATGGAAACAGCGTGTTCTGATGAATCGCCGCCACAAACGATGGCAATGTTTCTCTTTAAATTTTTCATAAGTTATTCTGTTTAATCATTTTTTTCTGTCGTTCACAACCGTTCCTTCCTTCTTCCCCTCGGTTTCGCTTCTCTTGTTTTGCAGAGAAATAAAGGCTCCTGTCTTTTTAAGCAACTCCGTATAGAACTGTATTGCAAGTCCACAACGTGGTGTAGGGAAGGTTTCGGCGGTCGTTCCATTCATGTCTATTCGGCAAAAGTGTCCAGTGTGGTGCCCTTCACATAGTTTTTCCACCTGCTGATGAGTGTATCAAAATCCTCCGGCCACTCTGAGTCGAAATCCATCTGTTTGCCCGTTCGGGGATGCACAAAGCCGAGTGTCTTGGCGTGCAGGGCCTGTCGTGGGCAGACCCTGAAGCAATTTTGGATGAAGGCCTTGTAGGTACTGCTGCGCTGTCCGCGCAATATCTCACATCCCCCATATCGCTCATCGCAGAAAAGCGGATGCCCAATGTGTGTCATGTGGGCGCGAATCTGATGCGTACGGCCCGTTTCGAGGACACATTCCATCAGTGTGACATATCCGAATCGGCTGAGCACCCGATAATGGGTAACGGCCGGCTTGCCAATTCCCGAATCCGGAGAAAACACTTTCATACGGAGCCGATCCTTGGGGTCGCGGGCAATGTTGCCTTCTATCCTTCCCTCGTCGTCCACAGGATTTCCCCATACCAATGCATGATAAGAGCGATGCGTGGTTTTATGGAAAAACTGCTTTCCCAACGCCGTCTTAGCGTCGGGCGTCTTGGCCACGACGAGCAGTCCGCTGGTATCTTTATCTATGCGGTGCACTAACCCCACCTCAGGGTCGTTGGGATCGAACGATTTCAAATCGCGCAGATGCCATGCCACCGCGTTAATCAATGTACCGTCGAAGTTGCCGGCACCGGGATGCACCACCATTCCTGCCTCTTTGTTCACCACCATGAGGTCGTCGTCCTCATAGACTATATTGAGCGGGATATTTTCGGGTTTGATAGATGAGTCGTGTTTCGGCCGGTCGAGCATCAACGTGATGACATCGAATGGACGAATCTTGTAGTTACTTTTCACCGGCTTGTTGTTCACAAATATACACCCGGCATCGGCTGCCGTCTGTATGCGGTTGCGACTGGAATGAGCCATCCGCTCGGCCAAGTATTTGTCTATCCGCAACGGAGCCTGCCCGGCATCTACTTCCACTTTCCAGTGTTCATGAAGCTGCCCTTCGTCTTCACTCGTGTTGGAGAACAGCTCGTCTTGTAGACTATTCCCTTCGGGTAGATTTATATCCTGTATTTCGTCTGTCATTCGTTGGTTGTTTCCGGTTTACGTGTAGTTTTCTTCGGGGAATGTGGCTTAGAAACCGGGTCACTGTGTGATTTTGCTGCTTGTTTCTTCTCCTTATTAACTTCTCCGGCCGGCTCTGCAGGAACCTCGCCCACTTCTTCGAAATCATCAAAGTCACCAAACTCGCCGGATGCAGAGTTGTCATCTTCGCTGGTATACTCCGGGTCGATATAATTCACATCATCGTTCAGGTCCCGCATACCGTTTCCTGCCTGCACCGTCAGTTTGGCATCTATGGGGACTCGATCCCCGTAGACCACTTGTTTACCGTTCATCAACACTCCGTAAACCCAGTCCTTCTCACCCGCAACAAACTGTGGTGGCGTCAGGTTGAACCCCATGGCCGTGAGCTTGGCCATCGCCTCACGCAACGAACTGTTGTCGATAATATCGGGCAACTTGATGGTGGGCGACTGAGTGGCATTAATCGTGACATATATGGCATGCCCCGACTTCACCCGTTCGCCCGGCGCCGGAGACTGTTCCAAAACGCATCCCGGAGGCAAATGCTTTACATAACCCGTGTCCACCGTCTCTATTTTCAATTGAAGACGATTCGCAACGTCCTCTGCTTCAGCTATATCCTTGTGTAAAAGTTTCGGAATGGCAATAGATTCGCCATGATGAGTATAACGGTCTAATCCTATTTTTACTCCAACAGCAAGCAGCAATATCGTGACTATCATTGCCACGAGGTTGCCCCAAAGCATACAACTCTTGAACTTGCCGAAGAACTCTGATATTCTCATCTACAATATATTTTGCTACAAAGATAATGTAAATCCGCCTAAAAGCAAAGTATGCACCCATTATTTTTGGTTTTCGCTCCCATTTACGTTTTAGTCCATAAATATAACACTAAAATATGCGAGGGAACAGCTCCGCATGAGGTATTTCTACGGCTCAGCAGAATAAGTATGGATATTGATTTTGTTATTGAGTTTAACCCATTGGTGCAATAAATGGCCATATATTCATTTGGGGAGAGCATGACCATGCACACAACGTAGGGACAAACGGGGGCGCGTATCCACTTCAAGATCGCGAAAGCATGTTCACGCACTTTCAGATTTTCTTGAAACAGCCTGCTTATCCTGTACGCAGGATTTGAAAATTAGAAATGGTTAAATATATGAACAAACAGCCCTCTCAAATTCGCGTATTTAAAAACAAAATGACCTTCGTTCGAAATACGCTAAAATTACGACAGTTTGTAAACACCTGACAATCAACATTTTTGAAAAAACGTCCCAAATTTTCCTATTTTTCCGCCTGTGATTGAGTATCGAATGGCATGATGACAAGGGCGTAACCGCAGGGTGAATGAGGCTCTTTCGCACAGTCGATAAGGCCTAACCATGCTGTGATAAGGCCTCAATCGCAGCAGTCTTGCGATCTTTGGGAATGCTCGACCCGATTTTGATGAAAAAACATAGTCCTTTCTGCGCTGGATGACTCAAAAATAATGCCCCAAAAAAGGTAATAATATTTTATAAAAGGAAGAATGAAGAGAGAAGAATGAAGAATAAAATAAAGGGAAGAAGGAAGAGTTGAGAGGGAAGTATGAAAAGTTAAGAGGGAAGTATGATTTCTACCCACCGGAGTTGCAGATATATTCTGCTTTCCCATAAAATCAGTGAGACACCCACCTTTACAATGGCTGCTTTAACCATTAAAAAGAAGAAGGGTGTCTCACTGTATGTACATAAGATGCCTTATTGAGGCAATATAAAACATCACAATGGCATGCGTATTACGCGCGTCAAGGCTTACTTTCGCCCTCTACATACTGTTCGAGATACAGACGCTCACCGTCGAACACGGCATAAGTGAACTGCCAAATCCAATCGCCTAAAATAATCATGCGCGTCTTTTTCTCCAGTGTAAGGTCTAATTCGATGTGTCGGTGCCCGTAAAGGAAATAGTCGATGTTGGGATGTGTCTTCATGTACTCTTTGGTCCATTGCACAAGATACTCCTTGTCTTCACCCATAAAAGGAACTTCCTTACCGTCGGCTCGTTTCAACCGGCTGTGCTTCGCCCAATTTAGTCCGAGCTGCATGCCCCACCAAGGGTGCATGAAGTTGAGCAGTTTCTGGCACAGGGGGCTGTGAAACATCTTGCGAAGCAACTTGAATTTATTGTCCGGATCGCCCAGCCCATCGCCGTGGGCGAGATAAAATTCCTTGTCATAGAGTTCGATGGTGATGGGTTTTTTGTGGACTATTACGCCACATTCCTGCTCCAGATAACCATAGGTCCACAGGTCGTGGTTGCCCGTGAAATAATGGACTTCTACTCCCATATCTGTTATTTCGGACAGTTTGCCGAGAAAGCGGGTGTATCCTTTGGGTACCACATACTTGTATTCGTTCCAAAAGTCGAACATATCCCCCAACAGATAAATGGCAGCCGCTTTATCCTTAATGCTGTCTAAAAACCGCACCAGACGTCTCTCCTGCGTTCTTCTATGCTTGATAGCCAGAGAGCCTAAATGTGCGTCAGATATAAAATAAATATTCTTCATTCGCCACTCATTAATCAAATCCCAGTTCCACGCGTGCTTCCTCGCTCATCATGCTTTGGTCCCAAGCAGGGTCAAACACCAGATTCACGTTGGCAGTCTTCACGCCTTCTACACTTTCTACCTTTGTGCGGACATCCTCAAGAATGAAGTCGGCGGCAGGACATGATGGTGATGTGAATGTCATATCCATCTCCAGTGTGCCGTCTTCTTGCAGATCTACCTTGTATATCATGCCGAGGTCCCAGATGTTTACGGGAATTTCGGGGTCGTAGACGGTTTTGAGAATATCAACGATACGTTCTTCTATCTTGCTTTTTTCTTCTTGTGTCATGTTGCTGATGGTTTGTTTATGCTGCGAATTTAAGAAATAAAAATGAGATTTCCGACTTTTAGCAGATAAGAAATCTACAATAGCGGTATTTTCTTTTGTCACTTCAGAAATGAAAAGTAAATTGAGAGGGTCACAGCCTCCCCTCCTCGTGGTAGCTGTAGTATTTGCCGTCGGTCACGATAACGTGGTCAAGAAAATAGATGCGCATGGTTTCGCAGGCTTTCTTGATTTGCTGTGTCAGCCGGTCGTCGTGCATGCTGGGATGTGTGTTCCCACTCGGATGGTTGTGGCATACGGCCATGACGGTTGTATTGTTGAGCAGGGCATGCTTCATGATCACGCGGATGTCTACGGCGGTTTCGGTCATGCCGCCATGACTGATGCAAATGCTTTTGATGAGTTTGAAAGCCTGATTCATCAGCAAAACATGAAACTCCTCTACGTCAAGGTCTTGCAATTTGGGGTGCATATAGTTGTAGATGGCCGTAGCGGAGCCAAGCTCTTCACGTTGCTCCGCTTCTGTTTTTCCTCGTCGTTTGCCCAATTCGCAGGCGGCAAGGAGGGTGATGGCCTTGGCCGGACCCATGCCATGATAGCGCTGCAGCTCACTGATCGACATTTTTCCTAATGTGTTGAGATTATTGTTACAGTCTTTAAGAATGCGACGCATGAGATCCACGGCACTTTCTTTGACCGACCCGGAGCCAATGAGGATGGCCAGAAGTTCGGCATCGCTCAATGCCGACGGACCGAGTCGCTCCAACTTCTCGCGTGGGCGGTCGGCCTCTGACCAGTGGTTGATAGAAATATTTTGCACGGCTTTGATCGTTAGAACAGGAAGAATATGCCAGATATGATAGGATGGAACAGCGGTGTTTGGGGAATGTTTCGGATGCGTTACCCGTGTACCCGCATTTTACTGGTAGAAGTTTTTGTCGTAGGCGGAAAACTCGTCACGGCCAAGAACGCAGCGTTTCCACCAGGCCATGAGAAAACCGCAGCCGTAGCCCATGAGTTGGGTGAAGGCGGCTCGGATGGAGAGTAGGCCGATGATGAGACTGCGATTGCGAATGGAAGAGTCGGCGAAGATCAGCAATGAATAAAGCACGGGGAACAACAGAGACGTTGTGCAAATCATCAAGCCGAAAGGAGGATTCACATACGGACAGATGAAAATGCCTACAAGAATGCCAATGAGAAACATTGTGATGAGGAAAAACATACCTACCGTAAATACCATTGGCAGCAGATGCACAAGTTTCAGGCTTTCGGGGTACTTCATGTAGAGGTTGATACGCGCTATGCCGCTGTTGTAAACCTGTCGCCAAAACTTGCGGAAGTCGGTGCGTCGCTTATGATATACCCATGCACCGGGAAAGAGTCGACACTTGCAGCCCGCCTTGAAGATGCGGATAGAGAAGTCGATGTCTTCGCCGAATCGCATCTTTGAGAATCCCCCCAATTCCTGATACACATCACGACGGATGCCCATGTTGAACGAGCGGGGATAGAACTTGTCCAGTTTCTTCTTGCCACCGCGTATGCCTCCGGTAGTGAAAAAACTGGTCATAGAATAAGAAATGGCCTTCTGGGTGTCGGTAAACGAGTGGTGGGCACGATCGGGACCGCCGAAAGCATCGCACAGTTGCTGCCGAAGTTCATC
Organism: Bacteroidales bacterium KA00344; assembly: GCA_001552765.1. Taxonomy (GTDB): domain Bacteria; phylum Bacteroidota; class Bacteroidia; order Bacteroidales; family Bacteroidaceae; genus Prevotella. The sequence continues at coordinate 21,392 of KQ959379.1, forward strand.
GTCGACGGCTTGAAGATAGCCTTTTGGCAGCACTACATCTGAGTCTAATATAATGACGTATTCGCCGGCGGCGCGGTCCACTCCGTAATTGCGGCTCTGTCCGGGTCCGCTGTTTTCTTTCATGAAATACTTGAGGTCCAAACGGTCGGCATACATGTCGCATACTTTTTGGCATGGCATTTGAGACCCGTCTTCTACGATGATCACTTCAAAATCGCGCAGGGTCTGCCGGGTAAGACTGTCGAGAAGTTCGTCCACCTCTTCGGGACGGTTGTAAACGGGAACAATGAAGGAGTATTTCATAAGGATAAAAGGGTAAAAGAATAAAAACGCTACCGTAGCGGTTTCTTTAGAAAGACACACCTCCTACGGGAGTGAGGAAATGCAGATAAGGTAAAAACAGAAAGGGTAAAAAAGCAAAATGACAGCGCCGGTTTTGCTTTTTTACCCCTTGACTTTTGTTGTATGATTACTTATCCGTTACGCGTCCCACATAGCTTCCGTCGCGGGTGTCTACGGTAATGGTTTCGCCCTCATTGATAAAGAGGGGTACACGAACTTCCGCGCCGGTCTCCAGCGTGGCGGGTTTTGTGGCGTTGGTAGCAGTGTTGCCTTTCACGCCCGGCTCGCTGTGTGTAATCATCAGATTGGTCTTGATGGGCATTTCGGCAGAAAGGATGGTGCCATCAGAGGTGTCTGTCTGCACATCCACCACGTCGCCCTCTTTCATAAACTCAGCGCCCGTAATCATATCTTTGGCGATTGGAATCTGCTCGAAAGTCTCCTGATTCATGAAAATGCAGCCGGTACTGTCTTCGTAAAGATATTGATAGGGACGATGCTCCACGCGAACATCGTCGAGCTTCAGCCCAACGAGGAATGTGCGCTCCAATACGCGACCGTCGGCCACATTCTTCAACTTAGTGTTCATAACGGTGTTACCTTTTCCCGGCTTGCGGTGCTGAAAGTCTATACATTTCCAAATGCCGCCATCCATACGGATACAAGTTCCGATTTTGATTTCCTGTGAATTAATCATTTTGTGTATTTTTTAAATTTATTATGAGCAATATCTTGTCGATGGAGGCTCGTTCAGAAAAGCATACGATAGTCTATCGGTATCTCTACGCACGTTAAACCTACGCCTTGAAACTTTCCTTGCTGCACTCCCTCACGTAATATGTGGCGCATGGGGACAAACAAGCTCCCATGAAGCTGCGGAGGACTGCATCACAACATCGCGACAAACGAGCAAGAAGGCGTGGGCTGTACAAAGGCTCTGCCAGAACAGTTTGCCCTCATCACCCGACGTTTCAGTCTTTCTCCTGCATCGACATCGGCTCTGCAAAGTTACTACAAATTTATAAAAAAACACTGTTTTAATATTGAAAAAGCATTTTATTCTTTGTTATTTCAAAATTTATGAGTAATTTTGCAGCCCAAACGGGACTATTTGCGCCCTTCAGTTCAGAAACAATAATAAGTTAAAATAAGAATAGAAAGATGAAAAGAACATTTCAGCCTCACAATCGTCGCCGTGTAAACAAGCACGGTTTCCGCGAGAGAATGGCAACAAAGAATGGCCGTCGCGTGTTGAATGCACGTCGTGCTCACGGTCGCAAAAAGTTGACTGTATCAGACGAAAATCACGGAAAGTAAATACTCTGTACCATTCAGACGATAAAAGGAGGGTGTGTCGAAATCATTTGGCACACCCTCCTTTTTTTATGATCTATCCAAAATCCACTTCGTCATCACCCATATACCGGGAACGAGCCTACATTACTGTCCGACAATTATACGTTGGAAACCATGCGAAATTACGTTCCACCTGCTTCCCTGTCATCTCCTACCGCTCTATGCGCCCGCCGGAAGCCGTCATGTTGTTTATTATTTCCGTCTCGGTTACGAGATTCTGGTCACCGGGAATCGAATTTTTCAAAGACGCGGCAGATACCGAAAACTCGAGACAACGCCGGTTGTCGTCGGGCCATTTCAGGCGTGCATGGATAAACGCTGCCACCCATGCATCGCCCACTCCCATTTGATCGACAATAGGATTGATATCCCAAATGCGGGAGGTGTAAACCTCACCTTCAGCCCAGAGCACGCCGGCATTGACATGATGCTGGAATGATAATTGGTTGCGATGGCCTATCAGCATCTGCCTGCAGTTGGGAAATAGCTTGTGGAGCTTGTCAAAATAGCGACGATATTCATCCAAATCAAACCGGTAAGAAGCGTCGAGCGCCGTGAAAGGAATAGGCTCCAAGCCACTGGCTACATACCATTCGTTCTGGTCTCCAAACACAAAAGAACTGTATTTCATGAGTTCCCGTGTGCTCTTTTGCACATCGGCACCGGGATAATTCCACAGTGAGCCACGATAATTGATATCGCACGTCAGTTCGATGCCACGCTCATGAGCCAACTCTACGGCTTCCATCGTGGTGTTGAGCGCATCGCGACTCGTGGCACAGGTGATGCCTGAGCAGTGGAACAAGGTAGCATCGCTGAGAATAGGGGCCCAATCTATGTCTCCGTGTGACAAGGTATTGAACGAGGATTCGTCACGATCGTAAACTACCTTCGTACTGCGGAACGATGCCGACGGCTCGAAATAATAGGTGCCTAAGCGTTTTCCCGCCCTGACAACATGCGACACATTGAGTCCCAAACTGCGCAGATGGTTCAACGCGGCATCGCCAATGGGGTTATCGGGTACACTCGTCACATACTCCACCCTATCACCCAACTGGGCCAGACTCACGGCCACATTGGCCTCAGAGCCACCATAATTGGCACCCAAGCCACCTGCCTGAAACAACCGCTGGCTTCTTGTCTTCGACAACCGCAACAGAATTTCTCCGAAAGTAACGATCTTCATCTCTTTTATTCTCTTTACCCTCCCTCATAGGGAAAGTCGTGATTACCGGCAAACAACTACCAAGACCGGAAACTATTAGATATTTCCCCCCGTCTTTATAAAAAACATCCCCCTCACCATACGGCAAGGGGGACATTGATTACTTTGTCTTACTTGGCTGCCTTTACCAAGTCGCGCGTGTCGCGGGCAATGACAATCTCCTCGTCGGTAGGCACAAGCACCACCTTCACCTTAGAGTCGTCAGCAGAAATAATCTTCTCCACACCACGACAATTATTGCGTTCCGCATCCATCTTGATACCGAGGAACTCCAGCCCCTCGACAGCCGTCATGCGAAGACCAATCTGGTTTTCGCCCACACCGGCCGTCCAAACAATGGCATCCACACCACCCATTGCGGCAGCATAAGCACCAATATATTTCTTAATACGGTAGCTATACATCTTCATGCCAAGAACAGCCCGCTCATTGCCGGCCTTATCTGCAGCCTCTATCTCACGCATATCACTGGAGATTCCCGTAATACCGAGCATACCGCTTTCCTTATTCAGGTAGTCGGCCATCTCCTGAGGCTTCTTGCCAAGTTTGTCCATGATATAGGTCACGGCGCTGGCATCGATGTCGCCCGAACGGCTTCCCATCATCAGTCCGGCCAACGGCGTAAGCCCCATAGAGGTGTCTATCACCTTACCATTCTTCACGGCGGCAACACTGGCACCGTTTCCAATGTGACAGGTTATGATTTTCAGATCCTTGATATCCTTACCCAAAATCTCGGCTACACGATGAGAAACATAGCGGTGGCTCGTTCCATGGAAGCCATAGCGACGCACATGATACTTCTCGTAAAGCTCGTATGGCACGGCGTACATATAGGCATAATCGGGCATGGTACTGTGGAACGCGTTGTCGAACACCACTACCTGCGGCACAGTCGGCATCAAAGCGTCTACCGCACGAAGTCCACGCAGGTGGCCGGCATTGTGTACGGGGGCCAGGTCGATAAGGCTTTCAATGCCCTTTTCAACCTCCGGCGTAACGATACAACTCTCTTCAAACAGGTCGCCACCTTGCACGATACGATGGCCTACGGCATCAATCTCATCAACACTCTTCAACGCCCCAATTTCCGGATCGAGCAACACCTTGAACACCAAGGCCACACCCTCTTTGTGAGTAGGCAGGTCGGCCATAATCTGTTTCTTCTCTCCATTATCGAGTGTCACCTTAATAAACGCCTCGTCAAGCCCGATACGTTCCACTCCGCCTTGAGCGAGCACACTCTCATCGGTCATGTCGTATAGCTTATATTTGATAGAACTGCTCCCGCAGTTAAGGACTAATATTTTCATACTTTAAATTATAAATTAAGATTTACGAATTAATGCAGCGCCAATTATAAATTGTGAATTATGAATTATAACTTGATGCAGCACCAATTATGAATTGTGAATTATGAATTATG
>KQ959379.1:25843-31116 GCA_001552765.1 Bacteroidales bacterium KA00344
ATGAATTATGAATTATGAATTATGAATTAACTTTCGCATCCTGTGCCTGACAAGCCGTTATGGCCACCATATAGTAGATGTCCTCTACCGAGCAACCACGACTAAGATCGTTTACCGGACGCGCAATGCCCTGAAGAATGGGACCTATGGCCGTTGCGCCACCCAGTCGCTGCACCAGCTTATAACCGATGTTGCCAACTTCGAGATTGGGCACTACAAGCACATTGGCCTTGCCCGCAATATCGCTATCGGGAGCCTTCGTTGCTGCCGTCACGGAGTCGAGGGCGGCATCGGCCTGAAGCTCTCCATCCAGTTTCAGGTCAGGATATTTCTCCTTAGCCAGTTTTGTGGCTTCCACCACCTTATCAATGATATACACACTCTTGCCGGTCTCTTTATTAATAGCGTCCTTAGCCGATCCCTTAGTCGAGAAACTCAGCATGGCAACCTTCGGATCCTGTATGCCTGCCACGCTATGAGCAGTCTGAGCCGTTGTGTAAGCAATCTGAGCCAACTGGTCGGCCGTTGGATTAGGTGTCACGGCAACATCACCCATCACCACAATACCCTTTTCGCCATACTGCTGTTCATGCGTAATCAGCAACATAGCACCACTCACGCAGGTCACGCCGGGCGCACACTTGATTATCTGAAGGGCCGGACGGAGCGTGTCACCGGTAGTGCTCAACGCACCCGAAATCTGTCCGTCGGCATCGCCGGTCTTTATAATCATACACCCCAGATAGAGGTTGTTCTTGGTAACGAGTTCACGAGCCTGCTCAATCGTCATGCCTTTCTTCTTGCGCAACTCGGCAAGCAATTCGGCATATTCCTCACTCTTGTCACAGTGCATGGGGTCTACAATAGTCGCTTTGCTTAAGTGTTTCAACCCCCACTCTGCTGCCTTATTCTTTATATTCTCAGGATTGCCTATGAGAATCAGGTCGGCCAGCTCGTCGGCCAGCACCTTGTCGGCTGCTTTCAATGTGCGTTCTTCCTCTGCTTCGGGCAGAACGATGCGCTGCTTGTCAGCCTTAGCACGCGCAACAATGTTCTCTAATAAACTCATAATTTGATTTTAATCGATTAGATGTCTGGTACTTGCTACAAAGGTACTCATCTTTTACGACCCGAGCAAGGAATAAGCCTACGGGCTTGGGTTAAATGTCGTTAACATTTTCTTTTGAATCATGACCACCACCTTTAGTCTTCGTTGTGCAACAAAAAGGGGAATGCATCCGTATGCACTCCCCCAAGCTATTTTCTTCTTCATTCTTCCATTATGCGCTTTCATCGAGCGATGCACCGACATTTTGCATAAGGAATAATTGCATCGGGCAAATTCTCCCTCAGCCTTTAACATGCTCACACCCTCAACTCCTTAGCCAAAATGCTCTCAAGTTCCTCTGCCGACAGACGAAAATGAAACCGTCCCTTGATGGCTGCACTGATACGACCGGTCTCCTCCGACACCACCACGGCTATCGCATCGGATTCCTGTGAGATGCCCATTGCTGCCCGATGGCGCAATCCCAGCTCCTTAGGTATATCCATGCTATGGCTCACCGGCAGAATACACCCTGCAGCTTTGATGCGTCTGTTCGAGATAACCATCGCACCATCGTGCAGAGGCGAATTCTTGAAAAATATATTCTCTATCAGCAATTTGTTCACTCCGGCGTCGATCATCTCGCCTGTCTGCACAATCTCGTTGAGCGAAACAGAGCGTTCTATCACGATGAGCGCACCCACCTTGCCTTTGGCCATATCCATACACGACCAGACAATTGGCATGATGGTTTCCTTGTCCTCTTCGTCGTTCACTTCTTTTTTGGGCTTGAAAAACTTCAGCAGATGCTTCACGCGACGATGCTCGCCAATCTGATAGAGAAACTTGCGTATCTCCTCCTTGAAAAGAACGATCAGGCCGATAACACCCACGCTCACCAACTTATCCATTATGCTGCCCAACAAGCGCATTTCCAACACTTGCGACACAAACAGCCACATCAGCACAAAAACCATGATGCCGACGAAAACATTGAGCGAACGGCTTTCTTTCATCAGTCGGTAGAGGTAGTAGAGCATCAGGGCGACAAGCAGAATGTCGATGATGTCTTTGATTCCAAATTCGAAGAACATAAATTTTATTTTTTTCAGAAGTTAAAGAAAGAGTTTTTTTATCGCTCGGCGTACTTCCAGAGGACAGTCATTTATAATCTGATCGATACGTGGATGCACCTCGCAGCAAAGAACACAGACATAGTCTTCCGGTACCCGTACGGGCATTGACTGTGACTCCTTGTTCACGGTGTTTCCTAACTTTTCAGCGATTTGTATAGCTTCACCGCCTCCACTGCTTCTTTCACATCGTGCACACGAAGGATGTCCGCCCCCTTCATCAGGGCAATAGTATTGAGTACGGTGGTGCCGTTAAGCGACTCCTCAGGGGTGATATTAAGTGTCTGGTATATCATTCTCTTACGCGAAATTCCGACGAGCAAGGGCAGCTCCATCACCCTAAAACGTTCCATTTCATCGTAGAGTTTGAAGTTTTGAGCCATTGTTTTGCCAAAGCCGTAGCCGGGGTCGAGAATGATATCCTTCTGACCGAGGTCGCGCAGCTGCTGCACTTTTTCCGAAAACTCCATCAACACATCGCGGAGCGTTGCCTTCTGTGTCATCAGAATGTAAGGCGTGCCCGTTTCTGCCACCAACGGAAACATATCGGGATCTTTGCCCGTAGATATATCATTGATCATATCCACATGATATTTTTCGATGCACATTTGTGCCACTTTCGAGCGAAAAGTATCGATGGAAACGGGGATTTCTGCATCTTCTTCCTTCAATATAGACAGCGCCATATCGATTTGCTGCATTTCCTCATCCTCGGTGGTCAGCTTCTCAAGATAGGGATTGGTGGAGCAGGCGCCCACATCAATAATCGTTGCGCCCTCAGCCCTAATCTGTTTCACACGTGCACGGATAGCCTCCTCCGTCTGCACACGGCTCGCCGCATAAAACGAATTGGGGGTGACATTCATAATTCCCATCACTTGCGGCTCAGCCATAGACATCAGCTTGCCACGAACATTGATTGTATAATCCATTATCTCGGTATTTTTCTACAAATTTACAAAATAATCAGTAAACTGCCAATGAAACTCGCTACAGACGTTTACACATTTTTTAAACGCCGTCATTCCGAAGAAATTGTAATCCATCTAACAAGTCTTTTTTGTTAAGTTTAATTACTGTTTTTCGGTGATTATTTTCGAAGCAATGAGCGCAAAAAGGGCCATGTTTTTGCCATCACGACCAACTTTTGCCACCCTAAAACAGCATGGTTTTGGAGATTTGTGTCCCGCCATATCATGGAGGAGGCCGAATCGCGATATGGTTAGGCTTCAACCGCCACACAGTTAAGCCTTATTCTCTCTGCGGTTAAGGCCTTTTCGCAATGCCATTCAATATGCAACCGCGATTGGCAAGATTGAGAACACAAGAGCATATTTTCAGAACATACTGATTATCAAACAACTAAGAAACCCTCGCAAAATTAGCGAATTTCGGACGAAAGCAAAACTTTTTTAAAATACGCGAAATATAAAGGGGGACTTGTAAAAAAAATTAGCGTTATCTACAAACGGATTTCGGTCTGGGGCCAAACCGTCGGCCAAGTTTCCGTTAGCATGGAAACTCATCCTTTTGTTTCCATCATTAAACACGGGCTTTTTCTTTCTCTTTTCTTGGATATGATAAACTTTTGAAGTATTTTTGCATCATACAACAAGGAAACATAAGGGCGCCCTTATGATATTGAAAACAAACATGGATATTAAAGAATTGTATCAGCTCTATCTGCAACATCCGGAAGTAACGACAGATAGCCGTAACTGCCCAAAAGACAGTATTTTCATCGCACTGAAAGGAACTTCATTCGACGGTAATAAATTTGCCAAAGTCGCGCTCGATCAGGGTTGCAGTTATGCCATTATCGACGAAAAGGAGTATGACGACGAAACAGACGACCGCATCATCTTGGTGGACGATTGCCTGCTTACTTATAAAGAACTCGCCCGCGAGCACCGCCGCCAATTCGATATCCCGGTGATTGGCATTACAGGCACAAATGGCAAAACCACCACAAAAGAACTGATTTCATCGGTGCTGGCAGAGAAATACAACGTGATGCACACCGAAGGCAACTTCAACAACGACGTGGGCGTGCCCAAAACGCTGTTGCGCCTGAACAAGAAACACGACATCGCAGTGGTGGAGATGGGGGCGTCTCATGTGGGCGACATCAAGAAATTGGTAGACTATGTAGAGCCTACGTGCGGGCTTATCACCAACGTGGGGCGTGCGCATCTGCAGGGTTTCAAATCGTTCGAGGGAGTGATGCAGGCCAAAGGTGAACTTTATGATTTTCTGAAAGCACACCATGCGCTGACCTTTCTCAATACAAGTAACAATCATTTGGTGGCAATGGCCCGGCAGCGCGGGCTCGAACACGTCGTCAGCTATGGGCAGGACGAGCAGGCACAAGTATGGGGTGAGGTCGTAAGCTGTGAGCCTTTTCTCAAACTGCAATGGGCTATCATGTCCGAAAACCTGAGGGCAGTCACTTGCAAGGAACAGGTGGGAAGTTCCAAGTTTGAAGTTCAGACTAAACTCATCGGCGCATACAACCTCGACAATGTGCTGGCAGCGGTGACCGTTGGATTACATTTCGGACTGACACCACAGCAAATTTGTCATGCCATAGAAAATTATGCACCAAGCAACAACCGCTCTCAGTTGGAGCAAACAGAGCGAAACTGGCTCATCGTTGATGCCTATAACGCCAACCCCACCAGTATGGCGGCAGCCATAGAAAACTTCGAGCGTACCAATGTTCCCCAGCCTAAAATGGCAATTTTAGGCGATATGCGCGAGTTGGGAGACATCAGCCAGGAAGAACATCAGAAGATTGTAGAGATGCTCAAAGGCTCTGACTTCGACACCGTATGGCTCGTTGGCGAGGAATTTGCAAAGACACAATGCGATTTCCGAAAGTTCAAGGATGCGGCAGAAGTGAAAGACGCCATCAACAAAGAGCAGCCATCCGGCAACTATATCTTGATCAAAGGCTCGAATGGCATACACCTTGCGCAAATCACAGAAGCATTATAATTCACAATGCACAATTTTCAATTCACAATGATATACTACACTCGCCAATTGTGAATGATGAATGGTGAATGAATACATAGGCCAAAAGCGGTAAA
>KQ959380.1 GCA_001552765.1 Bacteroidales bacterium KA00344
CCTTGCAAAGGAGATGCAAAAAGCGCCACCAGAACCCAAGTCTTTTCGATTAGGGGGGGCTTACTTTTGAAAAATAAACCCCGAAGTCCAATTTTACTGGGTTTCGGGGAGGATATTTATGCTCTTTTGAGTTTTACCGGACAGCAATAAATTTCTTCATAAAGTTTGAATTTTTAAGTTATTGAATGACATGAGTCTTTATTTTATCTGACGAATGAGGCAACCTGGTGTGAAATCGCCACCACTAACCTTCTTGAATGTCGTACAGCCGAGAGTTGCACCCTCAGCCATTTCTTCTTCTGCCATATAGCGGTTGTCCCAAATCAGATTCTGAACAGGTTTGACTACACCTACCTTCTTGTAAGTTACCTTACCATTAGCATCTTTCAGTCGCTCTAACACCTCAAATACAGAGCTTATGGTAACACCTTCCTTTTTTCCTATTTTTGCTTCCATTGTCTCGACATCAAGTGGAGATTTGATTTGGAATGTTTGGAAGTTTTTCTGGAGGTTTGCAATATTATCATCCAACGCGCGCTGGCAAGCTTTACGTACCATGCGTTCTGGCTGGTCTTCACGATTTCGAACTCCTCATCTTTA
>KQ959381.1 GCA_001552765.1 Bacteroidales bacterium KA00344
GGCCTCAATCGCAGCAGCCTTACGATTTTTAAAAATGCTTGGTCCGATTTTGACGAGAAACCATAGCCCTTTTTGCGCTAGATGACGAGAAAATAATGACCTAAAAACGGTAATAATATTTTACAAATGGAAGAGGAAGAATGAAGAGGGAAGAATTCTTATATCATATCTTCTTATTTGCAATTCTATTTGCGGTTACATGGGTGTCACAATCGAAGGAATGTACGGTGTTTCCCAAAAGACTATGCCTACTGAGTCTTTATCTCTCCAGTAAATATCAACAGAGCAGCCTTTCTCATCAAAACCTACGACAGATAATGAAGTATAAAAACTCAGTTAGAATTTCTTTTGAGAATCTTCCGGCCACTCCAAAGACACCACATACAAGCTATTCCCATGAGAAAGATGTATAATAGAGAAGACTTTCCTAAAAACGTGAAGATTCGCCCCGTATGTACTTCTATGCAAACATTGCGTAATGACATAGGCTGCGACACCATGGTATTGGGCATGGGAAAGAGGGTATTACCCTTATTGTAATCCACAGCCATGCCCTTGTGGCTCAAGTCTGATGAAAACCCGGAAATGGCATGGTTCCCAATAGGCATTCCACTGATGGGTCGGGCTTTTTGGTGAGTGAAATAATCCGTAATCTGCTGATGTGTCCTATCCCATACATACAATCCCGTGAACGAGCCTATCAGCCATCTGTGCCGCCGATCCTTTTGTTCGACATTGATACCCATCACACTCACAGGTGGCTGCACCTTCTCTCTTTGCGGCGTGTCGTCCAAATGGTGAAGAGCGTAGAATCCGTCCGAAGTACACAACAGCCAGTCGCCTTTATCCTCATCATATCTCAGAGAACGCAAGCAATCGTTCCATGGGTTGTCGCTGTCCATCGTAGAAAAAGGGATAGGAGGTATTTTGACAGAAGCTATGGCTATGAGGGCAGGAGGACGAAGCATCCATCCCGTAATAGTCAGCAGCAGCAAGAAGAGCATGAATGTCCATCCTATATTGCTGTGCCATTTTATCATATTAGCCTTAATACGTGTTCCAAACAATGAATGGGAACGAGGCACAAATGTATAGTATAAGCCTGATATGGAGAGAAACAAGAAGATGAGCCCCACCACATCCACAAAGAGTTTGCCGGCCATTCCAAACAGTGCGCCTCCATGAAGGAGCCATATCGTTCGAAAGAGCGATACTTTGCCTTTGTCACCGCCGGCTTTTTTCAAGGTGATTTTTCGAAAGACATGGTAAGGGTAACGGGACAGATAAACGTAGGATCGACCTGTGATGATAAGCGAATCGCCCTGCTGTGCAATGTCGCTTAATCTTTCACCTCTATCTTTAGGTATATCTATTTTTTCCCATACACCACGTTTGTTCAAACCATATAAATGATGTTGGCTGATGGCAAGTGGAAATCCATTGGCCATACAAACCATTCCACGGATGTTTCGGTGGTCAGCACCTTTGGGCAGCCCGGAATTGAAGTCAGCTATCGTGTCTGTCCCCTTGTTCTTTGTCCAAATTCCGGCGTTGCCATATATCAAAGTTTTGTCTCGCCATTTCATCGTGCCACGAAGCAATCCCCGATTCCATTGGCTATACCGATACTCTGCAGGCAACAGCGCCCTGCTTATATCCACGCCTGCAAACAAATCCGCGTGATTGAGCACAATTCCCGAAAAACAAAAGAGCATGACGAATGGTGCCAAGAGTATTCCCAGCCATTTATGATGTCGTTTCCATGTCGCCTTCCTCACCTCTTTCCCTTTATCTGTGGTCAGTGCGCTTTCGCTGCTTACCCTTGAGCCAAAGGTAAACTCCCAATGAAAGAAACGCTATGAGGATGACAAGCATTTGCCATGCGTGTTTCTCCGGCTCTACCCAAAACTCCTGAAAGAAATTCATCCTTCCCAAGATTTCCACCGGAGTCCAAAAGATAATGACTGTAGCGATAGCCATTCGTATGTTCGCGCCCCATGCGGCGAGGTGCAGTTGGTGGCGCAACATGAAGATTGAGCCCACGAGACACCCCACTCCCACAAGGAACGTCACGGGGTGATGATCGCCGAGGAAAGTCTTGTCGTAGCAGAACATGAGCATCAAGTACATTGTCCAAAGAATCATATTCACTTCCATGAACGTGACGATGCTCGTGTGCCGTGTCATGGGTTGCACCACAACGACCTTGCGCTTGCTTCGGAAACATACTTTTTGTATCCATGTAATCAGACTGCAGCCGTTCTTTGTGCTGAACACATACATGGTCATCACCATCATCCACAGGCCAAACGAGGCAGGCATGATAAGGTATTCGGGCTTCGTCACCACCACACCATTCTCTATTTCCGGCTGAACACCATAGCGTCGGGCATAATACAGGAAGAGAAATTCTACCCAACCCGTCCAGAAAAGCAGTCCACCGAAGAGTCCCCACAGCGTCTGTCGGGTATCGCCCTTTACAAACACACCAACGATAACCATGACGAGGCCTGCCAAGCCCATCATAAAGCCAGCAACATGCATGTCTCCTTCGTTCATAAACTTCTCCATCAATATCATCAGCGCATGGCCTAAGGGCATGGCGAAAAGCACCAATAGAAAAGAGGCGATGGTGCGCCAAATATAGATTTCCTTTTTATTTTCCATGTCAATATTTATTTCAGTTCATCACAATAATAGCTCATTTGTCCGCCCGTATCGTCGATTTCGGTATGTTGATTATACCAACTGACGATTTGTAACTTGAAATAACGCTTACCATCGGCAGTGCGCACCACATAAACATGGTATGAGGGTGTATAAGTCATGGGAGGTCCAGAGAGAAACATATTTCTCTCCAACAGAGGGTTTGCACTTGTGAGTGTGCGTTGTGGTCCGTTGTTGGGGTCGAACCATGGGTTCTCCTTTGGATCGAGCTTGTGTGTGTTCACATAGCGAAACCAGTCGTTTTGAGAATAGGTTATCATCACTGTGGTATCATTATCTACTATCCACTTTTCTGTTTTTGGTAGTTGTTCTACACGCTGCCAATAATCGTAGTCGCCAAATCCGAGGTCTATGGCACCACCTTTCCCCTTTCCGCTCGTGCCGCTATTGGTACGAACGTGATAGCCACAAAAAGCTATGTCCCAATCAAGTCGGCTTTGTTGCTGTCCTTCCCTAATTTCCTTGTTCGGAGCTGCGCGATTGAATATTTCACCAGTGCGCAAGTTGAAATATATCCAGTCGTTGGTAACTCCGGTGGTATAACTCGCCACACGCGGCATCACCTTTCCTGTAAACTCTTCTGCATCATACGATAGACATGAGGCTAAGGAAAGCAAAAGGCATAGGAGTAACGGGAGTAACTTCGTCTTCATCTTATTAAATTTTGTATTCTAACTGTACGTACACCCTTGCTCCGGCTGTGGCAGGAACGTTGAAAACGGTAAGACCCGACCCCAGCGTTTTGGGCTTGTAATTAAAGATGTTGTCAACACCCAATGACAAACGAAACATCTCTTTGTAAGTCTGTGCCACGTTTAGGTTGCATAGCACGTAAGAGGGCAATGTACAACGGAAATAAGCATCATACGACCTGCCATCCTTCTCTACATACACACGATCCTGCACATCATATTGCTTCTCGCCCATGATTTGTGCATTGAGATAGGCATCAAGGCGATAGTTCTTCTTGATATAGCTATATTTTACGCCTGTCGTGGCCGCATGCGGCGAAGTGGTATTGATGCGCAGCCCCTTCTCCTTACTCACATAAACATACGAATAGGAGGCATTCAGGGTAAACCATTTTATCGGAGTCCAGCGTCCCAACAGGTCAAAACCCGTAATTGTCTGGTTGCTGAGGTTAACATACTCAAAGTTGTATTGCATATCGTAAATGCGCCATATACCTTCTATTTTGTCACGAAAGAAGTTTCCATAGAGCGTGCCATTGAAGAAGAAATGCCGGTTGCTATACTCCACGCCGGTCGAAACATAGTTATTCTTCTCTGGCTTCAAAAACTCATTACCCTTAATCATGAACATTCCCAAATGGTCCCAGTTGAAAAAAAGTTCCTTGATGCTCGGCGATCGGTAACCCATGGAATAGTTGGCGCGTATAGCCCAGTGGTTGCTAGGGGAGTATTTTACTGCAATCTTGGGCATATACATGAATCCAAATGCTTTCGAGAAATTGGTACGCACCCCGGCAGAAAGCATCCAATAGTTGTTTGCAGTCCAATCATCCTGTGCATAAAACTCTGTCTCGTTCAGTGTACGCGATGTCATCTTATGGTTTACAAAGCGGTCGCTCGTCAGTCGGTCTCCACAATATTCCAATCCCATGATGAGCGCATGTCCTTGAAAATAATTGCTACTAAGTGTCAGTCGTGGCTGGAAGATGCGCGAGTGATAAACCGGCTTGCGCTCATCTCGGCGTTCATGACGCTTGAAGCGGTCGTAATAATCGTTGTGAATGCTTGCCGTAAGCGTAAACCAATTTTTCAGCGAGTAACTCATTTTCATTCCCCATGTGTAGTCACGTCCCTGTGTTAGCACGAGGTCTTGCACCAAATCGTATTGATTGATGAAGAACATGGAACCGTAAACCTGTGCTTTGAATTCCTTTGAAGGTTCAAAATAAAGTTTTTGTGAAGCTATTAAATGCTCCCTGCCCTCTATGCCCATGGGCGGACGCGGAAAGCTGCTTTCCAAAACGATATCCTTTCCCAAGAACGGGTTTGCCTCTTTCGTATAGACTTTACGGTCATTCTTATCTTGATACAGATAGAAGGCATCGCTTTCGCTATACCATGCGTCAGTTTGCGATGTGAACGCTCCTTTTTTGAATCCTGCCGATATCCACCCTTGTACATTTGGGCGGTCGGCATTCTTCTCGAACATATACATAAAGTCTTTCTTCTTAGGGTTCTTGAAGTTGCGCTCGTTCATCTGCCCCCACCGTACACCGGCATCAAAAGCAAAAGGTTTGTTGGTTTTCTTGGTAATAATATTGATAACCGCTCCGGAGGCACGACTGCCATAAAGCGTACTGCTGGCTCCTTTTACGATCTCCACTCGGTCTATGGCATGCAGGTTGAAACGTTCATAGTCGAGATTGCCAGCCATGTCACCCGTCATACGTTCACCGTCAGTAAGAAAAAGCACATGACGAGCATCTAAGCCATCAAGATTAATTTCGCTTCCAAATGTCACTTTCTGTATGCTTAGCCCTGGCGTCTCGTGTTGCAGAGCTTGTTGGAAATCACTGTACCCACTCTCCACCAGTCCTCTTCCACTGAGTACCCGGGTGGTAATGGGCGACAGCTTCACCGGGCGTGCCGACTGCGACCCCATCACCACCACGCCGTCTAACTGCATGGTCTTCGTTGTGTCCAACTTCGTTTCAGGTTTGTCCTGTGCCAAGACTGGCCGTGCACCTAAACCTATCAGTATGAGGACAAACGAAATAAATGTTGTTCCTATCTTCACTATTCTTTTTTTTAATCCTTAAAGGCACTCATGCAAGGCTGGTTCTGTAAATTAGCCTCGCCAGCTTTCCGAGCCGTTTTTGTGGCTGGGCGCATTGGTCATAATCCATGCTCTTTCTTATAAGCTGCTAAATCCGCCTCAAATTGGGCAAGATCTTTCTCGTATGTATCCATCTTCGAATAGTCAATGGTTTGCAGAAAAACAAAGCTTTGCATCAGCATGACATTGAAGTTGGTGGAAAACTCTATCTGCTTGGTGTTTACATTCAGGAAGCCTATTACATAACCACTTCCGCCATCGCCATTTTCATATTCGTGGTTGTTGTCGTTTTTATTTGGCATATAAGTCGTTGAACCATATTCACCTATAAATTTCACCCAGCCATTGCCCTTATATTCGTCCTTTTCCCACGAGTTAAGATGCGTAAGCTTGCAATCAATGTTAAACCATATCTGTACAGGCATTTTGCCTACGGAAAAATTCTTCAACTGAATGTTCAGAGGTTTGTCAGAACCCTCGTTCCAATGAAAATAATATTTCAAAGGGCATCCCTCGGGTAGCAGAGTCTTGTCTACAGTGGCCATCATAGCCTTGGAACGCAAAATGATGCTATCTTTCAATATTTCCTTTACTTTGCTTGCGTATTCTGTATCCACAGGGGTTTGTTCAATCTTTTCATCTCCTGAGCAGGAGACACAGATCGAACAAACCATGAAAGCCAAGTAGAAGAACAAATGTTTCTTACTTGTTACCATTATTCAAATATTATATTTTTTCCCCCATAAAATCAACACCGCAATTTTTTTAAATAGTTTGATGTAAATCTGTGCGGTTCCCAAAGCATTGCTTATGGCGCCATCAGGCTGCAGAATGTCAAACACAACTCGTTTTTGGGTAAAATCCATGTCGTGATAGGTAATCCCCAAAGCAAGGAATGACGCGTGAACGCTAAGGCAGTATTTACCGTTCTTTGTTGGAGAAACGTTATTACCATGGGGTCTTTTTCCACAAATCCATCCATCTCACGTCCTCATGACGTCCCCAAGGATGTGGCATATACTGTCCTTCAACTGCAAAACTATTATTGTCTATATATTTTATATTATTCTTGATAAAGTCTTTTGTTTCCTGACGATCGAAAATATCCTGATCTATACCCAACCCAGAATGGCGTTCCTGTGTTTTTTTACCCATATAAACACTATATTTCATAGTTGGGTAGATAATCTGCACATTTTTTAATTCATATAAATCACATCTCCAAAAAGACTCAAATTGCGAAAGATCCAGCTTCTTTAATTTGGGCAAATAGCAGAAAGTCATATTGTTCATGATGTACGCCTTCTTAGGAAAAATAATTTCCTCAAGATCCGGACAGTCTTTGATTTCCACCCACGATACATCCATATCTGTCATCTCCAATGGTATGCTGCGTTGTCCCAATTTGGTAGAATGGCTCATGTCCATTTTCTTGATAGAGCGACAAGTGTACATGTGCCCATGAAACAGATCGGTATTTGCAGACATATCTATGCCGTTAAGCAAGTCAAGATGCTCTAACTGGAAAAATGATATTTGTTTAGGCATTTTCAGATAAGGAACTTTTGTATATTCTTCTGAAGTGACACCTAATATTGTTCCTTTGAAACTCTTGTTGTGTAGAACATATTGGAAACCGTCAGCATTTTTTCCTTCAAAAATAGCAATAGAATTGTTGCTTTGCTCGGGTGAGGTCATTCGTCTGCTCACATCAATAAGTGTATCCTTATTTTCTGTAATGACAAATAATTGGGAGAAACTTTCGTAGAGTTGTTTTCTGACTATGGCATCAGGCACATTACGCAAGGTGTTATATGTGTTCAACTTTCCATTTGCGTCTGCCATTTTCATATCAACGGCTTTCTTGTCCATCTCCGACTTTTTATAAAAAGCTACAATCTGATCCTGATCGTATTTTGCTCCCTCAGGAAGATACAACTTTTCAAAGTGGCGTTTAATGTCGGTAGCCTCGTATCCTGTAGCCTCTACCTTGTCGGTATTTGCCAGTCCCTTAAATTCGTAAATGTCATTGCCGGTCAAATCCACTCCGGTAATCTGTGCAGGTAGTTGGGCAAAGTCGAATACTGGTCCATAGTCATTGTTCGACAGCTTCACCTCCTTCAGGTTGGGCAGAATGTCAAGTCCGCTGAGATCTTTGAGTTTGGTTCCGCTTAAATCCAATGCGGTGGTTTTCTCCGCCAAGTCGTTGAGTTCCAACTTGCCGTCGTTGTCAAACTGATAGCCTTTCTGCTTCAGTATGTTCATCAACTCTGTGTTCTTTAGGGCGTTTGCGCTGTACTTCACAACATCATCGTCACTGCTGCATGAGGTAAGCCCCATGACAAAAAATGCCAATACGGGCACTGCAAAATTCTTAAGCATCTTCATTTTTTAAACAAATTAATAATTTGAGTGCAAAGGTAAACGTAATTTAAGAATATTACAATACTTATTTTTTAGGATTTTTATCCTCATATCTGCAATCCTTATTTATGAGGATTTATACTTCTCCCTCATCATTTATGAGGATATTGCTGTTTGTGCGGTTTCTCCGTTTTACTTTTAAAATCATGTGCGCACCCTTTTTCGTAGATTTTTACGGAATACCTTGCAGAATATAAAAGATAGGGAACTACCTGTTTTCACTACTGACGAACGGTTGCCGGAAACCCTTTGTTAATATAAATTAAATATTTTAGACCGAATAGACGACTTTTGGAACATAAATATTACCTTTGCGGTCATTTATTATTTAACTTTTTTAAGATGAATAAATTAAAATTGTTTTTTGCAGTGTGCGCAATGACTGTCGCACACAACACGTATGCCGGTGGCTTGCTCACCAACACCAATCAGAACGTTGCTTTTAATCGTCACTTTTCGCGCGATGCCTGCATAGGGGTAGACGGCGTCTACGCCAACCCGGCGGGAGTGGTTTTTCTCAGTCCGGGAGCTCACCTCTCCCTAAACTGGCAGACCGTCTTCCAGAGTCGGACCATCAAGAATGAATATCCGCTTTTTGCCAAAAATCTCAATCATCCAAACACCCAACGCACCTTCAAAGGTAAATCGTTTGCACCCGTACTGCCCTCCATACAGTTTGCCTACAACTGGAAGAACTTTTCTTTTCAGTCCAATTTGGCCCTGAGCGGAGGAGGTGGCAAGTGCACCTTTGACGACGGATTGGGGAGCTTCGAGAAGATTGTGTCTGAGACCGCGCTCGCTGCCGTCGGACTGGCACGTACCATCGACGCCGTAGCCGCACCCGGAGGACGCATGTTCAGCAGTGATGCCTATCTGGGCAGCACCGGCAACTACGCTTTCAACAGCTACATGCGCGGCCGCCAATACTACTACGGGCTGTCGCTCGGAGCGGCCTACAAAGTGACCCCCAAGCTCGGTGTATTTGCTGGCGTTAGAGGCATTTACGCGCTTACCAACTACTATGGCTACGTGAGAGACATCAAGGTGGGCAACATGCCGCTCTATCAGATGCTCGACGCCTCCAAAACCGGCTCCGCCGACATTGAGCTGAACTGTGACCAGAGCGGTGTGGGATTCACGCCCATACTCGGTCTTGACTATAAAACCGGACGATGGAACTTCGCCGTGAAATACGAGTTTAAAACGCAGCTTCGTCTGAGCAACAAGTCGGTGAACGTGGCTCCGAGTATCGGAAACCTGCCGGCCAACCTTGCGCTCATGTTAGGCAAAGCCGGTGTGCCGCTCGATGCCTCCAAGGCCATTTTGACCGAGCCCACCGTTGCGAAGACCATGCAAGGAGTGAAGACCATGTTTGACAACGCGTTGGAAGATGCCGTCGGCGAGTTTGAAGACGGCAAGACGGTGCATGGTGACATTCCCGCCCTGCTCACGATGGGCGTGGGCTACAGCCCCATCGACCCCCTGCGCCTCAATGTGGGCTTCCACTATTTTTGGGACAAGCAGGCCAGAGCATACAACCACCACGAAGACAAGCTCAAGCGAGGCACAATGGAGTTTAACGCCGGTGTGGAATACGATGCCAACAAAACGGTCACCGTGAGTGCGGGATGGCAAAACACCAGCTACGGACTGTCGCCGGAATACATGGACGACAAGTCGTTTGTGGTAAGTTCTAACTCCGTGGGAGCCGGCGTGCGCCTTCACCTGAGCAAGAAGATGAGCCTCAACCTGGCTTATTTCTGCACACTGTATGGGCATCAGAAAACCGAAGTGACTGCTCCCGGCGGCAAATACACGGCCGACTACACCCGTTCCAATCACGTGTTGGGGGCAGGACTTGACATTGATTTCTAACGACAGCCGTATCAGTCGGACTGTATCAAACCTAAGGGTGTGACAAAACTCAATTTCGATAAACATGAAATTATAAATTGAAACCTGTCTGCTCTTAGAAGCTTAAGGCCATATCAGCACTCGAACACAGCGTCTGATATGGCTCTTTTTATTTTTAAAGTTACGAATAACTACTTTGCTCCGAACCGTCTGACAGGACCCGACTTTGTAAACAATTATTCTCCGAAAAGAGAACTTCTTTTTTCGCTCATCCAGCGCAAAAAGAGCTATGTTTTGGCCCCCATAATCAATTCCTGCAACGAAAAAGCAGGCCCGTTTGTAGGAATTGTATTCCGCCACATCATGTCAGAGGCCTAACGGCGATACGACTAAGCCCTAATCGCATCGCGAGTACAGCCTATCCGCCCTGCGGTTAAGCCCTTCTCGCCACGCCATACGATACTTAATCGCAAACGACCGCATAGGGAGTATATGGGGATAAATATTCAATACGCTGATTATCAAGAGACTACAAAACTATGACAAAATTGCGAAATTCTGACAAAAACTTAGGATGCTTCAGAATACTTGAAAATTAAAGGCGTTTTTGTTAGTGTTTGTAAAGATATTGTACATGGATTATCTGCAAATACCCGATGATTTGGTGAACACCGGATAATTGGCAAACATCGCCCTTGAGCGAATTAAACGGAAAAACCCTTCGGACAATATTCGTGCAACGCTAAGACCCGTTTTCCTTCAGTTCCAAACTGACGGTCAAGATGAGGAATGTCGCAACGATAGTGTCATCATGGATAAGGCGATGGCGAGATGGACTAAGAAAAGGATGGAAAAATAATGAAAGCAAATGTTCCCGATGTCTGTTGAAACATCAAGAACAGTCGCTTTCAACTAAATCTGCCTAGAACGACCAGCCCAAGCCGATGTATGGAAAGAGAAGAGACCTGTCAAGTCCATACTTATCGCCGAAATTAAAGGATGGCGATATACCTGCACGGAACATGAAACCATTCTCACGCTGATAACGATAACCGATATCGCCAAAGAAGAAATAGCCAAAATGGTTTTCTTTCGTTGTATATGTTTCCATTTTTCCCTTTGTTTCGGGAGCAACCGGCTTCTTATAGATCAGCCCGACTTCCTCCACATGGTACATTCCTATGCTCAATCCCAAACCCAGTTCCAACTTGCTGCTTTTATTTCCGAGCAAATAGTTCAGTTCCGCCGGAACGCCCACACCTTTGATATTTTGTTTGAACAAACCGGAAGAGTTGCCATATCCATAGCCTATACCCACACGATAACCTAAGCCTGAGTTGTCTTTGAACCGGCTGTCGTAGTTGACACCAACGGTGTTCTGGGCACCAAAAACCTCGATGGAGAGGTTGCGTGTCTTCTGCTGTGCCATAGATGCCGAGCAGCAGCATAATGTAAGTAATGCTAATACTTGCTTTTTCATTGTATAAATGTATTTATCGTAAAATAATCAGCCTTTAGTTCGCCTCGACATAATACCCCAGACGGTTTGGTTTGGTCCCGTCAATAAAAAGAAAATAATTGCCACTCGGATTTTCAACAACCATGACTTCTGTATAGGTGAAGCCGGCATGGGTGGTGTGCAATGATTCAAGTACGTTGTTTGGCACTGTCGCGCCTTTTGGCAACGCATAAGTTGTTTCTTCCCACTTTGTGTCGATGTTGGATGTTTTAAATAAAACAGACTTCAACACGCCGTTGTGTATGACGAGGTAGTTGTCAGAGCCCAGATCATTGACATAACCAAGTGTCACAGCTCCGCTGTAGCGTTTGGAAATCCAATCAATATCAGTAGATAGCGGACGCGCATTGACCGGCAGATTCAACATGTATTTGCACGACTTGAGTATCGTTCCGTCGCTGCCGATGACAAGTGTGTGAACGAGGTTTTTCTCAGTGGGTGTGTCCTGCAGATAACACAGTATGTAGTATTTGTCGTTGATGCAAGTCTGCGACACTTCCTTTATTTCACGAAACTCGTTTTTACGGGCCTCAGGGTTTTCTTGGAGCAGACGTTGCAGCACTTTGTTGGGCAATAGGTCAATGGCAGGCAGTGTTTTTATAGTGCGGTTCCACACATTGTTAAGATATACCACAACATATTCGTTCCCCGCCTTGTCTGATGAGAATATAAATGTCTCCTGCTGGTCGGAATGGCGGTAAAAGTCATCGCCTGTGTAAACGTGATCAATGGTGATGTCTCCGCAGCGATTGCGAAAATCACGAGCAACAGCCTCCGGCAAATTATCGATGTTTTCTGGTGTGTCGGTTTCGGGGTTGCATGAAGATAAAACAAGTGCGACACCGACAACCGTTACGTACAATAAATGTCTTAATTCTAAAAATTTCATTTGTGCTTTCTTTTGTTATTTCTCTTTAAATACGTTTGTCTACATATTCATTTTATTTTTTTGCGGCGCAAAGGTATATTTTTTTTATAATACAATGCTAAAAGTAGACCTTTTTTTTGGATGCTAAGCTCTGCTTTTTAACATTCGTCTCTTAGCGCGAAACGGAACAAATGGTGTGTTTGAAATGTCGAGCTGGCAGGGCCGGAGCCTGTTGGCCATTGTGGCAATAGATAGTGACAAGGCTCTGGATATGCATTAAAAGAAAGTGACGGGCAAGAGAACAACACACGAAAGTGTGGCTCCTCAGTGTTTTCATGACTGCCTGTATCAAGGCGTTTGGCGGGCAGCGGGCAGGCAGGCGGGAAGCTCCCGTATGCTTGCCAAACGCACGAGGCGATGGTGGTCGTATTCCTCGACCAGCTCGTGCCGCCATGTGGTGTGGAAAGGGATGTATGCTGCGTAGCCGCCAAGCTGCAACACAGGCTCGATGTCCGATTTGAATGAATTGCCCACCATGAGCAGTCGGCTGATGTCGGTGTCGAAAATGTGACACAGACGGACATATTCGTCGCGCGTCTTGTCGGCAACTACGACGATGTCGTCGAAGAACTCGGTAAGTCCCGAACGCACGAGTTTGTTTTGCTGGTCGAGCATTTCGCCTTTGGTGAACACCACCATCTTGTATTTTCTCATATCTCGCACAATACGCAGCGTGTCTGCCACGTGAGGCAGCGGAGTGGCAGGAAGCGAGAGCAAGGCCTTGCCAAGTTCCACGATGCGCAGCAGATCGTTGGCAGCAATCCGCCCCTTGCTGAATTTCACGGCGTTTTCGACGAGCGACAGCGTGAAGGCTTTGCATCCATATCCCAACAGCGGCATGTTGGCGCTCTCCACACTGAACAAGGCCTTAGAAACTGCGTCGGCAGGGCCGAATGGGGCGAGAATGTCGCAATATTCACGCTCCACACGCTCGAAATGGGTTTGGTTGTCCCAGAGGGTGTCGTCGGCGTCGAATGCGATAAGCTGAATGTCGCTGAATACTTGCAGATATCGTGAGTCTGATGACATATTGTGTTGGTTTTAAGATGCTACGTTAATTTAAATTTAAAGTCGCTGTGCAGATTTAAAGATAGGGCCGGCCCAAATACAAAAACAGGAGATAAGTACCCTTGATTGGTATTTACCTCCTATTCTACTTTCACGGTTTTATCGAAACTTCTTGGTTAAGATGCTGCCATGATTGGTTTGCACCCGCACAACAACTACTTGCGTGGTAGGTATATGCAGCTTCACAGACCGCTGTCCGTGGGCATCGGAGGCAGCTATCACAGTTCCGTCGAGCGCGAACACCTGCACATGCGCCAAGTCCTCGCCCTGTACGTCTATCCAGTTATTATCTCGCACCACGCATAACGTGCTTTGTGTTGCGTCTATATGAGTGGTTTCGTCAGGATAAACGCTGTGTACACTGTTGATGAACGATACCTCAAAGGGTGCGCAATTCTCGTTCCACAAATCACACTCCACGCCGTCTACCATGCCCATCAACGCCAACCTGTATGTACGGTTGTTGATGACGGTCAACTTATCTCTGTTTTTCAGCCAGCCGGTAACAAATGTTACGTCAGATCCTCCGGATAAATTGTATTGCTTTTGGGCACTGCCGCCCAAGGATATGCGTCGCTGAGTTTGCGTATCAATCAGGCAAAGCGTCAGTGTGCCGTTGTAGGTGGCTTGAGGGGCAAGCGTCATCACCACTCCTATCTTGAGGGATGGATTGTCACTAAGGTCTACGTTCGTGGGCGATATGGTAGAACCGCTGTTGTCTTGCACCATGCCCAAGAGCTGTGCGAAAAGCTTGTCGCTTGGCTTAACAGTCTCCACCTGCAACGTAGACGGCTCGTTGCCATGCACCATGCCCACCGTGGCAATGTTGTCGGCATCATATTGCTTGATCACCTCCACCTTCAATTTGTATTCCTTGGGCTGCAGGTTATCGGGCAAGCTCATGTTCACCCTCACCTCGGTCTCGGCAAACATCTCAAAGTCCACCGCATCTGCCGTTTGTCCAGTGGCAACCGTATGGCCACCATCGTCCACGAGCGACACCTTCACCGTGCCATCGAACGGTGTACCTGTGAGTTTGCGTATGGTGAGGCACAGCGTGGCCTTGTTGCCGGCAGTACACGGTTTGAGCGTGTAGGGATGTGAAGCCAATGCAAAAGGTGCCTTGTCATCGGGTTTCTCGAATATGCGCACATTGTTGCCCTGCACATGAAAGGCAATGCGTGGTGCTGTTTTCATCTTGCACCATGCTCCGTAGGTGGAATTATCTTTGAGGCTGGCACATACTGCTTGCAAATAGTAGCGTCCATCGGCAAGGCCTTCAAGATTCATCGTAAACGTGCATGCTTTGTCTATCACCTGTCCCGATAGCAGCACGCCACCATTGTACTTGCCGCGCTCTGCGGTGTATCCGCCTTTGTCGTGCCATTCCGATGGCACCACTTTTACCTGTTCACCCTGTTCGTTGTAGAGCCCCAAGCCAATATCACCGGCAAACGTTCCGTTGGCTTGATTCTTGAAGTGGCGATAGCTAACTGTCACCGTCTGCTGTTTGTTGGTGGGCATATTTCCGACTACGGTCATGTCGCCCTCCGCGTAGAAACACAAGTTGGGAGCGTCGTCAGCAAGCTCGGCATCAATGGGTGCGCTTCCCGGTTTGTTGGGATGCACCAAGACAATCTGCACCTGCTTGTTAAAAGAGAGTGGCTTTCCTCCAAACTCCTGTCCTGTGGTGGCAAGGTTCAGTGCCGTGACGGAGAAGTAGCCGTCGCCACCGCCTCCCCAACCAAAGTTCATGTGAAACAGGTTGTCCTTATCCACACCGTCTACTACCCATGCGTGTCCACTACCGCCCGACTTCGCACTGCCGCTGATGTACACAGGGAAGCCGTTTTCTATCTCCTTGCGCAATATCCGGGTGAAGGCAGCTGCTCCCTCATCAGACTTGTTGAGCATGGAGGTGGAATAATTGAAGTATGTTTTCAGGGCCTTGGCAGCCATGAAAGTTTGTGCACCGCTGGATGTGGGCCTGTACTGCATGTTCACCGACACGCCCACATCGCGCATGAGCAGCGCCACGGCGTTGCAAGCCTCAGTATTGTCAAGTGCCATGAGTGTGTTGTATTTGGGCAGCATCTTGTCCCATGGGTATACCGACTGACTGAAATCCACGCTCATCGTGCGGTTGTCAGAGCTCACTACATACGAGTACTTGCCCTTTCCCCGCTCCGGCCAGCGGTGATAATACATAATTTGTGCCACCGCCGTAGCCACACATCCCGTGAATTTGTACCCCGTAAGACGACTGTAAGGATCGTCTTGATTCCATGCCGTTGTAAGCAACGGGGCCACAGCTTTTCGGTTTGAAGGCGTTGTGGTAACGGTTGCCCTTGTGGCGGGTTGCCTTTGCAACTGGTGAAAGGCGTCACGGTAGGCGCTCAGCAGGAATTTAAGTTCCTGACTGGCACGCAACGTGTCGAGTGTTCCGGTGGGCGAGTAGCCCAACACTTGTCCCATGTCATCATCGCCCGCCACCACCACGAAGCCACGTCCGTGACGGTCATTATAAATGTAATAAGGCTGTGTGCCATGCGAAGCCCTGGTAGCGTGACGTGCCGAAAGATCCACATGGACATATTTGCTGGCAATGCTTATTGACTGGTCTACTGTCACTATCTTGCCCAAGGTGGGATTGCTCACCATCGCGGCAAGCACGATGCCCCATAAGGAGGGACTTAACCATCTTTTTATTTTCATTTTTATCTTATTTACTTTTAACTGTGAAAACCTGATGCAAAGCAGCTAACCACACCGCATAGTTTGCTTTTCATCATCTGCATAGAGTCGTAACCGTACAAATGTACGCTCTTCATTTTCGGGCGGCAAAAATACGGAAAAATTACGATATATACATGAAAGAGAACTAAAAAAATGGAAATACGCCCCCCATTAAAGCCGAATTCATTAAAAAACAATAACAAGTCCTAACTTTTATATACAAAAAATACTTACCTTTGCACCTCGATAGGCGAAAGCCGGGACCGCCGCCGGGCGGCATCCTAACCATATACAACACATTCAAATAAAACCTAATTTTCAATGAAAAAGGGAATATTATCGGCCTTGCTGGGCCTCATGGTGATGACCACAGCAAGCGCACAAAACAAGCTCGCCACTTGGATTAACAACGTAAAACTTTCGGGATATGCCATGACGCAATACCAATATTCCGGACAAGAAGGAGCCAAGTCTAATTCTTTCAACATCCGTTTAGGACGACTCAGCCTCGACGGGCGCGCCTTCACCGACTGGTATTGGAAAATACAACTGCAGTTCAACGGCAACACGTCCACGCTGGGCAGCTCACCCAAGGTTGTGGATGCCTTCACGGAATGGCAGAAGTTTGAGTTCTTCAAAGTGAAAGTGGGACAGTTCAAGCGTCCTTTCTCTTTTGAAAATCCCATGAATCCTATCGATCAGGGATTTATGAGCTATGCACAAAACATCATGAAACTCACCTATTTCACCGACCGCGTGGGAATGCATTCGAGCAATGGGCGCGACATCGGCGTGCAGCTGCAGGGTGATTTCCTGAAAAACAACAATGGCCGCAACCTGCTTCACTATCAGGTGGGCGTGTTCAACGGACAGGGAATCAACACCAAAGATGTAGGCCAACAGAAAGATATTATCGGCGGCATCTGGGTGATGCCCGTCGCAGGCATGCGTCTCGGTGTGTTCGGGTCGGAAGGATCCTACAGCCGTAAGGGCACATGGACCAACGAGCAGGGCAACACGGTGTCGGGCATTCGACGCCTGCCCCAGCACCGCTATGCCATTTCGGGCGAATACAAGTTTAACGACTGGACCGTGCGCTCCGAATACATCCACTCCACCGGACAGGCCTTCAAGGCTGTCTACAACAGTTCTGCCGACCTGTCTAAAGCCGACGTTAATGAGGCCATCGGCGACAAGGCCGACGGTGTGTATGCGCTGGTCATCGCGCCGGTTATCAAACACAAGTTCTATGGCAAGGCCCGCTACAACATGTATCGTCCTTCAGGCTCGTGGGACAGCAGCAAGACTTTTTATGAGATTGGTGCCAACTACGTGATCAACAAGAACGTTCAGATCAATGCCGAGTATGCACGGGTGAACGACCGTTCGCTGGCAGAACACAACTACGACATGATCGACGTTCAACTTGACTTCAGATTTTAAGAAAGGCATTTGATTAGCATTTTCAGATTCTAAGAAACAAGCAAGGCGTGTGATGGGTATTATTCTCATCCAACATCCGTGAAAAACGTGAAAAACGTTGTTGAATAAAATCGTGTCAGGCCCACCCGCCGATTGCATGTTAAGATAGTCATAATACGGCTCAAGGGCAAATGTATGGAGATACATTTTGTTATTGAGCCTAATCTTTATGTATATCAATGGTCATATCTTTATTTTAGGAGCCAATGACCATACACGACATAGGGACGAACGGGACGTGTGCCGCTTCAAGGAGAGGCAGTTTGTTTACATACTTGATGGGGGTATCTTGAAGATGCCTGCCAAATCTGAACGCTGTTTTTGAAAAATTAGAAATGGTTAAATATATGAACAAA
>KQ959382.1 GCA_001552765.1 Bacteroidales bacterium KA00344
TTACGTGTAAACTTTTTGAGTAGCAGCAAAAATATTTCCGGCCGAAATTCGCTAAAATTCAGAAAGTTGATAACTCGCTTATAATCAACACATTTCACAACAATAGCCCAATGACCCGATTATTATCATCTGCGGTTGCATATCAAACGGCACAGTCGATAAGCCCTAATCATGATGTGGAAAAGGCTCACTCGCACAGTCATCAAGCCTTAAACGCAACGCGATAAGAATGTAAACGTGTTGCCCTTGTAATTTTCACGTCGTCTGAGTTAATTTTGATGGAGAAAACATAGCCCTTTTTGCGCTGGATGCTTCGAAAATAATCTCTGAAAAACGGTAAACTAAGTTTACATCTACAGAGGGTTTGCAGAGCAATGTC
Source organism: Bacteroidales bacterium KA00344 (assembly GCA_001552765.1). Lineage (GTDB taxonomy): Bacteria > Bacteroidota > Bacteroidia > Bacteroidales > Bacteroidaceae > Prevotella. The sequence goes on from KQ959382.1 coordinate 380, forward strand.
CCGCATGATGTACACGTTATTACATCCCACAAAGATGGTCAAACGGCATCCAAATGAGACATGTGATTGGTTATAAAGATGGTTTCTGAATGGCTGAATTGTTATTATTCTGATTAGAGTTCGTTCAAACCATTTAAATATCAACAAGTTAGACTATTGACATTTGATTCAAATCAAAATATCACACGTTTTGGAAACTTTACAACATCATTGTCTTGGTAATATCAACAAATGGTCTTATATTTGCACCAACTATTAGAAAAACATATACATATAGTAAGGATAACACAGGAGTACACACGAGCTCCTGAATTAAAAGAAAGGAAAAAATATGGTAGTACTAATGATTATCTTAGCAGTTACCGTAGCTATAGCAGCACAGCAACTGAGAGACAACAATCATGTGAGCATGGACAACTAAACCGTCCATGAACATTAGAGAGAAAAGAGAGAAGATTAAATTATAAAACAGTAAAAAGATTGGATTTAACTATGGATAATATGAAAAGAATGATGATAAAGACGCTTAAAAAGTTGATTAATAGTTATAAAGAATGTATGCAGATCTATGGCGATGCCTTGCTGAGAGGTGGTTCATACGGCTGCGCATAAATAAACATCTCCCCAAGCACATTTACTAAAATGGCTTGGGGAGATTTCTTTTCTTTATATTTTGTCTAATGCCTGCTGAATATCATCTATAATATCCTCTACTGCTTCGATTCCGACAGACAACCTGATTAAGTCAGGAGCAATACCCGCCTCGCGCAACTGCTCGTCAGACAATTGGCGATGTGTGTGACTTGCGGGATGCAATACACAAGTGCGGGCATCGGCAACATGGGTTACAATATTCACGAGTTTCAGTGAATCCATGAATTTAACGGCAGTTTCCCTATCTCCCTTCAGACCAAAAGAAAGGACGCCACAAGAGCCATTGGGTAAATATTTCTGACCAAGTTCATAATTCTTGTTATCTTTCAAACCGCAATAGTTAACCCACGCCACACGATCGTCGTTGTACAGGAATTCTGCTACGGCCTGTGCGTTCCTGCAATGCTGCGGCACACGAAGATGGAGCGTCTCTAAACCTATGTTCAACAAGAACGAATTTTGCGGAGCGGGAATTGATCCCAAATCTCGCATGAGCTGGGCAACCAGCTTTGTCATGTAGCCCATTTTACCAAAATCCTTGGTATAGGTAAGCCCGTGATACGAATCGTCCGGCTGGCATAGTCCCGGATATTTGTCGGCATGGGCACTCCAATCAAAGTTGCCACTGTCTACAACGACGCCACCCACCTGTGTGGCATGGCCATCCATATACTTTGTAGTGGAATGGGTCACGATGTCTGCGCCCCACTCGAAAGGACGGCAGTTGATAGGAGTGGCAAATGTGTTATCTATGATTAACGGCACTCCGTTTTTATGTGCCACGCGCGCAAACTTCTCGATGTCTAAGACGTTGCAGCCGGGGTTGCTGATCGTTTCGCCGAATAAAACTTTGGTGTTCGGACGGAAAGCTTTCTGAATTTCTTCTTCCGAAGCCTCCGGATTGACAAAGGTACACTCAATGCCCAGTTTCTTCAGCGTAACACCAAACAGATTGTAGGTGCCTCCGTAGATTTCTGTAGATGCAACGATATGTGCACCGGCTTCGCAGATATTGAACACGGCATAAAAATTAGCAGCCTGTCCGCTTGAGGTGAGCATGGCACCAATTCCCCCTTCCAGTGCGCATATTTTCCTGGCTACGGCATCGTTGGTAGGATTTTGCAAACGAGTATAGAAATAACCTTCTTTCTTCAAATCAAAAAGCATGGCCATTTCTTCTGTATTGTCATATTTAAATGTAGTACTCTGGATAATCGGCAACACTCGCGGCTCGCCATTTTTCGGTTCCCAGCCTGCCCGTAGGCATAATGTTTCTCTTTTCATACAATTTTATTTATTATAATTCAATACAAAAGCAAAGTAACTAATAAAAAATGGAAAAAACAAGCTCGTTTTGAATTTATTGCTTGCACAATCAAAAATTAAATGCTATATTTACTTTGAATAATTATTATAAAGTAGGCGTTTAAAAATAAACGAGTATAGCATTACCCGTTTTTTCTTTGATTATACAGTTCTCTCCATGCTGTTCCGTCATCGGAGTATTGTCTTTCGACAGCCACCGAAATGCTCTTCTTTCAAGACAGAAATCAGGCTGGACAATGGGGGCTGAATATATTGGAAAACAATGATGAATGTCACCCATATAGGAGACATTTAGCATCTGTTTATTCATTAACAAACGTTATTATTGCATATATTATCATAACAGATTCATTATTCTGGTTTTTTATTACTATATTATGTTCGCTTTTGAATAATTTATGATTATTCAGGGCTTTATGGTACTATTTTATAAAGGATAAGACAACTTTTTTATAAGCATGAGACAACTTAAGATACAGAAAAGTATAACAAACCGTTCAAGTGAGGCATTAGATAGATATCTTGTTGAGATTGGGCGTGCGCCCCTGATCTCTATCGACGAAGAGATAGAACTGTCTCAAAAGATTAAAAAAGGAGGAAGAGAAGGCAGGCGAGCAAAGGAAAAGCTCATCACCTCCAACCTGCGTTTTGTTGTTTCCGTAGCCAAGCAATACCAACATCAAGGACTGTCGCTGACAGACCTTATCAATGAAGGTAATATAGGACTGATCAAGGCCACTGAGAAATTCGATGAAACACGAGGGTTCAAATTCATCTCGTATGCGGTATGGTGGATTAGACAAAGTATTCTCCAAGCCATTGCCGAGCAGAGTCGCATTGTAAGACTGCCTTTGAATCAGGTGGGCACATTGAGCAAAATCAATCAGGAGATTAACAAGTTTGAACAAAAACATGAACGTCGGCCAAGCACTCAGGAAATTGCAGAGGTCATCGATGTAGAGGCTGGCAAAATCAGACAGAGCATGATGGCTGATGGGCATCATGTAAGTATCGACGCACCTTTCCAGGAAGACGAAACTAATTCTATGGCAGACATCATGGCCAGCGGAGACGACAGCCGGACAGACAGACGTGTGGACCATGAAAGTATGTCTCAGGAACTCAACAGCGTGCTCGAGAGTGTGCTGAAAGAAAGAGAGAGTTTCATTGTAAAAAAGTGTTTCGGCATAGGTTGTAATGAGTTGGGACTTGAAGAAATTGGAGATCGGTTAGGCCTAACCAGAGAACGTGTGCGCCAAATAAGGGAAAAGAGCATTACTAAACTGCGGGAAAGTGGCAATATTAAAATATTGATGAAGTATCTGGGATAACAACAAATACATATAAGCCTTTTCGACAAGATGAAAAGGCTCGTTATTTGATGTTTTACATTGTGTCGCAAACTTTCCTCTAAAGAGAGGTATAAAAATATGTACTCAACCCACATAAGTTTCGGAGATTTTATGTAAGTTTGCACAAAACAAAGATAAGGAACGTCTGTATGGATCATTTCATCATACCAATACGGGCGATTTGATATCACCTTGTTCAATAACTACGAGTTGTTTTCACATGCAGATAGACATCAAACATTTGGTAAAATCCTTTGGAGAGAAAACCGCTGTCAATATTCCAGAGTTTTCTATTCAACAAGGTGAAATTCTTGGCTTGGTAGGTAACAACGGGGCGGGTAAAACCACCCTGTTTCGACTTATGCTCGACTTGCTGCAGGCCGATGAAGGAGAGGTTGTTTTCACACCACAAGCAGACAATCCGGAGAGCCCATCGAAGCCTATTCATCCAGCCTTGTCGGAAGATTGGAAAAACATGACTGGCGCATACATTGACGAAGGCTTCCTTATAGACTTTCTCACTCCTGAAGAATATATGGACTTTATTGCCAAAGTTAATGGTGCAGAAGCCATAGACTGGAAAAACATAGAGGACAGTCCGATTGGGAAATACTTGTCATTCACCAATGGCGAGCTATTCGGCCAAGACAAATATATACGTCATTTCAGTGCCGGAAACAAGCAGAAAATAGGAATCTTATCCGTTCTCTTCACCCAGCCTCAACTCGTTATTCTCGACGAGCCGTTCAATTTTCTGGACCCTTCTGGACAAAACATTCTCAAAAAAATACTGGTTGATTATCACAACTCAACAGGAGCAACAATCCTGATAAGCAGCCATAATCTGCAACATACCGTCGATATCAGCACTCGAATAGCCCTGCTCGAACACGGAAAAATCATAGAAGACCTACCAAACGAGCATGGTAGTGCCAAAGAAGCATTAGAAGAATATTTCAAAGTATAGCCGCTTGTGGAAATCATTTTTGAGGCTTCCATAAACGGCTATTTACGATATACCATGCGTAAAAATCTTCGTCCAACAAGTTTGCCTGCCGATTTTTAGCATCTTTCAATAAAAAATAGTAATTTTGCGCTATATATTATAACAATCCATATTCAAAAATATGTATAGAACGAATACTTGTGGAGAGTTGCGTCTCGCTGATGCCGGCAAAGAAGTTACACTTGCCGGATGGATGCAGCGCACTCGTAAACTGGGTGGCATGACCTTTGTCGACCTCCGTGACCGCTACGGTATCACTCAGTTTGTCTTCAATGAGGCTAACAACAAAGAACTTTGTGACAGAGCAAACAAATTAGGACGCGAATACTGTGTCCAAATAAAGGGAACAGTTTCTGAACGTCAGAGCAAGAATCCTAAAATGGATACCGGTGACGTTGAAGTTATCGCCAAAGAACTCAATGTGCTTAGTTCATCGCTCACTCCGCCCTTTACCATCGAGGAGAACACCGACGGGGGCGATGATTTGCGCATGAAATACCGCTATCTGGACCTGCGTCGGGCTGTTGTCCGCAAAAACATGGAGTTGCGCCACCGCATGACTATTCTCATCCGCAACTTCCTTGATTCCAAAAATTTCATGGAAGTGGAAACCCCCATCCTGATTGGATCGACACCCGAAGGAGCTCGTGACTTCGTTGTTCCCTCGCGTATGAATCCGGGACAGTTCTATGCCCTCCCCCAAAGTCCACAGACTTTGAAGCAGCTGCTCATGGTGGCCGGATTCGATAGATACTTCCAGATAGCCAAGTGTTTCCGTGATGAAGACCTCCGTGCCGACCGCCAACCGGAGTTTACACAAATCGACTGTGAGATGAGTTTTGTCGATCAAGACGACGTTATCAACCTGTTCGAAGATATGGCACGCCATCTTTTCAAGGAAATTCGTGGTGTAGAGCTTCCCAAACTCCAGCAAATGACATGGCATGAAGCCATGAAACGTTACGGCTCGGACAAGCCTGACCTGCGTTTTGGGATGGAGTTTGTTGAACTGAAAGAGGCTTTCCGGGGCAAGGGAGATTTCTCTGTCTTCGACGAAGCTGCCTATATCGGTGGAATATGTGTACCCGGATGTGCCAACTACAGTCGCAAACAGCTCAACGAACTCACGGATTTCGTGAAGCGTCCGCAAGTGGGTGCCAGGGGATTAGTATATATAAAGTACAATGAGGATGGCTCTGTCAAGAGTTCTATTGATAAGTTCTACGCCCCCGAAATACTGGCAGACATCAAGAAAGAGATGGGTGCTAAAGATGGAGACCTCGTATTGATTCTCTCCGGTGACAATGCCAACAAAACGCGTGTGCAACTTTGCAATCTGCGTTTGGAGATGGGCGAACGTCTCGGATTGCGCGACAAGAACGTCTTTAAATGTCTTTGGATAATCGACTTCCCTTTGTTTGAGTGGAGCGATGAAGAACAACGCCTCATGGCAACTCATCATCCTTTCACCATGCCCAACCCTGATGACATTCCCCTACTCGATGAGCATCCGGAACAAGTGCGTGCCAAGGCTTACGACTTTGTATGCAACGGTATTGAAGTGGGTGGCGGCAGCATCCGTATCCACGATACGCAACTGCAAGAAAAGATGTTTGAAGTGCTTGGCTTCACCCGTGAAAGCGCAGAGGCTCAATTTGGCTTCTTGATGAATGCCTTTAAATACGGCGCACCACCCCATGCCGGATTGGCCTTCGGTCTCGACCGTTTCGTGAGCATTATGGCTGGTCTCGACAGTATTCGCGACTGCATTGCATTCCCCAAAAACAATAGCGGGCGCGATGTTATGCTTGATGCTCCTTCTGCCATCGACGCCAAACAACTCGATGAACTGCAGATTAAGCTCAACCTTAAAGCATAACGACAAACCTTCTGCTTAGTTTATTACAGAAACCGTTTACATAACAACAACTCCCGTTTATCTACAAAAGATGAACGGGAGTTGTTGTTGTAAGGTATGTATCAGGTCAATATTCAACCCACATCATGTTGTTTCATCCGACACAGTCAAATTTTCTTCTATCAGCGAGAGATGCTACGGAGTTCAACGAGATATATCACTATTTCCAACAATAAACTCTACAGAAAGAAGCCATCCGCCCATTAACGCATATAAAGATAGCGCTTAATGGAACGCTTGGGCGTTTTGGCAAACTCCTCCGCGTGCAGTTCGATGGTATTGAGACGGCAATATGATGGCAGGATCGCGTTGAGAAGTTGCTTGTTTTCTTCCATAATCTCCATTAGATTATCATTATTATATCCCTTCTCGTTAGCTGCTTCATAATCCGGATAAACCAATCCCACGAGTTTTTCACCATCTTGAATCACAACGCTTTCACTCACCATATTCATAGAATTGAGCTTATCCTCTATTTCTTCCGGATATATGTTCTGTCCGTTTGAGCCCAACAGCATGTTCTTAGAGCGTCCTTTGATAAACACGTTGCCGTCTGCGTCCATCAAGCCAAGGTCTCCGGTATGGAACCATCCGTCCTTATCTATGCACTCCTTAGTGGCTTCCTCGTTTTTGTAATAACCCAACATCACGTTAGGCCCTTTAACCAAAATCTCTCCCGGTACAGTTTGTGGATTGGGACTGTCTATCTCCACTTGCATGTGTAACGCGGCTTTTCCACACGATCCGGGCACAAAATCTTTGTAATCCGCATAGCAAATAATCGGCGCACATTCCGTTGCTCCATATCCCACTGTATAGCGGAAACCTATCTGACTAAGGAAAGTTTCCACCTCCTGATTGAATGCTGCTCCACCTACAATCACTTGATAGAAGTTTCCCCCGAAAGCGTTGGTTACTTCCTCGCATACCTTCTCAAAAATCTTACGATTGATTCCCGGCAACTTCAACAACAGTTTGATTTTAGGATCTTGTATCTTTGGGAACACCTTCTTACGGATAATCTTCTCAATAATCAATGGAACGGAAATGATTATCTTAGGTTTGACCTCCGCAAAAGCTTTCGCAATGATCACTGGAGACGGCACACGATTCAAATAATAGATATGGCATCCACTGATAAATTCAAAAATAAACTCAAATGCCAAACCATACATGTGTGCCATAGGTAATATGCTTATCACATTATCGCCAGGCTTAATTTCATGTCCAAGCACATGTTCCGCAAAATCGTTATTGCTCCATAACGCACGATAAGGCAGCATTACCCCTTTTGAGAACCCCGTCGTGCCACTGGTATAATTGATGAGCGCAAGCTCCTCCGGATCGCTCTCATGATAATATTTCACATGTTCGGGACGAAAATACTTGGGATACTTCTTGCCAAACAACTCATTTAGGTGCTCACGGGCATAAGTTAGTTTATCAGTGCGCGATAGCTTTAAAGAATAATCCGGGATATAAATGATACCTTCCAATTTAGGCATTTTGGTGGCATCTATTTCTGTTGCCACCACGTCACCTACAAAAAGAAGCTTCGCATCCGAGTGATTCACGATATTGTGCATCTGTTCAGCAGTGAACTCATGCAGTATGGGCACAGCGACAGCTCCATACGTCAGCACTGCCAAAAAAGCCGCAGCCCACGCTGCACTGTTTCTTCCTGCAAGGGCAATTTTGTCTCCACGTACCACGCCTGAATTCTCAAACATGATATGCAGCTTCTCTATCTTCCTTGCCACATCATGATATTGCAGTGTTGCGCCTTTATAATCTGTTAGCGCATTACGGTTCCAATTCTCAATAATACTCTGTTGTATTCGATGGTTAAAACCCGTGTATTGTTCCATAGCAATTCAAATTCTGTTACGGCAGCATACTTGCATGATCAACAAGCAGTGCGATAACTATGTTTCGTTTTGATATAAATATCGTTTGATTGATTTTTTCGCGTTTCCTCAAACTCCCGATCACAGCATCCAATTTCAATTATCTTGCAGACAGACGAGAGTCTTACATTCTGACCCTTTCTGTTTTGCTCCGTCATGCTCAGCAAGTCAGCAGCAGTAGTCGAAATAACCGACACCCCAACTTCATTAACATTAGCAAACATCAAGCACATATGCTTGTTCATCTTCTGAGATATAGAACTTTCATTGACCATAGCCAATGTATCGGAAACTTCATCTCCCGCAAAAATCAGATTGGATTCGGAAAGGATTAAAAAATTATTAATCTGCTTGATCGTAAGTTCACGCTGTATGGGCAAAAAAACAGTCCCATACGTAACCATGCCCAGATATGTACATACCCATACCGCTCTCTTGTTATCATACAACACACCTCTGTCATCACGTTTGAGACCACTATTCTCAAACATGATATACGTCTTTTCAACCTCGCGAGCAACACCACAGTACTGTAGCGTGGCTCCTTCGTGACCTGTCAGGGCTTCCTTGCCCCCGTTGGTGATCATTGCATTTTCAATGAGAACATTGAAACTTTGCACATTTCTCATTGCACATAGTTCTAAATTGTGTGCAAAGATACGATGTTAAATGCACATTTCCAAAAATAATGTGCAGTTTTTCACCACAATTTAAACTATTTACAAAGATAATGGCTTTATCTGTTATCATTTGGAAGCCCAATAGCCGTTTGTCATCGGCAAACAACTTATATATCGTGTAGCCTGACTGACAAACGGCTATTGGTTATTTCCCATTCAATATCTGCTTGATATGATTCCACAAAATATGGTAAGCCGGCTGTGCCATATCCCCATGATTGAACCCATCCAACTCGTAAAGATAGACATTCTCGTTCCCGCAAAGCCTCATCATACGCCACAGATAGGCATTCTCCTCATAGCGACCGAATAGTTCCTGCTCACGATCACCGGTAATAAGAATCAACGGAGCCACCATTTTGCGCACCCAATACAACGGTGCATATTCATCGACCGAAGGTTGAAGATTTCCCCGTCCGATCATGTCGCGATGTGCAAAATGGGTAATCGTCTGCCCACTAAAGGGTATCAGTCCCCTGATGCTGTCGGCATCAACCTCGTATTTTGCCAGCCACTTCTTGTCCAAGCCGAGCATCATGGTGAGATAACCACCTGCCGAATGTCCGGAAACAAACACCTTTCGAGGACTTCCATTATATTCCCGTCCGTGCTTAAACACCCATGCAACGGCCTCTGCCGCGTCGTCAATGCACTCAACGATACTGACCTTAGGCAGCAATCTATAGTTCACTCCGACAACAACCATCCCCCTGTTTTTCAACTGCGCCGGCAGCTCCTTTTGTCCACCAGTAAGTCCGCCACCATGAAACCAAACCACCACCGGGCAATCCTGCTTGTTTTCCGGATAGTATATATCCACCTTTAGGCGTTCACGAGCATACGAATCCGTCTTCGAAGTATAAGATACGTTTGTCAAAACCTTATACGTTATGGAAGATTGCTGTGCATAAGAGATTGCTGTCCCGACCAGCGTCAGTAACGCAACAAGAAACTGTTTCATGATTACATGAATTGATTATAACATAATTGTAGGGCAGGCAGAGTGTAAACCCACACATCGTTCCAACTCTCCGCCTGCCCCCTATTTCTTTGTTTAGTCCTCCATCAATTTCCGATAGCGGCCTTTCTTGATGTCTTCGTTGCCCAGTCTGCGAGCCTTATTGATTTCGTATTCCGAGTAGTCACCCTCAAAGTAAACCACCTCGCCATTGCCTTCAAAAGCAAGGATATGCGTACATATACGGTCGAGGAACCATCGGTCGTGACTAATCACCACTGCACATCCCGCAAAGGCCTCCAAGCCCTCTTCCAGCGCGCGAAGCGTGTTCACGTCGATATCGTTGGTCGGCTCGTCGAGCAACAGCACGTTACCCTCCTGTTTCAGCGCCAAAGCCAATTGCAGTCGGTTGCGTTCACCACCCGACAACACTCCACAGAGCTTATTCTGGTCGGTGCCCGAAAAATTAAAACGCGACAGATAGGCACGGGCATTGACATCGCGGCCACCCATGCGAATGGTATCGTTGCCCTGCGAAATGACATCATAGACCGATTTGTTGGGGTCGATATCCTTGTGCTGCTGATCCACATAGGCCAATTTCACGGTCTCTCCCACCTCAAACGTACCTCCGTCGGCTTGCTCCAAACCCATGATGAGACGGAAAAGCGTTGTTTTTCCCGCTCCGTTGGGACCTATCACACCCACAATACCATTGGGCGGAAGCATGAAGTTCAAGTCGTTGAACAGCACTTTCTCGCCATAGGCTTTCTTCACGTGCTGTGCTTCTATCACCTTGTTACCCAGACGCGGACCGTTGGGGATGAAGATTTCAAGCTTTTCCTCACGTCCCTTCTGTTCCTCGTTGAGCATCTTTTCATAGGAGTTCAAACGGGCTTTGCCCTTAGCCTGACGGGCCTTTGGAGCCATGCGCACCCATTCCAACTCACGCTCCAACGTCTTGCGACGCTTTGAAGCCGTCTTTTCCTCTTGTTCCATGCGCTTGGTCTTCTGCTCAAGCCATGAAGAATAGTTCCCCTTCCATGGGATGCCTTCTCCACGATCGAGTTCCAATATCCACTCGCTCACATCATCGAGGAAGTAGCGGTCGTGGGTCACGGCAATCACCGTGCCCTCGTATTGCTGCAGATGCTGTTCCAGCCAGTCTATGCTTTCTGCATCCAAGTGGTTGGTAGGCTCGTCGAGCAACAATACGTCAGGTTTCTGAAGCAATAGTCGGCATAATGCCACACGACGGCGCTCGCCCCCCGAAAGATGGGTCACAGGTTGTTCGCCCGACGGACATCGCAGGGCCGCCATGGCACGCTCAAGTTTAGAATCCATGTTCCATGCGTCGGTGGCGTCAATAATGTCCTGCACTTCTGCCTGCCGCTTCATCAGCGCGTCCATTTTGTCTTGGTCGCTATAATATTCCTCCTCGCCAAACTTGCGGTTTATTTCGTCGTATTCTGCCAGTGCGTCATACACGTGTTGCACGCCTTCCCTGACATTTTCCAACACCGTTTTTTCTTCGTTCAGCGGAGGGTCCTGTGGCAGATAACCCACACTGTAACCGGGACTCCACACCACTTCGCCCGACGTAGGCTGTTCCAAGCCGGCTATAATTTTCATCAGCGTGGACTTACCCGCACCGTTCAGGCCGATAATTCCAATCTTTGCACCATAGAAGAACGAGAGATATATGTCCTTCAGAATCTGTTTTTGGTTCTGGGGGATAATCTTAGATACTCCCACCATTGAGAAGATAATCTTCTTGTCGTCTACTGTTGCCATGTATCGTTTGTATTATTTATGATTTATAATTTGTCAAGCTACTATTGCCCCCATCGTATCAACGACCGCAGAGAGAATAGCATTCACATATAAAACCGCGCGGTGCAGGCCTTGTGTCCGCACCGCGTTCGTTAGATTTGACTGCTTTTGCAAATATACTCATTTCGTTTTGAAAAACATCAATAATCACCGAAAATATCTTTTCAGAAACTGTTTTTGGGTTCCTCTGCCTCGCCACCGTATGTGCCCCATATATAGTCTGCCCATTCTATAGAGCTTTCGTCCACATTTTTATGGTCTTTGATTTCAATTATTTTCTGCTTTCGCATCAACTTCGGCCAACCGTTGAAGAAATAATGATAGTCCTCTAAATTGGTAACGGTCATTTGGGTTTTAAGGCTGTCAACCATCAGTTGCTGAAGCTTCCCGGCCACTTCGCCCGTAGCCAACACGTTGAAAACATTGCCTATCAAAGCTGCCGCCTCTTCCCCGGACAGCGTGGTGACAGTGTTTGACTGTATCGCATAATCGCCTTCGTAATCCTCGTCAGGGTCTTCAACGGCTTCATAGCTGGCCCACAACTTGGTGTGCGACGGGAAAGATGTGGAGTCGTCGACTTCCGTCGTGCCTATTTTCACCTGTCGGCCATGCAAGTCGAACAGTGTCTTCACTTCTTCATAGGCATCCATCACTCCGGCCTCGTTTATAAATTTCAAGGCCAATACCGACTCCATTCGCTGCCGGGGCATCACGCTGTCGAGCTCCGGACTCTTGGCATAGAGCGAGTCGAGCATCATTTTGTTGCCTTTCTTCATCGCGTCGCGTATCTCCCGCCAATTGGTGAGATGCGTCAGCTGCCCCATTTCGTCCATCAGAAACTCCGGACGCAGGTTTCGGGTTAGGTTCCATAGCGCCTCATACATCAGCTTGTCAGTGCTCTTGGCGGTGTCATTATATTCAAAACTCAAAGGAATATACACCAATTTATACCCATCGGGTGTGGAGTCGGTAACAACAAGTTGGAACTTCTCCGTCAGGCGATGCACCTCCGTCGTATCACCGGCATTCACCTTCCACTTTCGCGATTCGTAAGTATAGGTTGTCGTGTCGTGGTTGCAGAAGAAAGCCACGATGTTGATAGTTGTGTCAGGATCCGTTGTCTCGAAAGCAGGCTGCTGCGCCCACATTGGACTGGCAACACATGCTACCAAAAAACTAAGCAGTGCCATTTTGGCTCGAACGTATTTGCTCATAACATTGAAAAAATAAATATTATCTGCTTGCAAATATATGGAAAATCAGCAACAATATAAATATTTTAAGCATAAAAAACAGAGAAAAAAAATATTTCACAACCGGGCTGCAATTATTTTCTTATATTTGCAAAGAAAACAAAGACCAAAAGAAATCATGAGCAAGCTGTGGAGGTCATTTTTGGGCTACTCCGACGACAACCCCAACGAAAGCTATGGCAAGGCCGTGGGACGTGCCAAGCAGATGCTGAGCGAAGGCAATTATGAGGACGCATGTCGTATTTTGCGCTATGCCGAAAAGCAGAAACACGCCGAGGCCATGTATCTGCTGGCTTGGTGTCACTGGAAAGGCGAAGGCGTGTGCGAGGATGCCGGACGCGCCATGACCTTATGGAGGCAAGCGGCAAAACTGGAATTTCCAGCAGCAATCAACCGAATACAAGAGTTGGAAAACGCAGGATACTTTGATAAATAATCCTTTTCGTATGTATTTTAATATTAAGAAAATTTAAAATATATACAAAATTGGGTAGTTTTCAATCTAAATATGTACCTTTGCAACGTGTTTTTCATGGTATTAGATTATTAAGGTTAATTTTGAAACCGGTATGCTCGTGAGAGTATACCGGTTTTTTTATCAAAACAAATACAAATATGAACGAAACCGAACTTTACATTTTGATCGCTGTTTTTGGACTGCTCACCATTATATTGGTGTGGTTTGGAGCCAAAGCATTGTTGGATATTCGCAAACGAAAGAAGGCTATGAAGGAACGCCAACAGTCCTTTCGCGAAAACAAACAACGCAACCGGTACAAGCAATAGCCCGCTACATCATAGACCGAAGACACAGGAAAACAAAAACTGTCATCGTGTAATGCCCGCTACCCACCATCGCCACCCATAGGTCGAAAAAAGGCGGGCAGAGGAAGGGAGTTGTACTTATCCTGCGCCGGCAACCGCCCGAAAAATCTCAACAAAGTGTTTCAAATGCTGAGCGTATTTGAAATTTAAAAAACTTCAGCTCGAAATATCTCCAAAAATTACGTATTTACAACCTCTTAACTATCAACCTGTTACAAAACAACCTCGAAAAACTTCTCTGTTTTATGTCCCTTCGGCTTCGCCATTGGTATTTAACGGCCGTCCCTTTCGGGCTTTGTCACGCAGCGACAACAGCCGAATCATCTTGCCCTTAGGCCTTTATCACGTAGCGACGAAGCCTTAATCGCAACACGGAGCGCAAAACAACGGGCAGTCTCCATGCCCATTGGCTACAAAAACAGCATTTCTACGCTCTGGTTGATCGTTTTTTCACGACAAGTTTTTAGTGAAGTTTTTCTGACACTTCTACACCATTCCGATGATTGCTTCATCAAGCGCGAGCATGGGAATTATACTTGCGATACCACCCGTAAAACCACACCAATGCTGTTACCAACACCCAATAAGCCCTATCCAGAACAACTTGTCGCCCCATATACTATCAAGTATGATTGCAGGACTAAGCACAAAAACTGCGCCCACCATCATGAGCAGCAGCACGGAAAACACAAGCATCACCTTTTTGCTGCGTTGTCCGAGATAGTCGCCCACCAGTTCAGGCAGGTTGGCACCTCCATGTCGCACACTCAACATTCTGCTCAGATAATCGTGGACCGCTCCGGCAAACACACAGCCAAACACAATCCAAAGGTAGGCCTTAAGACCATGCCAAGCTCCCATGATGGCTCCGAAGATAGGTCCGGTGCCGGCGATATTGAAGAATTATATCATGAACACCTTACAACTGGGGAGCATGATGAAGTCCACTCCGTCGGCTTTGACGACAGCGGGCGTAGGTTGATCGTCGCGGCCAAAAAAGTGTTCAACAATCCGGCCATAAACAAAATCGCCCATAATCAAAGCCAAAAGGCTCAACGTAAATAACACCATGATTCCTAACTAATACTATCTTGATTTAATTACAAATCGTTTGGAAAAACACGCATATTATTAAAGAAAAGAAAGTATTTAGCCCATAAATTCTACTATATGAACAAGAATGAGGATATATACAAGATATTTTCACAGAATAAACGACTAATATACCCTTTGCAGGGCAGAACATGGGCGGCAGTTGTGTGAGAAGAAACGTCTACTCTATCATAACAAACGGCAAAACGATAAAAAATGGAGAAGGCTACCAGGCCTTCTCCATGAATACTGTATGATAAGGTGTAACCTGACATTCGGCTACACAAAACACACGCAACTTATTCCCACTCGATTGTCGATGGTGGTTTTGAAGAAATATCGTAGCAAACACGATTGACCCCTTTCACCTTACGTATGATTTCGTTAGACACGTCGGCGAGGAAGTCGTAGGGCAGATGGGCCCAGTCTGCCGTCATGGCATCGGTAGAGGTCACGGCACGCAAGGCTACGGGATTCTCGTAAGTACGCTCATCGCCCATAACGCCTACCGAACGAATCTCGGAAAGCAACACGGTGCCGGCCTGCCAAACATGGTCGTACAGACGGCTGCCGTCGGGCATGGTATAGGCTTGCAGCTTACTGATATAAATATCGTCGGCATCCTGCAACACACGCACCTTCTCACGCGTAATGTCACCAAGAATACGAACAGCCAAGCCGGGTCCCGGGAACGGATGGCGCTTGATGAGACGCTCCGGCATCTCCAATTCATAGCCTACGCGACGCACTTCGTCCTTGAAAAGCCATCGCAATGGCTCGCAAAGTTTCAACTGCATGTCCTTGGGCAGCCCACCCACGTTGTGATGGCTCTTGATAACCGTACCCGTGATGCTCAGGCTCTCGATGCAGTCTGGATAGATCGTGCCCTGTGCCAACCATTTGGCGTCGGTGATTTTCTTGGCCTCGGCATTGAATACCTCTACAAAGTCGCGACCAATAATCTTGCGTTTCTGCTCAGGGTCTTTCACTCCCTCCAAGTCTTTGAAGAACTTGTCAGAGGCGTCCACACCAATTACATTCAACCCTAAGCCCTGATAGGCCTCCATAACCTTGTTGAACTCGTTTTTGCGCAGCATCCCATGATCCACGAAAATGCAGGTGAGATTCTTGCCGATGGCACGGTTGAGCAACACGGCACAGACAGAAGAGTCTACGCCGCCGGAAAGACCCAGTATCACGCGGTCGTTGCCCAGCTGCTTTTTTAAACCTGTCACGGTGGACTCTACGAAAGAAGCAGGGCTCCATTCCTGTCTGCTGCCGCATATATCAACAACGAAATTCCTGAGGAGTTGTGTTCCTTGTGTGGAATGATACACCTCCGGATGGAATTGGACACACCAAACAGGGTTGGTCGTACCGGCAAATGCGGCAAACTTAACATCAGCTGTCGAGCCAATAACACGATAGTCCTTTGGAATGGCCGTTATGGTGTCACCATGGCTCATCCATACCTGCGAATTAGGTTCAAAGCCTTTGAACAGGATGTTGTCGGCATCAAATTGCGCCAGCTTGGCCCGTCCGTACTCGCGAGTTCCGGTCTGTTCCACCTTGCCGCCGTTGGCATAACTGATAAACTGGGCACCGTAGCATATTCCCAAAACCGGGTATTTGCCGATAATCTGACTGAGATCTACCTTAAAAGCCTCCTCGTCGTGCACCGAATAAGGGCTTCCACTGAGAATGACGCCAATCACGGAAGGATCGTCTTGCGGAAATTTGTTGTAAGGAAGAACTTCGCAAAAGGTGTCCAGTTCGCGCACCCGACGACCTATAAGCTGTGTCGTCTGTGAGCCGAAGTCAAGGATTATGATCTTTTGTTGCATAAAAAAGATTTATAAGAGGCTGCAAAAGCTGACTTGTTCCGTCTCTGAAGACGGTTATCAGACAGCCGGAAGCCTTGATGATTATGAATTATTCGTATTTTTGTTATCATCGATTGCGGGCAATGCGTCACTGTCGGCGAGTGTCCTGGCGAACTCATCCGCCTTTTCCAGCGCATCGAGTTTGCCAACGTCCATCAGCTTGAGGTCAGGCATCACCATACCCTTGAAAGGATAAGTGCTGCACCATTTCAGGTAGAAGTCTGTAATGCCGAACTTGTCGGGCATCTCTTCAAGGCATGGAAAAAGATACGGAGAAAACAGATGTATGCCACTAAACGCATAAGCATGAAGCTTGCGCACATCAATATTCGGATATGGCGAGCGCACCTCACCGGTCTCTATATTCGTCCATCCACACAGCATCGAGGCATCGTCGAAAAGCAAATAACGCTTGGTCTTGCGACTGCTCACGAGCAATGTGGCATCGCTCTCCTGCCCCTGCTCGTAGAAAGCGGCAAGATTGACGTTGCTGAGAATGTCTACATTGTGTATAAGGATGGGATAATTCTTATCGAACAAAGACATGGCTTTCTTGATGCCGCCTCCCGTATCGAGTAATTTTTCAGTCTCGTCGCTGATGCGGATATCAAGGCCGAAATTGTTGTTGGCCCTGATATAGTCAATAATTTGCTGGGCAAAGTGGTGCACATTGACCACAATTCGGGTGAAACCGGCATCGCGCAAACGTACAATAACCTGCTTCAAGAGAGGCTCTCCGCCTACCTTCACTAACGCCTTGGGCGTTGTATCGGTAAGCGGTTTCAAACGCTTACCCAAACCGGCTGCAAATATCATGGCCTGCTTCATAATGCAAAATTAACGATTAAATACCAAAGCACAAAGGAATATAGATGTTTTTACGGTTTTACAAATAAATTCAGACACCGGTTTGTTAAGTATGGTTAGCAATATGAA
Source organism: Bacteroidales bacterium KA00344 (assembly GCA_001552765.1). Lineage (GTDB taxonomy): Bacteria > Bacteroidota > Bacteroidia > Bacteroidales > Bacteroidaceae > Prevotella. The sequence goes on from KQ959382.1 coordinate 18,003, forward strand.
CACAACTTATCTAACGACGAGAATGTATGGGCGATATATTAAAGATTGAGCATTTATTTTTCAACCCATTGCTTTCATTTCAAAAATAAAAGTTATATCTTTGCTGACAGTTTCACAAAATATATCACATATTCCTGACAATAGATTAGCATAGAAAGTTTAATATATAACACAATGGTAAAGATAACTAAAGAGGCTGCCCTCGAATACCATAAGAAGGGTAGACCCGGAAAGATTGAAGTAAAGCCGACCAAACCTTACAGAACCCAGTCTGACTTGAGTCTGGCCTACTCGCCCGGCGTAGCTTACCCGTGTATTGAGATTCAACACGAGCCCGACGACGTGTACCAATATACCAACAAAGGCAATCTCGTTGCCGTTATTTCTAACGGAACGGCCGTGTTGGGACTTGGCAACATCGGTGCCATGAGCGGTAAACCCGTGATGGAAGGCAAAGGACTGTTGTTCAAGATATATGGAGGCATTGACGTATTCGACATCGAGGTTGATGAAAGCGACCCCGAAAAATTCTGCGAAGCGGTAGAGCGCATCGCCCCTTCGTTTGGCGGTATCAATCTCGAAGATATCAAAGCACCGGAGTGTTTCTATATTGAGGAACGTCTGAAAAAGAGCCTCGACATCCCCGTCATGCACGACGACCAGCACGGAACGGCCATCATTTCGGCTGCCGGACTGAAGAATGCCCTTGAAGTAGCAGGGAAAGACATTTCCAAAGTGAAACTTGTTGTGAACGGTGCCGGTGCTGCCGCCATCAGCTGTACCAAGTTATACGTTGCGCTTGGCCTCAAGAAAGAGAACATTGTCATGATTGACTCCAAAGGCGTTATTACCTCCGACCGAACAAATTTGACCGAGCAGAAAAAGCTGTTCGCCACCGACCGTCGGGACGTACATACCCTTGAGGAAGCCATTAAGGGCGCGGACGTATTCGTAGGGCTGTCTAAGGGCAATATCCTGACTCAAGACATGGTGCGCTCCATGGCCAAGAATCCCATCGTGTTTGCGCTGGCCAATCCTATTCCTGAAATCAGCTACGAGGATGCCGTCGCCAGTCGTCCCGATGTGCTCATGGCCACCGGGCGATCGGACTATCCCAACCAAATTAACAATGTTATCGGTTTCCCCTACATCTTCAGAGGCGCACTCGATGTTCATGCCCGTGCCATCAACGAGGAGATGAAAATGGCTGCCGTTCATGCCATTGCAGATTTGGCCAAACAGCGCATCCCCGACATTGTGAACGAAGTGTATCAAGTCAATGACCTTACCTTCGGACCCAACTATTTTATCCCCAAACCGGTAGACCCACGTCTCATCACAGAAGTGTCTGCCGCTGTGGCTCAGGCAGCCATGGCCAGCGGTGTGGCTCGCAGAGAGATCACAGACTGGGAGGCATACAAAGACAATTTGCGCCAATTGCTCGGTCAGGAAACCAAGCTCACCCGCACCCTGCATGCCACCGCCGCCATGCACCCGCAACGTGTGGTGTTTGCCGAGGGCGGGCATCCCACAATGATGAAAGCGGCCGTTCAGGCCCATCAGGAAGGCATCTGCAAGCCAATACTGTTGGGCAACCCGGATCGTTTGCGCCGAATCGCCAACAGACTGAAGATAGATTTAACCGGTGTGGACATCATCGATATGCGTGCCGACAAGGAGCAGGGACGCCGTGCCACCTATGCCAAACATCTGGCCGAAAAACTCGCTCGCAAGGGTTACACCTTCGAAGAAGCCTACGACAAAATGTACGAGCGCAACTATTTCGGAATGTCAATGGTTGAACACGATGATGCCGACGCCTTCATTACAGGGCTATACACCAAATACAGCAACACCATCAAGGTGGCAAAAGAGGTGGTTGGCGTGCGGCCGGAATACAACACATTCGGCACGATGCACATTCTGAATACCAAAAAAGGCGTGTTCTATCTGGCCGACACATTGATTAACCGTCATCCCGACCAAGACATTTTGTATGATATTGCACGCCTATCGGCCCATACCGTAAGGTTTTTCAACACCGACCCGGTAATCAGCATGATAAGCTATTCCAACTTCGGAACAGACAGCGCCGGCTCACCATTGGCCGTACACCATGCTGTGGAACGGATGCAGGAAAAGTATCCCAACCTTCCCATCGACGGTGAAATGCAGATTAACTTCGCACTAAATCAGAAACTGAGAGACGACAAGTTCCCCTTCACGCGATTGAAAGGTAAACAGGTGAACACCCTTGTGTTTCCCAACATGAGCTCAGCCAACAGCAGCTACAAACTCATGGAGGCACTCGACCCGGACATAGAGATTATCGGGCCTATCCAAATGGGACTGAACAAACCCATCCACTTCACCGATTTCGAAGCAAGCGTGCGCAGCGTTGTCAATGTAACCGCCGTTGCCGTGATTGACGCATACGTGGAAAAGAAGAAAAAAAGCAAGTAATTATCCTTTTTGAAAAGTCTATAAAGGGTCCGGTTATTGCTCAACGTAATACGCCGGACCCTTTTTCGTTTTCCACCTTATTTATATATATGAAGTTCTTGATTTATATGTGTGAAGTTCTTGTGGCAATATAGCAAGAGATGCAAGCATTGTTGCAGGTCAGGTTTTTGAAGAACTATTTACAAGAATTTATATTTACAAAAGCTTCTCTGTGCTTCGAATATTCTGAAACAATATTATTCCCGTGCGAAATACGCGAAAATTACGAGAATTTATAACCTTCTACTAATCAGCAAGTTGGATAAAAACAACTTTTACACTCCTATTTTGTCCTCCGCGATTAAATATCGAACGGCATCACGAAAGAGGCTTACTCGCATGACGGATGGGCCCTAACCCCATCCTCGTTAGAGCTTAACCATGTCGCGAGTAAGGCTCCGTCGCAACATGGCGAAATAGAAAACCTACAGACGGGACTATTTTCGTGATAAAAGAACGGATAACAAGACCGAAAACATAGTCTTTCTTACGCTAAATGAAGAAAAAATAATCATGGAAAAATGGTAAACAAATTTAACAGGGAAAACAAGGAGAATGAGCCTAAGTTTGACCTGAAGTGCACCATGACATTACCTAAACGAACTGATTAAACCACCGTTAGTAACTTTTCTCACAACTCCGTAAAAACAGCAAAGTCATAAGTTTGACTGTATCGGGGCACTCATTCAGCTAAACGGTTTACAAAAATATTTGAGGCAATATTGCTGCAAATGATAAGATAAAACCTAAAAATTTTGCAATATTACCTTTTAGATGTACCTTTGCAGCAAATTTAAAGATGATAGAAAAATGAAAAAAGACGTTAAGGCAAGGTACTTGATTCCAGCATCGCTCTGCCTGTTAGTTCTTGCCGGTCTGGGCTATTATTATCTCTTTACCTCTTTTTCCGGAGGCAAAGCAACTAGCTATGTCTACATCGACCGGGATGACAACTATGATTCCTTGATGGTCAAGCTCAAACCACTGGCAAGCCAACACGGCTATCATGCATTCTGCACACTGGCCCGCCACAGCAGTCTGGCTAAGAATGTGCATACGGGACGCTACGAGATTAGTCCGTCTATAGGTACATTCACCCTGTTTCGTCACATAAAAAACGGTATGCAAACCTCCATGAATCTCGTTGTACCCAGTGTGCGCACCATGCAAGACCTGGCAGGCAAACTGGGCAACAAACTGATGCTTGACAGCACCGAGCTGGCCCAAGCATTTACCAACGACACGCTCTGCAAGAAATACGGTTACGACACACTGACTATTTCCGCGCTTTTCATACCCAACACCTACGACATATATTGGAATGTTTCGCTGGATGGGTTTATGGAATACATGCAAAAGGAAAATAGGAAATTCTGGGACGACAATCGTGTAGCAAAAGCCAAGCGACTGAAACTCACCCCCATACAAGTCACAACACTTGCCAGCATCGTGGATGAAGAAACCAACAACAACAAAGAGAAACCTATGGTAGCCGGGATGTATTACAACCGACTGATGTTCCGCAACGAAAAATATCCCAACGGCATGCCTCTTCAGGCCGACCCAACCATTAAATTCGCATGGAAACAGTTCGAATTGAAACGCGTCTATCACAAACTGTTGTTCATCGACAGCCCCTATAACACCTATCGCTATCCGGGCCTGCCCCCCGGCCCAATCCGAATACCCTCCGTAGCCGGAATAGATGCCGTGCTTGACATGGTTCACCACGACTATATCTATATGTGTGCCAAAGAAGATTTCAGCGGCACCCATAATTTTGCGCGCACCTATCAGGAACATTTAGACAATGCCCGTCGATATGCTGTGGCTCTGAACCGACACGGTATCAAATAAAAGCAGCATAATCAAAAATGGCGCTCGCTTCTCAGCGGGCGCCATTCATTCTCAATAGGTATTAGTATTTTCCATTAAGGTAAAAAGATTGTATTCAGGATAACATTCGCAAAGGTAAAACAAATTCTTGATACGTGCAAGCATTTTTGTAAATCTTTTGCTTCCTTTCTGAGATTAATTATATTAAAATGATTAACTTTGCACTCATATAACGCCATAAACTATGAATATTAACGAAAACATCAGCGAGAAGAAACCAAGTTTGAGTTTCGTTGAGCAATTTATTAAAGAAGATCTCTCAGAAGGAAAGAACGGAGGTAGGTTGCAAACTCGCTTCCCCCCAGAGCCTAACGGCTATCTCCACATCGGCCATGCAAAGGCAATCTGCATGGATTTTGGAGCCGCAGAAAAATATAACGGTATATGTAACCTTCGATTCGACGATACCAACCCCACGAAAGAAGACACAGAATACGTGGAGAGCATACTTCAAGACATTTCATGGTTGGGATTTAAGTGGAACAAGATTTATTATGCTTCGGACTATTTTCAGAAGCTTTGGGACTTTGCCGTTTGGATGATTCAGAAAGGACACGCCTATGTAGACGAGCAAACATCCGAGCAAATTGCAGAACAGAAAGGCACACCCACGACACCGGGAGTGGCAAGTCCGTACCGAGACCGCCCTGTGGAGGAAAGTTTGCGGCTGTTTGAATTCATGAACACCGCCGAGGCTGTGGAAGGATCAATGGTGCTTCGCGCAAAGATGGACATGGCGAATCCTAACATGCACTTCCGCGACCCTGTGATATATCGCATCATCCACACCCCACACCATCGCACCGGAACTACCTGGCACTGCTACCCCATGTATGATTTTGCGCATGGACAGAGCGACTATTTCGAGGGTGTAACCCATTCTATATGTACATTGGAATTTGTACCCCACCGCCCACTCTACGATAAGCTCATTGATTATCTGAAAGAATATGATGGCACGATAGAAAAAGGATTGCACGATTTCCGTCCACGCCAGATAGAGTTCAACCGTCTCAACCTCACCTACACCGTGATGTCCAAGCGAAAACTGCATCAACTGGTCACTGAAGGATTGGTGAAAGGCTGGGACGACCCACGTATGCCCACACTGTGTGGAATGCGTCGTCGTGGATACTCTCCCGAATCTATCCGCAACTTTATCAAGTCCATCGGCTACACAAAGTTTGACGCACTTAACGACATTGCACTGCTTGAGGCTGCTGTTCGCGAAGACCTTAACAAAAAAGCTACGCGTGTGTCGGCAGTGCTTGACCCCGTGAAACTCGTGATTACCAACTATCCGGAAGGAAAGAGCGAGGAGATGGAAGCCGAAAACAACCCCGAACAGGAAAACAGTGGCACACACAACATTACATTCTCCCGCACACTGTGGATTGAGCGCGGCGACTTTATGGAAGATGCTCCAAAGAAATTCTTCCGTATGACACCCGGTCAGGAAGTTCGCCTGAAGAATGCATATATTGTGAAATGCACTGGCTGCACTAAAGATGCTGAGGGAAATGTGACGGAGATTCAGGCCGAATACGACCCAGAAAGCAGAAGCGGCATGGCCGGTGCCAATCGTAAGGTGAAAGGCACGCTCCACTGGGTGAGCACGGAACACTGTGTACAGACAGAGGTGCGTGAGTACGACCGTCTGTTCTCTGTAGAAAATCCTGCTGCCGACGGACGCGATTTCCACGAATTGCTCAACCCCGATTCACTGAAAGTGCACAACAATTGCTACGTAGAGCAATATGCTGCCGAACAAGAACCGGGCGAGTATCTGCAATTCATCCGACTGGGATATTTCATGCCGGACTTAGACACAACAGCCCAGCACCCAGTGTTCAATAAGACCGTTGGCCTGAGAGATAATTGGGCAAAAATGAAAAAATAGAAATAATTATATGAGAGCTGACGCAACATTACTCTCGTATACAGCAACATTATAATCACATCATAGGAAAGCCTCCTCCGTGCTTTGACAAAGGGGGAGACTTTCTTGCGTGAAGACGTATTGTTATTTTCATGGATAATATAAACTCAGAACGTAATGGATATATTCTCGTCGCTTCTTGACAACCTCAATTACGGCACCATTTGGTTTCTCATGTTATTGGAAAGCACGGTAATTCCGGTTCCTTCCGAACTGGTCGTGGCACCTGCTGCCTACCATGCTGCCAATGGCAACCTGAATATATGGATGGTGATTCTCATGTCTACAATTGGTGCAGACTGCGGTGCAACCATCAACTATCTTGCCGGTTATTACCTCGGCAGGCCTGTCATCTATAAGTTTGCCAACAGCAAATGGGGACGCTTGTGTATGCTCAACCAACAGAAAGTGGAGCATAGCGAGCAATATTTCAACAATCACGGCTTGGTGGCAACCATCACGGGGCGTCTCATTCCCGGCGTCCGACACCTGATTTCCATTCCTGCCGGACTGGCAAAAATGCACTATTGGAAATTCCTGTTATACACCACCCTGGGAGCCGGATGCTGGCACGCCATTCTCGCCGGAATGGGATGGTACCTTCACTACATCGTACCAGAAGACCAACTCAATGCCAAAATTATGGAGTATGGCGAACACATCAAGTTCGGTATAATCGGACTTGTGGGCATTGCGATACTGTATTTTGGAATCAAATGGTATATTAAGAAACGAAAAGCAGCCTAAGCACGGGGCTTGTGAAACTCGACAAGCCCTTCCATCGGGGCTTGGATAATTTGTCCCTGATGCATATGTTCCTCCGCAAGCACGTCACCAAGCTGAATGCGGAAAACCGTTGCTATGGAGCCTATAAAGCCGATGGGCAGGCTCTCCCAGCCATCATACTGTCTCACATTACGTCGCAGGAAGCTACGAAATCCGTCTTTCACCAAAGCTTCAATGCAAGGCTCATTAATGTTTTCGTAAAGAAAGGGAGCAAAACCGGCAAGAAACCTGTTAGGCAACTTTTGTCGATACACGCGCTCGATGATGTCGGCATTGGTAAAATGATACTTTTCATGGAAACGCTCTATGATATGTTGGGGCATCTGGTTCTTCATAATATCGCCCAACAACATACGCCCCAATACAGCTCCACTGCCTTCGTCGCCAAGAATATAACCCAGAGGAGACACATTCTTGATAATTTTACGGCCGTCGAAAGCACATGAATTGCTCCCTGTCCCAAGAATACACGCGATACCCGGCTTATGTCCACAGATAGCCCGTGCAGCTCCGAGCATATCCGACGCAACCTCACAATCGTCAGTTATCATCAAGCAATCACACAGCGCCTGCGCAACCACAGGCTGTTTCTCCGGCGTACAGCCGGCACCATAGAAGTACACTCCGCATACCTCGCTTGTCGGCAACTTTGGCAACAAGGCCGTTTTGAGTTCCTCACCAATCTCCTCTTTCGTCATGTGGAACGGGTTGAGCCCCTTGGTCTGCACCCTTGTGACAGTACCATCTTGATGTAACAGACACCAATCTGTCTTTGTAGAGCCGCTATCGGCTATCAGTATTGTCTTCATATTCTATTCTTATTGTCTTACGCAGTCTTTTTGCCATAGGAGTCGTTAATATTCCGTCGCACCAAGAATGTCATCACCACTGTAGCAACACAACAGAGCATCACTATCCAGAAAAACCATTCGTAGCCTACCATCTCCTGCAGATAGCCGGCAAACATTCCCGGTATCATCATGCTCAAGGCCATGAAAGCCGTACAGATGGCATAATGGGCAGTAACAAATTCGCCTTCGGCAAAATACATCATATAGAGCATATAAGCCGTGAAGCCAAAGCCATAACCAAACTGCTCCATTGCCACGCAAGTAGCAATCACGGCAATACTCGTAGGTTGGACAGCACTAAGATAAACAAACGTGATGCAGGGAAGGGTTATACAGGCCGCCATCGGCCACAACGCCTTGCGCAATCCCCATCGTGATGCGGCTATTCCGCCAACAATTCCGCCTATTGTAAGAGCCAGCACACCAATGGTGCCATAGACAACACCCACCATGTCGGTATCGAGCGCAAGGCCTCCATCGGCTACAGAATCGAGCAGGAATGGATTAACCATCTTCAAAAGGAAAGCCTCCGGAAGACGATACAACAGCATGAAGACAATGGCAAGCCACACTCCGGGCTTTCTGAAATATGTCGAAAAGGTACGCCCAAACTCACTGATGATTTCCTGAACATTGTTTTTTGATGAATCATCGAGGTGGGGCGCGTCGGCCACAGGACGAGGTATGAAATAGGTGTGATAAATCGTCAAAGCCGTAAACATAACGGCCGTAATGCCCATCGTCACCTGCCACGATTGCGGGATGTTGCCCGTCGATTTCTCCAACATTCCGGCAATATATACCAACACACCCTGTCCGAAGATGCTGCTCAGACGGTAGAACGTGCTGCGTATGCCGACAAAGAAGCTTTGTTCCTCTTGATTGGCCGCAAGCATGTAGAAGCCGTCGGCCGCTATATCGTGCGTGGCTGAGGCAAATGCCGTGATGGTAAAGAGAATGAGCGTAAATGTAAACATACTCACGGGCACAGCCTTGTCGGCAATAGCTGCCGCGTCAGGACGGGGAATGCTCAGCGTGAGCAGTATGAAAGCGGCACTCATCAGCAGCTGCATGGCGATTATCCACCACCGCTTGGTGCGGATAATGTCCACAAACGGGCTCCAAAGCGGTTTGATGGTCCATGGCAGATAGAGCAAACTGGTAAACAACGCCATTTCTCCATTGGGCACACCCATCTTGGTAAACATGGTTACCGAGATGTTGTTTACAATAAAATATGGTATTCCCTCCGCAAAATAAAGTGTGGGAATCCACCACCAGAGTTTCTTGTTCATAAGGCCATTTCTCTTTTCCGATCTCCCTCTCCTGATGACTTACTTGTTCATCTCAATTCTCGCCATGAGCTCCCAGGTGCGTATGCGGTCTTTGTAAAGGTTGTTACGATTGTTTTTTTCGATGCTCAAATCCCCATCAGAGTTGTCGTCCCATCGGCGGCAATTGTACAAAACATCATAAATACGTCCTATCTGATAGTGACGACTGATGGCCAGTCCGAGCGCATAATCCTCCCCGTAGTTCACGTTTGGCAGATTAATATCGCGCACAACGGGCGTGAAGAAAGCACGGGGAGCACCGAGACCATTAATGCGCAAAGCATTGTTGCGCCCATTTTCGGGTGTCCACTCCCTGTGGTCAATCTTTCCCGGAGGCAAGATGTTGAGCCGAATGTCTGTCAGCATATACGACCCGATGACCATCGCACAGCGTTGCGCATGAAAGGCATCTACGATTTTCTGCAACGTATCCGCACCGGAATACACATCATCTGAGTCGAGCTGAACAATGAAGCGTCCACACTGGGGATGGTGTGCACACATATTCCAACTTCCCCCTACCCCAATATCGTTGCGTGTGGGAATGAGATGAACCATGCGAGGGTCGTCCTTATATTCGTCAATAGCCTCAGTGGTGCCATCGGTGGAGTGACATTCCGGTCCGTTTTCCACCACAAAGACATTGTATTTGAAGTCGGTTTCCTGGCTTAGCGCACTTCTGATGGCATCGTGAATGGTGCTGATGCGGTTGCGCACAGGAATCATAATCGTTGCCTCAACCTCAAAATCGCCGTCAAATTTCACCTCTCGGAAATTGGGAGCAAGATAGCCACCTATCTCCTTCAGGTGTTCGGTGCAAGCCGCCTCCATCTCTATCTGAGCTTCACGGTTGCGCGGATCGACATAGTCGAAAAGCTTTTCGCCGGTCTTTCGCGTATCGAGCTCCACTTCGGAATAAAGGAATTCATTAATGTGTTCCACGCTATGTTTCTGCGTCAGTTTCAATCTTAAATCATAAAGTCCGGCTGCTGCATAGTTGTTTTTCATACGAGCAGCAGCCTCTTTCAGCGCGTCTGTTCTGAAAAGCAGTACACTCCCGAAATCGAAGTCGTCTCGCAGGCTTCCCAACTGATAGTCGATGACGGGAGCCTCTGTTCTCTTTCCGTCGAGCGAAACATTATAATGGTCGGCATACACCATACCGGCTCCAGTCATTTCGGCCACCTGAACCATCCGCTCCAGAGCCAGATAGCCCATGCGGATGTATTGTCCCTTAAGATAAAACAGTGTATATTTGGCCTTAGCCACATCGGACATCATCCGCACCGCATCACTGTCGCACATCGATGTTTCGACAATCGTTATATCGTTTACGATATCAAGTTCGTTCAGCGAATTGACATTTCTGTCCGTTTCCTCGTCTGTACCTACGGGTACAAAGCAATCTATGAGTTTGGTCATTGTATAGTTGTTTAGCAATAAGTTTTTTATAAATCATCAAAGTTCACTTCCATTTCCACCGGCGTTACCTTCACTTTTTTAGCCGCCCATTTCGCAGCCCGCCGTTCAGATTTGTCCGTGAGCTTTCCCGTAATATATTGTTCGATTATGAGGCCAGCCAAAGGGGCAGCCAAATCAGCACCGAAACCACCATTTTCTATATAAACACTAACGGCAATCTGAGAGTTGTTCATGGGGGCAAATCCCATAAAGACAGAGTGATCTTCGCCTTCGTTTTCCGCAGTACCGGTCTTACCACATATCTGATAGGCCGGCGTCTCAATAGCGGTTGCCGTACCACTGCTGACCGCAGCACGCATACCTTCGATTACAACATTAAAGGCTTCCGCTGTCGCAAGAGCGTAATGTTTCTCCTTGTACTTCTCATAAAGAGAATTGTTCGGGGTTTCGACATGAATATGTGGCGTAATATAATAGCCCCGATTAGCTATCACCGCAGCAAGGTTGCACAATTGAAGCGGAGTCGTTGTGACTTCTCCCTGCCCCATTCCAATCCACATGACTGTCGTTCCGTTCCAGTTTCCATGCGTTTTCACGAGGAAAGCTGAGTCCGGCATCACACCGGGAGCCTCATCTGGCAAATCCACCCCAAGCGTTCTGCCCAGTCCCATGCTTTGCATATAAGCGTTCCAGCGATTGATGGCACGATGTTGGGAGACATACGTCTTACGATCATCAAGCATCTCCTGAAATGCCTTACAAAAATATGAATTACACGATTGCCCAATGGCCTGCACCAATGCCAACGGTGAATGGTGCGGATGGCAGCCTATCCGAATCTGGTTATGAGTGAAGCCACGACTGCAAGGGTAGGTCCTGTCAGGTGTCAGCGTGCCCTCAGAAAGCATCTCAAGCGCTTGTGCAGTCTTGAATGTGGAGCCGGGAGAATAGGCCATAGATATTGCACGATTTACGCCATCATCAACTCTGTCTCGGCTCACGAGCGCCAATATACGCCCTGTTGCCGGCTCAATGGCGACAATGCTCCCCTGCTTGTTTTGCAAAAGACGCTCGGCCAAAGCCTGCAACCTGGTGTCTATCGTCAGGGAGGCTTCAGCAGAAACAGACTGCGCCCATGAAGCCACAGATAGGAATAGACTAAAAAAGAATATTTTAAATCGAGTCATTAAATATCTATGTATGATTCTGCTTGACTGCAAAGTTACGATTTTTCGTTGACAAACAGTCGAAAAGACACGTAATTCATACGAGTGTTTCAAAATTATAAGAAGCATCAATAACTACATTTGAGCATATCTTAATGCCTTTTGAACTGCCCATGAAAATTTTGCAGACCTGCCATCTAATAGCTGACAGTTTTCTTGACAAAAGTGCTTGCAGAATTTTAATATTTTTATCGACCGAACCTTTGACTCAGAATATTAAAAATTTGGGGCACATTCGCAAGCGACTGGCAAACAGAGGATTACACACCTAAGACAAAAATCACCTGCCCTTCACTTTCCTAACCAGCTGTCATTGAGGCTCAATCAATGCGTCAAAACGGCTCAATCGCATCACGGTAAAGGCTCAATCGGCAGCCCTTTAAGGCTTTGACGCTCTCCCATTAGGCTGTAACCATGCAGGCGTGACACCTTCGTTTCTTGAAAATTCCACTATTTCACTCCCCGTGACATAGTTGTTTTTGCGCTATAATGCCAACTGAAGAAACATACCAAAATGTTGAATAATTCTTACAAAAGGTATCATCCTTCGATCTGTAACAGATAAATTTTTAAAATAAAAAAAGAGTAAACAGACAAGTAGAAACTGTAAAAACAAACCATGAAGCATCAACCTTGACAGATTTAGAATTACAAATTCTATCTATATGAGTGAGAGAACGAAATAGAGAACAGATTTATAATTTGTATAAATTACAACTTCAGAATGACATTTGTTACTAAATCCTTTGGAGCTACAGATATAATCCCTATCTTTGTCATAGAGAAAGAGTATACAAAGCATTTTTTAAATATTATTCAAAAACAAAAACATTATGAAAAAGAAATTCATTTGCACCGCATGCGGTTATGTTCATGAAGGAGCAGAAGCACCTCAGGAGTGTCCAATATGCCATGTTAAGGCTGACCGTTTCCAGGAATTTGATCCCAAAGCATTGAAAGGTACCAAGACAGAGGCCAATCTCCAGGCAGCCTTTGCAGGAGAGAGCCAGGCTCACACAAAGTATGCTTACTATGCCTCTAAGGCAAAGAAAGAAGGCTACGAGCAGATCGCCGAGCTCTTTACAGAGACCTCTGTCAATGAGAAAGAACATGCCAAACTGTGGTTCAAGTTCTTGCACGATGGTGAGGTTCCTACAACCACTACCAACCTTGCAGATGCAGCTGCAGGCGAAAACTACGAGTGGACTGACATGTATGTAGAAATGGCAAAGACCGCTAAGGAAGAGGGCTTCCTGGGTATTGCAGCCAAGTTCCGCGGCGTGGCAGCCGTAGAGAAGCGCCACGAGGAGCGTTATCGCAAATTGCTGAAGAACATAGAAGACAAGGTTGTATTTTCACGCGACGGAGATTGCATCTGGCAGTGCCGCAACTGCGGACACATCGTGGTTGGCAAGGCAGCTCCCGAAGTATGCCCTGTTTGCGACCATCCCCAGAGCTTCTTCCAAATCTCTGCCCAGAACTATTAAAAAAAATAGGGGGGTAGATAAAACAAATGGCGGGAATTCCAAACTCGGAATTCCCGCCATAGTTATTATACAAAGTAATTTTATTTATTGCTGTCCGTTAAAAGATTTATTTAGCCATAATTAAAGCTGAATTCCTCGCTTGAAATTCAGCCTTCTTTAGTTATCTTGTATTCGCAAAAATTAAAGCAGTAACTTATGGGCAAAAGTACACATTTTGGCGTACAACCACTTTAGTTACCATTCAAAATTTCTGAGTGGATTATCCTGCACAAGAAAATGAGGGGGATATGATTCACAAAGTTCGCATCATTATCCATGTAAACATGAGGGTATTAATGTCATAAAATATAGATAGAGGTTCCTTGATACAGTCTCTACCCGATCTTGATACTCCTGCAGAAAGGAACCAAGAGGTCCTAAAACTTATAGAGACTGACCATAATGGTCAGAATTATGCTCATGCAATGCATTGACATAAAGCGCTTCTTGGAGCATCCTGAAAAGAATTGAAAAAGGAACAGAAAAACTAAAACTCTGTAAAAATATGCTTCTGTTTCACATTTTCTTTTATGTCATCATGGATTTCGTATCAATTGACTAGGGCAACTATTAGCTTGGAACTTAACTTTCAAGCTCCTTCTTTGGGTGTAGTTTATTAACCTAAAGTAGTCTATCAACGTGAAGCTTCCCTGAGTTTCTTCATGCATTCTCTCACCGAGTCAACCCAATAGGGTATCTTGAGGCCAAAGGTTTCCTTGATTTTTGTTTTGTCGAGCACGGAGTAGGCAGGACGGATGACGGGCGAGGGAAATTCGGAGCTGTGGCAGGGCTGGATGTCACAAGAGGTGTGACCGGCAAGAGCAGCTATCATCTTCGTAAAGTCATACCAGCTGCAAACACCCTCATTGCTGTAATGGTAGATGCCGCTGTGGCCGACATACCTACGATCTTTCACAATATCGAAGATGGCGCGGGCAAGATCGTAAGCATAGGTAGGAGTGCCCGTTTGGTCGAAGACCACCTTGAGTTGGGATTTTGTGGCTGTCAGGTTGAGCATGGTTTTCACAAAATTCTTACCAAACTCTGAATAGAGCCACGCCGTGCGGATGATGATATGGTCCACACCGGTGGCTTGTATCTTTTGCTCGCCATGCAGCTTGGTCAGGCCATAAACGCCCGTAGGAGTACCTTGTTGGTTTTCCTTGCAGGGCACATTGTAGGGATCGCCGCCAAACACGTAGTCGGTGCTTATGTGCACGAGCAATCCATTCTCCTCTTGCATCGCTTTGGCCAGATTCTCCGGGGCAACGGCATTGAGGGTCTCAACAATATCACCGGCAGTCTCTGCAGCATCCACGTTGGTCCACGCCGCACAATTGATAACGCATTTCACATCGTTTTCCCGCACCATCCTGCGGATAGCATTGATGTCGGTGATGTCCAATTTTTGGTAACCATCACACACGTCGGTGAAGATATAATGATCCTTACTGTTCTTGGCAACGATTTGCATTTCGTTGCCCAGTTGGCCGTTGGCACCGGTAACCAGAATATTCATCGTTATTTGAAGTTATAAGCGTTGTTGTTTGAAAAGAGTTCAATATCTGAAAAATCAATATAGCTCAACAGCATAATCGAATAATTCTTCCGAATCCTTCAACAAAGGATGACGAGCGTCTTTCTCCGAGAGTATCACCTTTTCGGCAGGTATTCGCCAGTCGATACCAAGTGCAGGGTCATCCCATGCAATGGCACCCTCGCTCTCCCGGCAATAGAGATTATCACATTTATATTGAAATATGGCAGTCTCACTCAGCACACTGAAACCATGTGCAAAACCGCGCGGAATGAAAAACTGCCGGTGGTTGTCTCCTGTCAGTTCCACAGCCACATATTTTCCAAACGTTGGTGAACCTTTCCGAATATCCACAGCCACATCGAGCACTGCACCCTGCACCACTCTGACGAGTTTGCTCTGAGAATGTTTACCTTTCTGAAAGTGCAATCCTCGAAGCACGCCGTAAGATGATTTTGATTGGTTGTCCTGCACAAAATTCACCGGACATACGTTCTCATCAAAATCCTTTTTATTCCACGATTCGTAAAAATAGCCACGATCGTCCTTAAAAATTCGCGGTTCGATGATTACGACACCGTCTATAGCTGTTTTAATAACTTTCATTTTGCAAAATTATTAATTTTCTATACCCCATCTATATCTTTCTCAAAGATACATTTACCTTATTCAATAGCGTATCGATGCAACAAGGAAAAGCAACCGACCGATACAGTATAATTATTGAAAAATCTCCTCAACAACAGCACATTTTTTTGACTACCAATGAGTTATATATAATCTTATGAAATAACAAAGCTGTTTCCACTACATGATTGCCATGGCAGAATACTTCTTTGACCAGACAAAGTTAATTATTTAAAACGAAAATACATCTCAAAAAATCTTTTATTTTACCATCGCTTCGCACAATTTCCGCTGAAGCACACGGGCATCGAGCACCGACATCTCCGTGTCCATAATGGCAAAGGCCAGCAAATGCCCATTGCTTCCCATGCAATAACCCGCAAGCGAACTGATGCCATAAGGATGCGAGAGCGTACCCGTCTTCGCCCGAATCTTCCCACGCGTTTTAGCACCCGTCATCTCACGCCGCAGCGTTCCGTCCACCCCCGCTATGGGCAGTTCATCATACAGTCTGTCAAAAATGGGCTTATGCCTATAGCCAAACCTAAGAATCGTAGTCAGTGCCAGGGGCGAAAGATGGTTGTGCGTACATAGTCCGCAGCCATCATGAATCACGAGTGTAGAATCCTTCAGTCCGAGTGTGTCGCTCAGAAACGTGCGCAGATAGTCCACGCCGGCCAATACAGGGTCTGCGTTCGAATTCACTTTATGACCAATGGTATAGAGCATACCCGTTGCCTGTATGTTCGAGCTGTTTTTCCACATCCGTCGGGTAACATGGTCTATAGGCCTCAACAGTCTGTAAATGCAACGGGCATCTTTGGGCACGGCGCCTATCACAACCTGACTGTCGGCCACGCTTACACCCTGTCCACGCAAAGCAGCCTTGAGCTCCCTGACCACACGTTCATGACCTTTATACAACAATCCGTAACGTGAAAAACTCAAATCCCAAGGGTACCAGTGAGCCTCGCTCTCCACAGGCTCCGTCAGCGTGAGGTCCACATACAACTTGCCCCCTATCTTGGATATTCCCTTGTTTTTTATGGCTTTCGCAAACCTCCGCATATCGGGAGCCTGCAACTGCGGGTCGAGACCCGCCCGAAACGCCACATCACCCTTCAACGTTCCTTCTTCAAGCCTCCCACGTATATAGACGAGTGTCTGATACATGTGGTTGGTACCGAGGAGATGAAGACCGGCCACACCGCTGAGTAACTTCATACACGAGGCCGACGACATAGCCTGACGCTCATTGAATCCAAACACCGGCCTGTCTGCCGTGAGGTCATACACATGGAAGCCGAACTGTCCGTTCACACGAGGCTGCCGGGCAAAATCTACCAATCTGCTGCGCAATGCCGTATCAACCGATACAGGCGTCTGTTTTATAGTTGTCTTTTCGTTTTTCTTCGTCGTTTGGCTATCGCAGCTGCATCCGTTGTAGAGCAGTAGGCCAAGCGACATGAACATGATATATGAGAATGTATGAATGAGTTTCAAAATATTACACGATTTTTTTGTTCGTGCAAAGATACACATTATTTCCCGCTTCTGTATTCCATTTTACAAAATCAAACGTTTTTTACAAGTTTGGCAAAGAACAACAAAACAAAACCTTCCATCAAGTATAACCCGCCACGAGTTTCATCATCAAGGCATTGTATTTGGACTTTACCTACCGTAAACTTCTTTATTGACTTTGGAGTTCGACAAATAATCATACTCCCTCTTGTATCGTTCCAAACGCGCATAGTCCTTCTCTGTTGGGATAGCAATGCGAGACAAATCCATATTATGGGTAAGGTCATGCAGTTTTACGGCTGTAGCAAGAGCATTAGTACCAATAGCACGGATATAACTTTCCCTATCGGGCGCTGCATGATGGTTAAGAAGTCGCAATGCCGTTTCCAGATCCCTTCTGTCGGTCAAAGACAAGGGGGTGCCCGTTTCCTCAACCAGCATGTTCAACACCTCATTCACTGTATGTGGGGTGTCTTCACTCGCATCGTGTAAATAGCCGACAACCTGCTCCTGCCAGTTCCTTCCCATAGAAGCAACTGCCGTCAAGTGCCCGCTGAAATAATCCGCACCGGCTTTGTCCACCTGCCCCTTGTGCAGTCTTTGCGCCAATTGTCTTGCCCCGGCTATGATTAATTTATCATCCATCATTTAACTCATATTCCGACTATCTTCTATGAATCGTTTTTCTCAAATATATTTTCAGGATTGACCATAAAAACGATTGTCTTGAATTACTGAATTCAGTTAGCAAACGCTTCCATGATTTCCGTCGGTCTGCCATCTTTAAAGGCGCCCAACGGGTAGGCACCTTCGAGTTCCGGCGCCCAATAGAACACCCCGTGACAATGACCGTCGGTGTCGTTGCGCGAAGCGTCGATAATTGCCGAGAGAATTTGCTTACCCTCTACGGGTTTGTTTACTTCCACACCCGTCTCAACCACCATCGACTCCGTGCCATACTTCCGGTAGAGATACCTGATGTTTGCCGCAAAGTCCCGAACAGTGCCCTGCCAGTTTGTTTCGAGTTTGGCCACCTTGTCCCAATACGGATAAACACTCACGCCTATCATATCCCATTTTGTGCCATACTTGCGCAGGCCATCAAAAATAAAGTCATAACGCTTGCGGTCGCAGCCACCGTCAAGATGGACAATCACCTTAGCATTAGGATAAACCAGCTTCACCGCGTCGTACCCGGCCTGAGTAAGCCCGGCATATTGCTCCATGTTGTCTTCCGCTCTTCCCATCGGCCACA
This sequence comes from Bacteroidales bacterium KA00344, assembly GCA_001552765.1. Taxonomy (GTDB): domain Bacteria; phylum Bacteroidota; class Bacteroidia; order Bacteroidales; family Bacteroidaceae; genus Prevotella. Next base: position 36,428 of record KQ959382.1, read on the forward strand.
AGAAACCGTTTGTCGTCTCGTTGCCCACCTGCACCCACCTCACATCTATATCGTGGTCTTTCAGCAGTTGCAACACGTCACGGGTGTGTGCAGCCAACTCGTGTTTCATCTCGTCGTAGCTGTAATATTGCCATGCGCCCGGTATGTGCTGCTTGCCGGGATCGGCCCACCAGTCGCTGTAATGGAAATCTATCATCACAGCCATATCATAATATTTGGCCCGTTTCGCCATTTCGAGCACATCGTCTTTGCCCGACCATCCTCCGCGAGGATTCACCCATACCCGCAGTCGCACTGCGTTAAGCCCCAATTCTTTCATCAGTGCCGTGTTCTCTCGCAGTTCTCCCCGCACATTATAGAATTTTCTGCCGCCGGCTTCCATCTGCGTAGTTCCACTGATGTCGGCGCCAAGCCAGAATGTCTCTTTCTCCTGCGCGTAGCCAACGGCTGTGCAGAGGACGCCCATCAACAAAACGATTAGTGTTTTCTTCATTGTATAGAATTTATAGAGTTTGTTTAAAGTGTTGCAATTCTATTATCCGCTACAAATGCTTTCAGCTCCGATCCGTCGTCGAGCGAGGGTGCGTAGTCGGTCAGGAGCCGTAGTTTTTCCGGCCCCAAAAAGGCTACAAGGTCGCGCATCGTGTTCAACACACAAATGTTTCCCGCCAATCCGCATACATCTATCCGGTCTATTTTAAGAGCCTCAATCAATCTGAGGAGCACTGCAGCCGAATCGGCATTCTCCATGATCGAATATTCGTCCTTGTCCACCCGAATACCTTTATACAGTATGGTGAATCCGCCTCTCGACTTGTTGAGCGACTCCAACAGCGGCTGCCACAACGCCGCACCCGCCGAATGTTGCACACAATGGGGCGGCCACTGCCCTCCACGTCTGTCGAACGAGCAGTGGTTGTAAGGGTGCCAGTCGGCGGTCACCATCTTCACCGCATACGATGCGCCGTGCTCATCTATATATCGGGCCAAGGCATCCATAGCCTCAGCCGCTCCCGGTACCGGCAATGTGCCCGTTATGAAATCTATCTGCGGGTCTACTACGAGTAGCATTTTCACCTGTTCCATATCCTGCTTATATTCTTATCACGACAAATATACGGTTTTTCCCATACACTGCCAAGCAAACCATCGCAATATTCACTCCTTCGTCTGCTCTTGGTTTGATTGTACTGTATTTTTCCGCAATTATCAATAATTATTACCAAAAACAAAGGCCTGGCAGCATGAGCAACCAGAACGAAAAAGGCTATGTTTGGAAGCGAAATGAGCAACGTGGCACGATTGTCGGACAACAGTGGTGGTGCCATTAGGGCTTAATGGCTGAGGGGATAAGCCTTTGTCACCTTGCAACTAATCAATGAAAATGAAGAAATATCGAAGTTGGTGTAA
>KQ959383.1 GCA_001552765.1 Bacteroidales bacterium KA00344
ATATGCAGTTGGCTATTTGACCATTTCTTTGATTCAACATTGTTTTATAGCTAAATAACACATGAACAATTCAAGCAAGACCATTATGAAAAGTACATTCAAGATACTGTTTTATATCAACAGACAGAAGACAAAGGCAGACGGCAATACTGCCATTCTCTGCCGTATCACCATAGACGGAAAGAACACCGCCATTACCACAGGAGAAGAGTGTAAATTCTCCGAGTGGAACACCAAGCAGGGTTTGACAACCAACAGGAAGACCAATCAAAGCATCAAAGAGTTCAGGGATTTAGTGGAAAAGACCTATCGGGACATGCTTGTAAAGGAAGGAGTAGTAAGCGTGGAACTTATCAAGAACCGCTTGCAAGGTATTGCCACCAATCCGACCACGCTCCTTGCCATGAGCAGGGCGGAACTCCAAACAGTCAAGGAAAGTGTTGGCAGATCAAGGGCAGAGGGAACTTATCTGAACCTGTTCTATTCTGACAGAAATCTCCGTGAATTTGTAGAAAACAAAGGAGTGCAGGATATATCCATCGGAACACTTACAGAGGACTTGTTCGAGGAATACCGTT
>KQ959384.1 GCA_001552765.1 Bacteroidales bacterium KA00344
AAAAAGTTTAATTTATAATAGTGTTGCGGATTTAAGGAACGTTACTGTCAGATAACATAGCCTTCGCTGCAAGAAACAAAAGGGCATCGAGGCTATACCATTTGAAACCATATACAATGAATTGCATACCATCAACGCACACGCATGACAGCTTCACAGCTACCGTTATCAACACACTGAACCAGCGCATTGAGACAGATGCAGACCGTCATTCATTCTTTATCAATGATAAGTTTTATACTTATGCAGAACTGGGCAGACACGTTAACGGCATCAGGGAAGCATTAAAAGAGATCCAGACACTGGGCATTGGTCTTGTGGCCCATGATGACATACAGACCTATGCCGCCATCATAGCATTGTGGTCGGAGGGAAAATACTACGTTCCCCTACATCCACACCAGCCTATGGAACGCTGCCTGAACATCATAGAGCAGGTTGGAATCACCACCATTCTCGACTCATCAGCCCAATCACGCTACGCAGCGATCCCCTCCGTACAGGTTATACCCACCTCTGATCTGACATCCATTATGCAGCGTCCGGCCCTATCATGCGGTGACGCAGAGTTGGCATACATCCTTTTTACATCAGGCAGCACAGGACATCCTAAAGGTGTCACCATATCACGAGGCAATCTGGCAGCCTTCGTTTCGGCTTTCCATCAACTAGGATTTACGCTCAACCAGAATGACCGGTGCCTTCAGATGTTTGATCTCACCTTTGACCTGTCTGTACAATCATATCTCATGCCACTGTTAGGAGGTGCCTGTGTCTACACCGTAGGAAACGATTGCATCAAATATCAGGCAGTATTCCAACTGCTTGACGACCATCATCTCACCTTCACCCTTATGGTTCCATCCATGATTCACTATCTGCGCCCCTATATGGATGAACTCGATATACCAGAAATGCGTCTTTCTCTCTTCTGTGGTGAAGCCTTGCCGCTTGACGATACACTGGCATGGAGCCATTGTGTACCTCGTGCAGAGATACACAATGTGTATGGCCCCACCGAGAATACCATCTATTGCACCGACTATATGGTCAATACCAATGGAGGCAATAAGCAGAGCAATGGTATCGTATGCATTGGGCACGCCATGCCAGGAACACAAATTATAGTGGTGAATGATCAGCTCCAGCCAGTGCCTTCCGGTGAAAAAGGCGAACTGTGTCTGGCCGGAAATCAACTGACACCTGGCTATTGGAACGACGAAGAGAAAAACAAATCTACCTTTTTCATACACCGAGGCACACGCTACTACCACACAGGCGACGTGTGCAGCATGGATGAAGAGGGCGATATCAGCTATTATGGTCGAATGGATGCGCAGATAAAGATACAAGGTTATCGCATAGAACTTAGCGAAATAGAATGTGTAGCACGCCAGATATATGAAGATCAACGCTCCGTGGTCGCCATCCCCATCGCTGATGACAGAGGAAATCACAGTATCATATTGGCAGTAGAGCATGAAGAAGACGGATCGGCCGACCTGCTGAGCCAACATCTCAAGCGTCTGCTTCCAAGCTATATGCTGCCACAAAGCATCCATTTCATACCCACATTTCCGCTCAATGTCAATAACAAAATAGATCGGAAAGCCATCAGACAGCTGCTCACAAAGGCTTAAAATTAGCTAGAAAATCCATACTCATTCTAATACCGATACGGATTAAACCGTCATACCACACGATATAAAATAACATTAATAAAAACTTTCAAAAATGACCAAAGAAGAAATCATGCAAACACTCAACTCCATTTTTGCAGAGGTGTTGAAACAGCCAAGGATCCAACTACAGGAAGACAGTTCGGCACAAAACATTGACGGATGGGACTCCATGGCCAATCTAGCACTCCTGGACCAATCGGAAAAGACTTTTGACATACACTTCAAAATGCGTGAGATCATGAAGATGAAAAACGTCGGAGACCTCTGCGACACGATATATAATAAGGTAAATCCCTAACGGACACTCGTCTCATTTCATATGGAATTTATATCTATTCCCTTCGTTATTTGTCTCGTAGTAACCTTTTTACTCTATTATCTGCGCACCAACCGGACACACCAACACGTCTGTCTCTTGGTGGCCAGCATCTGTTTCATAGGCTATTATCACATTGTCTATCTGCTCTTTGCGATTGGTATTACGCTGTTGACCTATTATACAGGACTCCTGCTCCACCGACATCTCTCCACCCCACGTGCCACCTATATCCTATGGGGAGGCATAGTCGGCTTAGTAGGTATATGGCTGGCTGTGCGTTATTGGAGTCCGATCTTTCCTTTAGGCATCTCCTTTTACACTTTCCAGGCACTGGCTTATCTCATCGACATCTATTGGGAGGAAGAGCCAGAAGACGACCTCATGGCTTTCTCGCTCTATATGATGCTCTTCATGAAGTTTCTCTCCGGCCCGATCGAGCGGGGCTATGACCTACTGCCACAGCTACACAAACCACATCCTTTCCTGTATGAAGAAGTGGTACGTGGCTTGCTGACACTGGGCGGAGGTATCTTTATGAAGCTCGTCATCGCAGATCGTATCGCCCCGTCATTAGACATCGTCTTTGCGGATGTGCACCAATCTTCCGGAGCCCAATTGCTTGTCGCCACCCTCCTCTATCCCATCCAGCTCTATGCCGATTTCGCAGGCTACACGCTCATGGCTATAGGTTTAGGGCGGATGTTCGGATTTAAGCTGTCACCCAACTTTGACCGTCCTTTTTGTTCTACCTCCACAGGCCAACTATGGCGTCGGTGGCATCAGTCACTTTCGTTCTGGGTACGCGACTATGTCTTCATGCCCCTATCCACATCTTTGCGTCGATACGGCAAAAAGGGTATCTATTTCTCACTCATCACCACCTTTGTCGTCATTGGCGTATGGCATGGAGCAGGCTGGGCCTTTGCTGCATACGGTCTTTTTCAGGGTCTGGTGATCATCTATGAGAAGATGACAGAGCGTCAACACGAGTACGTACAAACACTGATTGGCAAAAGATATTACGACAAGATTATGATGGTACGAACCTATCTCCTTTTCGCGCTCTCACTACTTTTCTTCCGTCTTGAAGACATCTACGACGTGTGTTATGTCTATGCGCATCTCTTCGATGGATTCCAAATCAGCATCAAAGAGCTACGGTTGGGCATGTCCGATCATTATTGGATCGTATTCGGAATAGCTGTCATCGCACTCTTTTTCATAGAATGGATCCATGCCCGCCGATCACTGATCAGCCGACTGGAAGAATTGCCAACCGTTCTACGCTGGCTTTATTACGTCGCCTTTGTCATCACGATCTTCTTCTTCGGTGCGTTCGGAGTAGAGAATTTTATATACATTCAATTCTAACAGACTGGCATGAAACACAAAAATATACAGACTTTCTATCTGAAAGTAATCCTGTTATCCTTTCCTTTTCTATTGCTCATAGCCTATTATATCATCAAGGATCCCTTTATGGTCATACGCTCATATACCGACTATGACCATTCCAAGACATGTCTTAGCGAAGGTGCTGTAGGCTGGATCAAATACAAACAACAGAGAGCACACGCCCATTATGACAGCTTTATCATGGGATCATCATGCACTAAAGCGTTTAACACCACCGACTGGAAACAATATATAAACGGTACACCCTTTCGTTTTTTTGGCAATAGCGAGCGCCTCGGAGACGTGTTGCTCAAACTGGAAGCCCTGGACAAGCAGCCCTATCAGACCATTAAGCACCTATTGATTGTTGCCGACTACGGCCTACTGGCACATGCTGAAAACGGGCAAGGGCTCAACCACATCGTACCTCCAGAAGTGAGTGGCAAAAGCTATATGAGCTATCAAGTGTCGTTTCTTCAGGGATTTTTAAGCTACGACTTCCTGAGCAAATATCTGATATTCCAGTGGACACAACAATATCAGCCTAACATGAACGGGGTGATCAACAAGGATTCCTGCCAGCGCACACGGCTATCAAACGATGCTATTCTCCCGGCGGAAAAGATCATAGCAACTCAAAAAGAGAAATTCTGGCAAACACCCGACTGGCTTGCTGCTCGTCAAAACCAACCCCAGTTTACCACACGAGATATTGCCATGGGCACCAAGCACCTCCATTGCCTACGCAAAATCAAAGACATCTGCGACCGTCACCACACCGATGTACGAGTGGTGATCGGGCCCGATTTTCAACGCAGGGCTATCAATCCCACGGACGTTGCAATGTTGTACAAGATCTTTGGGCAGACAAAAGTTCTCGATTTTTCAGATTCAACCCACCTGCAATACACCGACTATCACCACTATTACGACCCCGTACACTACCGCATTGGGGTTGGCAAAGAGATGCTCCGCCAGTTGTACACAGGTATCGACAAGACTAAAGAGACACCTAGAAAGGCTGTTCTCTCTAATCTTTGAGCGAGTAAGTGATCGTTGTCACCACACGCACCTTCTTAATACAAGGTGTGTTGGTGTCACGATTATCAATGCTAAACAGTCCCTGATCCGCGGTTATGATCTTGTCAAGCGTGCTATGACTATTCTTAGCAAACTGCGCAGCAGTCTTCTCCGCATTGGCTATGGCCTCTTCCATGATCTTAGGTTTTAGTGATGCAAAGCCCTCCAGATCATAGGTCACCGGATTTAAGGATATAAAAATAAATTACCGTTTTTCAATGATTATTTTCGGAGCAACCAGCGCAAAAAGGGCTATGTTTCTGCCTGTATTCTCTGTTCGCAAAGCGTGAAAACTGCTCTGTTTTTGGGCGGTTTGTCCTGCCATGTCATGGTGGAGCCTTAATCGCAATGCGTCTAAGCCCTAACCGCGATGCGTTTAAGCCTCAATCGTCTTGCGGTTAAGGCCTTCCGGCACAGCCGTTACATACTCAATCGCAGATGATTGTGCAGAGTGCGCAAACTGTATTTTATGGAAAGCGCTGACTACCAACCACCTACAAACCTCGCAAATTTTGCGAAATTCGGACAGAACATAACTTTGTTTTTGAATTTGCGAAAATTAGAGAGGTGTTTGTAAGGAAATTTATGAATCTTTGTTGCTTACAGCAGACTCGGAAAAGATTTGCTTCGTTGGGTACAAACAGTTATTGTTCGGGCAAAGATGATAGGGGAGAACAACATTCAAAAGTGACTGATGTTGGATGCTTATTCAATTATCATGGATAGTATTGACAACGTTTGTTCCATAGATAACACAAAGCCAACCGTGACAAAGCCGGAAACGGACAATAAAAATATGGCGGGGACGTTATAGAAATAATCAATTTATACGTAATGAATAAGGTGTTTACACATTTTGGCGGTGATGCGGAAAGTCGTCGCGATGAGCTGGTAAGAATAATCGAGCATAGCGTGGAGCAGCTGACGTTGGGGGAGCTTGAAGCTCTTTATTATGACTTGGTGTCGAAAGATTATATCAGACAATAAGAATCCCTGCATATAAGGACACTGAAGGCAGGCTTTAAGGCATATCGTACTGCAAACGCATACGAACATGAAACGATAGGGTGGGGTGTACGAAAACCTGATAACCAACGCCGGGGGAAGGCTCCATAAGCAGGTGCAGGGCTTATAGTTGTTTGGCTGAATGACACCTGTTGACATCGGCCGGCAGTCTGCTTGTATGACAACTGCCGGCCGATGGTCATGTCAGGCGGTCTTTATACCGTGATGGTTGCAATTTTGCGGGAGGCTTCTTGCATCACTGCCACGATGTGATCGCACCACAAGTCAAATTCCGGGTCGGGCACCTGACATTCCTCGTGTTTCAAGATGTAGTCCACGACCTGCTTCACTCCGTCTCGGTATTTCACCTCTGCCTTGAAGTCGGGCACTACGCTTTTCAGTTTACTGTTGTCAAAAACCACCGTGCTGGCCTTGTCGCCGAGCAGAGTGCCGGTCATGTCGTATTTGTCATTAGCCGCCAATAGCTCCGACGGCACATAGCAGGCCTGCAACTTTACGCCCAAGGCATCGGCCAAAGCCCGGTAGATTTGATTCCAGGTGATTGACTCGTCGGAGGTAATATGAAACGTCTCGCCTACGGCTTGGGCATTGCCCATCAGTCCGAAAAAACCACGGGCAAAGTCGGTGTTGTGGGTCAGCGTCCACAGTGAGCTGCCGTCTCCGTGAATAATTACGGGCTTACCCTCCATCATGCGCTTCACCACTTGCCAGCTACCCTTGTCGCCATGCACGGCCACGGGTACCGAACGCTCGCAGTAGGTGTGACTCGGACGGATGATAGTCACCGGGAATCCGTCTTCGGACGCATATCGGCGGAGCAGCTCCTCGCAGGCTTTTTTGTTGCGCGAATACTCCCAGTAAGGGTTTTCGAGCGGCGTTTTCTCCGTGATGAGATAATGTTCCACAGGTTTCTGATAGGCTGAGGCAGAACTGATGAACATATATTGGCGGGTGTGACCGTTGAAAATGCGGAAATCGCGCTCCACATCCTCAGGCACAAATCCGATAAACTCTGCTACAACATCATAGACTTCGTCTCCGATCATGGCTGCCACATCGTCTTTTTTGATGTCAGCCGTGATGACCTTCACGTTATCGGGCAGGTCATCGTTTCTCGTTCCTCGATTCAACAATGTCAGTTCCCAGTCGGGCTGTGTGGCCACCAGCCGGGTGATGGCAGAGCTGATCATTCCCGTTCCGCCCACAAACAATGCTTTCTTTTTCATTCGAATCCAATTTTAGGTTAAACAATTCCGCAGTTACGATGATGTTGCAATGCGCTGTCGTGGCCTAACTCTCATTTCCCAAACATGCACATCTTTTTTACAAAAATACGCATTAGTTGATGACTAACCATGCTTTCAGGCATCTTTTTCATTGTTGTGCTACATCACCGTGTACAATCAAAAGAGGTAGCTCCCTCCATGAATTGGGAAGCTACCTCTTTTGATAAATAAATGAGAGAAGCAGTTATTACTTAACGATGTATTTTCGGTTGCTAGTCACCGTACCATTCTTAACCGATAAGATATAAACTCCTCGTTTCATACTATTCTTCATCAGGTTCTTGTCTTGGGGCAGATTAAACCGTGCCACCATGTGTCCTGACAACGTATAAACACTGGCTTCACCTTCCATATTGTTTTCTATGGACGATACGCTCGTTGCCCAATCTGCAAACGATGTTGCCGTGGTGTTGACCAACGTAAATCGGTCTGTGGCCATCTCGCCTTCACCAGCGGTGAACATGTAAGACAGTCTGTTACCATTAAACGGTATCAACTGTTGCAGTTTCAGGTCGACAAGCTTCAAGTCGGCATATTGGTCGAGTCTATTACGGGTAAGGGTCATGGTGTAACTGCCAGCCTTTCCTGTCTTCACGGTGATATTGGCCTTGGTCAAATCGTCCGTGGTGTTGACCTGCAACATACCTGGTTTGGCATTGGAATAGATGGTTGTAGGCATGGATTCGGCTCCAAGTCTGAAACCATCCCAGCCGTTATCGAAGTCGTCAGAAGTGTTGGCATTTTCCAACAACCACATCGTCTCGTGTGCATGCTCACCAGTTAGCTCAAACTTCACAGAACCAGAAGTTTCGCTTGGAGCAGCCCCAAAACGCTTAGCCAACTGTGGACGATTGGTATCTAATGTCACAACCTTGTTGTAATCCAATGTCAACACAACGTTGTCACCATTTGGTTTGACTTCCTCTGGCGTAAATTTCAACAAGAAACCTTGCATAGAAGGAATTACATAGAAAGCCAAATCAGAAGCAGCTAACAATGGAACGGCCTGGTAAGAACCCGCTCCGTCTTCAGAGCCAGTTTCGTACTTATCTCCCCAGTCTTTTCCACTGCCTGTACGATATAGGTATGCGGTGTTCTCCACCTTATGGGTGGATGCGATAACTTGTGCCAAAGCAGCTGAGCTTATGGGTGCCGTATATGAGTTTCCAAATAGGTTTTGACCCAACCCCCAATAATTCACGGCGTCGCTTTGATTTGTGGCACCATTCACTTTCGGGGCTTTTTGAGTGAGCGTCAACGTCACATTGTTAAAATCGAGGTATCCCTTCATGGTTTTAATCTTAGGCGTTGTAGACGCGTTTCGAATTGAATAGCCAGCAAAAGCGGTCATCGGAGCATTGGCTTTCAAGCCAACAAACTTTTGGTAGAACTGGTTTTTAGCGTTATGCGCCTCGTCATATTTGTAAATATATGAACCACCAAGCATGCCCGATGACATCTCTTTGAACGGTATTCCAAAGAATTGATCCGTATATTTCACAGGGAAAGTCGTTCTCTTGGTAGGCGAACCATCCAAATTATCCGTCCATGATGTAGGCTGCTCAAGCTTACGTGACCGTACAAACATTTGCACCTCGGCATATACTTTGTCTGATGCCGCACCGGGATATTGTGCAATGAATGTTCCGTTTGGCACATCTTTGGCGGATGCCTCAATCTTCAAACGAACAGGATCTACGCTTCCATCTTGTTTGGTTTCATGCGCGAAGCCCACCGTTCCACTCTTAACCACCAAGGCACTACCTGCTGGAACAACCATCGCCTTGCCGCTTTCATTAATCAAACTGGCCGCCCAAAACGAAAGAGTAGACTCTCCTTCTGTCAGTCGGCAATCTCTTTCGGCAGCATGTCCGTTATTATTCGCTTCCGTAGCAAACACAATATCCTCGTCATAGGTAGGTACCTTATTTGCTGTCCAGTTAGAAGCGGTGCTGAAATCTTCGCTCGTCGAGCCTACCCAGTAGTTGGGTTTGTCGGTCTTCGTTACGTAGAACTTCACAATTCGGTCACCACCTGAGCTTCCCGGACACGATGTGCGGTCAGTAAACGTGGTGCGAACCTGATAGGTGTACACGCCTGGCTCGTTGAATGTAACGTTGATATCGTTACCGTCAAACACTTTCTTTTCGGGAGTGTTGGTAATGTCGTACCATTCCACATTATATATATAAGGAGAAACAGGCAAATAAAGATGCAGCGGTTTCATACCGTCGGTAATGTCAAGGTTGATAATGCTCTTCACCTCGAAACCGTTTTCAGATTCCACCGAAGGCTCTGGAATGTCGGTAGGTGATACCTGAACAAATTTCTTTCCTTCGCAGGTGCGGTTAAAAATGGTACGAACGAGGTACTTCCCTACCTCCACATCTTTCCATACTACATTGAGAACATCCTGTGTGGTGGTGGCTTCGTAAGTTCGAAGCGGCTCTCCTGTTAGGGTCGAACCATCCTCCGTCTTATACAATTCGTACTTAACGGGCAACGCTACATTCACACCTTTAGCGATGCCAACACTCACCATGCCAGTACCTTTACCATCGTGATTACACATAGCACCAAAGACTTCGAACGCAGCCTTGTCAGCATAATCGGTGAAATCAAACTTGTATGTCTTGCGGGCATAATCACCTGGCTCATTAGGGCGGATGACAGGCTCGTCACTATTATAGTATCTGTCTTCTTTCGCTATGGCAGAATAAATGTTGTTCCCTTCAGAATAACTGCGTCCATTATATAAACTCGGAGCAAAGCCAGCACCGAAATAGTTGGTGCCTGTCAGTTTTTCCAATGGAGTGATAGGATCTACATTAGATGCCCAAGTCTTTCTGCTACTCGACGCTCCTTGTTCCTCCGTGCTGGCTCTATAAGCATAGGCAACATTGTCTCCTTCCGGACCGAAATCGAACTTCACAACATTGTTGCCATTGCAATCAACTCCTACATACACTCCGTCCTTGTATCCCTCGTCGCGCTTGGGCTTGTAATGCTGGAGCTTGCTCTCTGGAATTTCAAAGTTATAGGTTGCGGTATTGTTGCAATTGTCTTTCAAATCAAGTGCGTATTTGCCAGCAGGCAGGTCAGCGATGAAATAAGCGCCACGCAACTTGTTGTAGGTTATATCCTGTGGGAAATCTATATGCTTGGTGTACGGTTTGTCATCCGCAAAGTCGGTTATGACAAAATCTCTCTTGTCATCAAGGCGTTTCACGGTCAGGGTCAACGGAGCGGAAACATTAGCAAGGCCTATTGCCAAGCCAGCAGTATTGCCATGTATTCCCAGGTTCTGGTTAATCGTAGGAGACATCCAATCGTTTCGTACAACAAATTCAGGCTTGATGGGGTCGATCACAATTTCCTTTTCTATACGCACTTGGTCGCAATCAGAGCCATATACGAATTTATACGTACCAGGTTCTGCCACTTCTATTGTCTGCGACCATCGTGTATCAAACTCGTTGATGGGCATAGGCACATCCTCCTTGACTGGTGTGGAAGGATAAGTGCCATCCTCATTTTTCTTGAACAATTTTGCATAGCGGTGCGCTTCGTCCATGAAGTAATAAGAAAACATATAGTCATCATCGTTACCACGATTATACCCTCCCTGAAAATCATACTTAATGGTGAACTTAGCGTCTTGGTAAGAACAGTCAGCAGGGTTCAAACTTCCCTTTGACGAAGTGCTAAAGTTCATCATTTTATCAAGTGTACGCACATGCGCATAGTACTCACCCATTGTTTTTTCTCCACTACAAAGAGTGGAATATTTTAAGCCATAAATTCTATTTCTTCCTTGTGACGAGAGGTTGGCAGCAGATGCAACCTTGTAAAAACGATAATACTCGCCTGGCGAATATGGCACCGGCATGTCGTAAGCCGGCACATGTTCCACATCGTAATATTTACCATCAGCATAACTACGCAACTTCAATGTCTGTGCCAAGAGTTCGGTCTGCGCATCCAGCGCGTCTTGGTTTTCCGTTTTAATGGTTGCCCTGAGGTAATAATCAAACGTGCAATCGCCTGCCTGCTTGATGAAAATATTCTGCCTGAAAGACACAGTTGTCTTGCCAAAGCCCACCAACTCAGATTTTTTTGTGTCGGTCTTGCCTTTCAAATCGGTAACGGTCACGTCGATATACTCACCCGATGCCAATCCGTCTACAATCCATGCACGGTTCGGAGTGTTCTCCAAGGTCTTCTCCTCGGTGGTGTTGTCTGCGTGATGGATTGTCGCTTTATAGGTAAAAGGGGCTACACCCTTCTCCACATTCACGGTTATGCTACCATTTTTGGTGTCTGTTGGCGATGTGTTACATGTGGCGTCTTTCACTTTGAACGAAATAACAGGAGGATCTGTTGAAGGTATCTCCACTATCTCCACGTCGTGCAGGAATGTGTGTGCCGTTCCACCTGATTGCTGGAAATATACCTTATATTTCCCTACCGGCACGTTCAGCCATGTTATTTCCCACACATTGGGATTTGCGGATTTCTGTTTCAGCACATTGTCAGAAAGAAAACCACTACCATTATTGACAAGAGCTGTCTGATCTGTACTTGTCCGCAACTGTGCCTGTCCGTTGAGAGCCTCGTCGGCACCCAACGTCACAGTCAACGTGATGCTGCTTAGTTTCTCACCCACGTCAACCTTCGTCACAGTGCTGTTTTCAGGGGTCACATTGACAAATGTAACCGCCGATACTGCCATACATAATGGCAACATCAACAGCAATAACGCCATTCGTTGTAAATAATTTCTCATCATTGATATCAATAAATTTATTTTGTTTTTCATTTCTTATACCACCCATGAACTTTGCGCTCAGCATAGCATAGACAGTCAAAGCATGCCTGCATGTGTTTAACCTATGCACTACTCAAACAATGACCACTTGGCCGGTTGAACCGGGTCTTCATTATTGTCATTTTCGTCTGGCTGCAACTCTGCACCATCTTCGCCTGAACCAATGTTTGGTCCAACAAAACCTTGTGATGCGAGCACTAAAATACTTGGGGATAAATAAGGTTTCTTCATCTTGTATCTATTATGTTTATTAACTTGTCATCCAAAAAAGGTATTGCGTATAAATAATACCTTCAAAAAAATTCGTTGCAAAGGTAAGTATTTTATCCCCCATATAACCTTAAAATATATTAATTTTTACATAATTTTTCAGTATTGTATTTTCTATCACACCCCTCGGCCAGGACGCTCACAGAGGTCGGGCGAGTTGCAGCCAACTGCCCGCTATCCCTAAAATGGAATGGTTCAAACATGACGATATTTTTTTACAAATGCACTTCTGTGCTTGGCGAATTTCAAAACAAAAATCCTTTGGTTCGAAATACGCGAAATTTGCGATAATTTGTAGTTGGTTGATAATCAGCAGTTTGGCAAATCTGCTCTCGTCTTCCCTGTTCTATCGTCTGCGATGACATATCGAACGGCAGTACGATTAAACCTTAATCGCATGGTAAGATAATTCTTAAAATACAACTTATTGAAAATAAAGAAGTTACCTTGTTTGTACAACTAAACTGGTAACGATTTGGAAACGAGCGAGCTACTTGGCTTCGC
>KQ959385.1 GCA_001552765.1 Bacteroidales bacterium KA00344
GATGGTCAAGTATCGTATGCCCTATGACAAATATGTGGAAGAACACACTCACTTGGCAAGTTTCGTTGCATCGGTAAATGGTAACGATTTCCTTACCGACCCCACAGGCAGCAGACGCTTCTTGCCCTTTGAAGTGCTTTCCATAAATATTGAGAGAGCAAAAGCTATCTCGATGGACAATGTTTATGCGGAAGCCAAAGCCCTGTTAAAGTCAGGTTTTCGCTATTGGTTTGATGATGACGAGATTGCCGAACTATATAGAGAGAGTGAAGACTTTCAAGTACAAACTGCAGAGATGGAGCTTTTGTTGCGTTGTTTTGAAAAGCCAACGGAGAATGAAAGTTATTCGTTAATGACCACTACGGAGATACTCACTTATTTGGGTATTTATACTCACCAGCCACTTGTTGCCAAGCGTATGGGTGAAGCCTTGAAGAAAGCAGGATACATAAAGGTGAGCAAACGGAGAAACGGTGGTAGCCCCATCTATGTCTACAAAATTAGGAAAATCTTGCCCTGCCCGCTCCTTCAAACTTGTAGTAGCCAAATGTAGTAGAATGTGTAGTATTGTCTTATAATACAAAGTAACACTGATTATCAATCACTTATCACAAAATAGTATGTAGTAAGAAGAAAGATGAAAAAGTTTGGAGGGGGAAAACTTTGGAAACAGTAAAACCATAAAAACAGACAAATATAAATAATTATCATTCAACCCATTTAAGTATCAAAGCAATGAAAGAAGAAGATTTATCAACAATCAAGCGATACCCCATCGTGGAGTATCTTGAAAGGAAAGGCATCAAGCCTATGCGCAGAACACCTTCCTATGCCATGTACCGTTCACCATTAAGAATGGAGGCGCATCCGAGTTTTAAGGTGGACACAGAGAAGAACCTCTGGATAGATTATGCAGAAGGTAGGGGCGGAAGTATCATCGACCTCTGTATGCGTTTGGAGGGCTGCACACTCTTGGAAGCCATCCACCACTTGGGGCAGAACGCTCCCGATAATACAGTATATA
>KQ959386.1 GCA_001552765.1 Bacteroidales bacterium KA00344
TTGTGTAAACTTTTGAGGGCTGTTACACCTATTGATTTTGAAATTTTTGGAGACAGATGTCAGGATGGAAGAAGTGCATAGGCTTCTTTTTCATTCAGCGCAATAATTATGGGGCATCAAAGTAGGGGCATTATCATTGAAATCTAAGGATTATTTTTGTTAGACAAAGAAGTTTCCGTTGGAAAACGTTAAAGCGAGTGTCTCCTCTGTTAATAAGCGTTATTTGGGTGGAAATTTTCCATTGGATATTTGTTTTTATCTCTCTAATACCATATCTTTGTGTTGTTTTCCAAAGGAAACAAAAATGATATGAAATATGAAGAAAAACTTTAAGAGCCTTTATGTAGTGGCTGCCATAGCAATGATTGCACTATCGGCATGCTCCGGACAGCGAGGTAAGAAAGATACTCAAAAGAATCAAGTAGAAACAATTAAACAAGAGGAGACAAAAAAAATGAAAACAATAGAATTGACAAAGGAAGCGTTTAAGCAGAAAGTAATGGATTATGAGGCCAACCCGACAAAGTGGAATTTTGCCGGCGATAAACCTGCTATCATCGATTTTTATGCAACATGGTGCGGTCCATGTAAGCAAACTGCACCCATTGTAGAAGAATTGGCCAATGAATATGATGGTAAGGTTGATGTTTACAAAGTAGACGTAGACCAGCAACAAGAGCTTGCTTCGCTCTTTGGCGTACAATCTATTCCAACGCTCATCTTTATTCCAATGGATGGTGAGCCCCAAAAGGTGGTGGGCGCTATGGGAAAAGGCCAGTTTGAAGAAATCATCAAAAAGGTCTTGTTGAAATAATGGATAGTTGCTGCTTATGTAAAATCAGGAATATATATCGAAGTATTGTTGATTTCGAAAACCAATTGCAGCAATCACTCGGTTTGAATATGAACGAAGCAATGTTGCTGTGTTTACTCTCAGACGGAGAGAACCTTTTGTCGGGTGAAATAGCAGAGCAATTAGGGCTTACGCGGTCTAATGCATCTAAGGTAATAGTGTCGTTGGAAAAGAAAACGCTCGTTCGGCGTCAGGCTTGCAAAGAAGACAGTAGATGTCAGCGATTCCATATCACGAAAAAAGGATGCGACATGCTCAATCGGATACAATGTGATGATATCAAAATTCCAGAGAGTTTAGAACGGTTTGCTCAGTAAACCACAGGTATAAAAATAGGAGAAGCCTACCTTTGCCAATTCCAAAGGAAGGCTTCTCCTTCCATAAAATACGATTAAGAAAAACCCCGTTATCTATGAGAAAGGCTTTACGCGAACAACTTGTCAAATACGCTGAACAGTTTGAAACAGAGGTTTTTATTCAAGGCGATCCCTCATGGTTTATGCATCAGGTACAAGGGAGGTTGAATCAGGAGGTCATGGCGTTTGTTGCCAGTAGCCTAAGCTATGGCTCCCGCAAACAGTTCCTGCCTAAAATTCAGTTGCTGCTCGACGCCAGTCAGGGTGAGCCTTACGAATGGATTAGGAGCGGAGCTTATACCAAAATGTTTCCGGACAATTGCCAGTGCTTTTACAGGCTCTATGATAACCACACTATGCTGCAATTTATGCAGTCGCTGCGTGAGCTGGTTGCGGAGTATGGGTCGTTGGGGGAGTTTGCATACCAAGCTGTGCAAAAGGGAAACCCGATGCATGGAGATGCGCTGAAGACGTTGGCGGCCCTGTCTCATTATTTTAAAAAGCGTGGACTGAATGGCATCGTTCCGCAACCCGTCACCTCTCTTTGCAAACGTCCGTGTATGTTTTTAAGGTGGGTGGTGCGCGACAACTCACCCGTAGACCTTGGCATTTGGAGTGATTATATTGACAAAACATCACTCTACATCCCTATGGACACCCATGTGATGCAGACGGCTCGGAGGTTGGGGCTTGTCCATACAAAATCGGCCTCGTGGGCCACTACACAAGCACTGACCCAAGAGATGGCAAAAGTTTTCCCCACAGATCCGGTCAGAGGTGACTTTGCTCTGTATGGAGCTGATGCCTTAGTATAGAATTCGAGTCTTTCTGCTTGAAACTTTTGATGCAGCCTAATACTGTTTGCCGTTTTTTTGTTAATTTTGCATCAATAACAAAATCATACAATGAAGGCATTAAAACAGCGTATTTTAAAGGATGGAAAAAGTCTGCCGGGAGGTATTCTCAAGGTAGACAGTTTTATAAATCATCAGATGGACCCTTATCTGATGAGACAGATTGCGGTAGAATTTATACGCCGCTTTGCGTCTTGCAACATTACTAAAATAATAACAATAGAGGCCAGTGGTATTGCTCCGGCCGTGATGGTGGGGCTGTTGTTGGATGTTCCGGTGGTGTTTGCCAAGAAAAAGAAGCCTTCCACAATGGACAATATGTTGTGCACAGCCGTTTTCTCGTTTACCAAACAGCGCAACTATAATGTTGTTGTGTCCAAAGAATACCTCACTGCTGACGATAGGGTTATATTCATTGATGATTTTCTTGCCAATGGCAATGCGGCTAAGGGCATTGTTGATCTTTGCCGACAAGCCGGCGCTCAGCTTGACGGAATGGGATTCATCATCGAGAAATCTTTTCAGCACGGACGTGAAGAGTTGGAAAAGATGAACATCCGAGTAGAAAGCCTTGCCGTTGTAGAATCACTGGATAATTGCCGGATAAAGCTAAAAGAGGATTGATGTCATGGAGCAAGATAGGGGGAGCTAACCTGTGGTATGGACGATAGTCCTCCTTAATGAGGTTCTCTTTTAGTGGTATGGCAGTTCTCGGCCATATTCATAGCCATCATGTTTTCTCTACTCATCATTAGCCTTGCGGTGCTGTTTGATTTAGAAATTACAGGATGGCTTATTTCAATATTGCCATTTGTCCCCACTGCGGTCACCTTTGTGTGGTGCAGGCTTTCAAGCGATATTACTACAATTGATTGGCTGTTCGGTTTGCCAGTGTCTTGGTATGCATCGAAGGCTATGAAAAGAATTAATATCCCAAGTCTTCATCGACCAATATAACCGTATGGCGTCCTTTAGGATGTGACATTCGCTGGATAGAGATGTAGTTACAGATACTTTCTTCTGACAGGCAGTCATGACAGGATCCGTCTTTGTGGCAAGGTGAATTCAAGTCAAAACGAGTCATATTTGTAGGAGCCGCTGTGGAACGTGCCCGTTTGAGAGCAGCATCTGTATCTAGGCATACTTTGTTCAATCCCACCACCAAAATAACGTGCTTAGGTCCCCATGTGATGGCGGCTACTCGATTGCCGTTGCCATCTATATTTACAATCACACCATCTTCACTGATGGCATTGACACTGGAAAGATAATAATCACATTCGAAAGCCTTGCGATAGATACGCAACTTGTCTTCTTCCGTTGTAACATCGTCTCGGTCGAAAACTTCATATTGTCCGGCTTTCAGCATCGAAGTGATTCCCAAAGAACGGATGCTGGCCGATCCACCCCATGTTACACTGCTTCCCTCTGGAATAAGTTCTTTAACTTTTTGGAGTACTTCCTCTGCATTGAGACAAAAGTAGGCGTCATAATGCCGACGTTTAAGGTTGGTTACTAATCGGTTTGCTAATCTTTTGTTGCGTATATTCTTCACATTATTCATTATCATTTTAACATATTATTTGTATATATTATCTGCTTATTTATTAAATCTAAAAATCTGCCTTAAATTGTAAAAAGGTTTAAGGATTAGCTTCTGATTAAGCCTTCATGATTGAAATGGCTCGCTTGGGAAGCACATTTAGAAAATAAGCAAGGTTTTCTCTTGGTGACAGCGAAAATAGCATGCCATAATGCTTGATCTTTGTGCAAAATGTCTCCAAATTGTATTTCCAGCCAGAGCGAACGGCATTTTTACGGCCAAATTTGCCGAAATTACCACGTTTGAAAACGATTTTCATAATGAATTCCTTATACTTATGGTCTGACGAAGTAATGGGAAACAGCATTTTTTTGTCACTAAGTCCCAGTTTTTGATGAAGCAATACCTCAATAATGTGAAATGGCCTAATAGCCCCCAGCTGTCTAAGAATGCCTATAATCCGTTTTTTTTGGTTTGAGTCCATTTCCATGCGGCTCATTAATATTGCAATATCGCAAAACTGCCGTAGTCCTACACCCAACTCTATCAGATGGTGGTATAAGTGTAAGAAGGTATAGACTAAGTTTAATTCTTCCTCCAACACTGGCACTTGAACATTACCAACAAGCCTGTTCGTCAGCGCACTCTCTGCTATCATCTTATCAAACACCCGCTGATTACGCCTTGAAGCAAATTTCATGAGACAAAAATGCATTTCGAAATGAACCTTATTATGTGTAAAGCAGACGTGCTGTTCCGACTCTTCGTTTTCGTTTTGAATACTTACTTTCCACTCATTTTCTATTATTTGCAATGCTTTATCAAAGCTATCTGGATACACATAGAAGTCTATGTCACCGCATGTCCTGCATTCTGGATGAGGGTAAAGGACACTTAATGTTTGCCCCTTTACAACAAAAAACCTGATTTGATGAGATGACAGTAAATTACAAAGGGCTTGCAATTCGTTATTAATAGTTGTATTTTCTGATGTAATGTATACTCTCGTTGCAAAAGTTTTGGCTGCATTGTACCTGGAAAGTTTGATGTGATTCTTTATAAGTGAATTAGCAACAAGTCCTTCTACCGTCTGCATTTGGCATATTATCATTACTTGCTGAAAGAGTCTATCATCCATTTCCAATTCGAATGGTAAGGACTTTTGCCATAGTTCAGACTTCACTAACGAAAGAAAGATGTCTACAGTATTCATTACAATATTTAATTTTTCCTGTTATCGATAATGGAATAAACAGTATTATTAGGATGGTATTCTGGGACAATTTCCCTCATTTTCTTTACTATTTCTAAATCATTGAAGCTAAAAGATACTTTGATTAAGTCTTTGATAGCGTTATCTATGTCTTTGAAATCATATTCCCTAACCTTTGAAATACGTATCTTCTCATGGAAACTTGGAAGCGTATTTTCAGAATTCGACAACACTTCTTCATAAAGCTTCTCGCCGGCACGTAGTCCTGTATATTTGATTTCTATGTTGCTTACACCGCTTAGCTTAATCATGCGTGCGGCCAGATCTGCTATTTTCACCGGCTTTCCCATGTCAAAAACAAATATCTGACCTCCCCGACCATGAGTGCCAGCTTCCAATACCAATTTGCAGGCTTCCGGAATCAGCATAAAGAAACGAATGATGTTGGGATCGGTAACCGTTACAGGGCCACCCGCCTTAATTTGTTTTTCAAATAATGGAATCACCGAGCCGTTAGATCCCAGCACGTTACCAAATCGGGTGGTTACAAATTGGGTTATCGCAGGCATTCCTTTGCCATTTTTAACGACCTCTCCTTCTATAGCCTTGTTAAGGCTCTGGCAATAGATTTCACAGATACGTTTAGAACATCCCATAATATTGGTGGGGTTTACTGCCTTATCTGTAGAAATCATCACGAACTTCTTTACATTATACTTTACACTTAAGTCTGCTATAATTTTAGTTCCGCTTACATTATTAAATATGGCCTCACTTGGATTGTCTTCCATCATAGGCACATGCTTATAGGCTGCTGCATGAAACAGGTATTCCGGCTTATACTTTGCAAAGATAGCATCCATCCTTTCTTGTTGAGTTATGCTGACTACTATCGTTTCACAGTTGATGTTCGGATACATATTCGCCATCATTAGCCTAATGTCGTGTTGTGGAGTCTCAGCCTGGTCTATCAATATCATGTTTGCAGGATTGTAGACAGCAATCTGTTTAACCATTTCAGAACCTATACTACCGGCAGAGCCTGTTATCATGATACGTTTGCCACTCAGCATATTACCAATAGCCTTCATGTCTACCTCGATTTCTTCTCTTGGCAACAGATCTTCTATCTTGATTTCCTTAAATTGTCCGGCAGAAAGTTTGTCGCCAGCATTCCATTTCTGAGACTGCATCATCATATAGATATGAACACCAGCATCGATAAGCATGTCTTGCAACTTTTGGTCATCCCTGAAATGCTCGGTTTGCAAGGGAGAAACCAATACTGCTTGTATGTTCATATCCTTTAATACGGCTGACAACTGCTCATTAGGCTCATAAACTTTCACTCCCATCATGGTGTGTCCCCTAAGGCTATGTTTATGCATAATAAACCCTTTGAGTTGGAATTTGGCAGGCTTCGTATTACTTATCATCTTTGCCAAGGCCACTCCGCCTTCATGCACACCATATATCATAGCCCGTTCACCTTTGTCCGAACTGAATGCTATGTCATAAAGCGTCTTCACAAATATTCTCATTGCCCACATCAATATGGTAGCTATAAAATACATGAGGAATATTTGGCGCCCCTGCAACCTTACAAAATCAAGTTCCAAGTAGTATACGGCATAATGGGCTATTTCTGCAATTACGCAGCTTAATCCCATTGCATAGGCTACGCGCTGCAAATCAACGAACGAGGAATATCTGATGATGCCACTATAGGTGCGAAATATGCGAAAGCCTATAACGTTAAAACACATATATACCAAAATGGTTTTGGATAACAAAACAATGTTACCTAATGTAACCGCTCCCCGATAATAAAGCCAAAATACAAGTATACCGGAGAGGTAACAAATTAAACAGTCGAGTATCAGTACACTCCAGTAAGGTAATGCATTCTTTGTGAAATACCAATTTGCTAATTTGTTAAACACATTCATGTTTTCTTGATTTAAATATAACTATTATATCTAATTGATTTGCTGAAACCCATTTCTGCCCTTCAATCAAATGATGCGGGGTCTCCATCATATTTCATGAAACTGTAATATCTCTAATACATCAAACATAATAACAACTCAGCCAAAACTGCATTGTATTACGATATAACCGCGAATGGTAATCCAGTTGTATTTCAATTCTGTAATCCCGTCAACTGATGGTTTCTGCAAAGATACTATCTTTTTTACTAATTCATTCAAAATTGTCGTAAATAATCTTCTAAAAATCTCTTGTGATTTCAATATCAATTAACACTACGCTCTATACGGCAATGTTGATATTTTATAATCATAAAGATTGGAGAGCATATTTTTTTTATTTAATTTTGCATGTTAGAATATATAGGGGGTGCGCGATTTAGTCTTGCTCCGGATAAAAACGCTATAAGAATACTATTGAATGGGTACATTGATATTAATATTAGCCATACCTTTCTTAGGAACGATGCTTGGCTCTGCCTTCGTTTTCTTTATGAAAGACGAGATGCCTCCAGTGATTCAGAAGGCTTTGTTGGGCTTTGCTTCCGGTGTGATGGTGGCCGCTTCTGTTTGGTCGCTCATCATTCCAAGCATGGAGATGTCAACAGGTTTGGGTAAAATGATGGTGCTACCGGCGGCAATGGGAATATTGACCGGTATTCTTTTCTTATTGATAATCGATACGACAACGCCCCACTTACATATGGGCAATACCAATCCTGAAGGACCTAAGGCACATCTTTCTAGGGTGGCGATGCTTTCGTTAGCCGTCACTATACACAACTTCCCGGAGGGAATGGCAGTTGGTGTTGTGGTGGCCGGCACTCTGCAAGGTGGCGAGTGGATATCTGCTGCCGGTGCCATGTCGCTGGCATTGGGTATCGCGATACAAAATATTCCAGAAGGTGCCATTATTTCCATGCCAATGAAAGCTGCCGGAGGCAGTAAGATGAAGTCGTTTGTGATGGGAACACTGAGTGGAGCAGTGGAGCCTGTCGGGGCTGTTTTGGTAATCTTTTTAGCTTCTGTGATGACCCCCATACTGCCTTATCTGTTGGCTTTTGCTGCCGGTGCCATGATTTATGTGGTGATAGAGGAATTGATACCCGAAGCTTCGGAAGGCGAACATTCCAACTGGTCGACCATTGGTTTTGCCATTGGTTTTGTGTTGATGATGGTACTCGATGTCGTGTTGGGATAAAGAATTCTCCCCAACTTCTTCTCTATCTCACTATTCTCATAATTTAGAGAGAAAACAAGAACAGTATAAAATAGGGAGAAGTGAAGACACTTTAAAGAAAACAAGTCTTCATTTCTCCCTATTCTATAAATCCTACGGTTGGATTTTGTGGTGCCTAATGAAGTGTTGTTAATAAGCAGTTCTCTTCATTTTCATTGTGAACAACCAACTCATTTCACTCCTTCTACAGTGTATCCAAGCTTTTTGAGTCCTTCGAGAATACCTTTTTCGCCCGGCAGATGACCTGCCCCCACAGCAAAGAAGGTAGGTTTGGCAGCCATGATAGTAGGCATTTTTTTGAGCCAATCAGCATTTCGATTATTGATCAACAGGTCGTCTTCTTCAGGCTTGTTGTCACAGCTGTTGTTTAGCTTCTCGTCCATTGCAGCTTTCAGCGCGTCAAGATCTTTCGCATAGAAAGCGTTAGCCATTTTCTCATTCATTTCTTCAATAAATGCTGTATGGTCGAGAAAACACATCAACAGTTCAACCTGACGGCTCATGGGGAAACTTCTGAACAGTGTTTCTGTTTGGAACGCCACTGTTTCCAGTCCGCCCACATACTCATTGTTTTTCTTAGCTTGTGCTTGGAAATACTGGTCAAAGGTGTTGGTGGGGTCAAATTCGCCCATGTGTCTCATCATAAATGAGATTAAGGTAAGCTGTGTGGTCATGGCCATAGGCGTCATGTGCCCCATCTTTGCCTCCACTTGCGGATTGCTTAGGTCCACCTGTATGGCTTTCTTGAGATAGGCGTTCAGTCTGGAATATTGCTCTGTGGTGAGTATGTCTTTCAGCGTTTTACCATCCGGCAACGTCATAGCCGACTGCATATATTTCACGCTGTCGGGATTATTCATGTCGTCCCAGGCCAGTTCTCCGTACACCTGCTCGGTGTTTGTGAGTGCCTCTTTCACTCCGGGAATTTGATTGATGAAGCCTGTATTAGCTAAATGGTGGGTAGCGATGATGTAAGAGGATTTCTCCAGTCCGTTTCCGGAAATCTCGTACATCAGTTGAGCGTTGGCTCCAAGTGTGCAGACGCAGGCAAGAAGCAGCGTCGTAAAGATTTTTTTCATGTGTTTTGTATTACGATTTAAATATTATTTTAATAATGAATCATTGATTTACGCCATGCCTTGCGGTCTCATTTTTTTCCAGGTTTTGCACAAATGCTTCTATGTCTGCTTTGATGGATTGGAACTGTTCCGACCGCATATAGCCTAAATTTTTCTTCAATATGGGCACAAGATCTTCCACGCTGTTGCTATAACTGGAAAGCTCGTTGCGACGCTGAGTGCCATGCACACTTTGATTGGCTATCTCGTTTTCTCTTTGACACACTAATTTTTCGCATATCTTAGACATCATCGGCACCACGATTTTATCGAACAGATGATGCCCTTGTATATAGAGGTAGACATTTTGTGGAGTTACTCCCAGCCGTCTCAAGTCATTTTTAACGCGTGCATAGCTTTGATGGGCATTAGGATTGGCACGTTGCAGTTGTTCTACTTTCTTGCCAACCTTGCTCCTTACTCTCTTGATGATATAGCCCACATTGTTAAACGAGAACCTGCCGGTTTCTATGATGTTAAGAAAATCGGTAATCGTGAAATCTTTGTAGTTGGGTGTGCGGTAGTACCATATGCTCCATATAAACAATGGATATATGGCTTCTGAAAAGTCTGTAAGGTACTTTTCCATATCGAAAACGAAATGGTCGTTCAACGTGACGGCCACGCATACGTCGTGGAGCGACCGGGCATAGCATTGCAGGTTTTCGATTGCGTAGGCGTAGGTGTGGAAGATGTAGGGGTTGGAGTTTACTTCTTTTGAGGTTGGTGTAGCACCTTGTTCCAGATAATCGTAGTCAGCATCGACACAAGCTACCATTCCTTGTCCCACCTTGTTTAAGAGCAGCTGCATCATGACGGCCTTCTTGCCACGCCCCAAACGATTGGCTTGGGTGGGCAGCATCACTTCAAAATATACCTTGTCGGTTTCGAATTGGCTGAGGATTTGTCTCCAAAAATAGACATCATCGTAACTCTCGACGTATGCAACGATTTTACATCGGGCGTTTTTGGATTTCATCCGATTGGCTGCTTCAAAGTATGAGGAGTTCAGGTTGTCATGTAATCTTTTACCCATAGCTTTTTGTTGTTTGATCACAGTTGTGACATAATTTGCCGACTTTTCGAAGAGGATATAGGGGAGTGATGTTTACGATACATTGTGAATGATGATATGAAAATGCTGTGAAGCAGCTATTCGGATATGGTGATGTCGTCCACCTCTGTTACTTTATCCATCCATCCATTCATAATTACGGCCGGACTATGGGTGGTGAGAATGATTTGCACGTTTGGATTCAGTGCGATAATGAGATCGATAAGTTGTTTTTGCCACTCGATATGCAAACTAACTTCCGGCTCATCCATAAAGAGCACATAGTTTTGATTATCCTCCACAAGTACGGTGAGCAGTATGGCCAGAATTTGTTTTTCTCCGCTCGATAGCTGGTAGGGTAGAAGAATCTCTCCAATCTGGTAGAATCGTATCTCGTTTTCTGTTCTGACAATTTTCTTACCCGTGTCGGCAAACAAACTGTCTATGAAGTCCTGGAACTTTTTCTTGGGCTCAGAGAGTTCCTGAGCGTGTTGAGCGGCCTCCGGCTTTCCGCTTTGCAACGCTTCTATGATACGGTTGCCGATGTTCACTTGGTAGTCCAGGTATTTGCGCTGGAGTTTGAATAGTTGCCAGTCAAGCTCTGTGGTAAGCGATAAGTCAATTTTGGTTAGAGTGTCGGCATTCAGCAGAGGGCGGTCAAAACTTCTGATGATGTCAAATCGTATATGTGTGGCATCCTCCGGAACCAATTTGACACTTACCCCCTCAGACGACCCTTTTCCGTTGGAAAAAGCCTTTATGGCCCGATTTAATATGGTAGATTTGCCTACACCGTTAACACCACTCAAAATGTTTACTTGGCGGTCTAAATTCCAAATGATGTGCTTGCGACCTCCCCACAGGGATTCGATTTCTATCTGCTTGATATGATCTGCGTATTTTTTCATATGCTAAAAGATGCTTATTATATGGCAAATATAATAAAAAACTTCATCAAACTATCTCATGCATCCTTTTAATTCTCATTGTTATATCGTTTTTAGTATAAATAGGCCACAATTTGGTATAAATGGGTCACAATGGAGACATAAAGCAATGGGAGAGAGACGGAGTGCTCATATTGGTATAATTCGTAAATCATACGTTTGTAGTTGTTGTTGTCTTGCAATGTTACATTCCAATGTAGTTCGCAGGTAGAATATATGTGTATATTATTTTACAAACATCCCAAAATGCTTGGCGTATTTAAAAACAAGTCTATTTCCGTTCGAAATACTCAAAAATTGCGAAATCCTTAGTTTGTTGATAATCAGGCGTTTTGAAAAAATCGTCCAGCGTCCTGATTTTTTTCGCTTGCGATTAAATATTGAATGGCAAGCTAATAAAAGCCTAATCGCTATGAGGATAGGCCTTTGTCGCATATCCGTTAAGCCTTTTCCGCAGTGCGATGAAGCATTAAACGCGTCCCCCTTTCTAATTTTATGTAATTTAGTCGAATACGTGGAGCTAAAACATTGCCTTTTTCTCTCTGGATGCTCTGAAAATAATCGTCGAAAAATGGTAATAATATTTTATAAAATAAAGAGTGAAGAATGATGAGTGAAGAGTGATTTGTAACAGCCCTCAAAAGTTTACACAA
>KQ959387.1 GCA_001552765.1 Bacteroidales bacterium KA00344
TTAATTTATAATAGTGTTGCGGAATTAAGGGAATAAGCAACATAAATGAGATGAGAAGTTTTCTGTTGACTATATTATTGAGCATTTTTATACAGCAGTCTGCTATATGCCAGAGCATTATAAAGTATTATACCAATATTCGGGATTCATCAAGAATATCGAATTCTTTCTATGGGTACAATCTTTGTGAGATAAGACGTAAAAAAAACGATTTATATAAAATTCTCACAAGACTTTCAAAAGATAGTTTATCTGAAGTATTTATTCTTAGATGTGATAAAATAATGAATGACATTACCATCTCTGTCCAAAATTGGGAATATAAAGATTTACCACCAACCAATATGGAGGTATATGGTATTTTCAAAACATCTAAAGGAAAAGATTTTTTTATATGTTATGATAGTTGTGAAAGTATAAAAGTTGTAAAGAAGATATTTCGGAAGATAAAGCAAAAAAACTTCTATCAAATAGAAGTAGAGGTCTTACCAAACGATATATATATAATCAAAAATGATATGACAACGTATTACAATGGTTATTATAAAGGAGAATGTCTTATAACGAAGAAATTAATAATCAATAATAAAAAAATCTATTAATAATTCCCCAGATCGGGAGTTGCCAAAATAACTATCTGATAATAAAAATCCTCAAATCCGCAACTAAGCCTTTGAACGTCCTTATTGCGTTTACACGTC
>KQ959388.1:0-3482 GCA_001552765.1 Bacteroidales bacterium KA00344
TGTAAACTTTTGAGGGCTGTTACATTTTGTACCACTAAGTAACTAAAAAGTTAACGACGTGTACAACTTTTTACTCATGTTTATCAACTTAAATTAATTCCGCCAACGAGTAGTTATCATATATTATGAATAAGTTTACTTACATACTATTTGTTTTCCTCTGTTTAATAAGCTGTGCACAACCAAATAATAAAAAGCAAGTTTTAAAGGATAGGGCTGTGATATCACTAAAAAGAAATGTGACAGGAAAAACAACTTTTTATGATTTTTTCAAAAAGTTCGCCTCAGACTCATGTTTTCAACGGAAACACATTTTGTTTCCGTTGAAAATTATATATGAAGGTTATGATTATGAAGAGACAGACTCGATTCTTTATATCAGCAAGAGTGATTGGATATATACAAATTTCAACGATTCTATAATAGAAGGGCAAAAAATAATTTTAAAGGTTGATACAATGACGCATACTGTTATCTTAAAGGGTTACGATTCGGGAATATATATGAAATATTTATTCAAAACAGACAAGCGTTCTTGGATATTATTTCAGATAGATGACTATTCTAATTAACGTGAATGCGACAAATTCAGAATATCTTTGAATAACAGAGTTCTAAAATATAACAAATTTCGGTAATGCTTCAAATCGAGAATTATCAAAATAATCATCTGATTATGATGTAAATGTTATAATATCTGGTAACGCTAATGATAAATTAAAAGATCAAGAAGATAAAGTTCTGGAAGATGAAGCTGCGGACATACTATATCATGAAATAGTAGGGCATCCAGCTCCTAAAGTTCTTGGTGCGGATACTGGTAATGCAATTAATAATGAAAATAAAATTAGAAAAGAATTAAACAAACCTTTGAGGAGGGAGGATCCTAAACATGTTGAATAAATTATTTTTCCTATTTATATACATTTTTTTGAGTAGTATGCAAATTTCAGCTAACGACTCACTATTAGTAAATTCAAAGTGGACTTTAATGTACACCCTTATTCTACATGGTGATACTATCATACGCAATGGTGAATCCTATATTCGTGAAAATACGGAGATTGGAACTGGCAATAACGGAGGTCCTACACTTATTTTTAAGGATGATCATACCCTTATCAAGATAGATCCCATAGGATCAAAAAAATATTGGATATGGTCACTTGATAAGGATACACTGATCATGCAGAGAAATTATAAGAAAAAAACTTTCAAAAAAAAATATCTGATAAGCTTTGAAAATAAAAAACGAATATTATATTTATCTCCAGTATTTCATCAGAAGACAATATATGTTTTTGGAAAAAGGGATGATGAGTTATAGAAACTAAATAAAAAATTAGTAATGAGATTTTGTGCTATATTGATACTTTCTGTGATTTCAATTCTAAATAGTTTAGAATTGAAATCACAAACTGTTGTAAAAATTTTAAGCAATGGTTGTAAGGTAGAGAGAAGTTTATTTCTAAACGAAAAAAAAATCGGGGTGTATAATAAACGAGGTAGATTGGTTAAATTGTCCGCAGATGACATCAAATATCAAAAGATATTTTTAGATCAATCTTATAGCCTGATTGATTATGGAATAATTCTAAAATATCCTGAGGTCATATATAAAGATGCGTGTATTATTGCTGATATTTTGTCAAGTTATGACCCAAGCGAAATCTTATCGTTTACAAAGCCTATAGGGGAGCGAAAAAAGATTTCTATACAAGATATCAATAAGTATTACACGTATCTTGATGCCAGTGTTGACTATGTATTTAGTATTAACATTATAGTCAAGGATAGTCTTATTACCCAATATAGTTATACTTACAAGCCCAATATGTCTGACATCATTATTTCATATACATGTGTATTTACTTATGATAAAAATAATCGAATAGTAAAATTAGAAAAAATATATAGACGACACTATGAAACAAAAGAAATTATATATGAAAACAAATAACACATGATTTTTGGTAATGTTCCAAATCGGGAGTTGTCAAAATAAAAAGAACAACAAACTTAGCACATAAACGCCAAGCCATCGCAGCAATAAATGAAAGAATGTATAGCATTAAGAGACCTTTTTAAAAAGGGTAATTCGCGCACAGGAAAGTAGAGTAGAGAAATATAGATGGTATTCTAAAAGACTCTATGAAGGCATATAATAATTGGATTAAAAATCCTAAAAACAAAGGAAAGGAATTTAGGTATGAAATCGATAAAGACACCCCTGATAAATAGATTTTTTAAAAGTTGTTTCTTTAGACTGACGGTAATAGACTTCGTCTTATTTCTGTTGTTTAGATATTATCAGCCATTGTGTGAACCTTGTTTAGATAACGATTGGGAACCGTGTCTATCAAAAGAGCAATACATTATTATTTACATAGGTATCGCGGTGAATGTAATCGGTTTCATTGTATGTATATATAAAACAGTAAAGAACAATCGAAAGAAACAACAAACGTGGCACGAAAACGCAAGCCACAATAGCGATAGAGAACAGAATGTATAACATAGAAATAATAATCGAGGGGATAAAAAAAGGGTGTACAAAAAGAGGTCTAATCCCAATAAAAGAAAGGGGAAGTAATGGAAAGGAAAATAACACTATCAAAGGAAGAAATAATGAAGTTTCAAAACACCTTAGATAATTTGAAAAGTAATTCTAATTGGCAAGTTTTAAAGACTTATTTGATAGAAATGAAAATTAAATACCCATCTGAATATTTTATATGTACGGAATTATCAAATGCTTATCATATGCTTGGCATGTATAAAGAAAGTGAACAGGCTTCCATGGAAGCTATGCAGTTAGAGCCCAATGATGTGCTTGTAATGTACAATTATGCAGTTGCTTTATACTCAAATGAAAAATATTTAAAAGCCATTGTACAATTGAATAGAATACTTAAAAGAAGGATAAATTCTATTGCATACGGAGTTCATGGGGAAGGCCTGAAATGGGCAATGTCTATTAAAAACGACTCTTTATATCTAAAGGCTATTTGTCAATTAAATCTTGGAAAATTAAAAGAAGCATATAGCCTTATAGGAAAACACCTTGCGCAGAGGCGAAGAGGTGTATATAGTGATTTTACCAAGAAGCAAGTTAAGCGAAAGGAACAATATATTATAAATGAGTTAAACAACAAAGTTGTGAAATAAATGTTAGAAGCATTAATTTTCAAAATATGACGGTCAAATTAAAGAACAACAAACGTGGCACACAAACGGCAAGCCACAGTAGCGATAAATAACAGAATGTATAACATTAAAACAACAAGAGAGTGCTAAACCATATTTAGATTGTTTGAACTTGCCCATACAAGAGCGCGCTCCAACATCCATATAAGGGTAACAGGCAATACCCTTATATGGGTGTTCATCATTACCCTTATATGGGTATTAAAAGCCGTAAGCAATAAATAGGAAAGAACAACGTTAAGTACTTGATAACCATAAACAATAAGAAGTTATGA
>KQ959388.1:3582-9474 GCA_001552765.1 Bacteroidales bacterium KA00344
CAATTACAAGGATAAGTACAATCAGCAGTTACAATCCATCAAGGACAATTACAAGACATTTGATTTGCCATACGACGATGTAGACAATAGCGACTATGTCAATGGTAATTGTGGCTCTAATTTTGATAACGGTTATGGATAAATATTTTTTTGCATTAATCTTCTTTGCGAACTATCAATTTTATGCATATAGTCAAGAAGAGATGGTAAAGATAGAAGGATTTCTTATAGAGCGTTACAGCAAGAAAGAAATCTTTAGAAAAGATACATTGTCAATAGATCACTCAATGGACACTTTTTATTTTACGACCCAAATAGATAGTATTCGTATAATGAGTCCGAAAGAAATTTATTCGGCATTAGTTTCTCCTTGCTATAAAAATGTAGAAATTTACAAGTTTTCTCCATTTGATAGGGAATATGGTAATTATATTGCCCCCAACATATATCCTGTTCCTCTAAAGAAGCAAAACCTTTTCTATACTTTATGCTCAGATTCTGTTTTTGTGTATAAAGTTTATTCTGTGAAGGGACAAGCGATTAGATTATGTATAGCGAATGATTATCTGAACAGCAAAAAGAACATGGAATTGGCTGTTAAATGGAATATTTCTCCGACATCAATTGATAAGCGAATTCCTTTCTTTTACATATATGTTTTTTTTGACGTTATAAATAATTCTATCAATACGGGTATACCTGTTTTCTTTAAACCAATTGTATGTTGTGGCCTAGGAATTCAAGGAAATCCCAAAGGGAATCCTTGATGAATTTTGATGATTATGTGGAGATGTTTTTGTATTTTAACACAATATTGCCCCCTGCTGCCGTGCGATTGAATCGCGTGGCAATATTGGGTTTAACACCCTCTCTAGGCTGTCGTGCGATTCAATCGCATGGATTTGTTTCCATTATTGCCACACGATACAATCGTGCGGTAAACGACAACTACAACGGTATGCCGGAGGCGGCACAGGCGAAAGCCATGACACGCGCAGCCATCGACGGCAACTTAACGGAGTTGGACCTTGGCGGCATTCGGCAAACTACAAGCGAGCTTGCTTTGCACTCGTTGGCACAAGGTTTCAAGCCCAACCATGACCACGAAAAGATGCAGTTCTACTACCACCCCGACCATTTGGGCAGCAGTAGTTACATCACCAACTTGGACGGCGAGGTGGCACAGCACATCGAGTATGTGCCGTTTGGTGAGGTGTTCATAGATGAATTGGAGCTTACGCGGAAATCGGCGGCCGCAGGGAAAGCCAACTGCAACAATACGTGGAACACGCCTTATCGATTCAATGCGAAGGAACTGGATGAGGAGACGGGTATGTACTACTATGGTGCAAGGTACTATGAGCCGAGATTGAGTTTATGGATGAGTTGTGATCCGCTGGAAGAGAAGTATCCAAATATTTCCAGTTATGATTATTGTATGAACAACCCCGTAAAGTTTATTGATCCCGATGGAAAAGAGCTTAAGTTAGCAGGAAATCGTCAACAAAGAATTAAAATTTTAACTTACCTTCAAAAACTTACAAATGACAAATTAGGAGTTCGTCAAGATGGAACAGTAATAATAATGAAAACAGGGGTAAGGAATACTAATAAGAAACTGACTACGGGAACTGGACTTATTTCAAATATAGTTAAAAGTGATAAACAAATGACTATAGAAATAGGGAAAATTGGAAGTACAAATTATGAAACGGATGTAAACTCTACTAACGCTACGAATGGAAAAGGAACTAATGTAAAGGTGAATTTTGATATTTCAGCTAATCCATTAATTCCCACAAAAAATCCAAAAACAGGTAATGTTTCAGACCAAAACAGACCTAATGAAATTGGGTTAGCTCATGAAATGATTCATGGTGAAAGATCAATGAAGGGAAAAGCAATAGATTATTCTATAAAAAGTTCATATACATATAAAGACGTAAATGGTAAAAAGACATCTCAAATAGTACCACAAGAAGAACTTGAAACGGTAGGATTAAAAGGTAATAATACTCATAACGAGAATAATATTAGAAAAGAACAAGGATTAAAGCAAAGGGGGGCATACTGATGAATATGAAAAATATAATATGTTTAATATCTTTTATTTTATTAGGTATTGGATGTCAGAAACAAAATCCACATAATAAAATTATGTTTAAATGTGTTATCTTCCCAACAGGAATGAATTCGGAAACATATTTAATTAAGATGTTTGAATACGGACAATTAGAGGTTTCTTATGGGATTAAAACAAGTGATTCAGAAGATGAGTATTTTAATAAAATCATAAACAAAAAAAAAATTACTCTTAGCGAAGGTGATTTTAAAATTATTAAAGTCTTGAATTCAAAACTGTCAGGGTTAAATTCAATTCAGAAAGATGAAGTTAGAAAAGGTGGTTGGGAGATTTTTTTAATGAGTAACGGTAAAAAGTATCATTTTTATTATGGAGAGTATAGTAGTACATCTCTAGGATTACTTATTGAACAAATCATTAAGATTTCACCTATAAAATTAAATTTGCACAGTTGGTCTTAATTACCTCCTTAGAAATGGCAGGAAATAAAATATTCTGCCGTTTCTTGGGTAAAGCTCCAGATTGGGAGTTGAGTTCTATGTTTGCATAGCAATTCAACGGAAATTATCAAAGGCGGGAAGAATAGCAATGGCAAAACAACTATTATGCCTTATGTTATTCACAGCAAGAAAATGAAAACTACGAAATTTGTCCTCATTCTCTTGCGCTTTACGAATTAATGCTTTACATTTGCAATCAAGCACTTACATATCTCCTTATGAATGCAAATGGCTTCCCATACATTTGACGAGGAAACAGGTATGTACTACTATGGTGCGAGGTACTATGAGCCGAGGTTGGGCCTGTGGATGAGTGTGGATCCATCTGCAGAGGAAAAGCCATGGCTTACTATCTATTGCTATACAAGGAATAACCCGATAATATTAGTTGATCCTGATGGAAGAGACGAATGGGAAATTAATAGCAAAGGCGACATCGTCAAACAGATAAAGACTGATAAGCACGATGCTTTCTTTTTTGCAAGTAAAGCAGGAAAGAGGGTAAAAGGAAAAAGTTTATCATTTGAATATGGAACAATCGAAAAGGCTTCGGGACAGAAAACAGATGGAGGAACAAGATACCATGTTTATTAGGTACGTGGAGATAAGCATGCCAAACAGTTATTTGAAAGTTTTGCTAAGAATACATCAGTAGAATGGAGTATTATGCAGACAGGTACTGAGGGTGCAAAAGGTTTGAATTACCTAACGACTTCTCATAATGAAAAGAGTGAGTCTGGTATGGTTGATTTGTTTAACAAACAACTTAAAAATGGATATACTTTACGTGCATTTTATCATTCACATCCAAGTAATGTACTTATTCCATCGAATATTGGAGGTAAATATGGAGATATTCCTATTGCCCAAAAAATGACAGAGATTAGCAACCAATCAATAACATTTGGTATTTATGGACCTAAGAGTGGAGAATATGTCACATTTGGTCCCAACTCAAAAATAGAAGATTATTCTGTTAATTTGGAAGGTTTTACTGTTACTGCAACAAGAACAACTAAAAATAGAAAAAAATGAAACACTTTATCATATCTATATTCCTTCTGATATTTGTTCCCTGCTTTTCACAGAGAACAGTAAAAAAAGTGTATTTACCATCCTATCGGATAATACATTGTAACTTTTTAAAGACGGTGAACAACATTGCTGCTCGTTATAATCAAAACAATAATAATATATTCATAATATATATGCAAGGTAGTTGCAGAGTTTATGTTTGGATGCTCGATAAAAAAAATGTAATGTATGATTCCGACACGTTTGGATATACAGTTGTAGGCAAGCATATTTTTTTTCTCCAAAAAGACAAGAACCAAAACATTTTAATTCCCCATAATGGTTCAAAACGACTATTTAACTTTTTGGACACGAAAATCCCCCCCATGACAGACGGAGTCTTTGAATGGGTGTATAATATATCAGGTGACAGGGTAAAACTATTGCGTTTTATAAGTCCAGAGTAGGGTGGTATTGTTTTAAATCAGAAGTGGTAATGCTTCAGATCGGGAGTTGTTGTAATAATCATCTGATTATCAATGTACTTTCCAAAAGATAAAGTAATGTGGCAGGGATAGCCTCCCTGCCTCTTGCTATATTTGCACCACAAAATCAAGAGAAAACGAATATACGAGAACGCTTCGGAACTTTACGTCCAGATTGGAAGTGAAAAACTCAAGTTTTCAACACCAAACAAGAGTTTTATAAAATGATTGACTAATTTTGCACTTGTTGGTTGACTCTACGCTTTCAGCTCTGAAAATAATATGGTGAATTTTATATTTAATTTGCAAGAAGCTATTGTACCTGCATCAAAATAATCTTTTAAGTGTATGGAACAAAATAAAATATTTTTTATTATAGGTATAATGACTATGTTCTCTTGCTGTTCTATTCATAAAACAATGGAATCTGGCAATGGGCAACTTAGCAATTCAGAAATTATCCAATTATTAACTGATGACAGTGTAAAGTATTGGATAGGTGTTAATTCTGGTTCTTCTTTTAAATTTGCCAGAGAAGGCTTAAGATTCAATTCTTATAATAAGAAAGGAGATGAAGAATTTACTTCCCAACAGGACATTTTATTCCCTAAAGTGTTTGATGTTGATGGCATGCGAGTTTTTATTTATTGGAAACTTCCACATCCTGTGGGAAAGCTCTATCCATATATTGATTACAAAATACAGAGAATCTCAAAAGATACGTTAGTTATAGGGGATTATACAGACTTTGTATTTGTTAATGGTCATGGTAATGCCCCAAATCAGGATTTGTCAAAATAAAAAAATAATAAATGTGGGGTAATGCTCCAAATCGGGAGTTATTGAAATAATCATCTGATTATCAATGTGATTTTTAAAAGATTAGGCGTAGAGGCAGGGATAGATTCTCTGCATTTTGCTATATTTGTAACCCAAAACAAAGAAAAATGAATATACGAGAACGCTTCGGCACATTACGTCCAGATTGGAAGTGAAAAACTCAAGTTTTCAACACCAAACAAGAGTTTTATAAAATGATTGACTAATTTTGCACTTGCTGGTTAACTCTACGGTACAATTACCAGAAGGAAATGCATCGTTATGAACAACAAGTGAAAGAACATCAATCCATAAGTTAATGGAAATAATTATATTTAGTAATTATTCTTTTTTGTACAAATGTGACAAGATAATATGCTTGTCACATTTTACAAAAGAAGATTTGTTGCTTTTCGAGAATATTTTAGAGAATATGCAGCAAAGAAATTTTTATAGGGTCTCTGAGGAGAAATTCATTCAAAAGACAGACGTTGTCCTAGATTTCGTTATAAGTACTAATGATAATGGGATTATACAGCTAGGTAAAAAGAAATTTTCATGTCAATTAACACGTGGAGCATATCGTGAAATGGAATATATAGTAAAAGAACTTTTGAAAAATAAATTAGAAGGTTTTCAGTGGCTTTACGATTTAGATACATCTATAGATTTTTTACTTTCAAAAGATGCGAAATGGTAGTTGGTATGGGTAATGCTCCAAATTGGGAATTATCAAAATAATCATTTGATTATCAATGTATTTTTAAAATATTAGGAATAGAAAACAGGGATAAATGCTCTTCCTTTTGCTATATTTGCAGTCCAAAACAAAGAAAAATGAATATACGAGAACGCATCGGCACTTTGCACTCCAGGTTGGAAGTTGAGTTTCAATGTCCACATTGCAATTTAACGGAAGTAATCAATGGTGCGAAAGATGGCATGGGTATAACAAATCCGTAAGCAATAAACAGGAAAGATTGACGTTAAA
>KQ959388.1:9574-9958 GCA_001552765.1 Bacteroidales bacterium KA00344
ATAACGCAGCTTCTTTCTGTAAGTACAAGAAACAAGCCTAAGGACGAGTACGAAAAGATGCAGTTCTACTATCACCCAGACCATTTGGGCAGCAGTAGTTACATCACCAACTTGGATGGTGAGGTCATGCAGCACATTGAATATGTACCGTATGGCGAGGTGTTCATAGATGAATTGGAGCTTACGCGGAAATCGGCGGCCGCAGGGAAAGCCAACTGCAACAATACGTGGAACATGCCTTATCGATTCAACGATTGTGCCAACGAGGGCAGAGGCAAGCTTGCTTGTTCTATGCCGAGTGCAGCCAATCGTAGAGTAAAACTCAACGCCAAGGAGTTTGGTGAGGAGACAGGCATGTACTATTATGGTGCAAGGTACTATGAC
>KQ959389.1:0-282 GCA_001552765.1 Bacteroidales bacterium KA00344
ATATATGAGCCTGAAGAGGAACATGCCGTGACTGTGGACGTGGTACGACCACCCAGATCTGAATATCCCGAACACGAATAATGCCTTGGAATCGCTAAACTCTGAATTGAAGATAAAATTGAACCTGCACAGGGGTATGAGTGTGAAGAGAAGAAAGATACTCATCCAGAACCTAATAAAAGGCCACAAGCCTAGTAGATAAAAGGAACACAGAAGATTCCATGCATATTTTTGTCACATAAAAGAAAACGTCTCTAAATTATGCACATTTTTGTCATATAA
>KQ959389.1:382-10645 GCA_001552765.1 Bacteroidales bacterium KA00344
AAATTATGCACATTTTTGTCATATAAGCCATAACCTCTGTCTCAAGATAGAGAAGATATGTTTATGCTCTTGGGGGAGCTATAGAGCACGGAACATTTTTATCCCGAACTCAGGTTGTTAAGTACATGCAGGATGACACGGGCAACCCAAAGAGAAAAAACAGGGAGGTGATGAGGACAAAGGATACAAGGTAACGTTTATTGGTAAGTTGAGAGAGTCGTTAGTTTTCATTTTTTGCTTATTCATAAACATACTGTTCTTTTGCTCGATGACTAGCACTGGGCTGTCATCAACTACGTCTTATAACAAAGAGATAGTAAGGCAAAGGAAGTAAAATATGTGTACAACACCTGCATTTACGCACAATAAAATAAATAATGTGCACTCAGACCACATTCCAAACAAGAAGAACACGACTTATTCTACAAGCT
The DNA here is from genome assembly GCA_001552765.1 of Bacteroidales bacterium KA00344. Classification (GTDB taxonomy): domain Bacteria; phylum Bacteroidota; class Bacteroidia; order Bacteroidales; family Bacteroidaceae; genus Prevotella. The sequence continues at coordinate 814 of KQ959389.1, forward strand.
CACCTACATCAACTGCTTTCGCTAAAGTAGTTATGCCCGCAAAAAGGAGTAACAAAAAAATACCTATTTTTGGGTATGCACACTTTTTTTCTGAATCGAAAAGTTGAAATACCTTTGCAACTCGAAATAATATTTCAGTATAATAACAATTATTAAAATAGTAAAATGTCGAAAAAAGAACAACGAACGCAAAAGATTCTATCGGTTCGAGAATCTCTTTTCAAGGGATGCTTGCTAATGCTGACGATGCTGTTTCTAAGCATCTCTGCCACAAAGGCACACAATGGCACGAACGCAAGCACAGATAAAACCGAGGAAGGTAGCGTGACTCTTCAAGTTACAGATGCGCTAACGGGCGAACCCATATTAGGAGCCGTTGTAAAAGATAGCAACGGTAAGACATACGTCACCAACGAGTCGGGTACCTGCGCTATAAAGTTAGGCAACAGCGGCAAGAAGGTGAAAATCACTGTCACATTCGTAGGTTACAAGAGTTACATTTCTTATGTGTCAGCACAAACACGCACGCTGAACATCAAGTTAAAGGAAGATGCACAGCAATTAAGTGGAGTAACGGTGACATCAAAAAAGAGACACACCGACATCTTGCAGCAAGCCAAGACTTTGGATCAAAGTATACTCGAAAAAGGTGGTGCCACCTCGTTGGCAAAATTATTGGAATCTATTCCTGGTGTGAGTTCTATCAGTGCAGGTAGTACGGTGGCTAAACCAGTTATTCAGGGTATGCACAGTAGCCGAATTCTATTGATGAACAACGGTGTAAAATTAGAGAGTCAGAGTTGGGGTAACGACCATGCACCAGAAATTGACTATACAGGTGCCAGCATGGTAGAGGTTGTAAAGGGTGCTGAGTGTATTCGTTACGGTTTTGGCGCCATGGGAGGTGTGGTATTGCTCAATGATGCGCCCCTACCCTATGGACACAACAAGCCTATCGTGAAAGGAGTTACCAACATCGGCTATGACACCAATGCCCGAGGGATAAGCGGTTCGGGAAGTATTGAGGCAGGTTGGAAGAATTTCGGTATGCGTCTGCATGGTAACTATACTCGTGGCGGTGATTACCATACACCCGAATACATCATGAACAACACGGGGTACAACAACATCAGCATGTCTGCTATGTGTGGTTTTGAGAACAAGCGCATCACGGCAACAGTGCTTACAAGTTTGTTCTACCAACGCTCCGGTATCTATTTTGGTAGCCAAATATCCGACTTGGCACAACTACAAGAACGATTCCGCATTGGTCGTCCAACAGAGTCGTCATTGCAACCATTCAGTTATGAAATTGGTATACCCTTCCAGCAATCACAACACTTCACGCTGAAGGGCGAGGTGAAATATCGCATCAACTCAAAGCAATCGCTGGATCTGACTTTGTCGTTTCAAGAAAATTTGCGACAGGAGTACGAGAACCGTATGAAAAAGGAGTGGAGCGTCATCCCGATGCAAGACCTTATATTGAAAACATACAAGGGCGACTTGTCATATCGTGCTTCATGGAAGCCTTACAAAATGTCTACCTTCGCAGGCGTGGCAAACACATACCAGATAAACTACAACTTCCCAGGCACCAAGAATCCTGCCTTTGTACCAAACTTTGCGGCTCTCACCATGGGTGGCTTCCTGTTGCAAAAGGCGACTTTCTTTGAAAAATTGCAATGCGAATTGGGCTTGCGTTACGACTTTAGAGTAATGAGCGTGAGCGGTTACACGACGTTGAACAAGTACGACTATTACGATGACTTCAAGGTTTACAGCAATTTCACATCGAGCTTTGCCACTCACTATCAGTTTAACGACAACTGGGACATGCGTGCGAACATCGGTTGGTCGTGGCGTCCACCAGACATTAACGAGCTTTATGCCATCGGATTGCAAGAAGGTTCTTACTGGGTAGTGGGCAATAGAAACCTAAAGAGTGAGCGCGGTTGGAAGTCCATCTTAGGCGCAAGGTATCGCAACACATGGGTATCTGTAGAGCCAAGCATGTTCTACCAACACATCAACAGTTATATATACGACCATATCGGCTATGGCGCCAATCGTTTTCATAACAGTCCAAGCGGAAAATACGCCAAGTTTATGTACGATCAGGACGATGTGAGGCTGTATGGTGGCGATATAGAAGCTACAGTAAATCCCATTAAAGGACTCAGTATCGTAGCAAAGGGCGAATGGATATTTGCACGCAACATTACACGAGACGACTGGTTGCCTTTCATGCCATCAGACAAGTATGGACTGTCAGCCAATTACGAACATGTCTTCGGTGCAGAGAAAAAGATAAAGGCATCGTTCTCTCTCTCTGGTAACTATGTCACGAAACAGAAACGTTTCGACCCCAACAAGGATTTAGTGGCAGTATCGCCCGACCCTTACTTCTTGCTTGGCACCACAGCAGACGTTGCCTTCAAGTTGCCCAGCAACAGGGAAATAAAGGTAATGTTGGTAGGCGACAACATTCTCAACACATTATATAAGGAATATACAGACCGATTTAGATATTATGCGCACGAACGCGGCATGAACTACTCTTTGCGCACAATCATTAAATTTTAAGAAAATGAAGTTACAATATAAGACAATAATGCGTTCAACTATTTTAGCTGTAGGATGCTGCTGCATGCTTACCGCATGTTCTATCAACGCTGTTGATGATTTTTTGAAAACAGTAGTAAAAGCTCCTCCTGCTTCTATTGAGTACAATGGCAAGGGACACTCACAGATATATGCAGTGAGTGCCGTACTTAGAATGGGGTTCAAGGGCGGTAACATAAAGGTTGGAAACTTTGGTGCCGACAACAGTATAGACAACACATACGAACAAGACTCGTACAACATGATAAGCTTGAACACGGATAAACCGACAGACTATCCTCTCATGCAACAAATTGAGATAAGCAAGGGCGACAACGGACAAATGCAAATTACGAGTCAGCGCGACCATTTTGATGTAGTTGCGTCTGATGACGTTTATTATGGACTTGAGCTTACATATTATGGAGCCAACCACCAACAAATAAACGGTGAGTTCATACAGTTCTATTACAAGAAAAACGGAGACCCAGACCTCGACAACTCCACACTGGTACAGCACCAACACTTCTTTACCATTGGCAACGAGGTGTTGCAACACAGTTACACTATAGACGGTAAAACTATATCCAAGAACAGTAAGCAGGGTTTTTATCCACATACACTGGATGAGAAATCCACCTATTATCCAGAGCTTACTTTTGAAATGGAGGGCGACAAGTTAAAGACCTGTGACATCACCACTACCAATGCACTGCTTGCACCTGAAAGTGGAAACAAATCAGAAATCATGCCATATGACAGCACTTTGATAGACAAAGCGATAAATATATTCCCCACGCTGAAAAGAGATCAAGCCACATGGACAGAAAATGGCTTTAAATTCTTTCAAACGCTCACCATGCCGCATGCGGCCGAGCTTGCCAACAAGTTGTTTACATACCAATACCGAGATACCGACCCATTTGAGAAACAATTGGGATATGAATATCAAGAAGGTAGCGGCGACGGCGGCGTGGTTGACGATGGAACAAACGCACTGAGACAAAGGCAAGGCGATTTCGTAGAATTGCTGCATCAATGCCGAAAGATTGGTGCCGGGCCAAACAATTTAGACAGAATGGGATTTAAGGGTGTGCTGCAGTTTAACCAAGCCAATACCGAATTTGCCATGCAAATAAGCCTGTGCAACATCGTATCGCAAATGGATAAATCAAAGAATGCCATTTGGCCCAAATATGGAAATGATAATCCAGATGCCAACTCAGAAACTTGTTCAGAAATTCCTACGCTCGGACTTGGAAAAGGTAGAGGACTTTACAATTTTAATGAGATAAAATCAGAATGGAGTAATCACGACATTGATATTCCTTTAACATTCCGTGTCATTGCGGACATGAAAGATGGAGACGAGAAGTTCGCAGAAGATTTCAAAAAATTCTATCCTCATATGGACACCAATGAAATCAAGCAATATTTCTTCAATCCTCAATATTTGCTGTCAAGAAACCGTAAGAATATATTCATCATGTAGGCTTCAGCTGAATGAAAGGCATTTGCGCGCTATCATTCCTCACAAAGCTAATGCGTTTTCCTGACTAAGGAAATTGTGCATACACGGCTAAGAGAAGTGAGAGCGTTTAGCAAAGTGCCTGTTATACTGGATTATCTAATCAAGACATTTACATAAAAAAAATGAAAAAATATAGTTTTTGCTTCGTTCTTATATTGATGTTATGTACATCATGCGATGACTTTATCTTTGGCAACATGAACATCAATTATAACGAAAATCCACTTGAGCACAAAGAGGTGCCACACAGCGGCGCGGATGCCATGGTTGACAGCTTGCAGAAAAAAGCTCCTTTTGGCAATGCCATGAACAACCCCGACCAAGATGGCGCATTCAACAACTGGGCACGCTGCATAGTCATGTTCAAGGAAGGACACTCGCATGGCGATGAGAAGTTTCACGGCAACTATGTTTACCCATCAGCGCCATGGAGACAAGAAGAATTTGTCATAGTAGAAAACAACTCACAAAAGTTTCCTACTGTAAAGGTGGAGTGGGAAAAGAGTATTCAAACTGTTTTTGAAAAGAAGTTAGACAAGCCTACTCCCCAGCAACCTTACATTCGCCTTATAGGTGGAGATAAAAACCTTTGGGGTATATGCTTGTACTTCTTGGATAAAGATGGGAAGTTGCTTAACGATGAGATATACAAGCACTCTGATGAGTATCAAATATTCTTTACCATCAGCGACGTTGACGATAAGGGTAACCCATACAAGATTGAAGACTGTAGAGGTACATGGGAAGTTGACAAAAATGGGAAAGATGGCAAAGTAGACGATCATCCTGTCGTATCACCTTATTTCGAAGGAGTAGATAAGAACGAAACTTTAGGTCACGATATCTTCATGCGTAGACAAAATGCAACTAAGAATTTGTTTGAATATGCCTACCGTGACACATGGCATCAGAATGCCATGGCTGACGGTATGCGCGAGTTTTACAACATTAGGTTGCTGCCACCCCTTGATGCCACCGATGCTAATTCATGCGTTTCTTATGACAAGGACTGTGTAGGACTAAAAGGACATATCAACTTTTATTATGAGGCTAACGAGCCTTCATCTAACTTTAGACCTGAAATAGACGGACGATATGGGTATGTAGAAAAAAATGATACGTGGCCCTTTAAGGTAAAAGGTTTTTCTGATGAGTCGGTAGTATATAGCCGTCCTTCATATATATTGCCCTACTTCTATCTTTCCATAAGAGTTATGAAATGTCAAAAGGGAAAGAAGGCATATATTCCTAAGGCTATCATTGCCAACAAGGAGCTGGACTATGCTGGATATTGGGACTGGATGAAGAGCGAAAAAGCCTGCGCGCCATTCTATAATCCTTTCTGGCAATCGAAGAATACAACCCTTGAGGTTCCTGAATGGAAAGAGCTTATACGCTTCAACATACCTATTAAGGTGTATTGCAACAGGTTCGACTCAGATCCTACAAATGTTTCTCCTTCAGAACCATATTATTTTTACTTAGGTAGAGAGATTGGATTAACAGGAAAACAAGCATACGAAGCAAGCCAAAATGTTAAGACGCATGGTTTTGGCGCATTTGGCAACTGGTTCCTATGATCCATAAAAGATTTTATGAGAAAAAGAACATCACAACAAATAAATAAAACAAAGCTATGAAAAAAATAAATTATATGTTGATATTTGCACTCGTGGCATTATCAAGTCTATTTACGGCATGTCAAAGAAATGGGGACATGCCAGACAGAACTGATGCTAATTCAACAGTAGACCACCTCATTTTCAAAGAAGTTTTTTACATTGGTTACTGCACTTATAGGGATTTGTCCTCCATGGGCTACAAAAGCCAATATAGCAGATACAAGGATGCCAGCTATCTGGTGATATATAATCCAACCCATAAACCAATATCACTTGAGAACATGGCAATCGCATATCATGTTGTAGACCCAAGTGTTCAATATTCATTCCAAAAAGACGGTAATGGAGATTTCACAAAGCGATACTATGGCATTGGTGGCATGTCTTACTTTCCTAATGACCCTGTAACACAAAAGCCGCATGTCATCGAACCTGGCGATAGCGTTATCGTGGTGAAATATGCGTGCGACCACAAGAAGAAATTCCTTGATGAGAATGAGACCACTGAAGAAGAGGCAAAGAAGAAATTCTATGGCTGGGAGGCTCTGCCCGACTACAGTAATCTTCCAAGGAACAAAACCTTTGAATTGTGCTACCAACATGAACTAAAAAAAGGAATGTACAACCCTGAAGACAAATTTGACAACAAGGATATTCCAAACATGCGTGACCTTGTTTTGTGGGACGAACGTCCATTCGAAGGACCAAGCCAGAGTATACGCATCGCTTTGGTGAAACTGCCTGATGGCGATGCTTCCAAGCCTCATGAAAAAGACAAAAACGGATTTTATCCTGACGAATCGCCACGTTCACGCTACAACTGGTATCACCTGTATGAATTGTATGCAACCGAGCAGGACCAAATTAATGACGAGAAAGATCCGCTGAAGAAAAGAGAGCTGGAAAAGAACAGAAAATATCCAACGGCATACTATCAAGAAATATCTAACACGACTGGCATGGGAGGCGTCAATGCTATTGAGCTGAATTACAATTGGGTTGTCGACTTCCTTACTATTTGTCCTTCGACAGAGAAGAAAATGGACTTGCTGACAGGTCCAAGTTCTGTAACAGTATATGATGCGACAGGACACGCTGTAATGGAAGGAACAGAAGAAAAGAAAGAAAAAGTATGGTGGTACGACAGAGGAACAGCAAGTGTCTGCAAGCGGATATTTGGAATTAATGACTTTTCTAATCCGTCATTCGATCCTTCGCAATTACAAGGTGCGCTAATCCGTCGCAGCAATGGAAAGGGATTTGTGGCCGAAATGAGTTCTGCACTGAACTTTACAAAAGGTGTACCATCACTGTGCAGACGTGACAGCAAGGACAAACCGTTAGACATGACCGCATACTGGAAAGTCAATTCCATCAATGCACGTACCAAGAAGAAATAAGAGTTGAGACATACAAGGATAAAGAAATAACAATAATTGATATAAATAAGACCAACAAATGAAAAAGATGATGCTATGCGCATTGGCAACAATTGCGCTTTTCGCAAACTGTACACGCGACGGACAACCAGAAGAAAAGAAAAATACCGCTGAGACAGAAAGTGCAGACCTGATTATCAAGGACATTTACTATGCTGGAGACTTCGTGGAGACACCCAAAGGCTACAAATCTGAAGAAACGGATGACAAGTTTATTTCCGTCTACAACCCTACCGACCATGACATAAGCCTTGAGAACATGGCTTTGGCACTCTGTCAGTACAACGCTGTTGACAAAATCAACTTTGACAAACCTAATTGCGATTATAGACAGAAAGGGTTTGGCGTTTCCAATATGATTGGTTTCCCTAAAGATAAAAGTGGCATGCCATACATCGTAAAGGCAGGCAAAACCATCGTTATTGCCATGAAAGCCATCAATCATGCGGAAGGATACAAGAAGTTCTTGACACAGAATGAAGAAGATCCAACCAAATACAAAGGTGTCGAAAAGCTTATCGACCTTTCCAAAGCCGACTTTGAATGGGGGCAGAATGGTAACGAAAACGTTCCACACATGACATTCCTCTATTGCAAGGAAGACGACAAAGAACAGGAAAACAGGATGAAAGAGGACAAATCGAAAGTCGGAGTATGGGATGAAGACGACGATGAGTATGTACCTTTCGGATTTGAGCGTAACTTCACCATTGCGCTGATACGTTTGGCAGAACCTATCGAGAAGATTAAAGAGAATATGAACAATGTCAAGATTAACGAAGCATTGCTAAAAGAAATCGAGGAGCCGACGGCAAAGTATGGACGCTATGTCATGTGGAACGAGAGTGGACATCACTCACATTCACAAATTCTCATGTTCTTACCGAACCAATGGGTCGTAGATGCTGTAAACGTAAGGTTCAAAGGAGTTACGACTGAAAAAAGTTTCCCTATATCGGGTACACTGGACAAAGGTTGGAATGGCGTTTACGAAAAGGCTGATGACAAAATAGACGTTGGTGCAGGCAAGATGATAACTCGACGTTTCAATGGAAAAAGATTATCTGATACAAACAACTCATCGGTTGACTTTGAGGTCAAGAAAGTAGTTGTACCTGCGAAATAAGAAGGCATGGGCATTATAAATGCCTGCCTTCTCTTACTAAACATCATGAAATAGGTTTTACCTAAATATGTTTAATTTAATATTTTTATAGTATGAGAAAAATTTACATGTTAACAATGAGCCTGTTCGTTTGCATGGGTGCATTCGCAGGCAATGTAAACGGAACTATTGGTGATAATTTGAAGTGGACGTTTACCGATGATGGAACACTTACCATTAGCGGAACTGGAGAGATGGAACACGCAGATGGTAACTCTGGGTATGCGTGGGGAACAGACAACCACACATTAGACCGTTCCTTGATCAAAAAAATAGTGGTGGAAGAGGGGGTAACAAGCCTTGGCGAATACATCTTCTGGGATTGTCTAAGTCTTACGGACGTAAAATTACCAAAGTCACTGACGACGCTTAGGAAAGAATGTTTCAAACATTGTACTGCACTCAAGTCCTTAACATTACCCGATGACATCACTTTAATTGAGGAGAGTGCCTTTGAAGAATGTAGTGTTTTGGAGACTGTTACTTTCCCGAAAAGTTTGAAGAAAGTGAGTACAAAAGCATTCTACAACTGCAATCTTAAGAAGGTAGATCTTTCACAAACACAAGTAGAAACAATTGGCATGGGAGCATTTGCTCACAATGCTCAATGTAAAGAGGTGTACTTGCCAAAGACACTCAAAACCTTCGAAGGTGAAGACGAGGGTGCATTTTCTGCCTGTGGTGTGAAGAAAGCCGTATGTAATGCAGTAGAGCCTCCCAAGACAATAAGTGGCGTATTCGATTTTATAACAGGTGAGAAGAAAACAGATCCTGTCGATTGGGTAAATATTTTCAGTGGCTTTGATGACGATTTTGTATTAGAAGTACCAGCAGGAAGCGAGGAGAAATACAGAAGCGCAAACGGCTGGAAAAATGCAGCCAACAACATTGCTACTGGTATCCGTGGTGTTAAGGTGTCTCAGGGAAAGTTTGGTGTATACGACATCACCGGCAAGAGATACATGAACCATGCAGATGCACAAACAGTCAACACATTGCAACGTGGCGTTTATATCATCAATGGGAAAAAGTTATTGGTGTCCGGTAAAACTTTCCTCTCCAATTCGTTGTAATAAAGAATGCTTATAAAAGTATCATTTGAGGTATTTTTCTCTGAATATTCGGCTAAATTTCATGCAAAAAAAAGTTTTTAGTAACGGTTACTATTTAAAATAAAAAGTAAGCCCACACTGGAAAAATGTGTCTGTATTGCCGAAAAACAAAGGCTTGTAGAACTTTCAATCAGTTTTTAGCGGACACCAATAGAAAAAAGTGTTAGTTAAATAACACACTCATTTATCCCCACCCATAGAATGTATTAAAGATGTACCTAAGAAAAACGTGCATAGAGACAACAAATTCCGTGCACCATAAAACAAAGGTTATTCTATACATACTGGAGGTGGGGATTTTTTATTTTATCCTCAAATCCGCAACTAAATCTTTGAACGTCCTTATTGCGTTTACACGT
>KQ959390.1 GCA_001552765.1 Bacteroidales bacterium KA00344
AAGTGAAAAACTCAAGTTTTCAACACCAAAAAAAGAGTTTTATAAACTGATTGACTAATTTTGCACTTGCTGGGTGACTCTGCCACTTGGAATTACACTTTTGTGTAGTGAAAAGATTTGGAGAAACCAATACATTTGCAACATCGAAAGACAAGAAAAGTTGTCGGCATATCATGATGTTGACTCCAAAATTATAATAAGACAATACATATAATAAATATAATATAATGTTTATGAAAAAGAAAATTCTCACGTTGCTCATGTCTGGCTGCTATGGTATTCTTGCTGCACAAACTACGGGAACGGTCGTAGATGAAAACAAGCAACCATTACCAGCTGCAACTGTTTCGTTATTTCGTGAAAGCGGAAATAAGATGATTAGTGGAGTGGTAACTGATATGAATGGCGGCTTTGAACTGAATACGCATGAAGGAGAGAACTATAGAATAAGGATATCTTTTGTTGGGTATTCTACGCAGGAAATTAAATGCCAAAACATTTCTAAGCACCTTTCGGTGGGTACAATCGTGTTGGAGCCAGAAAGTAAGCAGCTTAATGACGTTACAGTGACCGCCAACAACGTAATACAAAAAGCTGACCGCCAAATAATTATCCCTAATCTGCTTCAGCAAAAAACATCAAGCAATGGTTTAAGTTTGTTGCAGCATCTTCAGCTTTCACGAATCTCTGTAAATACGCTTGACAGTAAGGTGACTACCACTATGGGGGATGCCGTAGAGTTACGTATTAATGGTGTAAAGGCAGAGATACAGGAGGTGAAGGCTCTCTTGCCGGCAGACGTATTGAGAATAGAATATCATGATAATCCTGGTCTAAGATACGGAAATGTATCTGCCGTAATTGACATTATCTTAAAAGAAAAGAAGAATGGTGGAAGCATCTCCGGAGAGTTTATGAACACTATTAACCCTTTAGGTATAGGAGATTATCAGTTATCGGGTAATTATCATGTAGGTAAGTCAAACTTCAAGGCATCTGTAAACTGGAATCGGCGTGATATAAACTGGTTACGTGAAAACATGGAGGCTTTCAATGCAACGACACCCAGTATCAACAACTATGAGATAGGGCAAAAGACAAAGGCACGATATGACAACATCAATCTATCCATAGGATACGATTACATAAATAGCGGAAACATATTGAGTGTTACTTTTCGTGATTTATATAACAATACGCCTCATGCGGTATTTGATAGAAATTCCAAACTTATTCAGGATAGCAACACATTCGATATCAAGGACCGCACCAAGTCAAGGAGCAACAATCCATCGTTAGATATTTATTATCAGCATGAGTTTACCAAGGATCGGCATCTGTTCTTTGACCTGATAGGAACATATATCAATACTAAAAACGACCGTTTATATCGCCAATCTCTGGGGAATGCTGTGCAGGAAATAACTTCCCATGTCAATGGCAATAAATATTCGACCATAGCTGAAGTTATTTACGAGCAGAAAATCAAGGATTCGCGGTTGTCATTCGGTCTGCGACATCAGCAGATGTACACAAAAAACGCATATGATGGAAACACATCCTCAAGCGTAAAGATGAATACTGCTGAGAGTTATGCTTTTGGAGAATGGGCTTCAACGTTAGGGAAGTTGGATTATATGGTAGGTGTTGGTGTAATGAGAACTTATGCCAGCCAAGAAAATGCAAAACAGGTAAAATATATATTTCGCCCGACTATTCAGCTGGGGTACCGTTTCAACAATTATCTGTCAATACGCTACAAAGCCTACATGGGAGGGTACGCACCCTCACTTGCCGAATTAAGCGATGTTGAACAGCACATAGACATTTACCAAATACGCCGTGGAAATCCAAATCTACAGGCGGTCAGATTTTTCTCTAATGAACTGTCAATTAGCATAGGAACAAAGTATATTAGTGCAGAATGGTTTACCCGTTACAGCTATGACGACAAGCCATATATGGAAGAAACGACCTATTCGAATGGCTTCTATATTAGGAGTTATGCCAACCAAAGAGGCTTCCATCGTCTGAACTCTCAAATAAACCTAAAAGTACAACCTTGGAAGGATTATATATCCATTCAATTAACCCCATTTGTCAATCGCTATATCAGCAATGGCAATACTTATACGCATACACATACCAACTGGGGCTTGCGTGCCAACTTAATGGGAATGTACAAGAATTGGTATGTAGGCGCCAATCTTGAGACAAGTTTTCATAGACTGTGGGGGGAGACACTTAACAAAGATGAGAAATCACATAGTATAGTCTTTGGGTACAATAGGGAAAAATGGGGTGTAGAACTCCAGTTGCAGAACATCTTCAGTTCACGTTATGAAATGTCAGTAGAAAATCTTTCCCACCTTGCTCCTTACAATCAAATGGTATGGTCGAGAAATCTATGTAAAGTTTTCGGCATAGACTTTCATTTCAACCTGAACTTTGGAAAGCATGGCTCTGAGGTGAATCAACGCATTCATAACTCTGATACTGATGCAGGCATTGTGCCAACAACGAAGTAGCATATAAATATAAATTCACGTACAGATAAAGAGGATGCCGATAAACTCATTAGGAAGTATATACCACAAAACGTGAATTTTGATGAGTATACATAAGCATACAGAAAAATTTAAACTGTAAGCCGAGAGAAAAGATCAAGT
>KQ959391.1 GCA_001552765.1 Bacteroidales bacterium KA00344
CTTTTGAGTTTTACCGGACAGCAATAATTTCAAACAAAGGCTAACTTATTTTGAAATAAGCAAAAATCAGAGGACCAATTGTTCATATATTTGACCATTTCTAATTCTTCAAGATCTGAATTTAGGCTAAGCATGGCATAGCCAGGATAAATGTCAAAATTTGTGAACATACTGTCACTATTTTGAGGCGGATGCACGCACCATTTTGCCCTACGTTGTACATGAATTTTATCTCCCCAAATTCGCGTTGATTCAATTTTACCTAAGGGTTAATCGCAATAACAAAATAAAGTATTTCTGCTTATTTCTGCCAATGCTGTATACTCTGTTTAATACGAGCTAGTATATCGCAGGTAATCCAATAATAATAAACATTCAGTCCAAAAGGGGGCGGGCTGTTATTGTATAAAAAAGTTTTGCTGAATGATCGAACTTTCGACCACATTCAGCAAAACTTCGAATTCAAGGAATCACATCTTCTATTAGTAGGAAATTCCTTAAATCATCTCATCAAATCATTTCGATAGGCAAACTATAAGATGTTTTGTATCGATTAGTCTTCCTCCGGAATGATCAGTTTATAGCCCTGTCCGTGAATATTGATGATTTCTACTTGGTCATCATCCTTCAAATGCTTACGGAGCTTTGTAATATAAACGTCCATCGAACGGGCATTAAAATAATTGTCGTCAATCCAGATGGTGCGCAGCGCATCGTTACGCTTCAGAATTTCGTTGGCGTGAGCGCAGAGCAGAGACAGCAATTCGTTTTCTTTCGTTGTCAGTTTAGTCTGCTTGTCACCTATAGCCAAAATCTGTTTCTGCGTATCAAAGCTGTATCGTCCAATCTTATAATGAGTGCTCTCCTTATTTTTCTTACCACGAACGCGACGAAGGATGGCCTCAACACGCTTCACCAACTCCTCCATAGAGAAGGGCTTGGTGATATAGTCGTCGGCACCCTTGTCAAAGCCTTCGAGCACGTCTTCTTTCTGCACACGTGCGGTTAAGAAGATAATTGGCACCTGGGTATTGATCTGACGAATGTCCTGAGCCAGTGAGAATCCGTCTTTCTTGGGCATCATTACATCGAGGATACACATGTCATATTTGGTTTTGGTAAACTCTTTATACCCAACTTCTCCATCAGGACAAAGCACAGCATCAAATCCCTTTGCTATCAAATACTCGCACAGCAATGTGCCTAAGTTCTCGTCGTCTTCGCAAAGTAAAATCTTAATTTTCTCGTCCATAACTTTATCTATTTTATAAATTAATAATATTCTAACTTTTAATAACCGGCAGTTTGATGGTGAAGGTTGTTCCACGACCATACTCACTGTCTACCTTGATAACACCATCGTGCAGGTCAATTATTTTCTTAACATATGCAAGTCCTAAGCCAAACCCTTTCACATCATGAACATTTCCCGTATGAACTCGGTAGAATTTTTCAAAAATCTTCTTCAGATTTTCCTTCTTCATTCCGATTCCCGTATCTTTGACAGATAGATATAAATATTGGTCATCGTTCCAAGTCTTGAGATAGATGTGTACCGGTTGGTCGGGTTTGTGATATTTCACTGCATTATCCATGAGATTGAAAATAACATTTTGGAAATGTACCTCATCTACATAGATAGCTGAATCTACAGCCCCTATATCCACATGGATTTTCCCACCCGTGTGTTCCACTCTCAACGAGAAGGAATTGGCAATGGTTTCCACGATTTCGTTCAGGTCCAATTCTTTTTTCTTAAAGGAAGCTTTCTGTCGGTCGAACATCGACATCTGCAACACTTTCTCCACCAAGAATCGCAATCGTTTGGTTTCATCAGAGATTACACCTATCAGATGCTTTGTCATTTTCTCATTCTTCGCCACAGACTCATCATTAAACATCTGCGCTGCCAGGGAAATACTGGCAATAGGAGTCTTGAGTTCGTGGGTCATGTTGTTGATAAAATCATTTTTAATCTCACTGTAACGTTTCTGGCGGAACACTATAACGATGGTGAAGATGAAAGTGATCAGCAATATGAACGTAAACACCACGCTCGGTATCATAAATCGCACACTGGAATAGATGTAGCTGTTGATATCCGGGAAATTTACCCTTACAATTCCTGTTTTGGATGCCGGGTCATTGCGAAACAGCACTTGGCTATAAACAAACTCTACCCCTTCGTCGGTATAGTCAGGACAACGGTAGATCTCTCTGCCGTCCCTTGTGCTAACCGTAAAGTGATAAGGAATATTAATTCCGTTGTTCATCAGTTCTGCCTTAAGGTCTTGGTCCAGAATCTTAAAGTTGATTCTTTCTTTTAATGGCTTTTCCGACGCTGAATACAGAATATTCATCACCACTTCATCGAGCAAGGCTTTCTGATAGACATATCTGTTTTTGACAATCTCTTGTAACGATTTGCTGGCTTCGTTATTCGAGTTCTTATCTGTCTTCAGTATCATCGCCTTGGGCATACGCGCGGGTTTGGTCTCTAATGTCTTAAGTTCGAACGACGAGTATACCGTACCATCTTTGCCTGCAACAGAATACTGATGAGAATATTGCACCGTACCATCGTTAGGCTTACCGGAACGCGTGCCTACACTATCTTTATTGAAGGCGCGACGCTCAGCTTCGTTTACGTCCTTCTCCAGATAGCGCAATGTTTCGTTAAGCTCCAAGTTGCGGGACGCCTGATAGAGGGATCTGTTCACGCTTTCGTCAAACTGCTCTTTCTTCATATTGGCCATTTCCTGTATGTATGTTAACTGGAGGCCGAGCAATATGACGAAGGCGATGCCCATCACAATGGCTATAGTCCAAATAGTTCTCTTCTTCATAATTGCAAATATAAGTTATTTCTTAAAAGTTTAACAATCATCTGTTAATTATTCTCGAATATTTTACTAGTTTTAACTTCTAATTAACTTTTACATCATTATAAAGAACTAAAATTCCCGAAGCAATTTATTTAATCACTTCGGGGAATTATCATATAAAAACCGTATGTTTGGCTTTTAAGCGTCTTCTTCGGCAGTTTCTGCCTCATGCTCTGCAATCAGTTTCTGCTGCAAATCATTAGGCACAAGTTCGTAGCTGGCAAACTTTGTTGTAAAACTTGCCCTTCCGCCCGTCAGCGAGCTTAGCGCCACACTATAGTTGGACAGTTCCTTCAATGGAATTTTTGCCGATAATTTCTGATAGCCGGCTTCGGCATCCATACCCATAATAATGGCACGGCGGCTTTGCAAATCACTCATAACATCGCCCATATAGTCAGCCGGAACAAACACCTCAAGGTCATAAATAGGCTCCAAAATCTTTGGACCAGCTTCCTTGAACGCTGCAGAGAAGGCATGGCGTGCTGCAAGCGTAAACGATAACTCGTTGGAGTCCACCGGGTGCATCTTTCCATCATAGACAACCACACGGACATCGCGGGCATAGCTGCCTGTCAGTGGGCCGCGCTCCATACAGTCCATCACACCCTTCAGTATGGCAGGTATAAAGCGAAGGTCGATAGCTCCGCCCACCACAGAGTTGATGAACACGAGTTTTCCACCCCAAGAGAGATCTACTTCTTCCTTAGACTTAATATTCATCTTGTATTCCTGCCCGCCAAAGTTATAATGAGTTGGA
This sequence comes from Bacteroidales bacterium KA00344, assembly GCA_001552765.1. Taxonomy (GTDB): domain Bacteria; phylum Bacteroidota; class Bacteroidia; order Bacteroidales; family Bacteroidaceae; genus Prevotella. The sequence continues at coordinate 3,646 of KQ959391.1, forward strand.
TCAGGCATGCCTTCTGCATAAGGCTCTACTATGAGATGCACCTCACCAAACTGGCCGGCGCCACCGCTCTGCTTCTTGTGTCTGTATTCAGCCTTTGCCTTCTTCGTAATCGTCTCGCGATATGGAATTCTCGGCTCGCCAAAATTAACGGCAATCTTCTCGTTGTTCTCCAAACGCCACTTCAATGTGCGAAGATGGAATTCTCCCTGTCCGTGAACAATAGTCTGGCGCAATTCCTTGCTCTGTTCAACAACCCATGTCGGATCCTCTTGATGCATCTTCACCAGTGCAGCCATCATCTTTTCCATCTCCTGAGCATTCTCACTCTTAATAGAACGACTATACTTGGAGTTGGGATACTTGATGAAGTCAAAGTGGTGGTCCACATCTTTTCCATTCAAGGTGTTACCGGTCTTTACGTCTTTCAATTTCACCGAACATCCAATATCACCGGCTTTGAGCTGGTCTACGGCTATGCGGTTGGCACCTGCACAAGTGAATATCTGACCGATGCGTTCCTTTGAGCCTCGATTTGCGTTGGTAAGATCGTCACCGGGCTTCACACAACCACTCATCACCTTGAAATAGGATACCTCCCCGATATGCGGCTCCACGCCGGTTTTGAAGAAATACAGACTCGTCGGCCCGTTGGAATCAGATTCCACTTCTTCACCGCGAGAATTACGAATCTTAGGCATTTCGCTCACAAACGGAACAACATTGCCCAAAAACTCCATTAATCGCTGCACACCCATATCACGATGAGCATCTACACAGAATATGGGATAAATGCCACAAGCCACAAGGCCTTTACGTATTCCCTCACGCATTTCGTCTTCGGTCAGGGTTTCGCTTTCAAAGAATTTCTCCATCAAAGCCTCGTCATTCTCGGCAGCTGCCTCAACTAGCGCCTTGTGCAGTTCCATGGCCTTATCCATCTCTTCTACGGGAATATCCTCTCGTTTAGGTTCGCCGCCATCAGGTCCCCAAGTGAGCTTCTTCATGATCAGCACATCGATAAGGCTGTGGAAATTTGGACCGGTCTCCAAAGGATACTGTATCTGAACACATTTGGAACCGTAAATATCCCTCATAGAGTTGATAACATTATCAAAATCGCACTTCTCTGAATCCAATTGGTTGATGAGGAATATAACGGGCTTCTTCAGCTTTTGGGCATAGCGGAAGTTGTTTTGGGTACCTACCTCCGGACCGTATTGTCCGTTGATAAGAATGACAGCTTGGTCGGTGACATTCAATGAGGTGATGACGCCACCCACAAAATCATCGGCGCCCGGACAGTCTATGATATTGAGTTTCTTGTTGTTCCACTCAACATGAAACACTGTGGGGAAGACAGAGTATCCATACTCAAGCTCTACGGGGAAGTAGTCGCTAACGGTATTCTTTCCTTCCACCGTTCCACGGTGCTTGATAATACCTGCCTCGAAAAGCATACTCTCGGCAAGAGTGGTCTTGCCGCTACCCGCACTGCCAAGCAATGCAATGTTTTTGATTTCGTTAGTCTGATATACTCTCATATCAAAAGATTTAAAGTGTTAGTAATAAAAGTTATTTCGTTAAGGTCAGGAATGGGTATTCTCATTCCGTTGCTAAAGATAGGTAAAAAAACAAGATGTTCCAAAAGAATAAGTTGAAAATGTCATTAATTTTAAAACTAATTAGTACTTTTACACGCACAAAGAATATTTTATGGCCGGACTCTACATCCATATTCCCTTTTGCGCAAGCAGATGCATCTACTGTGGCTTCTACTCCACCCTCCATTCAGAACTGCAAGATAAATATGTAGATGTACTCTGTCGCGAAATGGAACTCAGAAACGAAAGACCACCCATCGGTACCATCTATCTCGGTGGTGGCACCCCCAGTCAGCTTTCACACGAAAACCTCGATAAACTGTTCGCACATATATATAATATGTATCGTGTAGAGGCGGACGCGGAGGTAACTATGGAATGTAATCCCGATGATATCCGCGACAACATGTTCCGCAACTTACCGGTGAACAGGGTGAGTATGGGTGCCCAAACATTCTCCGACAAACGATTAAAATTTCTTCATCGCCGTCACACCGCTGCAGAAGTGGATGGCGCTGTGAACCTGCTCCACCAACAAGGCATCCACAATATCAGCATCGACCTGATGTTCGGGTTTCCGGGCGAAACCATAACCGATTGGCAACAAGACATCCGTCATGTGCTGCAACTGCAACCACAACACATTTCCGCCTATGGACTGATGTATGAAGAAGGTACACCGCTCTACAGACTGCTGTTGCAAAACAAGGTGGAGGAAATCGATGAGGAACTGAGTTTGGCCATGTATGATATGCTCATCGATCATCTGGTGGCCGAAGGGTACGAGCATTACGAGTTTAGCAACTTCGCATTGCCCGGCTTCAGAAGCCGTCACAACTCAAGCTATTGGCACAACATTCCATACATAGGACTTGGAGCCGCCGCCCATTCCTACAATCTGAAATCGCGCAGTTGGAACATTGCCAATGTTAAACAATACATCGAAACTATCAGTAAAGGAACACTTCCCTCCGAAGAAGAAAATTTAGACGAACAAACCAAATACAACGATCTAATAACCACCGCACTAAGAACAAAAGAAGGAGTAAATTTATCTACGCTCCCGTCTTCTTTTCGTGATTTTCTTCTCCGCAACGCAAAGTCTCATCTCGACCGTGAATTTCTGTTGCTTGAAAATAATCATATTCGCTTTACGCGTGCCGGTATTAAAATCAGCAACAGCATCATGGCTGATTTGATGAAGGTATGATTTGGGGAGTAATGCTTCATATTTCATCGCATTTTCTTTCTTTAGAACTTATTTTGATCACCTATCCCGAACAGACAAAGCGTTTGGCATTGAAGAATAAACGAAAAAGAAAAGTGACTGTCAAATTTAAAATGGCAGAGATTAGACGGAAATATGGCCCTAAATTGGGATTTACAAGTTGTCCAGTCCTTTCAATCCATGCTTTTGATAAATTTGATAGAAGTGTTGTTTAATGTCCATATCAATATCAACCACATTGCGTTTGCCGGTGATATAGGGCTTGAGAAGCATGGATAAAAAGAAAAAAACAATTCCGATGACGAGAGCAACCAACAAATTAACCATCTCCTGAGCAAAGAATCCGTAGTTCATGAAGCCCACCATCGCAATGATGGGAACGACAAAAAGAATCCAATCGCCGGCCGTATTCATTCTGCCGGTATTCTCCCGCTCTTCCTTCAGTGCCTTCGGTGCCCGCTGAATGAGCTCAGGCTGATGATGTTTCCAATAGTTCTCAAATTCCTTCTCCATATCACTACCCTTTGCGCTCATATCAATACACCACTATCAATGTATGTTTTTTTATAATCCATAATTGTGTTTATGATACTTTATGCCACAAAGATATAGAAAAAATAAGTAACTTTGTAACCTAAATACAGAAAAAAGGATATGGAAAATCAATTTTCCCGCACACAACTTCTTTTGGGACAACCAGCCCTAAACACGTTGGCCGGCTCACGTGTGGCCGTTTTCGGCGTGGGTGGTGTGGGCGGATATGCGGTTGAAGTGCTGGCCCGAAGCGGTGTGGGCGAACTGGATATTTTCGACAACGACCGAGTGTGCATTACCAATATCAATCGCCAAATTTATGCACTCCACTCCACTGTTGGACAATATAAAGTCGATGTCGCAGCCGAACGAATCTCCGACATCAATCCGAAGTGTGTCGTAAACCCACACAGAATGTTCTACATGCCGCAGAATGCTGACGAAATAGACCTCTCTAAATACGATTATGTGGCCGATTGTATTGACACAGTAACGGCCAAAATTGAGCTCGTCAGGCGCTGCCACGCATTGAACGTGCCACTCATCAGCTCGATGGGGGCAGCCAATAAGCTCGACCCGACAGGCTTTTGTGTGGCCGACATTAGCAAGACAAAGATGGATCCTTTGGCCAAAATTTTACGAACGAAACTCCGTAAAATAAACATTCGCCATCTCAAAGTAGTATACAGCGAGGAGCCGCCGTTGAGGCCAATAAACGAAACTGCTGCTCCCAATTCAGCTTCCAGCAACTCCACCAAACAAAATGATACCCCCATCGCCGCTCATCGTCCGGTTCCAGCCAGCAATGCCTTTGTGCCCGCAACAGCCGGATTGATCATTGGCGGAGAAATAGTTAAAGACCTCATCAAGGCTGCCGGAACGATGCGAAGCCTCTGACCACCATCCAAAATCATGGCATAAATAGCATTGGGAAATGAAATGGAATCATGGCTTGCATACCACAAAATTGTGAAATTTCAAAGCGCTTATATGTAAAATTAGATTACTGTTTTTCGACAATTATTTTCTGTGCATCCAGCGCAAAAAGGGCTATGTTTTTTCGTCAAAACCGCGCCGCACATTCCCAAAAATCGCAAGGCTGCTGCGATTGAGACCTTCTCTTAGCATGGTTAGGCCTTATCGGCAGTTCGAAAGAGCCTCAATTACACTGTGGGTAAGTCCTTGTCGACATTCCGTTAGATACTCAATCGCAAGCGGAAAAATAGGAAAAAAAAGGCAATTTTTCAAAGTCTCTGATTGTCAGATATTTATAAACAATCTCAATTTTTGCGTATTTCGAACAAAGGGAAACATATTTTTAAATAAGCTAATTTGAGAGGGCTTTTTGTTCACATATTTGACCATTTCTAATTTTTCAAAATCTGTATTCAGGATGAACAGACATTTTCAAAAACAAAATGCATGAACGCATTGTCGTTATCCTAAAGCAGACGCACGCCCCGTTCATTCCTACGTTATACATAGTTGTTATTCCGACTCAGTAGGAATTTACTGGGAATAGTTTGTGACCTATAACTCATTTTGCAGGCTGAGGACATGGCTGTCTTTCCGATGTACACTAACTTTATAGGCATTTAAGTAGCCTCAAAATTAAAAGTTAGTATGTTTAGATAGACGGATTTGCGTACGGGCAAGAGTTCTACGCTTCCCATCGCTTTAGACATGGTTACTCAGAGCACCCGCTACTCCAAGGAATTTGGAGTATTTTAAAAAGAAACGGTATGGAGACATCCCCAGTGACCTGCCGTACGCTTGAGGATTTCTATCATATTGACGGACACACATTTGAGAAATATTACTGCCGCTAAACTCCCAATTCTCTATACGAAATTAGGGCTGACACTTCTCACGAAGTAAAATCAAGAAATTAAAATAGCATTTGCACACTCCATATTTTGATGTAGTTCCGTTTCCCATGTTTCTTATATTTCTAAACTATGTCCTACTCAATATGTAAGAAAATCAGTCTGTTGTACGAATATTGTAGTCCATCTGAATGCTGCGCTCTGGATCAACCTGAATTT
>KQ959392.1:0-16170 GCA_001552765.1 Bacteroidales bacterium KA00344
TGGCGATAAGTCACCCATACGGCCGACTTACAGAAAGAAGGATGCAAGGTACAGTAAAAGATGTAGTTCCAAGAACAATCAGTATAGTTGTACCCCAAGTCCAAGTTGGTCAGAAGAAATTCAGGTGGTTATTGCGGTGGGGTCCCACCTCTTCCCATTCCGAACAGAGAAGTTAAGCCCACCCGCGCCGATGGTACTGCAATGCAATGCGGGAGAGTAGGTCGCCGCCTCTTTTTACACAGGAACCCTGATGATGGAAACATTGTCAGGGTTTCTTTTTGGTTTTATAGGCATAGCATATAAGGAGGTATGGTATTTTTAACGATAAAGGAATAAAGTGTACGTTGCTGATGATGACAAGGCTTATAGACAGGTTTATGCTTCTCTATAGATTCAGAATATGGCTTAAGGGCTTCGGTCATGGCAGGGGCTTTGGCATTCAGTCTCCATGGGCTTATTATTTTGTACGCTATGTTGTTAAGGAGAAGTCTCCTTATTATGCATACGCAAGACTAAATCAAGAATATCCTAATGTTGTTTCAGGTGATCGTCGGTTGGCTGAGTTGTATTTCAGAATCGCCAATTACAGTCAACCCAACCGATGGGGATTCTGTTTGGATCAGTTTGATATTCAAGCAGATTATGTACAGGCTGGATGTTTGAAGACTGCGATAGTTGATTGTATAGATGGTTACGATATGGATCAAATAGCTGAATGTGATATTCTTGTTATGACATTAGAGGGTAATTGGGAAAAAATATACAGTCAATTTGCAAAGCATGCCGGTTCTAAATCCATCTTGATCATAGAGGACATTCATGTTAGCCGATCTGCATATAAAGCTTGGAAGATGATGCGTTCGAATGAGTACAGTGGAGTGAGTTTTGATCTTTATCGTTGTGGTATTATTTTCTTTGACAAGCAGATGTACAAACAACATTATGTCTTGAATTTCTAAGTTAGGTATTACAATATAATTTTATTTTTGCGAAAAAGAACTCTTTATCGACTGCTGTACTTAAAATTAGTAGTAAAACGTTTGGATATTCAAAGAAATTGTTTATTTTTGCGCCACAAATAGAACACATAAAATATTAAACTATGTATTGGACACTGGATTTGGCTTCTAAATTGGAGGATGCTCCATGGCCAGCAACAAAAGAAGAATTAATAGACTATGCCATACGTTCGGGAGCTCCCGCAGAAGTTTTGGAAAACTTGCAGGAGATAGAAGACGAGGGCGATGTATATGACAATATAGAAGATATTTGGCCCGATTATCCAACAAAGGATGATTTCCTGTGGGATGAAGAAGAATATTAATTTAAATATGCATTATAAAATGCCGTTCTTGATTTTAAAGGACGGCTTTTTTGTATGCAATATTTTTGGGTATGCCACGTTATAAGAATGTGTTTAAACGCATTTGGATTATAATATTATTACTGACAGGTACAGCGATAACGAGCTATGCACAGTATGACCCTTCTTTCAGTCATTACTTTGATATGGAGACATCGTATAATCCTGGAGCAGTGGGGAAGCAGCCGAAGATAAATGTGTCGGTTGCCTATGCGCTTGATTTAGCCGGTTTTGAACATAATCCGCAAACGGCATACGCTTCGGCCGATATGCCGTTCTATGCTTTGAAGACGTATCATGGCATAGGCATCCAGTTGATGAATGATAAAATTGGTCTTTTTACTCATCAGAAACTCGGATTGCAATATGCGCTTAAATTCAAGCTCTTCGGTGGGCAAATGAGTGCCGGCGTACAAGTGGGAATGCTTAGTGAAAACTTTGATGGAAGCAAGATAGATGTAGAAGATTCCAGTGATCCGGCCTTCTCGACTTCGCAAATCAATGGCAATGCGCTCGATATTGGTGCGGGAATGTATTATAAACGTGGTGATTTGTATGTGGGAGCTTCGGTGCAACATCTTACGGCACCGCTTATAAACTTGGGTGAAACCAATGAATTACAGATAGATCGAACGTATTATTTAACGGGAGGATACAATATTAAACTGCGCAACCCGTTTTTAACTATAAAGCCTTCGTTCCTTGTACGCACGGATATGGTAGCTTATCGTGCAGATGTGACGGGGCGGTTGGTCTATACCAACGATGAAAAGGTGATGTATGGAGGTGTGGGTTACAGTCCCACCAATTCGGTAACGGTGATGATTGGCGGTAGCTTTCACGGTATCATGTTAGGCTATAGTTATGAAGTTTATACTTCGGCTATCAATCCCGGCAATGGTAGCCATGAGCTACATATTGGTTACCAGCATGATATTAACCTTGTCAAGAAAGGCAGGAACCTCCATAAGAGCGTCAGAATATTGTAATAGAATATAAACAATATAGCAAAGAGGGATATATAAAGATATATGAAAAAGAATTTAATCATGGCTTTATGCCTGCTGACATTCACAGCAGTGCTTTCCGGATGTTTCAGTGCCAAGTCGGCATCGGCTTCCGGAAAGGGTGGTGAGGTAGTAGGGGTGAGTGGCAAAACATTCTCGGAACCTACTCCATACGGCATGGTGCGCATCAATCGAGGCTATCTGAAGATGGGTTTGGATGGGCAAGACAGCCTTTGGGGCAAAAAGACGCCGGTGCGCGATATTTCCGTAGATGGATTTTGGATGGACGAAACCGAGATAACCAATTCGCAGTACAAGCAGTTTGTTATGTGGGTACGCGACAGTATTCTTCGTACCCGTTTGGCCGACCCATCCTATGGTGGTGATGAGACCTACATGATTACGGAGGATAAATATGGCGACCCTGTAACACCGCATTTGAATTGGAACAAACGCCTGCCACGTAAGCCCAATGAGGATGAGCAGCGCGCTATCGAAAGTCTGTATGTTACCAATCCTGTGACGGGGGAAAAGCTTCTCGATTACAGGCAGATGAACTACAAGTTCGAAATATATGATTATGTTACGGCGGCCTTACGTCGCAATCGTTTGAATCCGATGGAGCGCAACCTCAATACAGATGATGTTATTGATCCCAACGAAGTTGTGATGATTAGTAAGGATACGGCTTATATCGACGACGAAGGACGCATCGTGAGCGAAACCATCAACCGCGAGTTGTCCGGCCCTTGGGACTTCCTGAACACTTATATTGTGAATATCTATCCTGACACAACGGTATGGGTCAATGATTTTCAGAATTCTGAAAATGAAACCTATCTCCGCAATTATTTCTCCAACGCAGCCTACAACGATTATCCTGTAGTCGGGGTGACATGGGAACAGGCCAATGCTTTCTGTGCTTGGCGTACAGATTATCTGCTCAAGGGATTGGGTGCAGAGGCTCGTTATATTCAGCGCTATCGCCTGCCTACTGAGGCAGAGTGGGAATATGCTGCTCGTGGGAAGGATCAGAACGAGTTTCCTTGGGAGAATGAATCTGTCGCCAATGGAGATGGCTGCTTTTATGCTAACTTTAAACCGGATCGAGGAAATTATACTAAGGATGGAAACTTGATATCCAGTAAAGTGTCCAGTTATTCGCCCAACAGTAACGGTCTCTACGATATGGCCGGAAACGTAGCCGAATGGACCAGCACCATTTATACCGAAGCAGGTGTGAACGCTATGAACGACCTGAATCCACAGCTCAAGTACAACGCAGCCAAAGAAGACCCTTACCGTCTCAAGAAGAAAAGCGTGCGCGGAGGCTCATGGAAAGACCCGGAAAGCTATATTCGTTCGGCTTGGCGCACTTGGGAATATCAGAATCAGCCTCGCTCATACATTGGTTTCCGTTGTGTCCGCTCGTTGGCTAACTCCATTACAGGTAAACAAAAAAAGAGATAAACATTATGTCTAATTATAGCAAATACAATTTAGTGTATCGTCTCCAGAAATGGATAGATACAGTCGCCGGCCAGACTTTCCTCAACTATGCTTATAGTTGGGGTGCCTCAGTCGTAATCTTGGGTGCCCTCTTTAAGCTGACCCACCTTCCGGGTGCCAATATCATGTTGTTTATTGGAATGGGTACGGAGGTTGCGGTGTTTTTTATCTCGGCTTTCGACCGTCCTTTCGACAAGACCGCCGACGGGCGCGAGATTCCAATCCGAGTTACGGAGGAATATCTTGAAAGCGGAACAGTGACCTATTCAACAGGAAGTGATGGAGCTGCCCCTAAAGATTCGAACGTAGTTGTTGCTACAGCCGGTCAGTCTTCCGCAGAGTCTCCTATTGGTTCACAGCCTGGTGGAACTTCAGTGCAGGCAGCCATGTCGGCTTCCAATTATGTACCCCAGATGTCTGCTGAGGAAGCCGAAGTCCTCAACGAGGCTCAGTCCAACTATGTAGACGAACTTAATAAACTGGTCGAAACCCTTGAAAAAGTGAATGCCCAGAGCAGCCGTCTCACTCGTGACAGCGAGGAGATGGAGAACCTCAACCGCACGCTCACGGGTATCAGCAAGGTTTACGAGATGCAACTCAAGGGTGCCAGTCAGCAGATCGGCACTATTGATCAAATCAACGAACAAAGCCGAAGGATGGCACAGCAGATAGAGAAGCTTAACCGGATATATGCTCGTATGATTGAGGCCATGACTGTAAATATGCCTATGGGCGCCCCGAAAGCCACTCCGGAGCCATCTGCTCCGCAGGGGTCGCAAGGCAACGATCAATAGCGCATCTATCTAATTCTAAAGTTCCGCACCCCTATACGAAGAACAAATTGTAAATGGCAATAAAGAAAAGACCGATCAGTCCTCGTCAGAAGATGATTAATCTTATGTATATCGTCTTGCTGGCCATGCTCGCCCTGAACATCTCTACCGAAGTGCTCAATGGCTTTGCTGTAGTGGAGGAGAGTCTGGCGCGTACCACCGATAACGCATCAAGTGAAAACGCGGCACTATATAGCGATTTCAAAGACCAATTGGCGGCCAATCCAACTAAGGTAAAAGCTTGGTTTGACAAGGCCACCGATGTAAAGAACATGAGCGATTCGCTCTACAACCTTGCCGAAGAACTGAAGTTGGCCATCGTGAGAGAGGCCAGCGGCAAAGATGCTACATTGGCCGACGCGGAGAATAACGACAATGTCGATGCTGCCGGAACGGTGATGCTTGCTCCGGTTACGGGTAAGGGACAACAGCTCTACAATGCCATCAACTCCTTTCGCAGTCGTATTCTCAATTATGTAAACGACCCCGAACAACGCAAGCTTATTGCCAGCAGTCTGGCCACAGTCGTTCCCAAAAAGCCCAACACTTTGGGCAAAAACTGGCAGGAATATATGTTCGAGAATATGCCTGTGGCTGCTGCTGTGACGTTGCTGTCCAAGTTGCAGAACGACGTGCGTCATGCAGAGGGGGCAGTTCTACATACTTTGATTTCCAACATCGACCTCAAGGATATTCGTGTCAATAAACTTTCGGCCTTTGTTGTGCCCGAAAAAACTACCCTTTATCCCGGAGAACGTTTTTCTGCCAATATTGTGATGGCTGCAATGGATACGACCAAGCAGCCGGAGATTTATGTCAATGGCACCAGAGTGAATACCAGTAACGGACAATACGGTTTTACGGCCGGTGGCGTTGGCGAGCATCAGTTCAACGGATACATCCTGATGCGCAATGCGAATGGCGATATTCTTCGTCGTGATTTCAGTCAGAAGTACAGTGTGATTCCTGTTCCCGGTGGTGCTACGTTGGCTGCCGACCTGATGAATGTGCTCTATGCCGGTTTCAAAAATCCCATCAGCGTGAGTGTTCCCGGAGTGCCGCAAAATGCTGTTTCCGTGTCGATGAGCGGTGGCACACTCAATGCCACAGGAGCCGGACGTTATATCGCAGTGCCGTCGGCGGTGGGGCGCGATGTCACGTTCACGGTGTCTGCGCGCGATGGAGGCAAAGTCCGCTCTTTCCCGCCGTTCACGTTTAAGGTGCGCAAACTGCCCGATCCGACACCATACATCGCTATCGGCACCGATAGATACAAGGGAGGAAGCCTCACCAAGGCCGCCCTCATGGGCGCTTCGCGCCTGAATGCGGCTATCGACGACGGTATTCTTGACATACAATTCAAGGTGACCGGTTTTTCCGCTGTGTTCTATGATAATATGGGCAATGCTGTGCAGATGGCATCTGAGGGCGATAGCTTCACTGAAAGAATGCGTGGGCAGTTCCGCCGCTTGTCGCGAGGTCGCCGCTTCTATATCACGGAGGTGAAGGCTGCAGGCCCCGATGGTCTCACACGAACTTTGCCCGGAGCTATGGAGGTCAAGATGAGATGACGGGCATAACTTATGGAACAACAGATCAGCGTTCATCGCGATTGCTCCTTTATGTTCTCATTTCCTCCCATCAACTGCAATGATAACAATCAACAGAAAGAACAATAAATAGATAATGAAAAGAATATTTTTAGTGCTATTTATCGCTTGTCTCACGCTGGACGCTACCGCTCAGCCAAAGGCACGACGTGAGCAGCAGGCAGCAGCTGCACAGCAATCGAATAGAAACAACATGACGACCCGTGCTCAAATATCCTTTCCCACAGAGGCAAAGATGAACGAGGATGTGGTGTGGCGTCGTGACGTGTATCGTGAGTTGGACCTCAACGACGATGCCAACGCAGGACTTTATTATCCCGTTGAGCCACTCGGTACGCAGATGAATCTCTTTACCTATTTGTTCAAACTCATCATGGCCGGACCCCGTCACGGTGGCATTGCAGCCTATTCCTACGATGTGAATACGGGTAACGAGCGTTTTGACGAGTCGTTGCGTATCAATCCTCTGAAGTTTTTGGACGACTATAATATCTATTACGAGCGCACCGATCGGGGCGTACACATAGACAACAGCGACATTCCGTCGGGCGAAGTGAAGGGCTATTTCATCAAGGAAAGTACCTATTATGACCAGACTACAGCCACATTCCGCACGCAGGTGCAGGCCATTTGCCCCGTGATGTATCGTGACGACGATTTTGGTGAGAGCACCACGAAGTACCCCCTGTTCTGGGTGAAGTATGATGAGTTGGCTCCGTTTCTTGCCAAACAAACCATTATGACCAGCAACCTCAACAATGCGGCTACCATGAGCCTCGACGATTATTTCACGATAAATGCCTACAAGGGTAAGATTTATAAAACCACCAATATGCTTGGACAGACGCTTGCTCAGATAGCCGGAGGCGACACCGTCAAGCTTTCAAAGGAGCAGCTGCGCATCGAACACGAAATCAGAGACTTCGAGAAAGCCATGTGGGGCGATCAGGCTCGCAAGGATTCGCTCGATTCCATCGCCGGTTTGGATAAGAAACAGCTGAAGACCATCAGAAAAAACCGTCGTGCGGGTGGTAGCGGCAAGAGCGTAAAGGTGAAAAACCGTCGCCGTTCGTCCACCACCTCCAGTGGATCTTCGGCCCGTGTCACAGTTCGTCGGCAGCGTCACTAATACATTTTTGTACCGAAATACGGTGACTTTCGGTTTTGAAAACTTTTATTCTATACAATGTAATCAATCAATCAATTTATGAAGAAGTATTTATCCCTCATGCTGCTTGCTGTGTCTATGTTATTTGTTCAGCAGGCAAACGCGCAAGTGAAGTTTGGTCTGAAGGGCGGACTCAGTGTTTCAAAGATAAGTTTTGATAACAACTTGTTCGACAGCAATAACCGTACCGGTTGGCATATCGGCCCAACACTGAAGATAGGCTTGCCCGTTACGGGACTCAGTCTTGACGCTTCCGCGCTCTACGAGCAGCAATCTTCCAAAGTGGAAGGCGCTGCGCAACAGGGTGGTGAGACTACTGTGAAACGCCAGCAGATAGTTCTCCCCATTAATGCCCGCTACGGGGTTGGACTTGGCAGCCTTGCCAGTCTGTATTTCTTTGCCGGTCCGCAGTTTGGATTCAATGTAGGTGACAGAGATTTTTCCTGGACCAGCAGAGCAGATTATAATAATACTTTTCAGCTGAAGAAGTCGAGTTTTAGCGTCAATGTGGGTATTGGTGCGTCGCTCATCAACCATTTGCAGCTCTCAGCCAGCTACAACATTGCGGCAGGCAAGACAGGAGAAGCTAAGGTGATGAATGTGCTCACCAAGAGTTATGATTCCGTTACGGATGGCAAAACCAATGCTTGGCAGGTTTCTGTGGCCTACTTTTTCTAAGGAAAACTTCTTTTAAACGCTGAATTTCTCTCCTGTTATATTCTCTTGATCGGGAGGGCTTCTGCCGGAGGTTATAGATTTGTGGCATAAGCAATATCAAAAACTTGGAGAGAAAGGAATACGTTTACATTCACAAGTTTTCCATTTGAATTTGGCATGGTGTTATTTTCATGCTGAGCAATCTATCATTTCGTGCGATGTAGGGAAAGGTCCCTGCATCGCACGAAACTATTATCCCCCCTCCTGATAGCTCCCCTGTTTCTATGAGGGGATAGCAGCGGTTGGAATGATGAGTGGAGCACAGCCACGTTGTGCAATCTGCTGAAAATAGGTCCAACTGTTTTCCATGTCATCCCTACCAACTCCCTGTTTTTGTTGGAAAATTCCTTTGAAATATGTGGACAAAGACTCTGAAATCCTGCGCTTATTTAAAAACGAACATACTTTGGATTGAAATACGGGAATTTTGAGCGTTTTATGCAACTTGCTGATGTGCAGTGTGTTATGTGTACATATACTCTAATTTCACTTTTTGCCTTTAATAGAGGCTTGCCCTTAACTATCTAATGACAACGCGACAGAGGCCTAACGACAATACGATATGGCCTTTATGGCATTGCGGCTGGGCTTTAGAGGCAGTGCGAATAGGGCCTTACCGCAGTGCTTCGTTAATTTTCAGAGAGGAAAAAGACGTTATGATTGGCAGAATAAAGGATTTGGCTTTCTGGTTGGGCGAACGCCATGGGGGCGATTTTTGACCAACAAACTTGACATCTTTGTCTGTCCCTCCTGACGTTTGGCACGCAGAGAGAGCGGCAACAAAAAATCTGCTATCACCGATTGTGGTAACGCTGGGAGTGTTTTCTTTTGCTTCATAAATTTATAAAAATGAAGAATCCAAATAGAAACGCAATGTTTTCAAAGTTTTTTGCTTAGCTTAAAACAATGAAAAACACCGCGGAGGTTTGCCTTGCGGCTGGGGGCGCGAAGCCCCCAAAGAGCTTCCAACAGCAATATAAAATAAAGAAGGGAGACCGAAATCTCCCTAAGATTAATTAATTTTGTATTGCTATGTCAAATCAACTAATCGAAGCACAAAGATACGAAATCTATCTTGGACTTCAAAGGAAATGGAGCAAATCCCGTATAGCAAGGGAAATCGAAGTGTCCTGCTCAACGGTCATCCGTGAAATCAGGCGAAACTCCAAGCCGGACGGCACGTATGTGTGGAAGTATGCACAATCCAAGTGCGAAGTCCGCAAGCACGGCTTCAAAGGCAATCACCGCAAGCCTGAGGACTTATGGTGGCGTGTTGACCGCATGATAGAGGATGAGGACTGGTCTCCCAGCCAAATTGCAGGCGTGCTCAGACGTGAGGGTATTCACATCGTGAAGCAGACCATCTACAACCACGTCCATGCAGACACCACCGGAAAACTTGCTTCACATATGCCACATAGACTCAAATACACAAAGAGGTGCAAGGCGTTGCGTCCTACGAAGGCTACCAATATTCCTAACCGTATAAGCATACACCAGAGACCAATGCAGGCTGACGGCACGCGCTTCGGAGACTGGGAACTGGACACTATCGTCGACTCGTACGGTCATGCCATAGTCACCTTGACGGAACGCTCGACAAACTACATTCTCATGGAAAGACTGCCGCAGGGACGGAAGGCATTACCAACGGCAAGGACCGTGGCAAAATTGCTCTTTCCATATAGGGAATCACTGCTTACCATTACCACTGACAATGGATGTGAGTTTGCCGCACACAAAGAAATAACAAGGCGGCTCAGCATGAATGGAAGAAATCCGGTGGTAGTTTACTTCACCGATTCTTACTCATCCCGGCAGAAAGGTGCTGTAGAGAACGCAAATAAACTCATTAGAAGGTACATACCAAAAAAGGCAAACTTCAACGATTTCTCTGACCGAAAAATAATGGAAATACAAAAGGAAATAAACAGAAGACCAAGAGAAAAATTAAATTTTGATACCCCTAAATACAAATTCTTTGAAAACTTTCC
Organism: Bacteroidales bacterium KA00344; assembly: GCA_001552765.1. Lineage (GTDB taxonomy): Bacteria > Bacteroidota > Bacteroidia > Bacteroidales > Bacteroidaceae > Prevotella. The sequence goes on from KQ959392.1 coordinate 10,202, forward strand.
ATAAATTTGCATTTGCTGTTGGACTCTACAATTTATCTTTATATTTTTGCAAATAGTAAAATACATGCTGTATGAAGCGAAAAATATTTTTATTTCTTTTATCTCTTATATCCTTAGAGGGTTTTGCGCAGCTTACGCTGGAGCGTTGTCATGAGTTGGCACGCGGGCAATATCCATTGATTAAGCAGTACGACTTGATTAATCAGAGCAAGCAATATACACTCGCTAATGCACTGTTGGCTTATGTTCCAGAAGTAAAATTCAGTTTTGGTGCCAATGGTTTTACCGATCCTATCAGCTCATCGCCCAAGACTGATGCTATGGGGATGGGAGATATGAAGAATTACTTGCTGAATGGAAGTATTCAAATCAACCAATTGATTTATGACGGAGGCGCTATTTCTGCACAAAGAAAACTCACAAAGGCTCAAGCTGAAGCAGATAAGAAACAATTGGATGTGCGCTTATACGAAATTAACCAGCGTGTCGATCAATTGTATTTTGGCATTTTGATGATAGATGAACAAAGCAAGCAGTTGAAGTTGTTGCAGAACGATTTGGCTTTAAGTTTGAATACGGTTCAGTCCTTGATGAATGGAGGACTTGCTAATCAGTCGGATGTGGATGCTGTAAAAGTAGAACAGTTGCGGGCAGCTCAACAAGAAAGTAGCTTGCGCACATCTCGGAAATCCTATATCCAGATGCTTGGCTTGTTTATTGGTAAAGCTCTTGGTGAGAAAACGACATTGGATAGGCCCACCCCACTACCTCTTTCCAAACCTCAAGATGTGCTGCGTCCTGAACTATCTTATTTTGCGGCACAGCAAAACTTGCTCGATACACAGCGAAAGTCGTTGACCGCTCGTCTCTTACCTCAATTGAGTGCTTTTGCGATGGGCATATATCACAACAAAGTATTGGATATGATGAAACCGGCAATGTTGGCTGGAGGTATTACGCTCTCTTGGAAAATCTCTCCTTTCTACACGCGTAAGAATGATTTGAGAAGTATTGAGACCAAGAAGTCTATGATTAATCAAGAGCGTGAAACATTCTTATTCAATATTCATCTACAAAATGAAAAGGAGCAAAGTGTTGTCGAAGATTTGCGTGAAAAACTCAAAAAAGATGATGAAATCATCCGTTTGCGCGAAAATATTCATAGCGTATCCGTCACAAAGGTTCAGAACGGCATTCAAACCATCAATGAAATGTTGCGTGATGTGAATGCTGTTAATGAGGCACGTCAGCAAAAAAGCATCCATGAAATCCAACTCTTAGAGGCTATGTATCAGCTCAAAAACATCAATAACAATTAATATGAAAAAGATAGGCTTAACCCTCATCAGCATCGTGGCACTCTGGTCTGGATGTTCTTCGAACGAACATCCATACGATGCGACAGGAATATTTGAAGCAACTGAGATTATCGTGTCCGCTGAACAAAATGGCAAATTACTCTTTTTGAATGTTCAGGAAGGGACGATGGTGGAAGAGAATCAGCAGGTAGGATTGATAGATACAGTTCAGTTGGCATTGAAAGCTCGCCAAGTAGGGGCAACTACGGCATCCATAGCAAATCAGAAACCAAATGTCAATAAGCAGCTTGCAGCGCTACAGCAACAATTACAGACTGCGCAAAAAGAACAAGAACGTTTTGAGGAGTTAGTGAACAGTGGTGCTGCAAATCGTAAGCAACTCGATGATGCCACATCGGCTGTAAATGTGTTGAGGCGACAAATAGAGGCTCAAAGAACGGCATTGCACAATGATAGACGTGCACTCAACTCCCAAATGAATGCCAACGATATCCAAAAGCGTCAAGTTTTAGACCAGTTAGCGAAGTGTCATATTACGTCGCCCATTTCAGGAACCGTTTTGGAAAAGTATGCCGAGCAAGGTGAGTTCGCCTCCATAGGAAAACCATTGTTTAAGGTGGCTGATATGGATAATGTCATTCTTCGGGCTTACGTGACCAATCAACAGTTGCAGCAAGTGAAGATAGGGCAGCAAGTCCAGGTCTTTAGCGATTACGGCAATGAGCAACGTGAGACCTACCAAGGCAAGGTGGTGTGGATATCACCTCGTTCTGAATTTACTCCTAAAACGATATTGACCGATGATGAGCGCGCCGATCAAGTGTATGCCATCAAGGTAGCCGTAAAAAATGATGGCAGAATTAAGATTGGTATGTATGGAGGCATGAAGCTTTAGTTGTGATGAACACTATTGAAGTAAACTACGTCAGCAAACAATACGGTCGTGTTCAGGCGCTCGATGATGTTTCTATTAAGGTCAGTCAAGGCGAAATCTTTGGTTTGATAGGTCCAGATGGAGCTGGCAAGACCTCACTTTTTCGTATCATGGCAACGCTCCTGTTGCCCGATGCGGGTACTGTGAGTATTGACGGTTGCGATGTGGTGCAACAATATAAAACCATTCGGCAGCGTGTGGGCTATATGCCAGGGAAATTTTCGCTGTATCAAGATTTAACCGTAGAGGAGAACTTAAAGTTCTTTGCTGACTTATTTGGTACTACAGTCGAAGAGGGATACGAAAGTGTCAAGGCAATCTATTCACAGATAGAGCCTTTCAAACATCGCAAGGCAGGTGCATTGTCTGGCGGAATGAAGCAAAAGTTGGCACTTTCGTGTGCCTTAATTCATCAACCTCGAGTGCTCTTCCTCGACGAACCCACAACAGGAGTAGACCCCGTATCGCGCAAAGAGTTGTGGGAGATGTTGAAAACGTTGAAACAAAGAAACATCACGATTGTAGCTGCTACGCCATATTTGGACGAAATTAAGTGTTGCGAACGTGTTGCCTTCTTAGATGAAGGAAAGGTGAGGGCAGTAGATACCGCCCAAAACATCCTCACCCAATTTGCCGATGTGTTCAATCCAAAGGGATTACAACACCAACAATCGACTGCTGATACAGCAACTTCTGGTATAGAAGAGGTGATAACAGTCAGCCATTTGGTTAAGGCTTTTGGGGACTTCCGCGCCGTTGATGACATCTCTTTCAGTGTTCGTCGTGGCGAAATCTTTGGTTTTTTAGGAGCGAATGGAGCTGGCAAGACAACCGCCATGCACATGTTAACAGGACTCAACAAACCCACCAGTGGTACAGGAACAGTGGCAGGGTATGATATACGGAAGCAATCTGAAGAAATCAACACACACATTGGTTATATGAGTCAACGATTCTCGTTGTATGAGGATATGACGGTGGCACAGAATATCAAGCTTTTTGGAGGAATTTATGGAATGTCTCCACAGCTCATCGAACGTAAGTTGGATGATTTGTTGCAACGATTAAACTTTACAGCCCATCGCAACTCATTGGTAGCCTCCTTACCTCTGGGCTGGAAACAGAAGATTGCTTTTTCGGTTAGTATCTTCCACGAACCCGAAGTTGTGTTTTTAGATGAGCCAACGGGTGGGGTAGATCCTGCCACACGGCGACAGTTTTGGGAGTTGATATACGATGCTTCGGCAAGAGGAATCACCGTATTCGTCACCACTCATTATATGGATGAAGCAGAATACTGTGACCGAATATCCATCATGGTAGACGGAAAAATTCGTGCCATGGGTACCCCCAAAGAGTTAAAGCAGACCTATCAACTTGAGAGTATGGACGAAGTGTTTACCCTTTTAGCGCGTGAAGCTACCCGCGGAGAATAACGTAATGGGAAAGACATCATGAATCAATTTATATCATTTGTTATCAAAGAGACCAAACACATTGTGCGTGATCGCCGCACAATGCTCATCTTGTTTGGTATGCCTGTTGTTATGATGCTTATTTTTGGTTTTGCCATTACTACCGATGTTCGTAATGTAAAGGTAACCGTGGTTACGGCTGTGATGAATCCACGTATTCAGCAGGTGGTTCAACGCATCGACGCTTCAGAATATTTTGTGGTGACACAAACGGTGAGTACCACGCAGGAAGCCAAACAACTCTTAGCCGACCATCAAGCAGACATGGCGATTGTGTTCTCAAATGATTTTGCCAATGAGCGATACAGTGAGCAAGCAAGTGTTCAGTTTTTAGTAGATTATACTGATCCCAACATGGCTGAACAGCGCGTTTCTTATATTCAGCAGATAATCATGGACGAGTTGCGTAGTCAGCAAACAGCTCAGCAACAAGCGATAGCCAACACCAAGTTGCTCTATAATCCGCAGATGAAGAGTGCCTACAACTTTGTACCTGGTATCATGGGAATGCTTTTGATGTTGATATGTGCAATGATGACCTCGGTGAGTATTGTACGTGAAAAGGAAAGAGGAACGATGGAAGTACTTTTGGTATCGCCAGTCAAGCCTTTGTATATTATGATAGCTAAGACGGTTCCATATTTTGTGCTTTCCATCTTCATTCTCATTAGTATTTTACTCATTTCAAAATTTATCCTGGCTGTACCCATAGAGGGTAGCGTCATCACCATTTTGGTAGTTTCACTGTTGTATATTGTTTTGGCATTGGCATTAGGTATGCTTATTAGTGTTGTATCCCAAACACAGGTGGTAGCCCTATTGATATCGGGAATGCTGCTGATTATGCCGAGTACCATGCTCTCTGGAATGATTTATCCCATTGAGAGTATGCCCACCGTTATTCAATATATCTCAACAATTGTTCCCACCCGTTGGTATGTGTCGGCTATCAAAAAAGTGATGATTATGGGTGTTGGAGTGAACATGATTTACGAGGAACTCATCATCATGTTAGGAATGACTTTATTGTTTTTAGGCATTGCCTTGAAAAAGTTTAAAATCAGATTGTCATGACACTGCGTTATCTTATACAGAAAGAGTTTATCCAAATTCGGAACAATCCATTTATTCCGAAGCTCATCTTATTCTTTCCTATTGCCATTATGCTTATCTTTCCATGGATAACCAATTTGGAAGTGAAGAATATCTACATCTCTGTGGTAGATAATGATCACAGCACCTTGTCTCAACGTTTAGTACAACGCTTGCAAGCTTCACCTTACTTTAAGTTTACAGGTACAGCTCCAACATATCCTATTGCCTTACAGCAAATTGAACGCAATGATGCTGATATAGTATTAGTCATTCCTCCCAACTACGAACGAAATCAGGTGATTGGAAATCCGCAGCCAGTTCTCATTGCAGCGAATGCCGTAAATGGGACAAAAGGCGGTATGGGTTCGTCTTATGTCGCCAACATCGTAAATCAAAATTTGCAGGACTTACAAATCAAGCCAATGAAGTCGCCCTTTTCAACTTTGGCTTTGTTCAATCCACATAAGAACTACAAACTTTTTATGATACCCGCTCTGATGACATTGGTACTCATTATGCTTTGTGGATTCCTGTTGGCTTTGAATATTGTGAGTGAGAAAGAGAAGGGAACGATTGAACAAATGAATGTTACGCCTGTGAGTAAATTGCAATTTATCTTGTCCAAGATGATTCCTTATTGGTTCATCTCCATGTTTGTTCTTACAGAGTGTATTTTGTTAGCATGGATGGTATACGGCATATATCCAGCTGGGAATATCGGTTTGATTTATCTCTTGTCCATGATGATGGCGCTGATATTTAGCGGAATCGGTCTGATTATCTCTAATTACAGTGACGCAATGCAAGAGGCCATGTTCGTGATGTTCTTCATCATTATGTTTGTCATGTTGCTCAGTGGCTTGTTTACTCCCGTGTCAAGTATGCCCGATTGGGCACGTAGCATGACTATCATCAATCCAGTTACCTATTATATTGACGGGATGCGAACCGTCTTTATTAGGGGAGGCAACTTTGCAGGGATAGCAGAAAACATGTTCATCTTAATGATTTTTGCCGTTGTTATAGATGTGTGGGCGGTGATAAGCTATAAAAAGATAATTTAGCGGCGGAAGAAGAGAAGCTGTTGATTGAAGAATCCAAATAGAAACGCAACGTTTTCTCTGACCGAAAAATAATGGAAATACA
>KQ959392.1:16270-54187 GCA_001552765.1 Bacteroidales bacterium KA00344
AATACAAATTCTTTGAAAACTTTCCATAAACTTGCATTTGCTGTTGGACTCTACATAAATTTATAAAAACTATAGTTTGCAGACTTATAATTTGCATGACACGTATTTTGGCACTATCTTTGCTCATATAAGAAGTAAAGTAATTCAGGTCGGTTGAAAGTTCCGACAAGGATAAACAGCACAAAACAATATGGAGATCATTAGAGATAAGAAGTTTGGTGGCGAGCGTCCTTTGTTTGCTGCAAAGAATGTTAGTCTTGAGAATATAGAGATCGTAGACGGAGAGTCGGGCATCAAATGCTGTGAGCATATCAAATGCAACAACTCCCGCTTTTATGGCAAATATCCCTGGTGGCACGTAGATGGCAGTGAGATTACAAATTGTTATTTTGCTGAGGGCAGCCGGTCTGCAATATGGTATAGCAACGACATGGTGATGCGCGACTGTGTGATAGACGGTCCCAAGTTTTTCCGTGAAATGAGGCATCTCGAACTGGAGAACGTCAAGATTAACGATGCCGACGAAACCTTTTGGAAGGTGGACGGCTTGAAGCTGAAGAATGTGGAGCTCCACGAGGGAACCTATCCGTTTATGTTCTCCAAGAACATCTACGTAGACGGATTGGCGAGCGATGCCAAATATGTGTTTCAATATTGTGAGAATGTGGAGATCCACAATGCGAAAATTATAACGAAAGATTCTTTTTGGGAATGTGATAACGTGACAGTTTACGACTCCGACCTCAATGGCGAATATCTCGCCTGGCATTCCAAAAACGTCAGGCTCGTTCGCTGCCATATCAGTGGAGAGCAGCCACTCTGCTATATGGACAACGTTGTTCTCGAAGACTGCACCTTCGATGCTGCTTGCGACCGTGCCTTCGAGGATTGCACACGGGTGGATGCCCAAATCAAAGGTACCATAACCAATATTAAAAACCCAATTTCGGGTAGGATAGTGGCCGATAAAATAGGCTCTGTTACCTACGACGAGAACGCTAAGGGGCACGACTGCGTGATAGAAGAACGGGTATAGAGGCATGGAAGCTGTTTCTCTGTTATCATGGAGAGGGGGAGGCGGCTTTCAAGCTTTCAGCTTTCTTTTGGCTCCGTGCGTTGCCTCGTAACAATGATACTTTCCTTTTTTCTAATCCTAAAATTTATGTACGATGACCAAATATAATTTCGACAAACCTGTTAATCGCCGAAACACCGGCTCTGTCAAGTGGGATGCTATTCCGGAAGACGCACTGCCGTTTTGGGTGGCCGATATGGATTTTGAGGCGGCACCGGCTATCAAAAATGCACTTGCCGAGCGTGTAGAGCACGGCATTTTTGGCTACACCTTGGTAGACGACAGCTATTATGACGCATTGATTTCATGGTTTTCCCGCCGTCACCAATGGACCATCCAGCGCGAGTGGGTGATCTATACCACAGGGGTGGTGCCCGCCATCAGCTGTGCCATCAAAGCCCTTACGCTTCCGGGCGAGAAGGTGCTCGTGCAAACGCCCGTGTACAACTGCTTTTTCTCTTCTATCCGCAATCAGGGATGCGAGATTGTTGGAAACCAATTGGTACGCACGGGTGACACCTACACCATAGATTGGGATGATTTTGAGACAAAATGTGCCGATGAGAAAACGACAGTCTTCCTGCTCTGCAACCCCCATAATCCTGCGGGGAGGGTTTGGACGTCTGATGAGTTGGCGCGCATGGGTGAAATCTGCGCGAAACATCGTGTGCGTGTGGTGAGCGACGAAATCCATTGTGAATTGGTGATGCCCGGCGTTACGTTCACGCCGTTTGCCGCAGTCAATGAAGTAAACTCGGACAACAGTGTCACCTTTAACTCGCCCTCGAAGAACTTCAATATTGCCGGCCTTCAGATAGCCAATATTATCTGCAAGGATGAGGAAATGCATCGTCGCATCGATAGAGTGGTTAATATTTATGAGGTGTGTGATGTCAATTCGTTCGGACCGATAGCCTTGAAGGCGGCATACAATGAGAGCGAAGACTGGCTCGACGAACTCAATCTGTATATTGCCGACAACTACAAACTCCTCAAGGAATATATGGCCGAACATCTGCCAAAGACAGAAGTTATCAAACTCGAAGGCACCTATTTGGTATGGGTGGATATTTCTAAACTTGGATTGACCACGAAGGAAGCTACCCGCAGACTGCTCAAGGAAGGGAAGGTGTTTGTGAGCAGTGGTACGTTGTATGGCGAGAAAGCCGGTGAGGGCTATCTGCGCATAAACCTTGCCTGTACACGAGCCATGCTCAGAGAAGGCCTGCAGCGCATGGAGAAAGTGTTGGGTGGAACTGAACAAATGGGATGACGATGTGCCAGCACAGATTAGCGGCTGCACCCTGATAGAAGCAAAGGTTTTCTATGAGAGGGCTATGGCCAAATGAGCAGGTGTTTAACAAGTATGTTTTACTTGTTTATGACAAAAATCGGAGGGTTGATGGGATTACATCACTCTCCGATATTCTTTAATTAAGGTATTGGTGTTGTTTTATAAATTGTGGATGTTGTCAATGATGTGCTGTGTTGCACCGGAGCGGTCTTGGACATACATCCCGGCTTTTTTGCCACTTTGGCTTAGGTAATCGGCGTCTGCATCAAAGCGATTCATCAATTCTTCAAATTGCCGGTAGTCGTTAATCTCAAACCCGCCCTGTGCTGCCAATAAGCCCTGCGCTTCCTGGAAGTGCCCGTTGTTGGGACCGAAAATTACGGGAATGTTCCATACTGCGGCTTCCAGAACATTGTGAATGCCCGCGCCAAAGCCTCCGCCGACATACGCTACACTGCCATAATGATATATGCTTGAGAGCAGTCCGAAACAGTCAATGATCAGGCAGTCTGCGTCTTTGATTTCATTTTCTGTTGCAGCGGAATAACGTGCGGTCTTTCGGTTGAGCTTGGAGAGAATTTGTTTCATGTGGTCTTCACCGATGACATGGGGTGCAACGATGAGTTTCCAATCCTTATGCACATTGAAATACTTGATGAAGATTTCTTCATCGGGGCCCCACGATGAGCCGGCCACAAACACTTTGGACAGCTGTTTAGGGTTGTTTCCTACAAAAGCATCGACCAGAGGGAGTTGCTTGCTGGCTTCTTTGATTTGGAGTACACGGTCGAAACGGGTGTCGCCCACTACCGTAGCACAATCAATGCCAATCTGATGTAATAACTTTCGGCTTGTGTCGTTCTGCACAAAGAAATGGGTGAAACAATGCAACACTTTCTTATATCCTCGTCCATACCATTTGAAAAACACTTGGTTGGGGCGGAAAATGCTTGAAACACTGTAGGTAGGAACTCCGCGATGCTTCAGGATGTGCAGATAGTTGTACCAGAATTCATATTTGATAAAGAACGCTTTTTCTGGCCGTATAAGCCTTAAGAACTTGCGGGAATTGCCGATAGTGTCGAGTGGGAGATAGCAGCAAATGTCGGCTCCCTTATAATTCTTTCTTACTTCGTAACCTGAAGGAGAGAAGAAGGTAAGGAGAATTTTGTATTCGGGAAACTCTTTCCTGATATGCTCGATAAGTGGTCGTCCTTGTTCGAATTCGCCCAAGGAGGCCGCATGAAACCAAATGTATCTGGCATTCGGCTCCACTTTTTCTTTCAAGATGCGGAAAGCATCGTGTTCGCCTTTCCACATCGTTTTCACTTTCTCGCTGAACAGGCTGGTCACCCATACTCCGAGCGTGTATATCCAAATAAAGATTTGATACATATTGCAGTTTGAATCCTGTGTTTTAACAATAGATTAAAACAACATTATTCACCGGAAGGCAGCACCTCGATAGCCTTCTTCATACGTTTGATGGTTTCTTCCTTGCCCAAGAAGGCAGAGATGTCGAACATGCCGGGACCTTTGCCAATGCCCACAAGGGTCAAACGAAATGCGTTCATAATGTCGCCCATCTTGTAGCCCTTGTCTTCAATCCATTTCACTACAACAGGCTCCTGCCCTTCAATGGAAAAGTCTTCTATGCCCTCAAGCACTTCTACGAGCTCGCTCATTTGCTGGGGAGAATAGGGTTTCCACCGTTTTTTGATGGTTTTCTTGTCGTATTCGGTCGGTGCAATGAAGAAGAACGAACACAGTGGCCACAGTTCTTTCACAAAGCTCACGCGTTCTTTCATCATGTGGACAACAGCCTTGACACGGTCGAACGATTCGTCTACGCCATTGTTGGCTACGATAGCGGCAAACTCGCGTGCAATTTCGTCGTCGCTCTTGCGCAGCATATATTCATGGTTAAACCATATTCCTTTCTGATAATCAAATTTGGCACCGCTCTTCGAACATTTCTCGATATCGAAAGCCTGTACCAGTTCGCTTAGGCTGAACAGCTCCTGTTCGGTTCCGGGATTCCATCCAAGCAGTGCCAGAAAGTTGATTACGGCTTCCGGGAAATAGCCACTTTCGCGGTAACCGGAGCTTACTTCTTCTGTCTTGGGGTCGTGCCATTCCAAGGGGAATACGGGGAATCCCAACCGGTCGCCGTCGCGTTTAGACAGTTTGCCCTTGCCTTCGGGTTTCAGCAGCAACGGCAAATGAGCAAAGCGGGGCATGGTGTCTTCCCACCCGAAAGCCTGATAGAGCATTACATGAAGCGGTGCGCTGGGCAACCACTCCTCTCCACGAATCACGTGGGTGATTTCCATGAGGTGGTCGTCCACGATATTGGCCAAATGATAGGTGGGCAGTTCGTCAGCACTCTTATAGAGCACCTTGTCGTCTACAATGTCACTCTTCACGTGTACCTCGCCGCGAATCATGTCATTGACAACAATTTCCTGTCCAGGTTCCACCTTAAAGCGAACGGTATATTGGGCACCGTCGGCGATGAGCTGTTCCCATTCGGCACGCTCCAATACCAAGGAGTTGCGCATCTGCAGGCGTGTTGAGGCATCGTATTGGAAGTTTTGGATTTCCTCGCGCTTCTTTTGCAGTTCTTCAGGCGTGTCGAAGGCATAGTAGGCTTTGCCGGATTCGATAAGCCGAGCTACATATTGCTTGTAAATGTCGCGGCGTTCGCTTTGACGGTAGGGACCGTGACTGCCACCAAAACTCACCCCCTCGTCAAACTTGATGCCCAACCATTGAAAAGCCTCAAGAATATATTCTTCAGCTCCGGGCACAAAGCGGTTGGAGTCGGTATCCTCAATGCGGAATACCAAATCGCCACCATGTTGACGAGCAAAGAGATAATTGAAGAGTGCCGTTCGTACACCTCCAATATGCAAAGGGCCGGTTGGACTGGGTGCAAAACGTACCCGTACTTTTCTTTCTGACATACTATAACTCTTATTTTTTTGCAAAATTAATATATTTTTTCGAGTTTGACGTATTAATTTAGTATTTTCGCAGTGTTATCAGAAGAATAAGAAATAGATATGAGTATCATTGAAAGAATTTATAATCCAGAGGAACATTATTGGCGTAATGTCGCAACCCGCACCATTTTGGTGGTTTTAACCACATTTCTCATCGTGTGGTTTCTGCCGCGAAACGAGGGTAAGCAGTTTGCCTATGAAGTGGGTGAACCATGGCGTTACGGTACGGTAATTGCAAAATACGATTTCCCGATTTATAAGACCGACGAGGCTTTGTCAAAAGAGAAAGATTCTCTGCTCAAGGAATTTCAGCCCTATTACACCTACGATCATCGTACGGAGAGTAAGAATATCACAAGGTTCAAGCAAGATTTCGCAAAGGAGTTGCCCGGTATGCCGACCATGTACAAGGATATTATTGTAGATAGATTGCACAGGCTCTATCAGGCAGGCATTATGGAAACGCAAAACTACAACCTTCTTGCTAAGGCTGATACAGCTGGGTTGATACGGGTTGTCTTCGGGAAAAATGCCGAGAGCATTGTCATCAACTGCATATACTCCACCATGTCCGCCTACGAACATATCATCAACGATGGGGCCTTGGCGACCGAAAAGGGAGAACTTCAGCGGTTAAATCTCAATAATTATATTGAGGCCAACCTCATATACGACAAGGAACGCACTGAAACGGCCATGGACGACCTACTCAGTGGGGTCTCCCCTGCCAGCGGAATGGTGATGAGTGGGCAGAAGATTATCAGTGTGGGCGACATGGTGACCGAATACAATTACCGTGTGCTCACATCATTGGAGAAGGAAATGGAGCGACGCAGCGCTACCAAATCGCAGATGACCAACAATTTTATCGGCAACATATTGTATGTCTTCATTCTTGTGTTGGCCTTTACGTATTACCTTGGTTTGTTCCGTAGGGATTATTTTTCCAAGCCCCGCAGCATCACGATGCTTTATGCTTTCCTCACGATATTCCCCATTATGGTGTCGCTCATGATGAAGCATAACTATTTCAATTTCAGTGTTTACATCCTCCCGTTTGCGCTCATTCCTATCTTCGTGCGAGTCTTCATGGATTCTCGAACGGCCTTTTTCACTCATGTAATTACGGTGCTGATATGTTCGGCGGCAGTGAGATACCAATACGAATTTATTGTCATGCAGTTGGTTTCCGGCCTTGTTGCCATCTACTCGTTGCGTGAGATGTCGTCACGATCACAGGTTTTCAAGACGGCCGTATTGGTGTTTTTCTCCATGTCTGTCACCTATTTGGCTATCAAGCTCATGCAGAGTGGCGACGATTTCTCGCTCGATACCAGTATCTACTATCATTTCCTTATCAACGCCATATTGGTGTTGCTGGCCTATCCGCTGATGTACCTTGTGGAAAAGGCATTTGGCTTTATCTCCGTTATCACGCTCATTGAGCTATCTAACACCAATAAGGGGCTGTTGCGCAACCTCAGCGAGGTAGCTCCGGGCACATTCCAACACTCCATCACAGTGGGTAATCTGGCTTCGGAGATAGCCAATAAAGTTGGAGCCAACAGCACTCTTGTGCGTACGGGAGCTCTCTATCATGACATTGGCAAGATGGTAAATCCGGCATTCTTTACCGAAAACCAACAGGGAGGCGTCAATCCGCACGATAACCTGACCGACAAAGAGAGCGCGCGCATCATCATCGAGCATGTTGCCAATGGTGTGAAAATTGCCGAAGAAGCCGGGCTTCCGGTAACCATCGTTGATTTTATTCGTACCCACCATGGGCGCAATGTTACCAAGTATTTCTATGTGAAATATCAGAACGAACATCCGGATGAAATTGTCGATAAGGAACTTTTCACTTATCCCGGCCCCAACCCCTATACCCCCGAACAAGCTATCCTCATGATGGCCGACACCTGTGAGGCCGCTTCTCATTCTCTTAGTGAATACTCAGAGGAGAATATCGCCAATTTGGTAGATAAGCTTATTGAGCAACAGGTGGCTGACGGATGTTTCAAGGAGTGCCGGATAACATTCTATGATATTGCCATAGCCAAGCAGGTTTTGGTAGAGCGTCTGAAGGCTATTTACCATACTCGAATACAATATCCGACGAGGAAGAAGGAATAAAAGGAGGCTGATAAGAGTCCGATAGCCGTTTTCGACTATCAGACAGGGTCTACATCATAGTATATTTGCAGTGATTTGTAATAGGGTTGCTGCATCATTTGTTGCTGCACTTGCCGCAAACGGTCTCGCACGGATTGTAGATTCACGCCGATTTCGAGTTTTACTACGATTTTCCTGATGCTCAAGGCTTTTACCCTTGCCACCGAAGGTTTGTCGGGCCCGAGTACGCGATCGCCAAAAAGTTGTCGTAGCTTGGCTCCCATTTCCTGTGCAGCCGCTTCTACCACAGGCTCTTGTCGGTGTTTCAGGAATACGTAAGTAAGGTGGTGAAACGGTGGATAATGAAACATTTTGCGTTCTTCGAGCAAATCGTTGTAGAAGTCATGGAAATTGTTGTGCACCACTTGTTGTATGACGGGAAGCTCCGGACTCTTGGTCTGCAGAATCACAAGCCCGCGCTTCCCTTTTCTTCCGGCACGTCCACTCACCTGACTCATCATCATGAATGCGTGTTCATAGGCGCGAAAGTCGGGATAATTGAGCATCGAATCTGCGTCCAGGATGCCTACAACGGCTACATTTTCAAAGTCCAACCCCTTGCTGATCATCTGTGTACCAACCAGCACATTGGTCTTCCCTCGGCTGAAGTCGCCTATCAGTCGCTCGTAAGCATTGCGTGTGCGTGTGGTGTCGAGGTCCATGCGCGCCACACGGGCTTCGGGAAAAATGTCGCTCAGCAGGTCTTCTATTTTCTCCGTTCCGTATCCTCTCCCGCTGATATTCGGATTGTCGCAGTTGGGGCAAGATGAAGGCACGGTATAGGTAAATCCACAATAATGACACGTCAGCAGGTTGAGCCGCTTGTGATAAGTGAGCGACACATCACAGTTCTTGCATTTAGGCACCCATCCGCACACCCTACATTCAATCATCGGCGCAAACCCCCGTCGGTTTTGAAACAGAATTACCTGCTTGTTGTTCGACAAAGCTTCGCGCATGGCTGCCAACAGGGTAGGAGAGAAAGGTCCCGACATCATCTTTCTTCGGCGCAGGTCCTTGATGTTCACCACCCGAATCTCAGGTAGTTGGATGCCTTGATAACGGGTTTTCAGTTCCACCAGTCCATACTTTCCCGTCTGTGCATTGTAGTAGCTTTCCATCGACGGTGTAGCCGTACCGAGTATGGTTTTAGCACCGAACATCTGTGCCATGACGATAGCCGTGCTTCGGGCATGATAGCGAGGAGACGGGTCCTGTTGCTTGAAATTGCTCTCATGTTCCTCGTCAATGATGACCAGACCGAGATTCTGATAGGGTAGAAATACGGCTGAACGGGCACCTAAAATCACGTCGTAGGGATCTGTGGAGAGTTGTTTCCGCCAAATCTCAACCCGTTCGGCATCGCTGTATTTGCTATGATAAATTCCCAGCCTATTACCAAACACACGTTGCAAACGGGAGGTGATTTGTACGGTCAGGGCTATTTCGGGCAGCAAGTACAACACCTGTTTGTGTTCGTTCAGGGCTTTTTCGATGAGATGAATATACAGTTCGGTCTTGCCGCTGGAGGTTACGCCATGAAGCAACACCACGTTTTTTTTCATCATTTGTAGCAACACTTGGTTGTAGGCGTCTTGCTGGGGCTCAGTCAAAGGCTTGATCAGTTCGGGATGACAGCTGCCACCCTCATTCAGCCGCCCCACTTCCCGTTCGTAGGTGTAGAGTATCTTGCGGTCGCACAGAGCTTTGATGATGGCTGCCGTACAGTGGCTCTCGTTGGCCAACTCCTCTTTGGTGATTTCTCTGATGGTTGCCGTAGGTTTGTCTCCATCGAGCGACTCCCAGTTTGTGAGTCCTAAAAAGCACGCTAACGCTTTCTGTTGTTTCACCGCACGCGCCATCGAATCAAAGGCGATACGCAGCGCCCTGCTGTTGCGAAAAGGCTCTGCAAGTCCCACGCAGGTCTCCATTTTGGGGCGATACCCTTCCTCTCTTTTCAATCCGGAAGGCAGGGCAGCCTTAAAAATATCGCCCAGAGGTGCCAGATAGTATGCACTCATCCATTGCCACAGACGCATTTGTTGTGGCAGCAACATTGGGCTGTCGTCGAGTACGGCAATCACAAACTTTACTTTTTCCTGTGACAACCCGTTGGTCGAATCGTGTGGCAGCCCCGTGCACATGGCTGTGTAGACTTTGCTCTTACCCAGAGGGACGAGCACGCGCACGCCCATAGCAACCCTTGCGGCCAATTCATCGGAGACCGCATAGGTGAAGGTTCCTTCCAGCGGAAGAGGTAATATGACGTCTATATATTTCATTGCGTGAGATGCAAAGTAACCTAAAAGAAATCAAATTACCAAGAAAATCGAGTTGAATAATCTGTTTCTAATTGCTGTGGTATTTCTTTTTGTCTACAAACATCATGGCTTTCTGCTCGTCAGCCACTAAGGTGATGTAACGCTCATATTCTCTCAGCACGTCGGCAATGAGTTCGTCTTTGCTCAGATACTGAATATCGTAGCCCGACCGCCCGTCGCTGTAATAGGTCACCGGCACATAATGGGTGTCCGAGTCCACATCAGGTGTGTTGTCATCATCGATGAGATAGTCGGATATGTTTTGTCGCTCCACGTTCACCCCATACCTGAAGTTTTGTATGCGGTCGTGGGGAATACGCAGTTCCAATGACAGTTTGCCACGTGTCCCGGCGATGATTTTGGCATCGATACCGTTCTTCGCAAATTCCTCCTGCAGTTCTTCGAAGGCCGGCCGCACTTTCTCTGTAAAGAATTGCTGCACACCGGTCTTCTGCGAGAAGGTGATGATTTGCCCCAACCGTTTTTTCCAAGAACTTCCGTCCCAGTTGCGACTGCCGTAGGGAATCTTGATGCTGTAGTATAACACATCGGTGTGAACGGCCCGTATCAGTCCGAAGCAGAGCAGCACCATGATCAATCCAAAAGGCAAAGCCGAAATCAGCGTCATGGCTTGCAACGAGCCAAGTCCGCCCGCATAGAGCAGTGCTATGGCAATGAGGGCAAGCAAAGTGCCCCAGAAAACGTTTTGCCAGGCCGGAGTGTTGGGCTTATTTCCCGAAGAAATACTGTTCATTACCAATATTCCGGAGTCGGCAGAAGTCACGAAGAACACTGCAATCATCATCAGGGTGACTATACATAACGGTTTGGCCAGCGGGAAATATTCCAGGAACGTGAACAACAGCACGTCCGGGTTGTCGGCAACAGCAGACAGTGCACCATGCGCAATATGGGTGTCTATGTATATGGCACCATTTCCAAAGACCGTCATCCATAGGAAGATGAACAACGAGGGTACGAGCAGCACAGCCAATACATACTCGCGGATGGTACGCCCCTTAGAGATGCGGGCGATGAAAAGTCCTACGAAGGGCGACCAACTGATCCACCAGGCCCAGTACATCACCGTCCAGTTGGTAAACCATCTTTGTCCGTCTGCCTCGAAGGCGAAGGTGTTAAAGGTGAGGTCTGCAAAACGGTTGATGTAATGCCCTATACCCTCGCTGAAAGCACTCAGCAGAAAGGTTGTGGGGCCCAAAGCCAATATAAAGACGAGTAGCAGGATGGCCAGCGTGAGATTGATCTCACTCAGTCGTTTCACACCCTTGCTCACACCAGCCACGGCAGAGCCAATGGCCACTGAACTGACCACAATGATAATGATGCTCTGAAACAGGAAATTTGATTCGCTGACTATACCTAAATGCACCAAACCGGCATTCAACTGCACCACGCCGAATCCCAAAGAAGTGGCCACCCCAAAAAACGTGCTCACCAGTGCAAACACGTCTACCGTATGCCCAATGGGACCGTTGATGCGGTCTTTGATGAGGGGGTACAGTCCGCTGCGGATAGACAGCGGCATCTTATAGCGAAAAGAAAAGTAGGCCAGGATGAGTCCCAATATGGCATATACACTCCATGCGTGCAAGCCCCAGTGAAAAAAGGTGGCCATTTGGGCTTCTTTAGCCGGGTTGGCTACTGTCGGGAGAGCCGGATTCACATAATGAGACATGGGCTCGGCCACGCCAAAATACATCAGTCCGATACCCATGCCGGCAGCAAAAAGCATCGCAATCCATGAGAAAAAACTGTATTGTGGGGTTGAATTGTCGGCACCGAGCCTGATGTTGCCAATCTTGCTGAACGCCAGTACAAACAGGAGGATGAGGAAAAAGGACATCAACAGAATGTACAGCCAGCTGAGATTGGTGTAGATCCAATCTTGGATAACATTTAGTGCGCTCCCAATTTGGTTGGGAAACAACGCGCAAAGGAGAGTGAGCGAAAATAAGACGATGAGGCCGGGAAGGGCCACGCTACGTGTAAGGGTTGTTTTGTTTATTGAAAATAATGACATAAAATGTTTTTTTTGTGAACAAAAATAACATTGCAAGAAATCAACAAATGGCAATCTCTCACAATGTGTTCCGTGCAAAGGTACAAAAAAAATATCATAAATCGAGCCGTTAGCCTGCTTAAAAGTGTGTTTGGTGTCAATCTGTAAGTGCAGAATCTATGCCTTTTGCTGTGAGCAATCAACAATGTTATAACGCTAACAGCCAAGATATCAGACGCGCGTTTCCGATGGAGAACATATCGATAAGGCTGTGCCTAATGAAGAATATATCAAAAACTTTGTGTAAACCTTTGTGGACTTCCGGAAAAGACGTAACTTTGAAAACAAAGAGTAAAATTATGGAACAACACGAATCCTTGTGGCAGGTTTTTAAGGGATACTTTAATGCCCTGCCTGATAAAGAAAACGAAGAGGAGATCATTGAGCAGGTCAAACAGGGCATTGTTTTTCACGGATCTAATCTCTGGGTACTTATTTTTGCTATATTTGTGGCTTCGCTGGGGCTCAATGTCAATTCTACGGCTGTCATTATCGGCGCCATGCTCATCTCCCCTTTGATGGGACCTATCATTGGTGTGGGCTTTGGCATAGGCATCATAGATTTGGAATTGCTCAGGCGGTCGTTCAAGAACTTTGCGATTTCCACGTTTATCAGTGTGGTCACGGCCACGCTCTATTTCACGCTCTCACCCATCACTGAAGCCCAATCGGAGTTGTTGGCCCGCACCTCGCCAACGCTTTACGACGTGTTGATAGCTCTCTGCGGTGGTGCAGCAGGCATTATCGCCATATCCACCAAGGACAAAGGAAATGTGATTCCGGGTGTAGCCATCGCCACGGCACTCATGCCTCCGCTCTGTACGGCGGGCTATGGCATCGCTATGGGCAACCTTGCTTACTTTTTAGGGGCACTCTATTTGTATTTTATCAACACCGTCTTTATTTGCGCTGCCACCTTTGTTGGGGTGCGTATGTTGAAGTTCAGGCAGAAGCAGTTTGTTGATGCTCTCCGGATGAAACGTGTCAAACTCTCTATTATCATCATTGTGGTGATCACCATGATACCTGCCACTTATATGACGATAGGCATCATTAAGCGTAGCTTTATGGAGAGCAATGTATTGAAATTCGTGAAGACGGAGTTAAATTTCAAAGGTACGCAAATCATCTCTCATGATTTGGACAAGGAAACCAAGAGCCTCAACATCGTGGCGGTAGGGAGAAACATTCTGCCCAAATCCATTGAACAGGCAAGCAAACAGATGCAGGCATACAAACTGGGAGATTATAAACTAAACGTTATTCAGGGTTCTCTTTCTGACAGTACGTTGGTGACTCACATGCTCCAGAACGTTGCGTCGAAAGCAGAAAGTTCCAACCAGAATCTGGTGGAGCAGGTGGCCGAAGTGCAGCGACTTGAAGACAGAGTGAAGAAATATACGGTTTATGAAACCCTGAGTGGTGAATTGAGAGGCGAAATCAAGACCCTTTGGCCTGCAGTGTACAGTCTAAGTCTTTCTTCTGTTGTAGAAAGCAGCATGGATTCTGTCGCTACTAAAAAATATGTGGTGGCAGTTGCCGGATGTCGTCAGCCGCTTCTCGGTGCTAATCGTCAGCGCTTCCAACAGTGGTTGAAGGCACGTGCGCAGGCCGACAGCGTGAGACTGATCATTACCCGATAGTCTTCGAGGGGGATGGAACGATTCATCCTGCTGCCGAAAAGAATATGTGAAGATGGTGGCTTGGCGGTGAGATAGGCTGCGCCGTGTCGGCTGTTTTACGAAAATAAAGTTTTTTGGGGAATTGTGGTTGAAGGACGAATGTTACCTTTATCTACAATTCCTTTTTATCATTTTTGGGGATCTGGAATTGGTATTTTTTATTAACAAAGTTGCCTTTAAATTTTGCGTATTCAAAAATAATTTTGCTGTCATTTGAAATACGCGAAATTGGCGAAAGTTTATAGTTACTTGATAGTCACTGAGTTATGATTTGATGCTCAGGCGACTCCATTTTCGTTGTCTGCGATTACATATCGAATGGCAGGATGAAAGAGCCTTAACCGCAAGACGGATAGGCTTCTTTCGCGGTGTCGTTAGGGCTTTGTCATACTGCGATTAAGGCTTCGTCATGATATGGCAGAACAAAAAAACCATATTCGGAGCTGTTTTTGAGCAGAACGGACGGATATCAAGGGCGAAAGCATAGCCCTTTTTCTTCTAAATGGGCGGAAAATAATCGAAGAAAAAAGGTAAAAATAAGTGAAGAATGGAGAGTGAAGAATGGAGAGCAAACGTTTGGGTACTTCTGTCACAATCGGATATTTAAAGATGAGGCAAGTGGACAGTTTACATCGAAAAACAGATTCGGACGAGACATCACTTCCCGCCCGAATCATTCTTACCTAACTCAAAAACAGTGAGGAGAGTTTAGTATTCTTCGTCCCAAACATTGTGTTGGGACTGATAGAGATGTTCTTCGAACAAATCTTCGTTTTCCACTTCAAAGTCATATTTTTTGCTGTCTGCATGATTCAGGCTTTCTCCTATCATGAGATCGCCGCAATCAGCCTTGATGATTGCCGTATTAGGAATTATATATTGTTTTTTCATGACTCAATCCTCCACTGTTATTTTACGATAATTTTCTTTCCGTTCACTACATATATGCCTGCTGCCAAAGGAACAATTATTGTTTCGCCGGCATTCATCTGCAGCCGGTTCAGGGTCATGCCGTTTATGGCAACGATTTCCACAGCCGTGTTCTCGTTGGCCCTGACCTGAAGAGCTCTGCGAAGAGCGTTCAGCGTCATGCTTCGATCGCCGGTTTCTAGATCTCTAATGTCGGTGATGCTGTTGTCCTTCTCACCAATGCATACATCGAAGGCGGTCATTGTCTTGGCACCGGCTCCGCCGTTAAAGCTGTAGTAAGTGCGGAACGGATAAACATAGAGATATTCATGTTCAGGAAGAAGATTCTTGGAGTTGAGGAACATATTGCGGGCGAAGTAGAAGTTCTTCAGGTTCTTATTCAGTTTCCTGCCGGAATATGAGCCATGGTTGGTGAAGGTGTAACTTGCGCCGAGAATAGTTCCTGTTGCCGTTTCTCCCTCAAACTCATAGGATGCAGCATCCATCGTGCTGCCCTTGGTAGCCATGATGTCGGACCCGTATTGGGTTGCGACGAACGAAATTTCTTCGTCTTCAGGCGCTTGAGTCACCTCGACCATATAGGGAACGTTAGCCATGGTGGTGCCTTCGGTCAGCGGAGTGAAGTAGGCCTTGCCCATATAGTCCTTTGGCGAATTGTATTCGTCGTCCAGAGTCAAGCAGTTGCCAGCTGTCATTTGAGCCACTTTGAAGGCACACTTGCCGTCTTTGTTGGTATGGATGCCTTGAACATCGACAGTCAAGGTAAACGGCAGGACCACTGTGGCGTGAGCTGCTTTACCGTTCTTGGGAACTGTGATTTTACGGGTGTACGTAGCATAGTTCTCTGCCGGTACGGTGATTTTGTAGGGTGCGTAGAACGGCTGCTTGTCGGTAATCACGATATTCTTGCATGCGCGGTAGTCGCCGCTGGCAGTTTTTTGGATATAGTTGTCCTCGCAGTAGGAAGTGCGTTCGGGGAAATAGATCAGACAGTTGGGGTTGAGTAAAGCCTTCATCTCGTTCATCTCATTCTTATTTGGAATGTGGATGGAGTAGAGGTTGGTGTAGTCGAGACAGAGCACTTGTTGCCCTGTTGCACCAACACCTTCAATACCTTTCTTTTCGTTTCCATACAGTTCGTCTATGAGGGCCTGTTTCATCATCGGTACGGTGAGATAAGCGTTGCCACTCGGAATTTCCTCTTTAGTTTCTGCATCAAGGGCTTTGAACACACCGCCATACATGGGTAGCTCGGCATCCTGTCCGTCTTTTTCGTAGCAGGTGGCATCATAGATTTTGGTCAGATTACACTTGGCGATATAGTCTTTTACTATTAAGGTCAGATCCAACAGATAATAGGCAAAATAACGATGCTCCATGCCCGTAGTGGGTGCTACGTTCCATCGTGTCTCATCGCCGGTAAATAGGTAGCAAGGTTTTGATTCGTTGACTGCAAGTACGATGTTGTCTGTGAAGGTGCCGCCCTGCGTCCCATATAATGCATCGGAATATGGGTATTCTTCCAAGGTGGTGGATGCTGCGCTTGTGTTGGTGTTGCTCAGCCGGTCGATGTTGCTGAATTTGAAGGCTTGGTTGCCGCAGTGAGCCGTATGGTTCTTGTCGATCTCAAGCTCATTTCCGGAAGTTTCATATTGTTTGCCATCCCCATACTTGAGATTATACGGAGACTTCACGAAGAAGTAGCGTGCGTTACCATCGCCGTTGGTATAGCTGTTGTCTCCATATTTGCTATGAAGTCCTTCAAACGTAAACCGACACTTCTGCTCTCCTCCACCAAAGAAGTCTTTGGGGACGTAGAAGGTGAATGCTCCTCCCGATACTTGGAAGTCGTTGCTGGTGAACTGCTGCATCAGGGTGGGACCATTGTCGATGAGAGAATGACAGATGATATCCATTGTGTTGATATAGGGGTTTAGACATTCGAGTGTCAACTCGAAGGTGACGAGTGCTCTCGCATTGCCCTCCAATCCTTGAACCGTGAATTTGATGGCATCGTTGTTCATATTTTCCAACACAACTTCTCCTCTTTTGCCATTGGCAACGTTTACCGTCCGGTATACGGTGTTCTTATCTGTGCTGTAAACCTTTAAGGTATAGCCATTATTGCCTGATGAAGTCGCTGCGCTGTATTTCAATTTTGCTCCAACAATTCTGTATCCTAATGGAATCACTTTTCCGTCTTGCGTTGTTGCAGATGTAGGTGTTTCTACATAATAGGTGTTGTTTCCCAAGATATATTGATTACGCGAAGCCCGAATGGAACCTGCACCGGCGGTTTCGGGTAGTTTGCCGCCTACGACAGCATCTTCTTGATATAAATAGTTCTTGGCGGTCAGATCCTTTACCTTTCTGTAGTCGTAGCTATAAAATGTTTTCCCATTTTTCGTATTGGGTTTGATGGGACCCAGATCGAGCCGGCTGGTTGAAAAATTTGCTTCCACCACGTTCACGCCACTTGGAATGGCAACATTCGGTGCGACTTGTGCATTAAAATCGCCTTCGGCCGCGAAGTAGAGCTCACACGACTTGATGGTAGCGGCATAAAACTCATTGAATCTACGAAAGAAATAGAAGTATAGATTGTTACCCATGTCTGTCTCACTTTGACTGGTGCGCTCAATAACATATTCTTTTGTATCATTTTTCCCGTACATTAACTCCGTTTGTGCCTTTGGGGAACTGTAATTAAAATCACGTCCTGTTTCAAACAGCTGTTTGGAATTGCTCTTAATCCTCATACCGTGGAATGTCGTGCTGTTTTTGTTGTTCAGCAAGACAATGCGGTAACCGGTAAAGCGATAACCCTTGGGCAATGAGATGTTCAGGTATGTTGTGACAGAGGCTCCTCCACAAATAACATAACGGTTGGACGCTTCATCCAAAATAATGTTACCTGCAGGATCTTTCAACATACCACCGTTGGTCAGAACATCTTTGTCTGAAACGGTCAGGGTCAGGGGCAGTTGGTTGTGCCGCCACAGTGAGCTCCAACCATCCTCAAACCCTAATTCCCCGTCATAGGTGAGTCCGGCAATTAACTTGCCCGATTGCGGACTGATGGTTACATTCTGGGCAACCACACCCATTGCGAATAATTGACATATCAGAATGCCAATCATGTTTAATAAAATTCTCCTCATAATTTTTAGTTGTTTTACAGCCTTACGACTGTGCATTATTCAATGTGATTATATAAGATTGATGTGTTGTTGCGCAGAAAATTCTCTGTTGCAAAAATAAATTGAATACGTACACAGGGGCAGAACTTTTCGTCCTAAATATAGGATATATGCGACAAAATGAAATGAGAAAATAGGATTTTTGTGACGAATCGAAAGTGCAATATGCTGATATTCAGAAAAATAAAAATCCTAATCATAAAAAAACGCATCTTTTGACAAGATGCGTTTTGGCGGGGCGTGTGTCTCCGGAATGGCCGGACTCAGGTCATAAGGGTTGTCTGCGATGTTGTGAGGGTGTGATGCCATACATTTTTTTGAATGCGCGTGAAAAGTAGGACACATCCTCGAAGCCGCATTTCATGGCTATATCTCCGATAGAGGAGTTCTGTTCGGACTTCAACAAGTGCTTGGCTTTTTCCATTCTTATTTTTTGAATATAAACTGATGTGTTATCACCTGTAATGGCAGAGATTTTAGCTCTCAGTTGCTTGGAAGTCATGCACAGGTCGGAGGCAATGCTTTCGGCATCGGTAGTGCGGTCGGCCATGTGGGCATAGACCACGTCTATGAATTTGTGGAGGAAGGTTTGATTCACGTTGGATAGCTCGGACATGTTGTTAATATCGGTCTGTGATGACAGGGCATACTTTTGGGACAACTTCATGTTTTTCTCTATCAGGTTTTTGATTCTCACCTTCAATTCGTCTGCACTAAAAGGTTTTGCCAGGTAGGCATCAGCTCCGGCCTCCAGTCCACTCAACCTGTCTGCATCGTTGCAGCGGGCGGTAATGATGATGACAGGAATATGGTTCAGCACATCGGACGATTTGATATCCCGGCACAGCGCCAACCCGTCTTTGACTGGCATCATCATGTCGGTCAGGATAATATCCGGCATGAGGTCTTTTGCCTTGTCCAGTCCTTCCGCCCCGTCGTGGGCAAAGAACAGGTTGTAGTCGCGGTTGAGCTGCATGCCGATATAGTGTGCCACATCCGCGTTGTCCTCGACGATTAAAATCTTGGCACGGCTTTCGTTCACCTCTGTGTCGACGTTTTCCTCGACCGGCTCTGTACAAGGCAGAGCTGGGTTGTGCTCTTCCGGAGCATTGGTGGGCGATACCTGCTTCTCTGTTTTTAATGACAACCTGACGGTAAAGGTAGAACCTTTACCGACCTCGCTTTCTACGGTGAGGGTTCCGTCCATCATGTCCACCAATTGTTTGATCATGGCCAACCCTACACCATTGCCAACCTCAGCAGAGGAACGACCTGCTTGATAAAACAAATCGAAGATATACGGCAAGTCTTCCGCCGGTATTCCTTTGCCATTGTCGACAACCTGTAATTGAAAGAAATTGAGTTCAACCTGGGTGATAACTTTGATGCGGCCATTTTTCGGTGTGAACTTAATGGCATTGGATATCAGATTTCGCACAACCTTGATGATATAGTTAGGTACGAAATCCATCATCAGCGTTGTCTGATCCGGCATATACATGAGTTCTACATGCTTGGCTTTGGCCAGCGTCTGATGGCTTTCCGTTATCATCCGGATGTATGCAATGATGTCTTGGTGATGATAGTCGAGTTGGACGGTACCTGATTTCAGTTTGGCAATCTCAAGCAGTTGGTTAATCAGATCCAGCAGCCCGTTGCCTTGCCTGTACATAAGCTCTCCGGCTTTTTTCAGCTCATCCCGATCGATGAGTGTGCCGTTAGCTATCTGTTTGCTGAAACCAAGGATGATGGTTAATGGTGTGCGGAATTCATGAGTAAGGTTGGTATAGAAACTATCTTTAATTCGTTCTATCTGAACCATCATCTTGTGGTTTTTCGAGCGTATCCGTATGACATACCATAAGAAGCCAATAACTGCGATGCAGAACAGGAGAATGCAGATACTACTGATCAGCACGAGGGTCCCGAAGGTCTTTTCCTGTTTCATCTTCTGTCTGACAGCCATCATTTCGCGTTGCTTGTTCTTGCGCTCGTATTCCAGGCGTAAGTTCTGGATACGCCGTGTTTTCGTCTCACCCATCAGACTGTCCTTGTACATCTGACTCTTGATATAGCTTTCCAGCGCCCGGCGACTGTTCCCCTGTTTTTGATTGAGCATGTATTCTACGTGATAGAGTTTTGTCAGGTACTCAAAAGACCCCAGCTGTTTTACAATTGGTTTGGCTTCGCTGATATATTGTCTGGCTTTGTCGTAATTGTCCTGCGAGATGTAAAAGTCGATTAAGGCGAATACGGCATTAAGCCAGTGCCAGCTGTCGTCAATATCTTTCAAGATCTGATAGGCTTTCTCATATCGTCTGACGGCCTTATCCCATGCCTTATCTTTTTCTTCCAGCTCACCCAAGTCGAGCTGGCACAGCGCTTCACCCAGTTCAGAACCAGCCTCGCGGTTCAACTTCAGAGATTTTTTAAAATACAGACGTGCGGAATCTGTCTTGTTCTCTTTTTCCAACAATGATCCTAAGTTAGCGTAGTTAATGGCTTGCCCCAACTTGCTGCCCAACTGCTCTTCTCCCTTTAAAGCCAGTCGGAAAGCACTGTCGGCCACTTCGGTGTTGCCCAATGTGAGGTGTACATTGCCCAGTCCGTTTAATGAGACGACCCTGTTCTTACGGGCAACAAAGCTGGAGGCATCCTGGTACTGGTCGCTCAGCATCAGCGCTTTGTAGTGGTAGGTAGAGGCTTCGTCCAAGGCTCCGACACGTCTGAAATTTGTTCCGATGTTATTCAGTGCAATAATCGACTCAATGGTGTCTTTCAACTCTATGGCCAGATTATACTCTTCCCTATGTGCTTCTATTGCCTCGTCAAATCTGCTTGAATTACGGTAGGCCAGACCTAAATAGCGGTAGCCTATCATCATGCCCAGTTTGTTGTCTTGCAGTTTGTATTGTTGGAATCTTTTCTCCCGGTCACTGATTGATTCCAGCGATTTTATCTCGTTTTCTATCTTGTCTTTCTGCGCTTGTGTGTAGGAGGGCTTCTGCTCTTTTCGGCACGAAACAAGCATGATAGAAAACAGCAGCAGAAGTGATACGGCTCTCCATTTTGTTCTCTTCGGAACAATGTTATTGCAAATAAGGATGGTTACGGGTGGTTCCATAGCATAGAATTATTGTTTTCATCATCATGAGTTGGGGTTATGATACAAGAATTGCGTTGTAGAAGCAGAAGATGTTTTTGATTTCTTGTATATCAGTCTTGATACGAAAATAACAAGACGAACGCACTAACCTATTTGCAAATATAAGGTAAAGTTAGCATAAACAGTATAAAAACACAAAAAACTTCTATCGTTGTCTTGTAATTCTTTTTTTCTGCTCATTATAAGATTATAGGAAGGAAGACCTTCAAAAGCAAGCTTCCAACGACGTCAGCTGCTTTTGTGTGGTATGACCTCTTGACTACCTTTGCGTCCGAAAACGCTATGTTTAATCTGAATGAACAACTGCAGAGTTACAGGCAACCATAGAAGTTGATAATCTATAAATCCGAGTATATTATTTTGTGGTCGATTCTGTGACACTGTCCTTGCTGTCCGCAGGAGCTTTCATTTCCATGTAAGACCTACCTTGTGTAATCCATTTCGGAGGTGCCTGATGCTTGAGATAGGTGTTGAAGAACTGCATATAGCGTAATGCCTGGTCTTCTTCGTTTTTGGGAATGCTTATGGTATGTCCCTCATCGGGGTATGCCAACATGATGCAGGGCTTTCCCAAACGTCGCATCGTCAGATATAATTCCAATCCTTGTGCCCAGTCTACGGCTTTATCTTCCTTTCCAAAAGAAAGAAGCAGGGGAATCTTGATGTCGTTTGCGAAATAGAGTGGAGAGTTGTCTCTGTAGGCATCGGGAATAACCCACCAAGGGTGACGCAAGCGCGCTTGTCCGGTCTCGAAAAGCTCCTGATTTGTTTTTCCATTCTCCCAGTAAATGCTGTTATACATACTTTGCATATTGACGAGCGGTGCCCCGGCGACGGACGCAGCAAACAAAGAGGTGCGCGCGGCAAAGAATACACTCTGGTAGGCACCCCAACTGTGTCCCAGCACTCCCACACGAAGGCTGTCTATGTCAGCGCATGAACGATAAACGGCACGAAGCGCATGGCGAATACAGGTCACTGCCGATTCTCCGGGATGGTTGCGCACATAGCTAATGTCAGGCTGAAACACAAAATAGCCCTGCAAAACATAGTTCATGGCATTATAAGCCTCGCGCGGTGAGGGGTAAATGAAATGATTCAGTTCCTTGGACAGTCGTTCATAAAGATGCACCACCATCGGATAGGATTTGCCTTCCTGATAGTCTGCCGGGAAAAACAGTGCTCCTTGCAGCAACTCGCCGTTGCTGCCTTTGTATTTCACGAGTCTGCTCTTGGGGAGGCGTGGAATGCTGTCGCTCTTATGAGTGGAGGCTAACAGTCGGCTTTCTTTTCCGTGTCCGTCCATATAATAAAGTGCCGGCGAGACATTGTTTTCTTCTCTGGAAAAGAGACAACGAGTCTGTGCCTTGTTCCATATCAGCCGCGAATAGCTATACTGCCCACCCACCAACAGTTTGGGGTTGTCATTGGTAGCAAAACGATAAAAGCCGGTTTCGCCTGTATCGCTCTTTCCGTAGAGCATTTGTTTTGAAGAAAGTTCGAACTTTCCCCGTCCTGCTTTTCGGAAGCGTATGCCCCTTTCTCTTCCATTGGTGAGTCGCTTGTATTTCAAGTCCGGCAGAGATACGCTCCAGATGTCGTACTCATCATAGAAAAGGAACGTCTTGTCGTGATTGGTAAAACCGATAAAACCCCATGAGGGTTGTATTTCTACGCCACCGTCATAGGTATTGTCGATAAGGGAAAATTTCTCACCGGGAGAAACCTCAAACTGCTTTCCGGAACGGAAGTTTTTCAACACCCATTTCCCACTATCGAAATAGAACACATACTTTCCCTCGTCAGAGAAGCGTGGAAAGAGTGCCGTTGCTTTTAGGAGAGTCTGGCTTTGCCCCGATCGGGTGTCTTTTAAGATAATATCCCTTATAGGTTCCCGAAACTGCGGACGGTATGGCTTGTCGTTGATACACAGGAGCCAGTCGCTATCGGCAGAGGCACCTATGACACCCGTAACGGTAGAGTCCTCCAAAATGCGCCATGAATTCTGCTCCAGTCTCCATATGCACAGTATGCTCTTTGATATATCTTCATAATACCGGTCTTGCTGGCGTGAAAACACCTGCTCGTCTTTCCAGTGCCATATTTCGACGCTGTTTTCGGCATCACCTCCCTGTTTACGTTTGTTCGACAGGTCGAAAAACAAAGCCTTTCCTTGTTCATCCCATACGGGTGTATATCGAAGACTTACTTCCATGCCTTGAGGAAGAGCTGTGCCTATGGTCTCGCTCAAGCACTTGACGCTGCCCTTGAACGGTTGAAGCACAACGACATCCTTTTCCGGCTCAGACTTCACTAATACGATTCCATGAGCTGTCCATATCATTTTGGCATACTTGCCTTGAGGTATTTTGGGGAAAAGGAAGTGGTTTGTTCTTAGATCGAGCACTTCCATCTGTGAGGACACTTCACTCTCCGGTGTGCTCATAAGATAAGCCAAATATCTGCCGTCCGGACTGAAACAATAATCGTTCACACCGTTGAGGAGTTTGCTTGTCAGGGTCTCCAGATTATAGAGTGTGACATCAGAGGTGTGACCCTTGCTCGAAAGGAGTAGAAAAAACTTTGTGTTCTCCGCAAACGAGAATCGCTCCACACCTGAGAATGTTTTCTTTATGCCGGAACGGAGATTTAAAAGAGTTATTTGGTAGGAGGCCTGCCCCTTGTCGGCACCGTCCGGCGTAGGCTCGGAAAATGCAATCCATTGGCCGTCTTTGGAAAATTCCGGCATGGAGGCAGATGCAAACTTGTAGTGACGGTTGTTCTCCGTATGTTGCACAAAGAGCGAGTCGGTGTTGCTGTCGTACTGCATACGCCAGTAGGCCCATTGCCCATCGGAGGAAAGGTCAAAACCCAGTAGCTTGTTCCAGTATTTGAAAGCTGCGAAATCTATTTTTGTCGAATCGGTAGCTGCATGGACTCCCAGCACGATATGCAAACTGACAATCAGCAGAAAAATTTGTCTCATCTTTTTTCCAGTAAACTTTCTAGTAATTTATCCAGCTCAGGGTTGGAGGGTCTGTCGGCGTTGGAACTCACCCAATTACCTTGAGGGTCTATCAGCAGGAAACGGGGTATGGAGCCAACGTTCATCTCCTTGGGAAGCATATCCCAGTTTCCCGCCCAAAGCTGCAACCCTGTCAGCTTATTCTCTTTGAGATATTGTAACCATTTTGCTTTGTTCTTGTCGATGGAAATGCTGACAAACGAGATGTTATACCCCTTGTATTTCTGTTCTGTCTTTTGCAGATGAGGAATCTCCGCCTTGCACGGTGCACACCATGTGGCCCATAAATCCACATAGACATAATTGCCGCGAAATTCGGAAAGGGCGTGCAGGTTTCCATTGGCGTCGGAATACATGAGGTTGGGGGCTTTCTCGCCTGCATTCATTTTGAAGATGGGGCGGGGCAGGTCGTTGCGCATCATCTGTCTTCCCTTTTCAGACAGCAAGGGAAGATATTTGAGTTCATAAGCGAGATATTTGTCATATCCCTCTGTAGGAACATTCCCAAGAATGTATGCTTCTGCTAATTCGGGAACGCGCAATTCTTTCAACTGCTCGTCCATCTCATAATTGCGTCCTCTGAAAATGTAAGTCTGCTTGTAATTGAAATATGCTTTCATCAAGCTAAGGCCATAGGGCTGATGGAGAAGTCGGGCAGTTGATTCGGGAAATGTCTGCATGATATCTTTGTAATAGGCAGACGTTTGTTCTTCCGAATCATAAGTTTGCTGGTATTTCTGTAGATACATGACAAAACTGTACAACAAATCGGTTTGTATCAGATCGTTTGCCTCTGCTGCAAAGCTCTGATCCGTGATTTGTTGTAATAACTGCTTGGCCTGTGTCCTTACCGAATCGAATCGTGTGAAGAAGGCTCCATAAGGTTCGTCTTTCCTTTTTACAAGTAAGGTGTTCAGGTTGTTCCACCGCTGCAGAAAATCATTTATGGTGTTGCCGGTATGAACAAAGGAAAATCCTTCTTCGGTCCAGTTCACGGTTATAGGAGTCGCTCCCGATAGCGCTACCCGGAAGTATCGATTGCCATCACTAAGGTAATAGAAATCCTTGTCGGTTGCAGGTTCGAGTATAAATCCGAAACTCTTTTCTTGTGAAACCGCAGTGGAGGCATATTCTACAGGTTGCCCGTTTTTGACGCTTACAAGGGAAATTCTCTCCGGATGTTCTGCACCCCATACCGTTCCTCTTACCTGAACATAGCTTTCTGCCGCAGCAGGATAGACGGCAGAAGCTAATAGCAATAAAGTTATCAATAAGTGTTTCATCATTAATCGTGTTTCTTTAGTAACATACATCTACATCCGATAAATACGGACTCATGTAGAAAATCTGCTGTGGTTTTCCTTTCCCTTCATGGATTTCAGGGTTATCCTTTACCTTGTTGGCAAGCGTTTCGAAAAGATAAAGTTTGTATGATGTGCCGTTGGAGGTTACGACACAGAGCCGATCGACGTATTCTTTCACGTTAGGATCCATATAGTCCTTGTAATTGAAGACGACATGTTTCATCATGACAATATGTTCACCTGCCGGAACTGCCGGTTGTCCGTTCTCACGCTTCACCTCATATTCTACCGTATTGGCAAGGTCGTAACAATAGAGTTTGTCATTCACCGCAAAGTACATCATTTCAAACTTTCTGTTCTGTGCAAAGCATGTAGCCTTGTTGAACAGTTGGTCTTTGGCAATGGTTTGTATTTTCGTAATTCGATTCTTCAGGAAGGATTCATCATAATATACAAGGTTATTGGAGTCCACATAGACGATGACAAACGTATGGTCTGTCTTGTTTTTCAAGACGGCATACATCTTGCCCCCTTCCCACATTCCTTGATCCAAGAAACCAAAGTATACGGGGCTGTAGTCGACAAAGTCGTTCTTGAATTTTGACTGTCCGTCGTCCTCCAGAAATACTATTTTATTCGGCGTGGTGTATGACGTGCAGAACTTGCCTGAGTTCAGATCGAACATCAGGGGCGACATTGTAGCATTCTTGGTGAATACCGAGCTGAGTTTATAGTTACCCTCTTTTGGGTATGCAAATTTGGACAGCCCTAATTCGCCATTGCGCTCGGTATAAGCATAGAGCAATCCGTCATTGATGAAGCCATTCTCCTCGGATCCGGAAAACCACAAAGTAGGCTTGCATGGTGGAACATCTTCAAAAAAGAGATCTTTGAAAGAAGCGAGCTGTTTCATGTCGGCAACCCTCACGACCTTCATCTCCTTGTCGGTCAGTACTATAAAACTCTTGTTTCCGTTTTCTAGTTTGCCGGTAGATTCGTCAACCCAAGTGTATTTGGCAAAACCGAGATGCTGTGGAAGTCCTGTTATTGGTTTTCCAAAAGATGTCGAGAAGATATTTTCGTGTTGTTTGTTCCCGGCAAACAGGTCAAGTTCAGTGCCTCCATCAAACTCCTTGAGCATGTACCATCCACGAGAGTAACCCGATTGAACTGTCAGACTGGAATAGACATACTTAGTCACTTTGGTGTTTTTGTTTTGATAAGCAAATATCAGCTGATAGGAAGACAGCGGCAAATTCATTTTATAGGAAAGATGCTTAGCTGTGGAAAGGGTGTCTATTTTCTTTTTCAGGTCTTTCTTGTCATAACACATCCACATATAGTCATATTCGTCTTTCGACGTGTTTTGGGACAACTGTGGCTTGATTTCAAGCGTTTCGGAGAGGTTGCAGACATAGATACTGTCTATCCCTGTAACATCTATCTTCTGCACGTCCAAATAGTCATAATTGCCCTTGTCTTCATAACAGGATGCAAGCCCCAGGAGCAATACAATAAAATAAAATATCTTTTTCATGTTTATTATCATTATGGGAATACTACTATGTTGCCGTTCTCATCTTTGAGCGGAGGATTGTTCTTGGGATTTGCGTTGTATTCTTCGAGTGCTTTCTTGATTTTCTGTAAGTAGAAGTCTCGTAGCGGCTTGTCATTCGACTCCCTAATGTAGTAATTGATAAACTCATCATCCCATTTCCTGCCCGTGACATTGATCATGAACCGATGCTTCACCTCAGACCATTCGCCAAGATACAGATTGCAAAAATAGTTCTTGGTAGACCATCTGCTTGGTTTTTCCAACTTATCAGAAATAAGTATCTTTTTCAATTCGAATGTTGGCGATGCAACTCCGAAATCTGTTGTGGGCAGGAGCTTGAGATGCAATCGGCGTGCATGTTTCTGCAAATCCTTGTCATCGCGCTTTACAAGTATTTTCAGCACCACCCTGTTTTCTTTTTCCGGAACAATCACTTCGTTGTTGGTTGTATTCAAAATCTCGAAGTGTGTACCCGGTTCGGCAGGGTATTCCATATCGGTGTAGGTGGAGTCGATGATTTTGTTCGCATCATCATCAGCATATTTATATTTCCATGCCTGACGCACCTGCTCTATCCGCACTTTTCTGGGATGGTCCACCACGTCTCCAACCGTCATCACGACAACTTTGACAGTGTCTGTGGTTTTTGCTTTTGAATAGTAAGCAAAAGAATACACATCTTCTATGTTGTCGGTAAACCGCACCCAGTTTTCACCACTATATGATTTCAAGTCTGCCGTACAACCGCACAACATCGTGAACAGCCAACTTGCCAAGACTGATGTCAGTAACTTTTTCATGTCCGTTCTCTTTTATTCTTTGTATTTAACTTCGGTTTTTGGTATGGGGAGTTCATACACACTCTTTGTTCCTTCGACATTAGACCACAAGATGTTTTTCTCGCCACGCCTTTTATATTGGAAAAAGAGTTGCCCCTCACCGTAGAACTCCTTATTGTATTCCAAGTTCAGGAATTTTTCCTTGTTCTCCGGGGTGCCTGCGTTGATTTGCAAGGACACGTTCCTCGCTTTCATCAGCTCATCCACCAAGGGCATATATTCTGTGGCACTCTCACTGCATTCTATCATGATAAGATACATTTCATACAGACGAATAAGTGGAATTTGCTCAGCAGCATATTTCGGAGTATTATCGCTTTGCTTGTATTTCATAAGCACAAAGCGCGTCCGTGATGTTTCCGTTACTTGTTTCCAAAGCGTGTTCAGTCGAACATCTGTAATATCCGATTCAAACAGTTTTTTCCTGATATAACTTTCCGGCATGTAAACTCCTCCCGGCCGATAGATGAGCTGCTCTGTCATTTCCTTCAAGTCATAGACATGGAGCGAGAACAGATGTTCCTTGCTGGCTACGTAGTCGTTCTGCTGCGCAATATCGTCTTTCTGACAAAGGCTGCGCCATCCTCCCTTGATAACCTTCTCTGCATATTCTTTAGCTTTGGCCTTGTTTTGAATCCATAGATAAAAACGCGCCTTAAGAGCTTGTACAGCCCAGTAGTTCATTCTGTTGTACCGATATGAGAAGAAGGGGTCCTGGTGTTTTTGCGTATCAACATCCTTGAGCAGCGCCTCTGCTTCGTTCAGATCTTTTTCCAAAAGGGCTGTGTACTCATCCCAAGTCTGGATTGGCATCGGCTTTCTGGTCACCTCTGTAGCATAAGCCAGCATCTTTGTGTTGTCTTGAGTGCCTGGAATTGGGCCGAACAGTCGTAAGAGGTCGAATTGGAGAAAAGCGCGCAACCCCAGCGCCTCGCCCTTTATCAGGTCATGCTTGGCTCCATGCAGCACACCATTATCCACATATCTGAGCAGATTGTTGACGTTGGCTATTACATTATATAATCCGGCATATACTCCCTTGATAGAAGATTCCACCTGTACATTTTCATAATCATAATCGCTATAATGGCCTTCCACGTCGGCACTGTTTGCCACCCAATGTTGTGCCATGTACTCCAGCATGCCCATGGTAAGGTTCTTTCCGTAGAGTTGGCTGGATTTCATCCCGATATATGCGCCGGTCAGCGAGCTTTCAAAACCGGTCTCAGTGCTGAATAGTTCTCTTTCCTCCTCGTTGTTTGAGGGTTTCACGTCAAGCCACTTGTCGCAGGAGGTTAATGAGAACACACAAAGCGCAACGATACAATATATTATTTTTTTCATAGTTGTTATACGACATTAAAATACTACGGAAAGAGAAAATGAATACCTGTGAGAGAACGGATAATAGAGTCCACGCTCTTGCTTAATCGAAGAGAGGCGGAAAAGATTGTCCGTACTGAATGCTGCTGACACGCTCTCTGTACCGAGTCTTGTTATCCATGACTTCGGCAGGGTGTATCTTATTTGCAGGTTCTGACATTCCAAAACATTCTCACGCTGCACAAATCTGGAAGACATTTGTGTTGTCTGCCTGTCGCGTATGTCTTTGAAGAATGTGTGATCGCCGGGCTTTCTCCAACGCTCTTCATATACCCTTCGATCAACGTTGTAACGTGGGTCTGCATTCTCGATGCGGTCCACGAGCGTAGAGTTGTAGATATCGCCACCCAAACGATAGCCAAATGACATTGTCAGCGTCACGTCCTTGTAATTGAACATGGTGTTGATGTTGCCGCGCATCTTCGGGTCTTCCACTCCGCATGCCATTCTGTCGGCTGCGTCCCACTTGTAGGTGGTATGCCCCTCCCGGTTTCTGTAGAGTTCCCTTCCCGTACTGGGGTCAATACCATAGGAGGGCACTACATAAATCGTTCGCAGCGCTTCGCCCTCACGATAAAGGAAATTGGGATTTGAGCCACCCTTCTTCTCCAATTCCTTGTTTGCTTCCTTCAACGCATCAGATATCTTCACAATCTTATTCTGCTCGTGTATCATGCTGAGCGAGACACTCCAGTTCACATCTTTCGAACGGAGCAGGTAAGCCATAACAGATAGCTCCACACCTTTGTTCCTCACCTTGCCCACATTGGCCGTATAGCTTGGGAAACCGTTTGCTAAAGGAATGTTCATTTCAGACAGAAGATTGTCTGTGGTGTTGTGATAGAAGTCTGTGGTGAACATCAGTCGGTTTTCCAGCAGCCCCAATTCAACTCCAACATTCCATTTGTAAGTGCGTTGCCATTCCAGTTCTTCATTTGCAAGCCCCATGAGGTGTGTGCCAAACCAGTACCGATACCTGTCGTTCATGTAATAATCGTAGGTTGCCAGTGCTTGATAGGGATTGAAGTTCACGGCACCCGTAACAGCGTATGAGCCGCGAATCTTCAGCCTGTCCAGCCACTCAAGACTGTGCATGAATTTTTCCTTATGTATATTCCAACCTGCCCCCAATGAATAGAACGGAGCAAACCGCTTGTTCTTGCCAAACTGCGAGGCACCATCCAGACGATAGGCCACGTCAGCAAAATACTTGTCGTCGTAAATATAATTCAGGTTCCCAGTCAGACCAATCCTCCTGTTGAGCATCTCTGTTCCTCCGGGTTTACCTTTCTCTTCATACTGCAATGCCATGGAAAGCATCTTGTGATTCGGCTGGGGGAAACCCTCCATCACAAAGCTGTAGGCTTCTGAAGACTGTTCCGCTATGTTGTAGTTTAAACCGGCGAATATCGAGTGTTTTTCATTAAATTGATGCGAATAATTTAACGTCACACTGAGATCATAGCCCCAGTTGTTTCCCGTGCCATATTGATACTTTCCCTTTCTAAAGATCTGATCGTCCGTATAGTCTTTAAAGTCCGTGTGTTGGGCGGGCTTGAAGAGGTCGTGTCGATTAATTTGCTTGGATACGCCAAACCTTGCTCTGGCGATAAAATCACGGAACGGGCGCCATTCCATATTGAAGTTGTTGAAAACCACAAAGCTCTTTTGCTTGTTCACCACATCCAATGCAGCATTGTATAAGGGGTTTTCGGGAGCAGGGTTGAAGAATTGCTCATTCCTCGGCTCCAACTCTTTTACCAACTGGCCGTTTTCATCACGCCCAGTCCAATAGGGGTTCAAGTTCACATAATCCCTGAATGAGCCATACGGCGATTCGTTTGAAACGGTATTGCTGATGTTCAGATTGTTGGTAAACATCAGGTTCTTATGCTCATACATCAGGTCAATGCCTCCAGTGAAGTTTTGTCGCTTGGAACCTTTCATCACACCTCTTACATCGTTGCTTTGCAAAGACACTGCATATCGGAATCCGTCTTCGCTACCCCCTTCGAGCCTGACATTGTGACGGCTTCCCACACCGGTATGCAACGGTTTGGATAGCCAATAGGTGTCAACGCCTCGCTCCACATTCTCCAACACCTTATTATATCGTTCGCGCAGTGCCATTTCAGCATTGGAAAAGATGTTGTTATAGAGGCCGGCATCTTTTTCCAACTGCAACTTTTCGCGTGCGTTGAGCACGTCATACCCTGTTAGGTCGGGTGCCTCAATGTTGAGACCGCCGCGATAAGATAAACGCAGCTTGCCCACTTCGGGCCTTCTTGATTCGATCACGACCACTCCGTTTGCACCCCTTGAACCATAAATGGCTGTGGCCGAGCCATCTTTGAGAATGGTTACAGAATTGACATCCTCATCGTTCAGGTCGCGCATCCGCGACAGTGAGATTTCCACGCCGTCCAAAATGATCAGTGGCGTGTTCAGGTCCACGCGCGATTCATTTTTCAGATCTTCCACTGTGGGCAAACTCGACGTGCCTCTTATCTGTACTGTCGCCAGGTGGTTTGGGTCGCCTCCGAAATTATTGTTCTCCAAGACATTGAACGTTGGATCGATATTCTTGAGGGTCGAGATGATATCCCTACCTTTGAAATCTTTCAACTGTTTTTGGTCGATTACCGAAACGGCACCTGTAAAACTTTCCCTATTTTTGCGGAAGATACCGGTAACGACCACATTGTCGAGCGATTTGCTTGTTGGCGTCAGGTATATGTCTCCGCCGGCAGATGCACTTACAATTTCCGGTTTCATGCCCAGATAGGTTATCCTTAGCCGTACTCCTTCCGGCGACTGTTCCAGCTGGAAATGCCCATTAACATCGGTAATGGTGCCGAGTTTTGTCCCCACGATCATCACGGTAGCTCCCACAACCGGTTCGCCGTCATCCCTGGCAATAACCCGACCGCTGATAGTCTTCTGCGCCTGCTTGTTTTGCGAAGGTTTTTTCA
Organism: Bacteroidales bacterium KA00344; assembly: GCA_001552765.1. Lineage (GTDB taxonomy): Bacteria > Bacteroidota > Bacteroidia > Bacteroidales > Bacteroidaceae > Prevotella. The sequence continues at coordinate 48,280 of KQ959392.1, forward strand.
GGAAAATGTTGACCATCTTGCCTTCCACCGTGTAGGTCAGTGGTGTGTTCTTCAGGATGTAATCCATGACCTGTTTGAAGGAAGCATCACGGAGTTTCCCTTCCACTTTGTAGCCCGACACATCATCGTAGGCAAAGAGGAACATGTAGGAGGTCTGCTTTTCAAGTCGTTTGAAAACAGAAGACAACTCCTCGTTCTTAAAAGTAATTGTTAGCGGCTCACTCGACGCGGCATAAGCCATTTGCGTCAAGACACCCAATAACACAACAAAAACCAAGCGATGTATTTTCATAAAATACCACAGTTAGATTATTATTAAAATTGCAATATCCATTACATATTACTATTAATACACATTTATTAAGAAAAAGTTACGGAAAGACAAGAAAAACTTCGTTTTTCATGCATATTATCCCAAAACGTTGGTTTTATGGCGTTGCGTTGCCTTTTTTTTCCTATCTTTGTGAGCAAATCATACACGATGAATCATGGACACACCATCAGAGTTCGAACATATTTTCAAGGCATACTATACACAGTTGTTTTGTTTTGCGAGGCAAATGTTAAATGATGAGGAGGAATGTCACGACATTGTGAGCGAGGCATACGAGAATATGTGGCGCAACAGGGAGAAAATCTATATGGAAACAGCAAGGGCTTATCTTTATGCTTGTGTGAGAAACAAATGCATTAACAATTTAAGACGTAGCCAGATTCATCGGCAATATATCGAATACTATATTAAGGTGACCGAGCCTTATGCCAACAATGAGGAATTGGCAGAAAGGATGGAAAAGGAAAGAATTATACGCGAGGTAATCGAGGAGATGCAACCGCTCGTCAGGGACATTGTGAAGGCTTGTCTCATCAATGGAAAGAAATACAGAGAGGTAGCAGACGACATGGGCATAAGTCTGAGTTTGGTCAAGAAACACATGGTTAAGGCTATGACGCTTATCAAGGAAGCTGTACTAAAAAAGTTTAAAACCGGAACTTTCATTCTGACACAATTGTAGTATTATACAGATTGGTATGACAGATAAATGTAAAAAAGTCTCCGGTGAGGAGTGTATAGAAAGGGCATTGCAAATAGTCGAAGGCATTGCAAACATCAACGATGGGGATTTGGATGAAATCGCATCAGACCCCGATTTGCTTGATGCCTGCCAGGATGTCTTTGCTACTAAGGAAGTGATTAGCGAACAGGAATGCCACATCAACGAGGAAGAGCAGTATCGTAAATTCCTTAAAAGATTTAATCCCCAAACAAGCAAAGATTACTCCCAAAGTCTCAGATGGATTGCTGTGGCGGCGGTGATAGCATGCGCTTTGCTTTTGACATTCCAAAGAAAATCGACGCCCCCGAAACCGGACCGCACAGAATTAACCTATAAAGGTGATGATGTTAAGAAACCCATCACGATGTCGGGAGTGAAAAGCAACCATTACGAGAATTATGTGTCCAACCCCCTGAAGGTGCTCAATGTGGCAGAGATGGCTAATATGGCCACTGATGTCATTACAGTCACCATACCAAAGGGAGAAACCTATTCGTTTATTCTTGCCGATGGGTCAAAAGTTTACCTACATCCTGACAGCAAACTCATCTTTCCAACTAAATTCACCGGAGAGGAGCGCATTGTTGGGCTTGAGGGAGAAGCTTACTTTGAAGTGGCTCGTGACACAAAACATCCGTTTAAAATAAAAACTCCCGATGTTACCACAACGGTGCTGGGCACACAGTTCAATGTGAGTGCACACAACGACAAGACGGTTGTAGCTTTGGTGGAGGGAAGTGTGGAAGTGAGTGCGAAGAAAACGGATGTGAGGATCAAGCCGGGGGAACAGGTCGAAATGTCGAACAAGGGCGTTGCTACAATAGCTCAGGTCGATACCGATGTATATACCTATTGGCGTGACGGATTCTTCTATTTCGACAATTTTGTTTTGGAAGAAATTCTCACCACATTGGGACAACATTACAACATGTCCGTCAGTTTTCAAAATGCTGAAATGAAAGATTACAAGATCCATTTCATTGCGGAGCGGAAACTCAATATAGATGAAATCATCGCACAGCTAAACAAGATTACGCGTATCAGCGTAAGCAGGAAGGGTAATATGCTTGTTGTGGAATAACTGTTGGCTTCCACTACTTTCCACTACCGGCGCAGGATACTGAATCTTTGTTGTCAGGCAAGAAAAGCAAAACGAGGGTGTGTCATCATAGACACACCCTCGTTTTTATAAGGATCGTATTTTTTTTGATTAAGGAGGGCGTGGTTAATTGCCGCCCCCTCAATCTTAAAGGTTGGCGTTGTCTTTCTTCCAATCTGCTACGGCAGGTACAATGTCAAGGCTGACAATCTCGTCGCGCATCTTGCAGAGGTGCTCGTAGGAAGCCTTCAGCGAAGCCATTTCTTCGTCTGTGCCCTTAGGCTCGGTGTAGTGAACGCCAGTGGTGTCGATCGTTGTCGGCATGGCCATCATTACGTTCTTGAAGCCCAGCTTTTCATCGTTTACATAGCAGCCTGCGGGCAGGGTGAACTTCTCACCACCCATAGCAGCCTCTATCATCTTCACAGCATTGTAGGCAGGGCTCTGGAAAGAGCTGCGGCCGCGAAGTTTGATGATGTTTGAGCCACCCTGAACGGTGTGATGCTTGATTTCTGCCCAACGCTCGTCGGAGAGCCCCATTTCTGACAGCGGCTTGCCGTCTACCTTAACCTGCGATGCAAAAACAGCCATCTGTTCGCCGTGACCACCATAGGTGTGTGCACCGGTCACTTTGTCCTGCTGTACGCCGAACTCCAAAGCGAGAGCCTGCTGCAAACGGGTAGAGTCGAGAGCAGCCAGCGAGGTGAGCTGGTTGGCTTTCAGACCGGAGTGGATCAGAGCGGTCAGAGCGGTAACGTCGGCCGGGTTGAAGATAACAACTACGAATTTCACATCGGGGCAATATTTCTTGATGTTTTCACCAAACTCGGCAGCAATCTTGCAGTTGCCCTTGAGCAAATCTTCACGGGTCATGCCTTCCTTACGGGGAGCACCACCGGAAGAAATAATGTATTTTGCGCCGGAGAAAGCTTCTTTGGGGTCTACAGTGTAAGTGATGTTTGCACCGGAGAATGCACATTGCTGCATCTCATCGAACACGCCGTGTACACCCGGCTCGTAAATGTCATACAAGCAGATGTTAGGAGTGAGTTTGAGCATCAATGCGCTCTGTACCATGTTAGAGCCAATCATACCGCCGGCACCGACGATGACAAGTTTTTCGTTTGTTAAAAAATTCATAACTACTATTTATTTTATAAGTTAAAAATTCGAGAACCGGGTCGTGAGACGACAAGAACTGTAGGAGTGCGGCTTGTCGGACGACCAATTGCAAAGGTAACGAAAAATATAGGCAAACGGGTATTTATTTCTTTTTAATTTGTTGTTTATTCTTAAAACCCGTATCTTTGTCATGTCTGTCTTACAAAATAAATGTGCTATGAATATACAACAGCGATTATCCGATTTGCGTGAGGTGATGGAGCGTGAGCGTCTCGATGCTTTTATCTTTCCAAGCACTGATCCTCATAACAGTGAATATGTGCCCGAAAGATGGAAGGGACGCGAATGGATCAGCGGCTTCAATGGGTCGGCGGGTACGGCAGTGGTGACGAAGACTTCGGCCGCACTGTGGACTGACAGTCGTTATTTTCTGGCGGCGGCTGCACAGTTGGACGGCACGGAGTTTCAGCTGATGAAACTTAAGATGCCCGGAACACCCTCTATAGCCGATTGGCTCGGAAAGGAATTGCGGGAATGTAATGGTGCGGAAGTTGGGTTGGACGGTATGGTGAATGCTGTGGAAGATGTGGAGGCGCTGATTTCGGACCTGCGTCGACAGGGGGGCATTACGGTGCGCACTAATTTTGATCCGTTGGAATGGATATGGCAAGACCGACCGAATATTCCCGATGACAAGGTGACGATACAACCGTTAGCGTATGCAGGCGAAACCGTAGGCGCAAAGATAACGCGTATTCGAAAGGCTTTGCGGTCGCTTCATGCAGACGGAATGTTGGTATCGGCTCTTGATGACGTGGCATGGATATTGAATCTTCGTGGCACGGATGTGCATTGCAATCCTGTGTTTGTGGCCTATCTGCTGATCAGCTCCCAAGAGGTAACGTTGTTTTGCAATCCTGAAAAGCTCACCCCGGAGGTGTCGGATTATTTGAAGAATGAGGGCGTGAAGACGGCGCGGTATGATGCTATAAAACAAGGATTGGCGGATTATTTTGAATATAATATGCTCTTGGACCCGGAGGAAACCAGTTACACGCTTTACAAACAGGTGCATACCCAAGAGATAGTGCGTCATCGCTCGCCTGTGCCGGCATTGAAGGCAGTGAAGAATGAGACAGAAATCAGGGGGATGAAAAATGCGATGCTGAAGGACGGTATTGCGATGGTGAAGTTTCTGAAATGGCTGAAGCCGGCTGTTGAGGTTGGTGGGCAGACCGAGATGTCTGTCGGCAGGAAACTCACTGCGCTCCGTGCCGAGCAGCCTTTGTTCAGGGATATTAGTTTTGACACGATTGCCGGATATGGTGCGCACGGTGCAATCGTTCACTATGAAGCTACACCGGAGACAGATGCGGTGGTAGAACCACGTGGATTCTTGCTGTTGGACAGTGGCGCGCAGTATCAGGATGGCACGACGGACATTACGCGTACCATCGCTTTGGGAGACTTGACGGAGGAGGAAAAACATATCTACACCCTTGTGCTGAAAGGGCATATTCAGTTGGAACTCTGTAAGTTTCCGCATGGAGCGAGTGGCACCCAACTCGACGTGCTGGCCCGACAGGCCATGTGGCGCGAGGGTTTGAACTACCTTCACGGCACGGGACACGGTGTGGGAGCATACCTCAATGTGCACGAAGGTCCTCATCAAATCCGGATGGAATATGTGCCGGCGCCGCTGGTAGCGGGCATGACGGTGACCGACGAGCCGGGAGTTTATCTTTCCGAACGCTTCGGCGTGCGCATAGAAAACACACTACTCATCACTCCATACAAGGAAACCGAGTTCGGAAAGTTTTTGCAATTTGAATCGCTCACGCTTTGTCCCATAGACACAACGCCCATCATCCGCGAGGAATTATTGCAGGAAGAGATCGACTGGCTCAACGCATATCACGAAAGAGTGTTCAACGAGTTGGCTCTATATCTTGACGATGAGGAGAAAGAATGGCTGAGAGAGCATACGAAATCCATTTGATAGGTTTTTAAACACTTTTGCTTACAATCATAAATATACAGCGATAGCCACAACGTAGTTATACGCGGTTGAACTGCATAAGATACGTGGTTGAGTTGCTAAGCGTTTTACCCTCCGTTTGCTTAAGTCGAGCGGAGGGTTTAATTGTTATCGAAAACCCAACCTTGAATCCCACAAAAAATAGTTTTTCTGCTTGTGTCGTGACATGTTGCAAACGCTGTAGTATTGTTGCAGCTATTGTGCAATATGGATTTGGTGTGGGAAATGTGTAAAATATAATGACCATTTTTCCGACCGTTGTTTTCGTGTCATCTGGAGTAAAAAGGGCTATGTTTTAGCGATTGTTTTTAGTCCAAATGGCTTGAAAAATCAATGGGCGTTGCCGTTGCTATCTTGTCGTCCTGCGGTTAGGGCTTATTGGCCACACGAAAGAGCCTTAATCATGTGGCGGTTGAGGCTTTGTCGCACAGTCGTTAGCTATGCAATCGCAGACGGTAGAATAGGGGTTGTGATGACAAATTTACAGAATGGCCTGACTGACAACAGGTTGCAAATTTTCGCATATTTCTCGAATTTCGGGAGAAAATGTTTTTGTTTTGAAATTGCTGCTACTCAAAAAGTTTACACGTA
>KQ959393.1 GCA_001552765.1 Bacteroidales bacterium KA00344
GCTCTTTTGAGTTTTACCGGACAGCAATATATGCGTATATACCTATCCGGCCCTCAATACATCTGTGTCAGCTGTCTGCAACCTCAAATCTTGAACAGCTTCATTCTTAAATTCGTGTCATTAGTGAAATCCGCAGTAGTTTTCCTGAACAATATATTATTCGTGTCGTTTGCGAAATTCGTAGTCTTTTTATAAGACCATTTTTATTTACAAACACCTCTCTATATTTCGCGTATTCAGAAATAAAAAACCTTTGGTCTTAAATTCGCGAAATTTGAGATGATTTGTAGTGGCCTGATAACGAGCCGTTTAGTCGCATCGCATTTTTCTTCCCAATTTTATCGCCTGCGGTTGTATATGGAACGGCAGGCGGCAAGGCTTTAAACGCAAGGTGAGAAAGCCTTTATCGCAAGACGTTTAGGCCCTAACCGCACCATCATGAGATACTATTCGCAGGGCCGCAGATTTCCGTTGCTTGTCCGGACAGATTTTTATCCTCGAAAACCAGCTGTTTTTTCTCTGGATGCTCCGAAAATATTTCTCGATTTTTGATAATTTAATTTTACACTGTTGTGCCTCCCATTTTGCCGCGATCAGCAAAACCGGCAACGCCCTGATATTATTCCTGAACGATACTTTTCCTAAAAAAGTATGAAATACAGTATAAAATAGGCTTAAATGTTTCGTATATTGGAAACTATTTGCTATCTTTGTACTGATAAATAAACATTGCATGAGGAACAAGCCAAAAGTTGTGTTTATGGAAAATGCTCTTGATTTTATAGAGAGTATGCCAACATCGGCAGCAGACAAGCTGCTCGAAATAGTCAAACGTATCGAGGGTGGCGAACAAAATTCAAGGCTGTTCAAAAAACTTGATAATAGCGACATTTGGGAGTTCAGAACTCTTTACAACAAGATTGCTTATAGATTGTTTGCTTTTTGGGACACGAAAGAGGAAACGTTGGTGATAGCAACGCACGGTATCGTCAAGAAGACACAGAAGACGCCACCGAAAGAAATTGTCAAGGCAGAAAGAATAAGGCTTGAGTATTTCAAAGAGAAAGGAGAAAAGATATGAAACAGGTAGGAAAGTTCAAGATGTACACGTCTGAGGAAGTTCTTGATAGGCATTTTGGAAAGATAGGCACACAAAGACGTGATGAGTTCGAGCAAAGTGTGGCATCGTCCATTCACGCCTATGAGTTGGGCGAGGCTATCAAGAAAGCACGGGTTGAACAAAACCTCACCCAAGAGGAATTGGGTGAGCGGATTGGTGTGAAGCGTGCTCAGATTTCAAGACTAGAAAAAGGTTATAGTATCAGTATTCCAACCATGAGCAGGGTGTTCAAGGCTCTTGGAGTATCAACTGCCTCACTTGATTTAGGGAAAATTGGTAAGGTTGCTCTTTGGTAAATATTGCAGAGAAATAATATAACCGCTTGGACTGATAAGGTCTTAGCGGTTTTTTATATCGTTTAATCTGTTCTAAATTGATTAATCCACGTACCAATTAGTAAGCTCAAGAAAATAATCTGTAAGCCCTTTAGCTTCCTTAAAAACACTATCGAGCCTGTGTCATTTGGATTATTTTGTTACGCTGCGAGTGGAAACGATCTCAATGTATATCAGGCTAATTGTTGTTTTTTGAATAAAGAGGAGTTTTCAAAAACAAAAGTAAAGATCCCGACTGTTCCCATGCCCAAAAGTACAGTTATCCACAGAATAAGTTTTTATTTATAAAGTTTATTTGTATTTTTGCAGCATAGTGCTGGTTGAGGCCGCAATCAGCGAACAAGGTCAGCACTCCGATTTTGAATCTTCAAATGATGCATAACAACCTAATCGACAATTCTTCGGACGCATTATCCATGCGGACATACCTGAAAAAGTGTATCACGACCGAAGGTATAAACAAGATACAGATAGCCACCGGATATTGGGACCTGAAGGGGATGGACCTCGTCTTAGATGAGCTTTCCGAATTTCTGGAAAGAGCCGACACTTCCATGCAGCTCCTCATTGGCAAAGACCCATACGTTTATGCCACGCTGCTTAAAAATCCAAAATACAAGGACAGAAATTATCCTTACGATTTTATCAGGACAGACATTCATCAGCTCGAAGTGACCGAGCGCTATGAGCGCGTGGTCGAGCTGCTGCTGAAACATTGTGAGAGCGGAAAAATCGACATTCGCATCTATAACAGGGACGCTCAGCAAAAGGAAACGTTTCTACATTCCAAATGCTACATTTTTTCCTGTCCCGACTTTTCGTTCGGTATCATTGGCAGTTCCAATTTCACCGAAAAGGGACTTTTGGACAATGCTGAGCTGAACTATCTTGAGACCGATCCTGCCCGCGTCACCGCCCATCCACGCGAGGGGTCGGCCTCCAAGGGGCATATTTGCTGGTTTGAAGAGAAATGGGACGCGGCTCAGGAATGGACGCAGGAGTTTTTAGAACAGGTGCTTAAGAGGTCGCCCATCGTGAAAAAGCAGCCCAAAGCATTTACACCTTACGAACTATACATCAAGCTGTTGCAAATCAAGTTTGGCGATGTGGTGGACAATTTCTTGGGAAAACAAATCGAGACCTATCTGCCAAGCAAGATACACAAGCTGAACTACCAGATAGAAGCCGTCAAAAGATGTATCAGCATCATGCACGAACACGGCGGATTTATCCTCGCAGATGTTGTGGGACTGGGCAAGACTGTCATCGGCACACTGATAGTCAAGCACTTCCTGTCTGAGCCGCGCGACGACGACCGTGCACGCAAGGTGCTGATCATCACGCCTCCGCCCATACAGTCGGGCTGGAAGAAGACCGTTGCCATGTTCGACAAGGAGGCCGAAGACAAGATTGCTCCGTATATAGACTTTTTCACAACGGGGCGCATCGGCAATCTTACGGATGATGACGAGGATGACGATTTAGCCGAAACGGGCGATTTTGAAGACAGTTTGCAGGAGAAGGATTATGGACTTATCATCATCGACGAAAGCCACAAGTTTCGCAACAGTGCCACTCGGATGTATCAATCGCTCGACCGGCTCATACAATCCATCGGCACCAACACCGGTGAATATCCCTATATAGGTTTGCTCTCGGCCACGCCGCAGAACAACCGCCCCAACGATTTGAAAAACCAAATCTACCTTTTCCAACGCAACCATAACGACAGCACGCTGAAAAAGGCAGAGGGTGGCAACTTGGAAAGATTCTTCGCCGACATCAACAAAGAGTACGAACTGCTTATCCGCAAGTCGAAGGTGGACAGGGAATCGGGGCTGCTGATACACGACATACCCGAACATGAACGGCGCCAACGACTGGACGCCATTTCCCGAAAGTTGCGCGACTGCGTGCTCATCGATATTCTGGAGCGGCGCACAAGGACAGACGTGAAGCGGCATTACGAAGCCGACATGAAGGCGCGAAATCTCGTCTTTCCGGAAATTGTGGGACCGAACAATCTCGAATATCTCATGGACGAGGAACTGGCCACGCTTTTCTCAGACACCATGACCATCATAGCTCCCGGCGAGGAAGACAAAATGAAGTCAGACGAGTGGCTCCACTATGTGCGCTACAGAGCCATAGAATATTTCGTGGACAGCGCCAACGAACAGAAACACACGGGACGCGGCAACCGTGGTGTGGGCGACGTGGCCAGACAGCTGGCCACCATCATGCAGACCCTGTTGGTCAAACGCTTGGAAAGTTCGTTCAGCGCCTTCAAGCAGTCTCTGCTCAACCTGCGCCGATACACCGAGAATATGATCAGGATGTGGGAGAACGACACCATCTTCGTCTGTCCGCTGATCGACGTGAACAAGGAACTCGACTTTGAGGCCAAGAGCAGGAAGCGTGGCAAAAAAGTGACTTTCGAAGACTGCGTGAACGACATCAGAGCCAAGATAGACAAGCTCAACAGGGAGGGCAGAAACGAAAAGGGACAGAATGCGGAATACACCCACAAGGATTTCAGAGAGGAATATTACATGTTGCTCAAGGAAGACCTGCGCCTCATCACAAATCTCTACGATCGATGGGGCCGAAATTCGGAAGACCCGAAACTCAACGCGTTCAGGGAAAACCTCAAACCGGAACTCTTCGACCCCAAGAAGAACACGTCAGGCAAACTCGTCATCTTCTCCGAGGCCATCGACACGGTCACCGCACTGGCCAGAGCAGTGAAGGGCAAGGGCTTCAGGCCGCTTGTCATCACAGCCGCCAACCGTGACGAGAAGGAACACGTCATCGAGCAGAACTTCGATGCCAACTACGAGGGTGAATGGCGAGACGACTACAACATCATCATCACGACGGAAGTGTTGGCCGAAGGCGTGAACCTGCACCGTGCCAACGTCATTCTGAACTACGACACCCCTTGGAACTCTACACGCCTGATGCAGCGCATAGGGCGCGTCAATCGCATAGGCAGCAGAGAGCCGTTTGTCTATGTCTACAACTTCATGCCCAGCGCGGAGGGCGACGCACAGATACAACTGGTGCGCAAGGCCTACACCAAACTGGAGACGTTTCACGTGTTGTTCGGTGGCGACAACAAGATTCTTTCAGAGGAAGAAAGCATCGTCCACTATGACCTTGCCAAGGCGGTGGAGGGCGAGGAGTCGCCGTTGCTGCAATATATCAGTGAGCTGAAACAGTATAAGACCGACCATCCCATGCGATACACTCAGATAGAACAAGCCGACAAGGGATGGGATATGGCACAGGCCGCGAACGGCACGGCCTATTTTCTGGTGAAGGCACCCCGTTCGGGCAAGCTCGCCATCAGCATCGCGCCCGACGGTGACGGGCAGCAGAATGTTCGCATCCTGTCGCTGCTCGACCTGTTGGAGGCCACGCGGGTAGACGAAGACGCGGTGCAGACGAAGCTCCCCGACCACTGGCAGAAACTCAGGGACGAAGCCATCTTGGCCTACAACCAATACTTCGTGCGCGTCAATAAGTCGAGAGCCGGCGACAAGCGTACGCAGGCTCTGGAGATAATCGTAAACCTATACAATGCTCAGAACACCTCTGCCCAATCCAAGAAACTCCTTGTCGATGCGCGCCGGCTTGTAGACAGGGGCAGTATAGACATCATCCGCAAAATGTTGGCCATTGACAAGGCGTTGAAACAGAAAGACACGAGTCTCTTTGCCCTCACGCAACAGGACATTGACAGTCTGTTGCAGCGGGAATTTGGTAAACTCATTGCCCATGTGCAAACCAAACTGGGCAAACCGAAAATACTATTAGGCACCATCAAATAAACGGTAATAAACGATGAATATAGAAGAACTGAAGGCATATCTTAACGAGAAATATCAAGGTCCCGACTCGTTTTTGGAAAACATCATCTTCCCAATCTTCGGAGACGAAACCTATGAATCCAGTCACAACAAGGAGCATCTGCAAGCCGATACGACGCTGCAAACATTGGCCCACCAGACGGGTGTACGCAGCATCAGGCAGGTAGGCCATCTGGACGTGGGCATAGAGAAGCTCTATATCTTTGATGTTACCGTCTCCGACCGGGTCATCATGGAGCGCAACCGGGTGAACATCCAACGACTGGTACGTTCGATCATGGACCCATTCACGTGCGCGTTTATGATTTTCCATTATGAGAACGACACGCGGTGGGATTGGCGTTTCACTTTCTGCCACAAGGGTCGTGACGGCAAATCGACCACCGACAGCAAGCGCTACACCTTCTTGCTCGGACCGGAGCAGTCGTGCCGCACGGCTGCCGAGAATTTCATGGCGCTTTATGATAAGAAAGACGCGATCGACATCAGCGACATAGAACATGCCTTCAGTGTGGAGAAGCTCTCGAAGGAGTTTTTCGACAAATACAAAGCACATTACGAGGCCTTTGTCGGCTATATGGTAGACCCGGCCAACGGAATGCGTCAGAACTTTATTGACACAGACTTCGACCATGAGGCGATGTCGGAGGAGGAAATCCGAGAGCGCGAGGAGAAGCCCATTCGCGACTATGTGAAGAAACTCCTTGGGCGCATCGTGTTCCTGCATTTCCTGCAAAAGAAAGGATGGATGGGCGTTCCCGCCGGACAGGAGTGGGGAACAGGCGACAGCAGTTTCATGCTGCATCTTTTCGAAAACGCCTCCGACAAACAAAAGGATAATTTTCTTGATGATGTTCTGGAAGGACTTTTTGCGAAGGGATTAGATCTCAACCGATCTGACAAGGGAGACATTTACGACACAGGGGTAGAGGGTTTCCGTAATTGTAGGATTCCATACCTGAATGGTGGATTGTTTGAGCAGGATGAGCAGGATGAGAATTCCACAGTCTTTCCTGCTGAATACTTCCATAGTTTGCTTACAATGCTCTCACAATATAACTTCACCATTGACGAGAACGACCCAAATGATGCGGAGGTGGGAGTTGACCCTGAAATGCTTGGGCGTATATTTGAAAACTTGCTGGAGGACAACAAAGACAAGGGTGCATTCTACACGCCAAAAGAGATTGTACAGTACATGTGCCGTGAAAGTCTGATTGCCTATCTGCAAACAGACCAAAGGAAAGAAGACATAGAACGTATCCGCCAGTTTGTTATCACACACGATGTTGAACGGCTTGGCGACCTTAAAGAAGACATCGACCAAAAGCTGATAGATGTGAAGATATGTGACCCTGCCATTGGTTCAGGCGCTTTTCCAATGGGATTACTGCGAGAATTGTTCTTCTGCCGTTCAGCTATTGAACCAAACGTTGCGGATAATGCCGCCAACATCAAACGTCATATCATTCAAAACAATATCTATGGTGTTGACATTGAGCGTGGTGCTGTAGATATCGCCCGCCTTCGCTTCTGGCTTGCACTAATTGTAGACGAGAAGACGCCAGAGGCACTGCCTAACCTTGATTTCAAGATTATGCAGGGTAATTCCCTTTTGGAGCAGTATAAGGGAGCTGACCTCTCAACAATGACAGAAAAGAAAGTTGGTGCTGGGCAGGGCATTACTCTCTTCGATAACATGTTAGATGTTTATCGTAAAAACCTACGTGATAAACTTGCCGAATACTATGCTTGCCCAGAACATGACAAGAAAGTGCAGTTGAGAAAGGAAATCGCGGATATTGTAAAGCAGGAACTCGTAGAGCAAGGCATTCATATCGACTTTGAAGATTTGGACTTATCTGCCAACAGTCAGTTCTTTCTTTGGCACACCTGGTTCCACGATGTTTTCTCAAGACCATCAAAAGAGGGCTTCGATATCGTGA
>KQ959394.1 GCA_001552765.1 Bacteroidales bacterium KA00344
AATTATGAATTATGAATTATGAATTAAAAAACTTTCCACATTCACCGCATCCATCGCGCTGAGATACTCCCGCGTCATTTCCTCAAGCTGTCGTTCCACTTCGGGCGAAAGCTGCATACAGTTGCCACTCTGCTTCACCGGTGTTTTGCGACCCAACACCGCCTTGAGCAGCGTGCCTGCGCCCAGCTCACCGGCATCGCGGTTGAGTGTGTAGACCTCAGCGCCGTCGTCGGCAAACGTGCGAGCCACCAAGTGCGCATCGACAAGCATGTTCAGGCTGCGCATCACCTGCGAATAGCTGAAATGGGTGAGCGCAAGCAGTTCACTCATCGGACAAGGTCCCACACCCCGCCGTTGTCGATGGCACAACAGACTGAGCACTATCCCACTCTTTCGGAGTTTCTCCAGCAGACTGTCGGGACGGTCCTCACCAAGATGGCCCTCGTTGAGCTCTTGGTTGGCACGTCCCAACTCGGCAAAACCGATGCAGATAAACCACGACAGCTGCATCCACAACAACAGCAGCGGAAGGGCAGCCAGAGAGCCGTAGATGATGCTGTAGCTCGTAAACAGCACCTGATAGTAGACGTAAGCCGTCTGCAACCCGATGATGCAAAGCCCCGCCAGCAACGCCGGAAACCACACCATCGACGGGCGCACCTTCGTGTTGGGCACAAAGGTATAGAGCAACGTGAAAAACAAGGTCAGCACGGTCAGGGGCACCGCAAAACTGATGATGCCCTTAAACACGGGCGTGAGCACTTGGAAGTCGGGCAGACGACCGAGAATGGAATTGAAAAATACACTGAGACCAGACAAGAGAATGATGGCCAGCGGCACCAAGAATATCACCGAAATATAGTCGAAGGCGGCCTTGCCCCAGTTGCGTTCCCGTTTCACGGCCCAAATGCCGTTGAATACACCCTCCACATTGTTGAACAGCGAGATGACGCTATAGAGCATAAACACCAAACTGACACCGATAATCGTACCCGTATGCGTATATTGAATATAGGAGCCGGCCAGATTGAGAACAGCCTCCGCCACATCGGGCTGACTGGCAAACACACGGTGCACCCACGCGGCAATATACTCCTCGAAGCCGAAACCGCGCCCCACCGCAAATATCACCGCAAACACGGGAATGATAGCCATCATGGTGTTGTACGTGAGTTGGGCGGCATAGCCCCAGTGGTTTTCCACAAACAGTCCTTTGAAAACCATGTAGAGCCGCTGCGCCATATACACCAGAGGGTGCTCACGGAATTTCACGCTGCCCTCCTCCCAGATGGTGCGGCGGAAATAATACAATATTTTATTGACCGATAAATTATTCTTTTCCATATAAGCAATCGTTTTCAGATGTCACACATTTGTCGCGGCCTGAACAGGGCGTTTCACCCCGTTTCCGGGCCGTTGTTCCTGTCGGGAACGCATGCTCCCGTTGAAGCGTTCACGCCATCGCGTCAAATTTGCATTCGCGTTAAAATCTTTCTGCGCCTTCGTCAAAACATTCCCACGTCCCCATCAAAATTTTATGGCAATACCAAAGGTATAAAAAGCTGTTATCTAAACGCAACAATTTAATAATAAGCAAGTTGCCTTGTTGTCAAAACCGATTGGGTAACGATTAGGAAACAAGCGTCCTGTTTCGTATCGCTGTCTTCTGCCCGACCATGAGCGCCTGTCTTCTGTCTGCAAAGATAATACTTTGTCATTAAACAGCAAACGTTCTCCAAAGGAAATGAAGACAAAACACGCACTTGTGTATGCAACAGACCACAACAGCGACTGCCAACTATAGTTCATTGTGACAGTCGCTGCTGGTGTTTGTGTGTGGAATATGCCGGACCGATGTTTACTATATCGTAAAT
This sequence comes from Bacteroidales bacterium KA00344, assembly GCA_001552765.1. Taxonomy (GTDB): domain Bacteria; phylum Bacteroidota; class Bacteroidia; order Bacteroidales; family Bacteroidaceae; genus Prevotella. The sequence continues at coordinate 1,875 of KQ959394.1, forward strand.
ATCATCAGGCTATATCTCGACGTTCTCGGTTTTTCCTATTTGCACCTGCACATATCTGATAATATGCGGAGTAAAATCGTTATTATCTGCTTTAATGAGAATATAATAATTTCCCGGATTTAATTCTACGCTGTTTACTGTTTTAGAAACAACCTTAACTTGCTTGATTATCTTGTCTTTTTGCTCTAAGGGTGACACCAAAATGAACAAATGGTCTGTCCATTCCGGATTCCATTGTGTAAACTCTATATTCAATTTGCCTGTATATTCCGTTTCGTCTACAGTACAGGCTGATGCCAACATCAAAGTTGTGCATAGCACGAAAAACGTTCTCACCACCGCGCGTCTGTGTGAAGAAAAAAAATGTTTCATCATTGAATCTTTATTTTATCTATAAGTTTTGCTTTATTTCATATATCCTTCTGCATGTATAGGTATTAAAATTCTCTACAAAAATAAGTTTTTTTTTAATACTAAAGCTAAAAACCTTAATAAAATAATTAAAAAATGTAGAAGTAGAACATCTGTTGTGTCTAACAAATCAGAACAGATGATGTCAAAGATGACAAGTAAAACAACTGAGCCCACTTTAAATAGTCGGCTTTTAAAAGTAGGCTCAGGTTGTTATTTCAAATATTCCTCACAGAGCGCCACCCAGAGCGACGCTCCTGCGGCCAAGATGTCTTGGTCGAAGATGTATGCCGGATTGTGCACCATCGGCGTGTCTCCGTTGCCAATCATCACGTAGCAGCCCGGTTTGCGCTGGAGCATGAACGCGAAGTCTTCGCTGCTCATCATGGGTTTGCACGGGTACACCACGCTATCTTCGCCAAATCGCCGGCGGGCCACGTTGGCGGCAAACCGGGTTTCTTCCTGCGTGTTCACCAACACGGCGCCCGGCTGTCCCTCCCGGATGTCGTACTCACACCCAAAGCACGCGGCCTGGGCTGCCGTAATCTCCCTGATGCGGCGCAACGCTGCCCTGCGCGCATCTGTCTGCATGTTGCGCATGGAGAGTTTCAGCACGGCCTCATTGGGGATAACGTTGCCCGAATTTCCGGCCTGAAACGAGCCGATGGTCACCACGCTGTTTTGCCAAGGCGACAGATTGCGCGACACGATGGTCTGCAGAGCCATCACCAATGATGCACCGGCCACCACAGGGTCTATGGTCAGCTCCGGCATGGAGCCGTGCCCGCCCCGGCCCGTAAGCCGTATCTCCCAATTATCCACAGCCGACATGGTCTCGCCCTCGTGGAAATGGAACACGCCCTTGGGCAGTCCCGGTATGTTGTGCATGGCATACACCCGATCCACGTCGAAACGCTCAAAAAGACCGTCGGCAATCATCGATGGCCCGCCTTGCATGGTCTCCTCAGCCGGCTGGAAGATGAAACGCACCGTTCCGTCGAAGTTCTTGGTCTTGGCAAGGTATTTGGCCGCACCCAAGGCCATGGCCGAATGGCCGTCGTGCCCGCACAGGTGCGACACGCGGTCGTCCTTGCTCTTGTATGGCAGGTCGTTTGTCTCGGTCATCGGCAGCGCGTCCATGTCTGCCCTGATGCCTATGCTTTTTTTGCCATCGCCGTGGCGTATGCTGGCCACCAGTCCCTCTATGCCGTTCTTGCCCACATGTTCGCACACCTCGTAGCCCCATTGCCTGAGCAGCGACGCTATGTATTTAGCGGTGTCGTGCTCTTGGGTAGACACCTCTGGGTTAGCATGAATATGGCACATCCACGATTTCATTTCGGGCAGCAGCTCTGCTACTCCCGCAATAGGTTTTGCTTCTATTTTACTCATATCACATTGTTTTTTTGTCAGTCTTATCCATAACCATTCTCGGCCGACAGTCCATCCTTTTCTTGCCGAATGATTGATAAAACTGTTCCAAAAATACCAAAATTTGTCGATATAGCTCGTGCGAATTGGATAATATTTCGTTTTTATTGTTGCTCATTGGTTGATGCTGAATTCAAATCAAAATGCAGAAATTAAAGGTTTCCTTTGTGTCAAGCGAATCAGAATAGATGATTTAGGGATGACAAGTAAATTAGGAAACTACAACAAAACCTGACAAGTGATTTCAGGAACAGGCAGTGATAGGTGAATTATGAATTATGAATTATGAATTATGAATTATATTAAGGCCTAATGGCCACGTGATTAGGCCTTAACCACAGTGCGATTAGGGCTTAACCACAGTGCGATTAGGGCTTAATGATCAGGCGATTAAGGCCTAACGGTAGCGCGATTAGGCTTTAATCGCGCAGGGTGCTGCCCATCGCTCCTCACACAGTTGAGCTAAAGGTGAGTTTTTCGAAATTGCTTGTCAGTTTTTGTTGTTGCTTCCTAATTAACTTGTCAACATCTTATCCTGTTTTCCGCATTACTTGTCACAGCCATTGGCTCCATACGGAATAACTTGTCATCTACATTGAAAGGATTTGTCGCAAGCAATAAGATGCGGAGGGCGGACTCTTATTTGATGAAGTGAGGATGGAGCGAATCGCCATAGTTTTCACGGTAGCGGTAGCCGTTTTGCTCAAAGGTGAGTAGCGCAGAGGGCGACGAATAGCGGTTAAGCAGAATTTCGCGCGCCATCGCTCCCCGACAACTCTTGGCATGGACCGAAACCGTCTTCAGTCGATGGCCTTCATCGGCGTAGAACAACGGCTGCACCACCGTAACCTCACGGCACACTCTACCCCACTCGAAAAGCTGCTCCATCTCACCCGTAGCCAGATGGACGAGCACGCCATCGTCGGCTTTCACGGCATCGATGAGCACATCGGTGATGCGACTGCGCCAATAGGTAAACATCGTTTCACCGTCTGTAGCCTGCAGGCGCACATTGCCCTCCAAACGGTAAGGGTGTATGAGGTCGAGCGGCCGCAGTAGACCATAGAGAAACGAACAGATAAATAGGTGGTCGTGGGCATACTGAAAGTCGGCATCGCTGAACCCCGAAGCGCGAAGATATTTAAAGGCCTGACCGTAATACGCCAGTATGGCCGGCAGCTTTTCAGACTCATCGAGAAATCGCCCGTAGCGCAGATGATTCTCCTGTGCAAGCGACTGACTGCAGTGTAAGGCCTTCGCAAGCTCATCTATGGACCACTGCCCAAGCTCAAGGGCGAAGCGATTGGCATCCGCTTCAAACCGAGGAGAACTGACGCTAGGCACGCTAACCGTCGTGTCGTTATTCATGATTTTGGCGCAAACCAGTAGTATTTGCATAGTCGATGTGTACTGTTGGTTGTGAGCAAAGATACATATTCTTTTGGGAACATTGTAGGCTTGTACCTTGTTTTTGTGCTATTTTGCTGCATAAACAGCCATCATTAACTTTTAAACTAACTTTTCAGAGCATAAAATGATGCACACTTCATCTTTCACATTGGTAGCAGAAATGAGTTTACCGCTACCCTTTCATTTATTTGTCGTAAAACATTGATAATAAGTATGATATAAAAAACATTGTCTGATATTTAGACTATCGAACACTTTTAATATGTAGCCGCAGGAAGCTGAAACTTGGCATTTTAGAGCCAAAATTCTTGAAGAATTTCGGAAAAAATGTATAGACGGCCGAAATATGGCCAAATTTTTCACGTTTTTTCGCCATCTTGGTATTTAATTGCGATAAAACACCCGTTTTCTATTAATTACTACGTAATTAATGAATAAACTGAACATATTTTGCTTTTCATGTCAAATAAACAGAAAAACCTCCCTATTTGTCGCGCCTTGAAGAAAACTATGCAGCAAACATCCTCCCTATCTGTCGCACTATTTCATAACTAACTAAAAATAAGCACTTTATTCCATTATAATATTATCACTAAAAAGAAAAAACCACCAATAGAAAATGATAAAAAGATTGTAAGTCTACGAAACATCTATAATATTGTAAAATATAAGTCAGGCAAAAGAGGAGAAGTTCCCTATATGTCGGAGCCAACTTCCCTATATGTCGTAACCCTGTAAAACATGCTCCCTATATGTCGCAGCAATGCTCCCAAAGTGTCGCAGCAATGTTCCCTATATGTCGCAGCAATACTCCCAATGTGTCGCACTTCTAGTCTGCAAAACGCTGTATAACAATAAGTTACATTCTCCTACTAATATCATGAACTAATGACATATATAATGATATAACTATCTTATGAAAATTTTTATTTTTTCTCTTTTTATTTTTTTGATGCATAGCGTAATTTTCGTTTTACAATTCTTCTTGACAATGCCAACATTGTTTTATATAAATATATAAATATCCTAAAAACTATCTATGTATTTATTTTAAAATCTAAAAATATAAATAACTATATATATAATTATATAATTATCGATTTCACTATTTACGTTTGATATATCTTGCTTTTATGTTTATTTTTTGTTTTTTTACTTCATCTTTATTGGATTTTTGTTTGTTTATGCCATATATGTATATAATTATATAGCTGTGTAAATAAAGATATATATAAATATATTATAATTTTAGTATATAACTATATAATTATAGATTTATTTTTATATGAATTTATATATTCATATACTTATACGTATGTATATTTCTACCTTTATATTTTTACTTATATATGTAATTATATGTATATATGTTAGTATATCTATCTGCTAATTTATTTGCGTATTTACGTTTTTATATAATAGTTTATAAAAGTAAATATGTATTTATATTGTTATATATATATATTTATTTGTTGATAAGTTTTTATACAAGTATATAAATATATAATTATGTTTATTTTGCTTCTTTCTTTCTGTTTTTGTTTATTGTAGTTTATGTTAATTCTTTGTTTTTCAGATTATTGTATCATAGTTATATTATCTCTTTCTGTTTCATTGCGTTTTATTACGCTATGCATAGTTTGTTAGTATTTTGTTTAAAAATATAAATAGATAAATATATAAATAATTATTATGGCGTTTGTATTGTTGAGTAAATATATTTATGTGTAAATAAATAATTATATATATGCTTATATATGTTGGTATATTAAAATACTTATATATATAAATACTTTTATATTAACATTTTTATAATTAAATATTTTAAGATATATTTGTTTGTATAGATAAAAACGCTTATATTTGCAAATACAATTATATATATAAATATTGATATGAAGAATCGCAAAATAGTGTTTGCCAACCAGAAGGGAGGCGTGGGCAAGTCTACGCTGTGTATGCTTTTTGCCAATTATCTGACATGGAAGAAGCAGGATGTATGCATTATAGACACAGACTTGCAGAAGTCTATTTCCATGCAGCGGCGCAAGGATCTGGAGATATTTGAGGGGCAGGATGAACCCTACACGATACAGGATTTTGACGTACAAGACCCTGAAACGATGCAGCAACTCATGGATTCCGCTTCGGAGACAGAAGGCTTCGTGTTGTTCGACTCTCCGGGTAATGTTTCCGAGGACGGATTGGTGCCGATGTTTACCTCTGCCGACTTTATAATCTGCCCATACGAATATGAGGAAAAGACACTCGACTCCACCGGTATGTTCGTGCAGGTGATCAATGCCTTGCGACAGGCGACACCGGATATGGAGGCCAAACTTTTCTTTGTGCCCAATCGCATAGACGTGAGAATTGGTACGGCAGACGAGTTGAAAATGTGGAAGCAGACCGACGCTATCTTTAAGCAGCTTGGCTCGGTAACACCGCGTATCACGGCACGGGCAGCGTTAAAGCGTATCAATACGTTCGAAATCACTGCTGCTCAGCGAGATGCAGTGAAGCCCGCATTCGATTTCATGATGCGAAGAATGAAGGAGTAGGGTGGGGTGCAGGCGCAGTTATAGGATCAATATGATAGTGCCTGACGAAAACCAAGGTGTTGCAGTAAGCGTAATCAATATGGAGCATACCTTATTCGTATAAATACAAAATATAATGATATGTGTAAAATATGGTTGATGCAACGATAATATTACGTGTAGAATATATAAAAATATAAACGTTTGAAAGTATAAATATATAAAAATATAAAACTATGGCAAAAAAGAAGACACGTGTCATGCTTCCCGGCGGTATTCAGGGATTGGTGCATGATTTACAGAATGGGACGTCCAAGTATGCGCAAAGAGCGATTGTTGAGGATGTGAACGAGGATGATACTGACGAGATGCAGAAAGTCGCTGATGATCAGGAGAAGGATGAAGAGCAGGGTAGGGGAGTCGAAACGGTAGCAATCTCTGTTGCGGAAGAACGTCCCGCGCGGGACGAAGCTGCGAGCCGGTCTGCTTCAACGGAAAAGCAGGTGCGCCCGGAGGTGATACCCGTAGACACGCCACAGAGCGACCGCAGCGATGAGCGTGCAGGACAAAGCGGGGCAGCCTCGTCGGCAGAGCTCGGCAAAGACGCTGATGCGCCCAACCAACCGGCCATGCGCGAGTATCACATCGTGAAAGATGACTCGAAAGACAGTTGGGATCTCTTTATCGACATGGCCCGCCAGTATAAGTCGGGCGGTGGCAAGTTGGCAACCATCTACATTGACGAAACACTGAAGAGCGTGTTGGACCGCATGAAATATGCCGGAACGGAGAAACTCTCCACCTCTGCCATCCTCAGTTCCATCGTGGCCCGATTCATCTACGACCATGAGGATGAAATCAGAAAGGTGCTGTTCAGTGGCGACTTGATCTAAACTCCTCTTGACGCTAACTGTTTTTGCAAATGGTTTTGAAGTGTAAAGTGTGTTTGTCATAAGAATTGATAATTTTGTTTCTGAAATGTAGGCTTTGCTAATAATTATGTAAAGAGTGTAGTTTGTAATGCGTAACTTTGCTTCGAAAGGTTTTTGATAACACAATTTTATGCATTCATATTTATGCATTCATACTTCAAAAGGAGTGGGGCCATCGTTTTGTTGCTCTTGTTGTGCAACATGATCTTTGCGGCCGCTCCGAATAAAGTTCATCAGGTAAAGCTATCCGTTACGAACAAAGCCAACGGCGAGTCTATCATCATGGCAACCTGTCTTCTCAACACGACGGGCACCATGGCCGTGACTGATGCGGACGGCCATGCCACCATCATGAACGTACCCGAAGGTACCTATACGCTCACCGTGAGTTATGTGGGTTTTGAGCTCTACGAAACGCGGATTAAGGTGGCTGGCGACTTGGCGCTGGACGTGCGTATGACCGAAACATCGCTTGCCCTGAAAGAAGTGAACGTGGTGGCAAAGCAGAAAACCAGTGGAGCGTCTACTACGACAGTTATCGGCCGTCAGGCTATTGACCATCTGCAGGCCACTTCCCTGGCTGATATCATGCAGCTCATCCCCGGTCAGCTAATGGGTAACACAGACCTCACAAGCCGCACTAATCTGCAGCTGCGTTCGCTGGTCAACAACAATACTAGTGCTTTCGGGTCGAGTATTGTGGTGGACGGTATGCCCATGTCCAACAACGGCGTGCTGTCGCAAGGATCTTTCTCGTCTACAGGTTTCGTGGGCACCGACCTCCGACAGGTGGCTGCCGACGATATTGATAATGTGGAGGTGATTCGCGGCATCCCCTCGGCCGAATATGGCGACCTCACCAGCGGATTGGTGGTGGTTCATTCTAAGGTGGGCGTTACTCCCTATCAAGTCAAGGCCAAGATTAACCCCGCACTCCAAAATTATTCGGTGGGCAAAGGTTTCAGTTTAGGACGTGCAGGCATCCTCAATTTCAGCGGCGACTATGCCAAAGCATGGGGGCGATCTCAGCGGAAAGACCGTGTCGCTGCTCTACGTCGAACAGACCATCTCGGTCCGGACTGACGCCAGCGGCTTGGCAACCTTTACCAACATCGTGCCCGACGTTTACGACATCTCCACCTCGTGGACCATCAGTGGTGAGGAGTATGCCGTGGCCACCGGCAGCAGTGAGGCGGTGACGGGCGCAACGGTTTCGGGCTCGGTCAATTCCAAATTGCTCACGGGTAGTGAGCCACTGACGCTGCAGACCAATGTGTCGGTAGACCGCGACATTGTTATCGGTAAGGTGTATTACGCCGGCTCCAAAGACAATAACAAGCGCAACTACATGGCCGGTAAATATATCGAATTATACAATCAGAGTGACGAGCCTGTAGACGTGAGCGGGCTCTATATCGGTATTGTCGAGTCGGAAAGCACACCGGCCTATACGCTGGAAAATCTCCATGATGCATTCGCCGACTCCGTGATACTACTCAAACAGATCTACCGCATTCCCACCAATGCCCATAAACTTGTGGAGCCGGGTGGAACGGTGATTATCTGCAACAGTGCCATCGATCACTCCGTCAACAACGCGCTTGACCACAATCTGCTCGATGCCGACTTCGAAGTGAAGGATGTGGCCGGCCGCTATCAAAACAATCCGGCTACGCCCGCATTGGAAATGATTTATCAAATGTACAATGGCACGAGCATTATCAACATTCTTCAGGGTGGGTCCGTAGGAGTGGTTATCTTCCGCACCGGTGAGAATGTGGGTGCCTGGCAGAAAGTCTACAAATATGGCAAGAGTTCAGGTATGCAGTGGGTGCTCTGTCCGCGTCGCCTCATTATTGACGGCATGGAGGCTCTGAAAAACAAGACGTCGGGCATCGACGTGTCTACCAAGCGGCTCTATGATAACATCGACGCGGGTTATACCTATATCAATGCCACTGCCGGATGGAGTGGTGAAACGGTCTATCGCAAGATCTTGAAGCGGTCGGGCAAGGGTCACTGCATCCTCGTGGATACCAACAACAGCAGCAACGACTTTAAAGTTTCAACCAAGATACAACCTCGTGAATATGACGATTAAACATATATTCCTCTCCGCGCTGATGCTCGTTCCTGCCGGCATACAGGCACAATCTGTAGAACAGGCATTGCAGGGACAGCTCATCGACCCCGTTCTTCCTACCAATGGCGAGGGCTGGTACCGCTACGCAGACGCCATGCAGTTGTGGCGCAACACCCAAAACGCGGCTTCGATGACGCTCGACACCGTTCGCAACCGAGGCTATGCGGAGATGCGCTTGGAGCACGTGTCGGGCGATTACCACCGTGTGCAGGAGGGGCGACAGACCAATGTGTTTCTCTTTTCTACCGAGCGCTATCAGCGCATGGGGCGCCATCTCTACGGCTACGGTCGGTTTGAGTTTCGCAACGGGCGCACTAAGGAGCGCGCGTGGAGCGACGTGATGCGCACCTACAACAGCAATCCGTTCATATCGGGCTCATCGGTCTTGGGCAAATACGATTTTCAGGATTTCGACCTTGCGGCTCGTGTGGGCACGCGCGGTTTTGGTGCATGGCGCTTCGGTGTGGGCCTCGACTATAGGGTGGGCGACTTGAGCCGCCTGCGTGATCCTCGCTCCCGTTCGCGTCTGCTCGACTATCGGCTCACGCCCTCGCTTTCGTTCACGGCGGGTAGTCACACTCTAGGCCTTGCCGGATGGTATCATCGCTATAAGGAGAAAATTCCGAACATCAAGACCGTGCAAAACGATCCTACGCTCTATTATTACCAGATGACAGGGCTCGACGCCATCACGGGAACGGTGGGCGGCTACAACGGTTTTTCGCGCGAGTATGTCAATCATAATTTCGGGGCTGAGTTGCAATATGGTTATCAGTCGGACACATGGCGCAGCGTCAATGCCATGAGCATAGAGCGGGGCACTGAGCACGTGTGGGAACAATACAAGCGTGAGCCGGGCCAATACACCACCTATCTTTATAAAATGTCGTCGCAAAACAGAATTGTAGCCAATGGCATGATCCACCAAATTGATCTTGCTGCTGAATATCAGCAGGGTTATGCCGATGAGTTCCGCCCCGTGCTGGTCATCACTACCGATCCGGTGCACGGCTACACGTCGCAACGCTACGATAACCAGTTTACATACAAGAAACGATTTCAGCTCAAGACTTTTGATATCGACCTGCGCTATCGGCTGAACTTCACCGATGTGGTGGAGGTGAAGCGCTATGTGGGCTTGCAGAGCCATCTCACCACCGTGAGCCAGAAACATCTTCTGCCTACGTCGAAGTTCAATCTCGGAGCAACCGATATCCGGGCTGAATATGGGCAGTCGCTGCTCTCCGGCCGCCGGTTGTGGCTGATGCTCGGAGGCGGTATGCATCTGGCGTTGAAGGCCGACCTCCGTCTGTCCGATGCCACCAGTGATTACGCACAGAGTGTATTGCTGAAAGACATGGTTTATTACGACAGCAATTATTGGACGGGGAACGTGAACCTCATGTATCAGTTCCCCCTCACGGTGAAAGGCTATCGGAGTCTGTGGTATGTCAGGGCTTACGGCGAAATGCTGCGGGCACAACACAATCTCGACCGCAACACGGTGGGCATAGCAGTGGGCCTGTTCAATTAGTTTGCTATCTTTTCTTGAGCTTCTCATACGCCATGAATAATGCTGTGTCAAAGTGCCCTCTGGCGTTTTTTGCTGCTTTGAGAAGACGCAGCGCAGGCGTAAGACTTGACTTCAGGTTTTCTTCACAGTTTATTTTTGGGTTGCTCTGTTTTTTTAATACAATTTAAACAACGATCCAACATGAAATCATTTTTTCTTTCACTTCTCGGTCTTGTCCTGTGTGCGTTGCCCTCTATGGCTCAGCCGCTCGACACTATCACCGTGCGCATCAAGGGAATGCGCTGCGACGATTGTGCGCATAAAGTAATGAACAAGGTGCTCGAAAATAAGGGTGTCGCCGACATCCAATTCAACATCGAGCGCCGCACAGCCACGGTGAGCTACGACAAAAGCAAGACGTCTCCCGAAGAGTTTTTGGCTCCGCTCAGGGGCACGCGCTTTAATCCCACAACCTACAGTCCTACTGATGTCATCAAACGTGGATTCGGTCAGCGCATGATAGAGTTACAGACCGAAGCCGACGCCCGGCGTGTTGTGGCAGCCCTCGAAGGCAAGGAGGGCATCGACAGTCTGTCTCCGCATCTTGACAAGAAATATCTTTTCATCCGCTATGATGCCAACCGCACGTCGCGTGCCGAGATTCGCCGTCACTTGTTGGACGCCGGCTTCACGCCTTCCAACTACTACACCGGACCGAAGATTTCCTATGCCAACTTCACCATCCCCGCCGACAAGGCTTTGTCAGTCTCACTCGACGATCTTCTTGCGCTCGATGGGGTAGAGGATGTCTGTATCAACAGGGAGCGCGGAACGGTGGCCATCACCTATTTCAACGATGAGACAACGGCAGAGAAGCTGTTGGCAATTCTTAATTCTTAATTCATAATTCACAATTCATAATTCAT
>KQ959395.1 GCA_001552765.1 Bacteroidales bacterium KA00344
TAGGTTATAAAATCATTGTTATGCACAACCCCATGGCAAAGTTCCAAAAAATACTTGAAATCTGCAAGCAATATGCTGGAAATCAAGCATGCCTCTGCCGTAGTGGTACTTCACGTTGTTCTCCGGATGGTCGGAATAGCGGATGGCCGTTGTGTTACAATCCATTTTCTATTATTTTTTCCCAGTCAGAAAAATACAAGATAAATTGAAAAAACATCTTTCATCAATCTGAATTCTTAAACATTCTTCAACTTCCTTCTTCTTGATAATAACGATTCTTTTTGCATAAAATTCTGTGTCTGATTTGGAAATGAAATAGGAGAAAGTTTTACCAACTGCAATGTTTTTGACAAAAGAGTAGCCTATACAAGTTGATTGTTTATTTAATAAGTTATCATACATCATTTCAATCCAATTAAAATCACCCATTCTTTTTTTAAAGAAATCGTTGATTAAATCATTATTTGATTTATTATTTATTGGTATCAATGATATCCATGTTAAATAATCTTCGCTTGAATTATTTGTAACTTGAATCTCATTTATGTTTTGAGCTTGTTTTGTAATTCCGTTAAAATAGCAAAATGGTATAGTGTCAACATGTATTTCGTTCTGAGCATTTATTTTCATGCTAACAAGAGAAAAAAGAATGGATGTTATGTAAATCTTTATTTTCATCGTGAATTGAAATGTTTTTATTTTTGTGAAATCTACTTTCGTTAACGTGAGTTTGACGAATTATAAGTGTCTATAAATTTGGTGATTAGTGAAATTTATTGCAAATTTAAGGTGTTGATATACATAGAATTACAAATAAAAATCGCTATGATCACCGAGGACAAAAATACTGAAATATTTTGTATGGCAGATGATTTCTGCAAGTTTTTTGATGCAATGGTGGCAAAATATACGCTTAAACCTACTGGAAAAAGAAAGTATCATCGAGATTCCACAATGTCAAAGGCAGAAGTCATGCTAATAAAACGTGAGTTCGACGAATTCACGTTAGTTTATATATTCAGAAGCAACAGTGCATCAGGTCTGAAATGCACGTGGGTAGTAACATTCGCAAAGCATTAATAATCTGTGTCTTTTTTCTTGACAAACACCCCGTTAAATTTTGCGTATTCAAAAAATATATTGCATTAAGTCTGAAAATCGCAAAAATAGCGGAAAACATAATGCTTTGATAATCAGTGCATTTTAATTTACGCCCATTCTTCCTCCGATACAGTCATTCGCGGTTGCATATCGAATGGCAGTGCGAGAACGGCTCAACCGCAGTGCGAATGGGCTTTAGCCGTGTTCCCTTTAGGGCTTAACCACACCACGATTAGGCCTCCGTCACGACAGCCCGGACGACAAAACCTGAAAACAGGGCTGTTTTGATGTTGCGGGCATTGGTCATGAAGGCAAAAACATAGTCCTTTTTGCGCTAAAAGCACAAATAAAAATCGTCGGAATTTGGTAATCTGTTTTTACAAACAGGGCAATGAGAACAAGATAAAATCAAAGAAAAAACATACATTCAGCATTGCAAATTATGTCTTTCGTACCAAAATCTATTAGGTTATAAAATCATTGTTATGCACAACC
>KQ959396.1:0-17669 GCA_001552765.1 Bacteroidales bacterium KA00344
AATTTATAATAGTGTTGCGGAATTAAGGTATATCAAGGAAAACGAATAAGTTAGATGTGATAAGAATATTACTGAAAACTCTAAAAACCATGTGCAAGAATATTATCAAAATCCAAGATCTTCCTAAGAGAGGATGATAGCAACTTTATATACATAAAATACCCAAAAATAGGTATTGCTTGATATTTTTGAACATTGTAATTTTGCATCCGAATATACCCTTTATAAGAAATAAATCTCACATATCATTTATATACAGGTATTTGAAGAGAAAAATTAGTATAATAAAAGTTTAGATTTATCCCCACATGTATGTTAAAATAAAAATGCTGTCTCTGCTGCTTGTCACACTGACTCCATGGATTGGGTATGCCCAAAAAGACGAAGGCACACCTAAAACGTCTAATGCCATGACCGACTCTTTACATCAGATCAACGAAGTAGTAGTAAGAGCTAACCAGATGTTAGGCAGTCAGTTTGAAGCACGTAACCGTACTGGCTCGGCTTATTACCTTTCACCCAAGGAATTGGGCAAATTTGATTATACCGATATAAATCGTATGCTGAAGAGCGTACCTGGCGTAAATATTTATGAAGAAGATGGTTTTGGATTGCGCCCCAATATCAGTTTACGCGGAACACAAGCTGAGCGTAGTGAACGTATCACGCTAATGGAAGATGGCATATTGGCTGCTCCTGCACCATATGCAGCCCCTGCAGCCTATTACTTTCCTAATGCGGCACGTATGTATGCCATAGAAGTATTAAAAGGTAGCAGTCAGGTACAATATGGGCCATTTACAACAGGAGGTGCCATTAACTTAGTGTCAACCCCCATTCCACAGGACCGATTAATAAAGTGCAGCATGTCGGCAGGTAGTTTTGGTAGTCTAAAACTACAAACGGCTATAGGTAAAAGCTTTAAGCATACGGGCTTTCTTATAGAATATTTGCGCTATCAGGCTCGCGGTTTCAGACATGATGACCCCGACGAGCGTACAGGATTTAAGCGCAATGACGTAATAGCTAAGTGGATGGTACGCACAAACAAAGAAGATGGCATAAATCACAGATTAGAACTAAAGTATGGATTTGCTAACGAAACTTCCGACGAAACATATCTTGGGCTTACTGATCAGGACTTTAACGCTAAACCATATTTTAGATATGCAGGAGCGCAAAAAGATAATTTGGTGACACGCCACTCCCAGTTTTCTGCCACATACATCATGAAAGGTGTTCGCTCATGGGATATAACCACGCAAGCCTATTACAATTATTTTTTCAGAAACTGGTACAAGCTTAACGAGGTGCGTACAGGCTACACCAAGGCTGAACGCCGCTCGATAGGTGATGTACTTGCCGACCCTATTACCAACCAATCGTACTTCGATATTGTTTCAGGTAAGGCTAACTATATAGGAGAGGCACTAATGCTGCGTGCTAACCACCGTAAGTACCATTCGCGTGGTATTCAGATAAAAGGGGAATATAAAACAATGCTATACGGTGGATACTTCACTGCAGAGGCTGGCATGCGTTACCATGCCGACAGCGAGGATCGCTACCAGCAAGACGATGGATACTCTATGAATAATGGTCGCATGGAGCTTTTTGCAAGAGGACTCCCAGGCAGTCAGGCCAACCGCATTACTACAGCGCATGCCTTATCGGCTTATACTTTGGCAAAGTGGGCAAAAGGTATGTTTACCTTCACTGCAGGAATGCGTTATGAAGATGTAAAGCTATTAAATCGCGATTATACTAAAGCTGATTGGCGACGTACGGGTATGGTGCGTATAGAAGTGCCAAATAGTGCAAGAGCAATTATGCCAGGAATAGGGATCAACTGTAAGTTAATGCCCCAGCTGTCATTATTCTCAGGAATACATAAAGGTTTTGCACCGCCCAGTGCTTCCCTTGGACAAAAAGCCGAGAGCAGTATCAATATAGAGGCTGGTTTGCGCTATGCTAATCAATGGTTCAAAGGAGAACTGATAGGTTTCAACAACAACTATTCAAACATGTTGGGCAGCGACCTTGCCGCACAAGGCGGATTAGGCACCTTAGACCAGTTTAACGTAGGACGGGCATTGGTACGAGGTGTAGAACTGCTTTTACAATGCCAGCCATTACCTACCCAGTGGAAAATCCAACTTCCCATGCAACTATCTTATACCTTTACAGATACAAAGATGAAAAATTCATTTACAAGTGCATCGTGGGGACATGTTTTATATGGCGATGAAATCCCTTATATCTTTCGTCATGCACTTAATGGTCAGATAGGTGTGGAAAGCAAATGGGCTGACATAAACTTTAACATGCGATACAATGGCAACATGCGTACGGTTCCGGGACAAGGCAAGATAGCTCAACGCGAAAAAATTCCAGCCAACTTTATTATAGATGTTACCACCAAGGTGCATGTAATTAAAAATGTAGACCTTACTATGAATATTGTTAACCTTACCAACAAAGTGTATATGGTTTCACGGCACCCATCTGGTGTCAGAGCAGGCTTACCTTTTGGTATTTATGGGGGGATACAGTGGAAACTTTGATAAAATGGCATATCGCTAATAATATATAATATGAAAATGAGAAAATCTGTATATATACAATCCATAGCTATCAAAAGAATACTATGCCTATTGATCATGCTATGCACTTTACCAAGGCTCATGGCACAAGAAAATGGGTGGATAACAGGCTCTGTTACAGATACACAAGGTGAACCCATTGTAGGGGCAGTTGTTGGTATTGTAGAAAACAAGCAAAAGACAGTTACGGATATAGATGGTAATTTTAAGATAGAGGGCACCAAGGGACAAACCATTACTGTCTCGTTTATAGGCATGCATGACTATAGGGGAAGTATTAAGGCAACATCCTTAAAAATAGAGTTGCAGAGTAATAGCAGCATGATTGACGAAGTTGTCGTAACAGGATACCAAAACATAAGAAACCGTGTTTACACGGGTGCTGCCACAGCTGTGAAAATGACCGACATCAAACTCGAAGGTATTGGCGATGTTTCGCGTATGCTGGAGGGTCGCGTGCCTGGACTGTCCATTCAAAACATATCCGGAACATTTGGTGCTGCACCGCGCATCAATATTCGTGGGGGTGCTTCCATCATGGGAAATGTTCAACCATTGTGGGTAATAGACGGTGCTGTTTACGAGGACATGGTACATGTTTCTCCTGAAGCCTTGGCGTCTGGTGATGCCGTTACGCTCATTAGTTCGGCAGTAGCAGGGCTTAATCCTGCTGACATACAAGATATTCAAGTACTAAAAGATGCCTCAGCCACATCAGTATACGGCGCACGAGCTGCCAATGGCGTTATTGTCATTACGACAAAAAGTGGTAAAAGGGAAACCCCATTGCAAATTAATTATACAACAGAAAACACATGGCGCCTACGTCCAGATTACAGTCACTTCGACTTGCTGAACTCTCAAGAGACGATGGCTCTTTATCAGGAAATGCAAGAGAAAGGATATTTTGATCCAGCTACATCGTTATATGGACGTAGAGGCGGGGTTTATCATCAAATGTACAAACAGCTTACCACTTATGATGACAAATCACACAACTGGATGTTGCCAAATACTTATGAAGCCCGACAAAACTTCTTACGACAAAGAGAATATGCCAATACGGATTGGTTTAGGCTTTTGTTTACAAACAACCTGATGACAAACCATACAGTAAGTTTGTCGGCAGGTGGGAAGAATGTCGCATCTTATGCCTCAATAGGCTATTATCACGATGCTGGTTGGACTATTGCCGATCAGGTACAGCGACTGACAACCAACATTAAGAACACATTTTACATCAACAACCGCCTTACTGCCAAATTATCGTTACAGGCCAATATGCGCATGCAAAATGCGCCAGGCACCTTGCCACAGAAAAAGAACACCATATCGGGAGCATTTGAACGTGATTTTGACATCAACCCGTTTGCATACGCTTTAGGAACAAGCCGAACGCTTCGCCCCTATGATGAGCATGGGCAACGCGAATATTATCGTAACAACTGGGCTCCTTTTAACATATTGAACGAGTATGATAACAATCAATTAAAAATACAGGTGGTCGACTTTAAGTTGCAAACCGAAGCGACCTATAAGTTTACTGATGCTCTTAACCTTAAAGCAATGTTTTCATACAGAAGAGCACATACAAGTAGACGACATGAAATAGGTGAAAAATCCAACATGATAGGAGCTTACCGTGCATGTGAAACACCATGGGTGGCAAAACAAAATATATACCTTGTAAAAGACATCTATCATCCAGAACTCCTGCCTAAACCTGGCATACAACAAGGTGGCGTACTTTTCCTAAACAATGCCAACATGCAAAGTATGCTGGCACGCATAGCTGTTGATTACGACAAGCAAATAGGAGCACATGACCTGAAAGGATTTGCTTTTGGTGAAATAAGGACTCTGCAGCAAACTACAAATTCTTTTCAGGGATATGGCATTAGTTATCAACGCGGTAATGAGGTGCAAAGCGCACCTGGTATTTTTGAGAAAATGTTTCAAGAAAACACCCCTTACTTTGCATTGCGTAATAGAAACGAAAGAGGCATAACGTTCTCAGGCAATGCCACCTATGGCTATCAGGGCAAGTACATTTTTAATACAGTGGTGAATATTGAAGGCTCTAACGCCGCAGGAAAGGGATCTACTGCTTTATGGTTGCCAACATGGAATGTTGGAGCCAAATGGAACGTGGATAAGGAGAATTTTATGCAAGGTAATGATGTCATTTCAAAATTGGCATTTCGTATAAGTTATGGATTAACAGCCAAAATGAACGAAGCGGCAGCTAATGCATCGGCTATCTATAGAGGTGGTATAGTCCATAGGTTAAATCTAAATGACAGAGAAAACAAATTAAATTTGCTTTCGTTGGAAAACAGAGACCTTACCTGGGAAAAAATGTACGAGCTGAATATTGGTGCAGAGGTGGCGTTTCTGAAAAATCGCATTTCGGCCACAGTAGATGTATACCAACGCAACACATTCGATTTGATAGACTTGGTGCGCACATCTGGAGTTGGTGGGCAATATTATAAATACGCCAACTTTGGCGACATGGTTGCTCGTGGTATTGAATTCGGATTGCATACCATCAACGTGAATACCAATGCATGGAAATGGACAACAGATCTTACATTCAGTGCCGTCCATCAACAAATAACCCGCATGCTCAATTCACCAAACGCATTTGACATGGTGGCAGGTAGAGGTCGTGGCAACGTTGTTGGTTATCCTAAAGGCTCGCTGTTCTCGTTTAACTTCCAACGATTGGACAAAAATGGGCTACCAAACTTTAATTTTGGACGATATCCATTACCACAAAACGAGTTGAAAGATATCGTGGGAGCTGACTTCAACGATACACAATACACTAAAACTTATTTATTGTATCACGGTCCTATTGAGCCTAATATAATGGGCGGACTGGCAAATACCGTGAAATGGCGCAACTGGGAATTTTCTTGCTTCATAACCATGCAGGCAGGCAACAAGATTAGGCTAAATCCAACATTTGACACCCAGTTTGCCGATTTGAATGTATTCTCCAAAAATTATCTCAATCGTTGGCTTAATCCCGGCGATGAATATCATACTGACGTACCCACACTGCCTTCGAAGGAGATAATAGACGTGATAGGAATGGAAAATATAGAAAAAGCATACAACACCTACAACTACTCGCAATTGCGTGTGGCCGACGGAAGCTTTGTCAGGCTAAAAAATATTGCTCTATCCTATTATTTGAAACCAAGTTGGATGAAAGCAGTAGGCCTAAAAAGTGGAAGTGTTCGCTTAAATGTTACAAATCCACTGTTGATTTATGCCGATTCCAAACTACATGGACAAGATCCTGAATATTATCAAACTGGAGGCGTTTCACTGCCTACGCCTCGACAATATACTTTTACTTTAAATGTGGGCTTTTAATATGAAATACTATCTATATAAATATGTCGTGGTCTTTGCCACTTTAGCTCTATGTGGCTGTAACGATTTTTTGGATAAAATTCCTGATTCGGACATTGATGTAAACATAGACAATGAAGAAGGAATTGCCCAATTACTTGCAGGAGCTTATCCAGAGGCAAGCTACATTCCTTTTTTAGAACCTCGTACGGATAATGTAGACATCAGAGCAAATGGCACACATACACAACTAAACGAAGAAATGTTTTATTGGGAAGATGATACCCAAGAAGACATTGACACACCCTTAAATTATTGGAATAGTTGTTATAAAGGGATTGCGCAGGCCAACAAGGCTTTGGAGCTGCTCAAGAAATATCCGAAGACTGAACGTGTCAAGGCTTTATATGGCGAGGCATTTTTGCTTAGAGCTTACCTTCACTTCATGCTGGTCAATATCTGGGCAGAGCCTTATGGTAATGCAGAGCAATCTCCTGGTATACCTTATGTTAACAAACCCGAGAAACATGCGTTGACAAATTATAACAGAGGTACTGTCAACGAAGTATACGATAGCATTGAAAGCGACTTGAAGCGTGGTATCACCTTGGTCACTGACAGATATTATAAGCAACCTAAATATCATTTCAACAAAAAAGCGGCTTACACGTTCGCCTCTCGTTTTTATCTGATGAAAGGAGAATGGCAACAAGTAGTGGAATATGCTGATTATGTGTTAGGCGCTGACCCCAAAACCATGCTAAGGAATTGGATAGGATATTCACGGCAGTTTGAGTTTAAACGTCAGCGCTTGTTTACACGCTACACATCTCCCGATGAAGCTTCCAACTTATTGATTTGTACCACCGAGTCTCGGTGGGCGAGACAAATGCCTACGGATCGTTACGGAGCAACCAAACAAACTGTTGACGAAGTATTCAATAAAAGGGGCATCGAAGGTGGAGGCGATTTCTCTAAAATGACTTTTGACGGTACATATCCTTTTGTTTATTCACCTTCACCTATAGTAAATGGCAAGTATATCGCCAAGTTTGATGAGCTGTCTACTACTGAAAGCATTGGATTAAGGCCTCGAGGAATTTACGTGAGCAATGTGTTGTTTACTGCAGACGAAGCTTTACTTAATCGAATGGAAGCCTATGCTATGCTAAAACAATATGATAAAGCCATTAATGATTACCTGCAATATATGCAGGGTAAGTTTGGCTTTATGCCTACTGTTGAAAGGGATATTTATATGCGTACAAGTGAGAATAATTATGATGTATACACCCCCTTCTATGGCATGACATTAAAACAGCTTGCATTGGTAAAGTTGTTTGCCGATTTCAGGCAAAAAGAGTTTTTTGCTGAGGGGCTACGCTGGTTAGACATTAGAAGGTTTCATTTGAGTGTGAAGCGTAATACAAAGTCTAAATATTATTTCCCCTTAGAGAAAGACGACCCACGAAAAGTATTGCAAATTCCCATAGAAGCACAAAACAGAGGACTGGCTCCTAATCCCCGTGAACGCAAAGAACCCATTAGATAAAACATGGTAGGTAATTTATAACGCAACAAAATGAACATACAGAAATATTTCTTAGCATATATAGGCCTATGGGCATTACTGGCAACGTCTTGCCAACATGACACGCTATCAGATGACAGTGTTGTGGACAGCAATGCCACTCAAACGCAAACGGCACAATGGATAGAACAGCATTTTACCAAGGTGTATGGTCCAGAGGTGGTATATCAGTGGCAAAAAAATAATAGTCAGAAAGGAGTCTATGTGTATCCTCCTGACACTACAAACATAAAACAAGTTCTTAACGCCATTAGCTCTCTATGCTTTGATACCTTCAGGGATATTCAAATAGAAGGCAAAGGCAGCCTGCTTAACTACTGTTTGCCAGTACGCATTACGTTATATGGTGGTGGAAACCCAGACAAGAATGGTGTTGAGCGCATGTACAACATTGCGTCACAGCCGGTAGAGATGAGTATATACCATGTTAATGATTTTGATGCAAACGACAAGCAGAAAGTTCATAGACTTGTTCGCAGCGTATATCACCAGATGATGAAACGAGTGTTAGAGCAGATGCCCTACAATAGAGCTAAATTTGCCGCCATCAGTGAAGGAAAATATATCACCGACACTCAACTCCTCTCCGAGATAAATGGTGCGAACAACGATATTGGGTTAGTGGGATATGCCAACAAGCGTGGATTCTATACCTATCTTTCCATGCTAAATCCTGAGGACGACATGGCAGAGATGTTAAGTGTTATCTTGACATCTACACCTGCAAGACTTAAACAAGCAGAAGATGAAGCACGTACGCCAGACGAAGACTCTGACCCCGAGGTGAATAAACGCTACAAACAAGAGGCCGATCGTGCCTATCATGATTTTATGGCAAAAAAAATGTTTGTTGAGCAGTATGCTTGGAATAACTGGCACGTTAAATTGCTCACATTGCAACTTAAGAGTGTCAGGACCTTGAATAAATATCTAAATACAAAATAAGATGAAGTATCTTTCATACATACTCCTCACTATACTTGGTTGCTTTTTCTACAGCTGCCATGATGAAGATAGAGAATTTGTGAACACGCCTACCCAGCGCAAGAGGCAAGCCATTGAGGCGTTGAACACTGAGCTGGTTAACAACAAGGCAGGATGGTTGGTTATGTATTTCCCTAAAACAGACTCTTTGCTGTTTTCTAACATAAGTGATAAAATAAAAGCCGAATACCAATACAGTACTGACAGATATGGTTATGGAGGTGTTTGTTTTACCATGCGTTTTTTACAACATGGGAAAGTAGAGATGCGTGCCGACTTTGACCCCCAAAGTGTTACTACTTCCATAATGGGCGAATACAAAATAGGGGCGAACAGTTGCACCCAACTTACTTTTCTTACCACAAACTATATACACAAGCTGGTTAATGATAGTTATGGAGGCGCATGCGACTGGTTATACCAAGGACGTGATGAAGATGGATTACTGGTATTCAAAACAGCCTCGTACCTTAAGCCAGCATGCGAATATATTTTGATGAAGCCCTTGCAAGATGTGCATGAGTTTACCGATGCAGTAAAACAAGCATACGATAACAGGCGAGTGTTTGAGCAAATGAAAAATCCACAGTTATATATACACAGAGGCGGCCGTGTTTATTTTCAGAGCGATTACTATCTTGGCAGAAACGGTGGACGCGTGGCCACTACCGAGAAACAGAGATATTATCTGTTTATGGAGGTGACAAAACCTAATCCTATCCCAGACTATCCACCTAAAGAATTTTCCGTGTTGGGTTCTGGATATTGTGGCACGCCTAAAGGTATTACTTTTAGAGCAGGTCTGCGATTGAACAACAAACAGGTGTTTGCCGATTTTCAGCGTGTTGACAACCATTTCGAAGCCGAATTGGTAGAAGTGTATCATCCCGAATGGAGAAGCATTAGGTTAGTAAGTAAGCATTTGCACCCAGAAGGAAAAATAACAGGCTTAAAAGCGGTTATTCAAGATGTTCCTACCAATGAATAAAATATAAACAGATAACAACAAGCAGTATGAAAATGAAATTATATATAACACTCTCTGCCTTTGCCATGATATTATTCTCAGCATGTTCGCCTGCCGTAAACGACGATGCCGATGAAGACTACGACAAGTTATTTCCATTTAAGGGAATAGAAAAGCCAATGATATCGTACGATGATCAAGCCTTACAATTGGCAAGCATCGATATGAATGAGTATAGCTACGTCTACCCGGGAGTTGAGATTAGCGGTGAGAAGCGTACTTATACGGTAACCCTGATCTGTTCTTTTTTTGAAAAGGAATTACAAGGCAGCTTAGTGCCTGATGGTGAACTTTCCTCAACTTATACTATCAGATACATTGATGCTGACAAGACGTTGAAAACCATTTTCACCAAAAGCTATGGTTTTGATGATAGCGAGGTAAAATTGCTTAAAAATGGAGAGGAGCAAAAAATTACTTTTCAAGCCATGTCAGGTTTTCCCATGTTTTTGCAAGTAAAGGGCGGAGGTCCAAGCAACTCATCAGTGCGTGCCACTATTTCGGCAGTATCCAATGATGGACTTACCATTGTGCGTCCTTTGCATGTAGAGCAATTTCAAAATGAGGAGGGAATCAATTTAATTAAAAATCCATTTTGTGGATATATCATATTGCCATAAAGAAAAAGGGATAAAATGATGAAGAATAAACGTAACAAACCTTTTTGTATGCTCATGCTGTGGTTGGCACTGTGTTCCTCCATAACATCATGCACAACATGGCAAGACGAAACCATTGAGTCATCGTACATCATGCCTACATGGCCCGACCCTGAATATAAGTTTGTCAGGAATGATGAAAGCAGTGTTAATACATTAGAGTGTGAGCTGTTAAAAGAGCCTGCTGATATTGTGTATCACTCGTTCATGAAAGAAGCTCGTATATCAAGTTTCGTACAGCAAGAGCGGATGAACGAATATTTCAAGCAAGGAGTGTATGGCAAAGCGCCATTTGATGAAATAGCTACATCTATGGTTCACCGTGTTGACAGAGAGCGCATACTCGCAGTCTTTCAACAATTATTCGATGAGTCGAGAGCATTGAGTGGTTATGGCTACCCTCGTCCTGCCGATATTCGCAACACCAAGGCACAAATGGGCAAAGGAGGATATTTAGGCTATAATATTGGCGATGAAAACTTAGCGTTTGTTAATGCCAAAGGTGTAGCCGTGGCCGAAGTGTACAATGAAATGATTAGGGGAAGCATTTATTTGGATAAAATCCTGAATGTACACCTTAACCCTGAGTTATACAGCGACCAACAGCTTTTGAAAGATCAGGCAGCTTCTAATCTGGTAAACGGACATAATTACACAGAGCTGGAACATCATTGGGACTTGGCCTATGGTTATTACCAATACTGGTTGCCCATTGTGCAAAAAAATGAACGCAGTGCGTTAAAGGGAAGTCGTATTAAACTTTACAACGCCTTTGCGGCAGGACGATTGGCCATGACCGAGTATAGGTTTGACGAGATGAGAACATGTCTCCATACCATTAGGCAAGAACTGTCTAAGGTGGTCGCCGTGCATGCCATACAGTTATTGTCAGGCGAAGTGACAAATGCGAATTTACACGAGGACATAAGCAATGCCTTGGTATTCCTGTCACGTGCCTATGGTGCCGTGTTCTCGTTGCAGTTTGCCGTGAATACAGAAGGAAAACCATTATATACCTTTGATGAGGTTCAAACGCTGTTGGACGCACTTACCCAAAACTCCGGATTATGGGATAAGCAGCGTCTGGAAGGCGATTCCACTACCCCTGGATCCACTGCCTATACTGTAGCACAAATCAAGCAGCGCATAAAATGATAAGCATATATGCGATAACCGTTAAAAGAAAAAAGGAAACTATGAATTTATATAAACTATTATTGTTGGCGTTCCTATGTTGTACGTTAGACGTAACAGCTCAAACACATCCCAACTTGATATTGAACGGTGGGTTTGAAGAGTGGCGCACCGCCGGTATCTATGAGAAGCCTGTGTGTTGGTATTTTTCAGTGGGAAGTATTGAAAAATCTAATCAATCGCATAGTGGCAGCCACGCTGTCAAGTTAGTAGCAATCCCGCATACGCTATCTATAACTGACCGAGCAAATAACTATTATTATATGAACATTGAGGGCGGAGCAACTTATCGCCTTACCTATTGGTATAAAGGGACGTTACAGCGTGCCAATTGTGTTTCCACCGTGATATGGTGCAAAGAAAAGCGCAAAGTTAAAACGACTGCAAAGAGAACTTCAAGGGATATGGTCACAGATGCCTCCCCTACTGAATGGAAACAAAAAACTATAGATTTTGTCGCTCCGCAAGGAGTGGATTGTGCGGGATTTTATTTTGAAATGAAAGAAGAAAATACCGATGCCAATAACTATCTATTGATTGACGATGTGGTTTTTAAGAAAATAAAAAGTAGTACTATTACCGAGGATGTACCGATGCCTTATGATGTGAAAGTTTCTGCACAACAACGCGAAATTTTTATGTCGTGGCATCCTGTGCAAGGCAGTGGCATCAAATACAATGTTTTGCTCAATGGAAGACAGGTGTCTACAATAACCACCACCGACTATATCTTGCAAAAGCTGCAGCCTAACACTACTTACGAAATAGGCGTGCAGACGATTATGCCTGACGGAAAGAAGTCGAAAGTGGCTAAAAAAAACATTACCACAGAATTAATGATGACAGGCAGGGAGGATGAAAATCGCATTCCTTACATCTATCAAATCAAGAACTATGGTGATTGTCCACGAAGCATAGAACTGTTTTTCAACGATTTGTATGATGTCAACGCTCAAATTAAATATACGCTTGACGGCATCCCCTTCGTCCCTGTCGACGGATATAAATTGGTTTTCAACAAAACGGGTAAACACATATTGGTTGTGGACATCATTGAGAGTGATGGCAAGGCTTGGACCTTGGAATATAACTTAAATGTGAAATAAGCTAATCAACATGAAGCATATATATATTTGGCTATCAGTGATAATACTTGGCATGTCGTTAACCGCATGCCACAATGAGTCGGATTTAGAACCGTCTAAAATATTGATAGGGGATAACAATTTATCATCTATTGATGTGTTTACGAACACGACCCGCATATTAATCTTAAAGGGTGGGACTGGTAAATACAAGTGCAATGTCAACAACTCAAAATTGGCTGCCGTCAGCATCAACGAAGATACATTACGTGTTACAGGTATATTGGAGGGTGAAACGTATGCCTCTGTTTGGTCGGGCGATGAGTGTCGCAAGTTGGATATAAATGTTACAGTGCCCAACATTACCTCTACCGAGGATGTCATACGATTGTTCCCTCGGGATGAGAGCCGATCAGTAAGCGTCAATGGTGGAGGCGGCATGGCACAAATGAGCGTGGAAGACCCTATGCGTGTTCTGAAGAAGGTTAAGTGGAACGCCAAGACCAACATCATAGAAATAGATACCTATTGCGAGGGCGACGCTTATCTCCACATCACAGGGCAGGATCATCAAACCAAAACAATTAAAGTAGAAGTGCGATGCAAGGGCGAGGCTGATGAGTCGGGAGTATACAGCACCACTTCAAGAAGTCTAAGCGTTTTGATGCGCAACACGTTGGTGGTACATCGCAAAGGTGTGGGTGTATGGATATTTAATGAGGCCAACCCAACAGCCTCCAAGAAAACCATCAAGATTACGCCTGCTATCATAAATCCCCAGCAAGGTACCTATGTTGATGTTGAGCTCGGTTTTCGCTATCCGGACGAATTCAGCTCTCTAAAAGAGGGCAAGTGCAAATTATACGTCCAGGAAGTCAGGGCGAACCATGTAGTACTTGCCGGGCGTGGATTTAAATTTGTAATACCTTACGAGAAAAAATAATATATCTAATTTTCAATATATGTTTGCCATCTATCATATAACTGTTGGCAATAGAAAGACGTATTCAAATTATTAATAAAATATAACAATACAACATGCAAATCTCAACAATTAGAAAAAGCATAACAACCTTGGCGTTGTTACTGGTGTTTAGTGTGTCTCATGCGCAGAAAGTAATAAAAGTTGAAAAGCCCGGTGAACTTTCAAAACAAATCACCTCGTCCGAAAAGTTCTCCATTACAGATCTTACCATATCGGGTAGTATTAATGGTGCCGATATCTTGTGTCTTCGCGAGATGGCTGGCAGGGACATAGAGGGGAGACCTACAGAGGGGAAACTTTCCACACTTGACCTCTCTGGGGCTAAAATTGTTGCCAACGGTGGCAATTATTATCAGGTAAGGGAGAATGCCTTTAAGGATTGTGGCAAATTAGTGTCAATAGTGCTTCCCAACTCGCTCAAGGAAATAAGTAAGTGTGCCTTTGCTGGATGCAAATCACTTACTTCGGTGACTTTTCCATCACAGTTGGAGAAAATAGGTGCACAAGCTTTTGAGAATTGCACCTCGCTTGCTACGCTTTCCGAACTTCCATCATCCTTATCAGAAATAGAGGAAAAAGCTTTCTACAATACTGCTGTTACGGCATATACGGTGGCAGAAGATAATGACTATTATTGTGCCAGCAATGGAGTGCTTTACGATGCCGATAAAATATCAATACAACTGTATCCTGCAGGCAGCAGTGCGACTTCGTTTGAGATACCTGGAAGTGTTGGAGAAATAGACGAGTATGCCTTTGCTTATGCCAAAAACCTGAAGAACATCTGTCTTCCGGAAGGACTCACCAACGTAAGCAAATATGCTTTTGAGCATGCTGGACTTGAGCAATTTACTTCACTTGCCTCTAATCTTTCTATCGGAGAGTCGGCATTCAGCGACTGTGTCGAGTTGCAAACTGTTGACTTCAAAGGGGCAATTGGTGGAATAGGAAGTTATGCATTCAAAAACAACAACAAACTTTCTGTCGTGCAGTTTACTGGTTCAGCCATGCCAGAGTTTGGCCAGCACGTATTTACACCTAAGGCCGTAAAACTCAAAGTCTATGTAGAAAAAAACTTGATTGACAAATTTAATGATGCTTTTAGCACAAAAAAAGTGGCGTCAGGTACAATGTACGAAATTCTTGACATTACAACCTCTGGAATTGCGAAGCAGTCTGTCTATGAGTCGAACATAGATAAAGTACACTTCGACGTGTGTGGTAGAAAGATAAGCAAGCACAACAAAGGACTTCACATTATTCGGTATTCTGATGGACGTGTTGTCAAGCGTATGGTAAAATAAATTTAGAACCCGAACGCTGCCACTCGGCAGATTAAAGTAATTTTATTGAAAATTATTGGCATAAAAACCTGGAATTATTTAAATTTGCACTATAAATGCTAAAAGTATCAATAAAATGAAAATTGGAGATTTAGTACACATTTCGCCTGACCTCACTATGAAAATACTCGAATCAAATGGATCTGATTGGGTACAGAGCGGCAATATAATCATTTAAGTGAGTACGCTTTAATCAGCGTACTCATAACTTTATTATTATAAATACGATGAATAAACTGAAATTATTTATTGCTGGCATCATGATGTGTTTGGCAACAACAGCCAGTGCACAGACGAAAGACAACGATGCACATGATTATTATATGTATTCATGGATACAGGTGCGTGGAGCCAATAAAGCTAATGGTGATCCATGTTTTGTTATACTTATGTCTTCAGGGAATGGAACTAATTTCAAACCTTCTATTTTAAAAAATGAAGTTGGACGAACAGTTGTCTTTAACAGTCAAATAGATGGTCTAAATTATCTAACCTTACAAGGTTGGGAATTATTTGAACCACGAACAGAAGCAAAAATAAGCAACTGGATTGCAAGAAAGAAAGTATCTCGTGAAATCTTAGCCCAATCAGTAAATTCAAATACATTTTATTTAGACGAAACTCCAAAAATCCAACTTGATCTGGCAGAACAAGCTGCTCATATTGATTATAAATAAACAGTTCCCTTTTTTAAGATCTCTATATTATAAAAAATAAAGTCAACAATGAAAAAAGTATTACTTCTTACGTATCTGATGCTAATGGCCATTGGTCTACATGCACAGAATGAAACCGTTACCAACCAGACCGTACTTGATTTGTTAAAAGAAGGTTTTTCCTCTGAAGAGATTATCGGTGCTATTGACAACAGCTCAACTCGCACTATTACCTTCGATATCAATTTTATGCGTCAGCTGAAAACTGCAGGTGCTGATGCTGCTCTGACAACATATCTCCAAAAGATAGCTAAGAAAGATATGGGGTACGAGGGAGTGTATCTATGGAATGTTGCTAACGGCAAACCCGAAAAACTCTATCGTACAAATTTTGAAAAAGAAGCGAAAGGAGTTAACTTTGGTGCGATAGGAGCTGCGGCTCTTGGCACCTATGTTGCTGGATCGGTTTTTGGAGGACACGTTCCAAGCGGAGGAGAGGCTGCTGCTGTGGCTGCAGGTACAAGTCTTCTTATGACATCTGCTAAGGATATCAAGAAGTTGATGTTGCCCGGCACAAAAGCCAAGACAACGACATCCACACAACCTGTATTTAGATTCTATTTTAATCATAATTCTGATGATAGTTTTAAGCAGAATGGCGGCAATTTTTATGAGCTTGTAATGAACGATATTATGAGTCCCAACGAGTTCCAATGTGTAAAGATGACGGTGAAAGCCAAAAAGAAAGGTGGCAGAAGGATATTTCCTGATAATATGAGCTACACAGTGATGGGCTTTGAGGGAAGTAATGCAAGCTCCAGAGTAATGGTAGATTTCACCATTAAGACAATTAACAACACAACCTTTGAAGTGTCTTTCCCTCAACCATTGGAACCGGGAGAATACGTTTTCTTCTATAAGAACGGTCTCAACAATCAGTATTTTAAGACAGCTCCATTTGGCTTCGATTTTTCCGTTGAATGATTTGTGATAAACTTATGCAAGTTATGTTTAATACTTAGGCTATGACACGTTATTATTTTTAAACACTTATAGTGGTTATGCCCCCTATTATGTATGCTTTATCTTTTGAGTTCTTGTGAGAAAGATCAAGATGACAACGAGTTTAGGTATACATTTGGCCTCACTTCTGCCATCAATCGTAATAGAAGCGAGATTGAGGCAATAGAGTTAGCATATTCCGATGCATTCAAACAAGAGGGGCTAATTTTTGATTCACAGGCTTTCGCTTTTGGTTCCTCAAAGCAAACGATACTCAAGGCTTGCGAAGAAGCTGAAAATGCTATTCAAACATCATCCGTAAAGTTTGAAGGTAGATACGTGTACGAAGTGAAAAATGGACAAATGAGTATATATCATAAAGTTTATGGAGTTAGAAAATAGCTTATTGGATTATATTACTGTCCGCTAAACATCTCACATTTTTATACGAATTAGGGCTGACACTTCTCACGAGGTATCAGCCCTTTTTGTTACCTTTGCTTTTGTTTATAAACTTAGGGCATAAGTGACAAAAAGAGACCTAAAAACATCTTATATCCCTTTATCTACAAGGTGAATGAGCCTTTAAAAAGTCTTGAATAATGATTTTTCTCCTTTCTTTGCTAATACCCTTATGTAGGTTCAAATTTGCCTTCAAAGCAGAGTTGAGTGCTTCTAATTCATTGTTTGTATTCGGCATTTGCAGCTCAGGGAAATCATAGAATGTCCACAACCACGGCATATTCCTCTTTAAGCTCATAATATGCACTTCTTGTGTTCTTATGCACATAATGCATTTTCCCGTCTGCTCCTTTTGCCCTTTCGTTTATAAAGTTCTTCCATTTCTCCTGCCATGCATCCGCAAATCATCAGAAGGCTTCTGTATTTATCCTCGCTTCCTGCTAGTACTTCCAAAACAAACTCGTCATCAAAGCCAGTGAAAATGTCTACCCATTCAACAGGATCTGTTTTCTTCTCACCTGATATAAATTCGTATACGCCACCTATTGTCTTGGGAGGCTTTACTACACTACATACGGCTTTCTTCACACCACAGGAAGAAAATGCACCCTCGTCTTCACCTTCGAACGTTTTGAGCGTCTTTGGCAAGTACACCTCTTCACATTGAGCATTGTGAGCAAAAGCTCCCATGCCAATTGTTTCTACTTGTGTT
>KQ959396.1:17769-26588 GCA_001552765.1 Bacteroidales bacterium KA00344
CCCATGCCAATTGTTTCTACTTGTGTTTGTAAAAGGTCTACCTTCTTAAGATTGCAGTTGTAGTATCTATTATTAGTTGATTATTAGTTGATTATCAATACTATACGCTCTAAACGATAGAAAAGTGATTGTGTAGATTCTATATAGATACGAAATAGGCAAAAATTAACGTATTTAACTTTCGATTACACTGATATTACCCCAAAGTGTATGATGTTGAGCGATTAGTAGAATGAGCAATTCTTCTTGGAGAGACAAGCATGATGGAGCTTACTTTGTTCCACACTCTTGAATGGTGGCAACAGGCATTTCGCAATAATGTCAAAGTCGTTATCCAAGATTCTAAGACGATTGGTTGCAAGACAAAGTAATGCGATATGCGCTTGCGTATCTTGTCTGCTTTCAGATTACGGTAAACCATGTTCACATTGCCAGTTGCCAACAACTCATTGACGGTGGCATTAACCTCTACATTCAAAAGGAACAGCTTATATTATTGGACGATGAAGGGCATCCGTCCCTCTTTGCCCCGATAATGATAGCCACGCTTTCGACCTGTGCGCAATTGGAACGTGATAATATCTCATTCCGATTGCAGTCAGGAAGGAAGCGGTATATAGAGAAAGGTGAAAAACTCGGACGCAAGGTCGGTTCTGTAAAAACGGAAGAACAAATAAGAACCGAATATAGGGATGTTATTAGTTTGCTCCGCAAGGGGTATTCCATTCGGGATGTGGCGAAGTTAAGTGGAAAGGGCGTGAGTACGGTGCAACGAGTTAAGCGATTAATAAAAGTACAATCCCAGCAATAAAACTATTAATTTTACTTTTTTCTCAAAAAAAGGGGTTGTGCAATAGTGGCTTAAAGGCTAAAAGCACTACCTTTGAATGCTGTTAAATATGGTAATGTTCAAAGTCACAATTTGTGATTTTGGAAAAAATGAATATAAATATGACAGATGAAATGAAGAAAAGTATTTTTATATTGGGAGCAGTTGTGCTTATGACATCATGCTCTACAAAAAATCAGACTGAATACACAAAATACATTAGGGCAATAACCAAGGATGTACCATTTCCTGTGAATGGTTTACGCACTGTTGATGATAATATGTATGTATTTGAAGGAGTGAACAGCTGTGAGATTCCTGATTATGAGATCTACAAGGATGGATTGTTGACTGTAACCAGGACAACTTTGTGGAAGCTACCAAAGAATGATGTTGAAAACATTTGGCGAAATCTATATTTCAATAAAAGACAACACCGACTTGTTTGTGTTGACAGAATAAATAAGGCTGGTAAGACAATACTGGGAATAATGTATGTCATGCAGACAGAATCTAAGAAATGGCCAGAGAGAGGTGTTTATCATTGGGATGTAACTGATATGCATAATATGCAGTCTGTAGCTATATCTTTGGAGGATTTCAAGAACAAGAGCATCAGAATGATGCAGTCTGGTACTTTACCTGATGTGGAGCAAAGTCGGAAGTACAATAGTCTAATATCAAAAGCTGATTCATCCTACATGCAGCAGAATTATCAAGAAGCTGAACGATACTTCACCCATGCATTTGATTTTAAAAACTACGTTCGCGGCCAGCATCTCTATAATGCTGCATGTGTGGCATCACTGGCAGGTCATAAAGATGCTGCGTTCTGGTTTCTTGAGGAGAGAATGAAAGCTGAACCAGAATGGTATAGTCTGAACATAGAAACAGACAAAGATCTGCTCCCTATTCATGATGATGTGCGATGGAATGAAATCATGAATGCGATGCATGAGCGTCAGACAAGGAAAGAAACCAACTACGATATTCCTCTCCGCAATCAACTGCTCGAAATAGCAAAGGATGACCAAGCCATTCGACAGGAATGGAGGATGACATCAAGACAGCAGCCACAAGACAAGGCAAAGATAGATTCCATTTTTTCCGTAATGGCTACAATTGACAGCGTCAACCAACAGAAGATTTTTAAAATCCTTAATTCACATGGATTTGTCGGTAAGGACAAGGTTGGTGATGCATGTAGAGCTTATTGGCTTGTTGTTCAGCATTCATCGGTCGAGATGCAAAGGAAATATCTGCCATTGTTCCTAAAGGCTGCAGAGAGAGGCGATGTTCCTCGTGAGAATGTGGCGATGATGGAAGACCGTATCTGCCTTTTCGAAGGTCGTCCACAGCGATATGGCACCCAATTGGAAGAAGACAAGGACGGCAAATGGCATATTTACAAGCTGGAGAATCCTGAGAAAGTTGACGAATACAGGAAGTCTGTAGGTATGGGAACGTTATCAGACTATCTTAAAATGATGGGAATCAAATTATGATAGATAGAGACTTGGCAGAACTTTACGGAGTGGAAACCAGGGTGTTAAATCAAGCTGTAAAATGTAATATGGAGTGATTTCCTGAGCGTTTCCGTTTTCAACTAACTAAGGAGGAAATGGCTGAACTGGTCGCAAATTGCGACCGGTTCAATAGTTTGAAGCACTCAACAGTTCGTTCATATACGGCGTAATGGACATTTGGTAGGCTGAAAAGTTCCAGATGTCCTTTATTTATTACCTTTGTGCCATTTGAAAACCTATGAATAAAAAACATGTGTATTCTGTGGCAGCTCAAATGTTAAAAAGAACGGTCATCGTCGGGGGCTGCAAATGTATTTTTGCGGTGATTGCAAGAAGCAATTTCAAGGCGGTCGCCGCATTGACAGTACAACATTATGGCAAAGCTATCTGACAGAGAAACGAACCGTCAAAGAACTGTCAGTTATGCATAAATGTTCGGAGAGAACAATACGCAGGAAACTGAAGTTGGTAGCAGAGAGTTTTACCCCTTCCTTTCCTAAGGAAGCAACTGTCATAATTGATACAACATATTTCTCCAGAACATTTGGTGTAATGTTTTCCAAGATGCAACTTCGGGAAATTACTGTCCGCTAAACATCTCACATTTTTATACGAATTAGGGCTGACACTTCTCACGAGGTATCAGCCCTTTTTGTTACCTTTGCTTTTGTTTATAAACTTAGATAACATGAGCAAAAGTACACATTTCTTCGGACAGCCGGTATATGGTCAGCTGATAAAATCGCTTGACCGCGACAAAATTGTTGATATGAGCCGCAGAAACGGCGAAGAGAAGTACGTCAAGAGCTTCGACGGCTACACTCACCTGCAGACCATGCTCTTCGCCGTAATCATGCGTTTTGACTCTCTGCGTGAGATCGAGGCGGCTATGACCGCAGAAGTCAGGAAGCTGCATCATGTTGGCATAGAAAAGGCTCCCAAGCGCAGCACGCTCTCTGATGCCAATGCCAGGCGTGATGAGAGGTTCTTCGAGGAGGTATATCGTGACTTGTATAAGCAAAACAAGGATAAACTTTTATTACTGCCCGCTAAACCAACTTTCTCCATGCCCAACTGATGATAATCAGGAGGTTGGGCATGGAGAAAGTTGGTTTAGCGGGCAGTAATATTACGATATAGGATCTTTTAATCGGACATCATGTCTTCCTTTAGAGAAAGGAAACTGCGTTCGTGCATATCCTGTACTAAGTGGAATATAGTTTCAGTGTAATCATCCAACATTTGTCGTCTTTCACACTAATAAATAACCCTTATATTTCTATTCGGTCAAGTCAGATTAACCTATTTAAGCGTTCCACTTTGGTAGAACTTCAACATATCAATATTCAGAATAGCAAGATATTTTGCCTGCAGTTCCGCCTGCTGTGCTCTCATCAAGGCATCCTTCCCATTCATCAGTTCTATGGTGTTCTTTAGTTTTAGCCGGAACTGTTCACTCAGCAGTTCATAGCTTTCCTGTGCGCTCTGTGTACTTATCTTGGCACTTTTAAATTGCTCCTGATTGTTAATGGCCTGCAGCCAATAGTTCTCTATCGTAGAATAAAGTGTGGTTTGTTGATCTTTCAACTCCAATTCATAGCCTTGTTTCGACAGCATAGCTTTATTCACTGCGGTCTTCGACTGTCGATTGTCGAATATAGGAACACTCACAGAGAATCCACCACTCATGCCGAAATTGTTTTTAAGCTGCGTCCCCCATGCTTTGTCGTTCATGGAAGTGGTGTTCGTTCCAAATCCGGCATTAGCTGACAAAGTCGGCATTCTCTGCGCTTTAGCCATCTTAACCTGCAGGTCACTGCTCTTCATCCCAAGCATGGCATTCTTGATTTCCGGGCGATTGTTCAGCGCACTCTCATAGACAGACGTTACGTTGGGAATGGCCTGCAATGCCATTTCGTCGGTCGTCGTCGGAACAGCAATGTCAAATTCCTCCTGATTTGTGATTTGCAACAGTTTCTTCAACTGTCTCTTGTAATCCCTCAGCCCGCTCTCTGCCTGCACCAGAGCATATTCGTCCTGTGCCCGCTGTGCCGTGAGTTGGGCTAAATCGGCCCTGCTCATACTCCCCACCTTTACAAACTCACGTCCTCGTTCCTCATTTTTCATAGAAACTTCCAACGTTTGCCTGTTTACATTGACAGCTTCTTTAGAATAGAGTATCTGCACATAGAGCTGGGCAATCTGCTCTTGTATGTTGTTGGCCGTAATGGCACTGTCGAGAGCCGCTTGGTCGGCCGCAAGTTTATTGGCTTTAATCCGATTTCTGTTCTGACCACCATTCCATACGGTCCAGCTTCCACTCACCCCATATGAGCCATTGTAGTAGGCCTTGTCTACTCTCGACTGTACCTTCTCACCCGCTATCATATAGCTGCCGGCCTCCGGCCAGGGACTATACATCACGTTGTGAGAGGTTGAGGCAGAAAGTGATGGCAACAATGCTGCCTGACTCAATTTCACATCTTCAAGAGCATTAAGCCGCTGAACATTCGTTTTTTGGATCGTTATATTGTTCTTCAAGGCATACGCTATACATTCTTGCAACGACCATTGTTTGGCTTCAGACACTGTGGGGCAGCCTGAAAAAAGAGCGGCGAAAGCAGATACTACAATTAATTTATTCATATACTGGCTATTTATTGTTGTAATGTCTGTTAGACTGTTTAAAACAGGAAAAAGTATATCTAAAAACTGTTTATTAACAAGCATTAGGGGAAATATTACATTTAGTAACATTCCCCCCCCCTATTCATTGTAGCCCTATCGACTTAGGAAAAATCATGAAGGCGGGCAATATATTTGCCCAAAATATCGAACTCCAAATTAACTACACTGCCCACCTGCATATCGCAAAAGTTGGTGTTTTCGCGCGTGTAAGGAATGATGGCCACCTTGAAACTGTTGTCCGTAGGCTCGCATACCGTGAGCGACACCCCATTGACAGTTACCGAGCCTTTGTCTACCGTGAAATAGCCGCGACGTGCCATAGCTTTGTCAAACGGATATTCAAACTCAAAATACGTAGATCCGTCAGCATCTTCCATGCC
Source organism: Bacteroidales bacterium KA00344 (assembly GCA_001552765.1). Lineage (GTDB taxonomy): Bacteria > Bacteroidota > Bacteroidia > Bacteroidales > Bacteroidaceae > Prevotella. The sequence goes on from KQ959396.1 coordinate 23,193, forward strand.
CACACATTTTGCCGTTTGGTCCACATGGCCCTGTACAATATGGCCATCGAGTCGCCCATTCATTTTCATCGAGCGCTCCACGTTCACCTTGTCGCCCACCTTCAACAGTCCGAGATTCGATCGGTCGAGCGTCTCTTTCATGGCCGTCGTGGTATAAGTGTCTCCATCAATGTCCACCACTGTAAGGCATACACCGTTGTGAGCAATACTCTGATCTATTCCAAGTTCGCTCGTAAACGAGCATCTCAATGTGAAGTCTATATTTCCCTGATACTTCTTGATGGCTGTAACAGTTGCCATTTCTTCTACTATACCACTGAACATATACTTGTTTTTTTTTATTGTTTTTGCTGTATATTCATCTCCGCCTTTCAAGACTGTGCGTTAAATCTAAAAAGGAGAACTGAGTCTTGGAAAGCTCTCCGCACTCAATTCTCCATTGTATAAAAGGGGATCGTAACGATGATGTGATGAAAACTCCTTCTATAAAAGAGGTGAGTGTTCTCCGTCTTTGTAATCCACCGGCATAATGCTTAGGCGCCAAGCGCTTTATGTGGCCCGCCATCAACAAGAGAAACATTCTCGGTTTTCAATTTAATTTGATGAGTATCCCAATCGAACCGATACAACCCCCAAATGTTTTCTCCTTTTTTCTGATGCAAATATACAGCTTTACTTTTGTATTGCCAAATAAATATATATTTTTTCTCATGCAATATCCGTACCTTAACGACGTTTAGAAAGAGTAGTTATTATGAGAAAAATCATTTCCTTATTATGCATATTAGCCGCAACAAGCGGTTTTGCGCAATATAAAATCACGGAGAACAAACAACACGCCTTTCCCAAGGCTATACCTGCGGGCAACTACAGTGGAATTACATGGCTTGGGGGAAACCGGTATGCTGTAGTCAACGACAAAGCGAAGGAGGACGGCTTCCATATTTTTGAAATAGACGTAGACTCTGTTTCCGGCGAAATCATTTCTGCCCAAAACAAAGGCTTTTATTCCAGCGGATTTCCCAACCGCGACAATGAGGGCATTGCCTACAACCGTGCTGCGAATACTATTCTCATCAGTGGGGAAACCGACAACCGCATTTTAGAGTACAGCCTCAATGGTATGCGCACACTTCGGGAGGCGACGATGCCTGACTACTACAGGCAACTTCCAAACAACTTAGGGCTTGAGTCTTTGTCGTTTAACAACCATACGCAGACACTATGGACCTGTAACGAAAGCGACAGTATTGTGATACAAAGTTTCGACAGCCTGTATCGTCCACTCCAAGCCTACGACTATCGGCTCGACCCGTCCGAAGCCGACAAAACGAAAGCGCTACACTATGCTCATGGCGTGGGAACCATTTGCGCGCTGGATGACGGCAGCCTGTTGTTGCTCGAACGCGAGCTCTACACTCCGAAATCTAAATTAGGCGCATTCGTGAAATGTAAACTCTATCATTTTGTCCCGGGTTCGGCTTCCAAACAGATACTTGCCGAATGGCGCACGAGTCTTTCTCTCTTTGGCCGGAATTTTGCCAATTATGAAGGAATGTGCGTCGGCCCTACCCTGTCCGACGGCTCGCGTGTTATTATTCTTGTGGCCGATTCACAGAATCAGTATGCCGGAATTCTGAAAGATTGGCTGAAGTCTCTGAAACTGGAGAGGAAGCAGCCAGCCGAGTTGCAGTATCTGCCATAGGGCGCAAGTTATGATAGGCATTAAAATTATATTTCCGTCCTATCAGGAGAGTGAGGAAAAGAGAGGCAAAAGAAGTTGCCAAGACCATAACAAACAGCAATATTTGCAGGGCCATAGCCGTTGCGACACCAACTCCACTCATTACCAATGCCAACATCAATACCGGTGCGTTGCACAACACAATGCCCGACATCTGTCGCATAATGGGAATCATAGCTGCTTGAAAAGCCCGACGAACAAAATAGTTTGTGGCTTCCGAGTGAGTGCCGCCATTGCCCAATATGTAATCATAGAGCTGGTGATGATGGTATAATCCCATATAGTAAATGTGCATGGCGTGCGCATTAGCACTTATGGTGCACCCTGCAAGCAGACCCAAGACCGGGACAAAAAAGCGGACATCAAATGGATTGCTCAATCCAAGCACCAAGAAAAGCACATAAATACCGACAAAGAAAACAGACAACAACGTTCCCGATGCTACGGGAAAAAAGAGTTTGCCAACTTTCAGTCTGGCTTTTTTAATAGTGAATAATGAGCTGAATAAAGCCATGACAATACCCGAAAACACAGTGAGCATCACGCTGTTCCACTTCAACAGCAAATAAACACCTCCTCCGGTTAGCATCACAGAAACCAACATCACGCCTATGGCTTTGAGCAGCCTCTGCATCTGATGAAGATTGAGCACATAGACAACATAGAAGGGAATGATGAGCAACAAGAGTCCCAGCACAAACCCAAGCAGAGAAATTTCCATAGTTCAGAGTTTTAGAAGGTTGTTGCAAGGCATTAAATTATCCTCGCAAGTATAAAGAACTTCAGCCCCATCCGCCGTGAGATCTTTCAGCAGTCGATAAATCGTTTGAGACTGAAATAGGTTATCAATCAATATAATATCTCTTTTCAATAAAGATAAAATAGAAAGCATTATGAGCTGCATTTGCTCCTGTTCCACCTGATTGACCTGCGCGTTATAAAGCGCCTCATCGATCTCCAGCTGCTGCCAAACATTCAACATTGCTTCTTTCGTGGGAGCGACATCGCGATTTGCCCGGATATTGAAGATAGACTGGCAAAGCTCCGACACCTTCATTTGCACATCCGGCAGATGCTGTGGAATGTAGGCAATGATTTTTCTGAAATATTGTGCCGCTCCCGGACTCACCAACTCCCCATCTATTGTAATATACCCGGAAACGACAGGGGCCATCCCCATGACGGCCTTCAGTAAGGCTGTCTTGCCGGATCCGGGAGGAGCGCAAAGGCAACTCAACTCACCTTCGGACATGATCATAGAAAAGGGAGTCGTCACTTTTCCATGACTCAAAGCCACACTTACATTTTTAAATTCCAGCATATAAACCTTTTAACTACAAAAATAAATAAAAAAAATGAATAATAAAATGATATAGGACAAAAGAATAATGCTAAGTCTATTTATAGAATTAACAGGCACCGGTAAGCAAGCCGGTTAAGTTCAAAATCTAAAGACAGGTAAGGAGTTAGATGGTCGTCATGAGCTTTGTCAGCGATGAAACCAACTGAAAATAGAAAAACAGATAAATTTACACGATTACTATCCTCCCTTCTAAGTTTACGAGAGCCTTTCCCTAAATCTTATATTCTATCCATGCAGCAACTTTTAATCTTCACTTTATGTGCTGCTACTCAAAAAGTTTACACGTAAA
>KQ959397.1:0-16320 GCA_001552765.1 Bacteroidales bacterium KA00344
TTTAATAAAGTTTTACCGGACAGCAATAAATTACTATATACATTAAGCCCGCGGGTCATTGTAAACCATAAAGTTTACATTGCTCGTGGGCTTTTTCTTTGTTAATGAGCATTCCGCATTATGTTTTTTTGTTATTTGGTCCAACATAAACTATCACCATTGAATTCAATAATTGTAGTCCGAAAAAGTTTTTGATGTGAACAAAAATATAAATTAGACTTTTCTTTACAAACACCCCTTTAAATTTCGAATATTCCGAAAAAAAATATATTTCTGCCTGAAAATCGCGAAAATAACGGAAAAATACAGAACGTTGATAATCAGCCAATTCCGCCATACCACATTGGCGACCATTATTTTACCGGTTACGTTTAAGTATGAATGGCATACCGAAAGAAGCTTAACCACAGTGCGAAAAGGATTTTTCCGCAGTGCCACAAGGGCCTTTCCATAGTACGATTAGGGCCTTGTCATACCATTGTGGCATAGAAAAGATTCAAATCCGAAGATTTTCACATTGTGAGAATTAATTATGGAGGCTGAAACATAGCCCTTTTTGCTCTGGAAGCTCCGATAAAATAACATTGAAATTTGGTAGTTAAACTTTACAATAAGAACAAGGCTCTCAAAGTAAATTTTATAATATTCTGTCTATAAAAGTAACGTAAAAAACAGTATTTAAAATAAAAACACTACCTTTGCATTGATATATGGGGAGCCGTATGAAATATGCAAATCCTATCTTGATGTACCCTACGGTAGACAAGAAAATAACGGTATACATGAATAAAAGTTTTTTTTTCAACACACAGTTATTGTCTAAAACATAGAAAATGAAAAAAATAAATCTTGCAGGATGCCTCCTGGCATTTTGTCTTTTAAATTGTAATATGATATTAGCTAACGGGAAAACCGTAACCTTAAAGATAGTAGAGACCACCGATGTACACGGTGCTTTTTTCCCTTATGACTTTATCAATCGCCAGTCCAAGGACGGTACACTGGCTCGTGTGAGTTCATACATCAACAGGCAAAGGGCCGAATACGGCGAAAACCTTATCTTGCTCGAAAACGGAGATATTCTTCAAGGTCAGCCGGTTACATATTATTCCAACTACATAGACACCCTGAATCACAACATAGCAGCCGACTTGATAAACTATCTGAAATATGATGCACAGACTATCGGCAACCATGATGTGGAAACCGGGCACAAAGTCTACGACAAATGGATATCCGAGATTAACTGTCCTGTGTTGGGAGCAAACATCATCGACAGTCAAACCGGGCTCCCCTATGTGAAGCCCTATACGATTCTCAGGCGCAGCGGCGTGAAAATAGCTGTGCTCGGAATGCTTACGCCTGCCATTCCCAACTGGCTGCCTAAAAATTTATGGAGCGGCCTGCGATTTGAAGATATGGCTATCTCGGCACGCAAATGGATGAAAGTGTTGAAGGAAAAGGAGAAAGCCGACATCGTAATTGGTTTGTTTCATTCAGGACGTGAGGGAGGCATCACCACACCGGAGTATATGGAGGACGCCTCTTTGAAGGTGGCTCGTGAGGTGCCGGGATTCAACGTCGTGATGTTCGGACACGATCATACGCGCTTTGTAGAAACGATCAAAAACGTTGCAGGAGAGTACGTGTTGTGTCTTAATCCGGCCAACAACGCAATGGCTGTGGGAGAAGCCACAATTACACTTGAAAAACAAAAAGGGAAATGGCATGTCTTCCATATAGAAGGTTCCCTTCCAAGTGTCGTGAAAGAGCCAATAGATACAGCCTTTACAGGCCAATACAAATTGTTCACGGAGAAAGTCAAAAGTTATGTTGAGGAGGTTATCGGGGAGTTTGAACAGACCATCTACACCCGTGACAGCTACTTTGGCAACTCTGCCTTTAATGACCTAATACTGAACTTGCAACTGCAAATCACCGGAGCAGACATTGCGTTTAATGCTCCTTTGTCTTTCAATGAGAGTATTAAGAAAGGGCCTATACGCGTGAGTGACATGTTCAATCTCTATAAATATGAAAACCAACTCTACGTCATGAAGCTTACCGGAGAAGAAATTCAGAACTACCTCGAGATGAGTTATGACCAATGGGTAAACACCATGACTTCTCCCGATGACCATCTACTGCTGCTCGACAGCACCACAAGCGGAGATGCCCAACGACTTGGATTCAAACATTTCACATTTAACTTTGACTCCGCTGCAGGTATCGACTATGAAGTTGATGTTACCAAGCCCGATGGACAAAAGGTGAAGATTCTGAACATGAGCAACGGGAAGCCGTTTGATAAAAAAGCATGGTATAAGGTCGCTTTGAACAGTTATCGCGGCAATGGTGGCGGCGAACTCCTCACTCGCGGTGCAGGCATCCCACAGCAGGAGCTTGAAAACCGAATAATATGGCGCTCTGACAAGGACCAGCGGCACTATCTCATGGAGGCTATCAAAAAGCAACGTGTTATGAATCCCAAGCCCAACCACAATTGGCGCTTCGTGCCGGAAGCATGGACAAAGCCTGCTGCAGAAAGAGATCGACAACTCCTTTTCGGAGGTAAATAAATATCCCATGAACTGGTCGTACCAATAATCATCATCAGAGAAGTTTGAAAAGTTATTATTTTATTTTCAGCAAGACAGATCTGCTACTGCAAAAACAATCTGATGGCACGCTCTCCATTCCGTATTGTGAGGAAGTACCCATCAAAATGCAATCATGGACACACGTTATGGCCGTATCTCCCATGGCCGACGGCACCAGTGTTAAAACCCTTGCTATAGAAAATCCACAACGCCTCGTTATCACAGACGAGACTTTGGCCAATAACGGCTATGAGTTTATCGGACTGCGAGAGTCATTCTATCACCTTCCCGAAGCCTTTTATCTAAAAGCCGGAAAATGTCAGGAGCTGCTCTATTGGGATCATAACACTAAATTTTGTGGAGTATGCGGTGCCCCCATGCAAATGCACACCGATATATCCAAACGTTGCTCTGAGTGTGGAAAAGAGGTTTGGCCGCAGTTGGCAACAGCCGTAATCGTTTTGATTCATCGTGGCGATGAAGTTTTGCTGGTCCATGCTAAAAACTTCAAATCAGACTTCTACGGCTTGGTAGCCGGTTTTGTCGAGACGGGGGAGACTTTAGAAGAAGCTGTATGCCGTGAAGTTTTAGAAGAAACAGGACTCAGAATTAAAAATATAACTTACTTCGGATCTCAACCCTGGCCCTATCCTTGTGGACTTATGGTGGGGTTTAATGCAGAATACGATTCCGGCAACATTCATCTACAAAGGTCAGAACTTTCAAGAGGAAGTTGGTTTAGATATGACAATTTGCCCCAGATACCACAGAAGCTATCCATTGCCAGACGTTTAATTGACGCCTGGTTGCAGCAATATGGTGTTGCTTCCACACAAAAGTAATTCAGGAAAACAAACAATATCAAAATATTAATATTAATATCAACACACTATGAAATTCTTTGAGACGGTCTTAGGATTTAATTCTGCAGAGCATTCTTTGCGTACAGAACTCATTGCCGGAGCCACAACGTTTCTCACCATGAGTTACATTCTTGCAGTTAATCCGGCTATTCTCGCCACCACAGGCATGGATAAAGGTGCACTCTTTACGGCTACCGCTCTCGCGTCTGCCATCGCGACCCTGCTGTTAGCCTTTATGGCAAAGCTCCCCTTTGCCCAAGCTCCAAGCATGGGGCTCAATGCCTTTTTTGCCTTTACACTTTGTCAGGCTATGCATTACACTTGGCAGCAGTCGTTGGCCATCATGCTTATAGAAGGTTTTATCTTCTTGATCATCACATTCTTCAATATTCGAGAAATGATTCTCGACGCCATTCCGCAAAATCTCAGATATGCCATATCGGGTGGCATCGGTATGTTTATTGCCTTCATAGGTCTGAAAAACGCTGAAATCATTGTGCAAAAGGAAGGAACATTCGTAGGACTTGGCGAGTTTACACCAATCTCCATATTGGGAATCATAGCTATCATGCTTAGTGGAATACTGATGGCCAAACAAATAAAAGGTGCTCTTTTCTACGGAATTATCATTGCAACAATCATTGGTATTCCTATGGGAGTGACCGTTATTCCGGAACAATGGGTTCCAGTATCTGCTCCCCACAGTCTCGCCCCTACTTTCTGTCAGTTTGACTTCAGCGGATTATTGAATTACAACACGCTGCTAGTTATCATTTCCCTACTCATTGTCAACATCTTTGACACAGTCGGAACCTTAGTGGGATTGGCTCAAAAAACGGGTATCGTAAGACCTGACGGCAGCATACCGAAGGTTAAGGAAGCAATGATGAGCGATGCCATCGGTACAACCTGCGGTGCCATGTTAGGCTCAAGTACCATTACCACCTATATAGAGAGTGCATCCGGTATTGCCGAAGGTGGAAAGACGGGAATGACCAGCTTGGTGGTTGGACTTCTGTTTATCTTTTCTCTACTCCTCTCTCCCATCTTCTTGCTCATTCCTGCTGCAGCAACATCGGGAGCGCTGGTGCTTGTGGGAGTGCTGATGCTCGATTCTATAAAAAAGATTGATTTGGGCAACGTCGCAGAAGCATTCCCGGCATTCATCACCATGATTACCATGGTGTTGTGCTATAGCATTGCCGACGGCATCTGCCTGGGTATCCTCAGTTATGTTATCCTCAAGCTATGTCTGGGCAAGTGGAACGAATTAAATTGGACGCTGATTGTGCTTTCCATCATTTTTGTTCTCAACTTTGTATATGCTTAGCATGAATATAGCACAGAGTACTTTGCCATTAGGGTTAATTTTTGTAATTTTGCAACATAAATCATCAATATAATAAAATGGACTGGTTAATTAATCTTTTCACCACCCAAGATTCCGTAGCACACATCGCACTATTGTATGCTATTGTGATTTCAGCTGGTGTACTGTTAGGTAAAGTGAAAATCGGAGGTATCTCGCTTGGGGTGACATTCGTGCTTTTCGCTGGTATTGTTGCCGGACACATAGGTTTTACAGCCCCTTATGAAATTCTTACATTCATCCAGGACTTTGGGCTTATCTTGTTTGTGTTCTGCATTGGACTTCAGGTAGGTCCCGGTTTCTTTGAAAGCTTCCGTAAAGGTGGTGTCACCCTCAATGCTCTGGCTGCCACAACCATCTTATTGAACATATTAGTGATGTTCGGCTGTTATTATTTATTCTTTGACACGAGCAACCCCAACAATCTGCCTATGATGGTTGGAACGCTCTATGGAGCTGTTACAAACACGCCGGGTCTTGGTGCTGCCAACGAAGCCTTGGCTGCAGTGTTTACCAATGGCAACATTCCCCAAGTAGCTAATGGATATGCCTGTGCATACCCACTCGGTGTATTGGGAATTATCGGTGCAACTATTGCAGTGAGGTATATCACTAAAACAAAACTCGAGGAGGAAGAGGCTAAACTTGAGGCGGCCGACGCTCAAAACCCACACCTCAAGCCTCATGCCATGACCCTTAAGGTTACCAACGCACCCATAGACGGTCGAAACCTTATGGAAATATCAGAATTTTTGAATCGCGACTTTGTTTGTACCCGAATCTTCCATAAAGGAGAAGTGCATACTCCTAAGCGAGACACGGTGCTCAATCTTGGCGACGAAGTACTCATCGTATGCGCGGAGTCGGAAGCTGAGGCCATCAAAGCCTTCATAGGTCCGGAAGTGGAACCCGAATGGGATGCCCATCAGGAAACCGACAAGAGACAGATGATATCCAAGCGTATTGTTGTGACCAATCCTAAGATGAACGGCAAGGTGTTGAGTAAGATGCAGTTCACAGGCCTCTATAGCGTAAACGTTACCCGTATATCACGCCAAGGCATGGATCTCTTTGCCAGTCGCAACCACCACTTCCAAGTTGGTGACAAAATCATGGTCGTTGGTCGTGAGGACAACGTTGAGCGCGTAGCAGACCTTATGGGTAACTCAGCAAAACGTCTGAACGCTCCTAACGTTGCCACAATTTTTATCGGCATCATGATTGGAATTATCTTTGGAAGTATTCCTATTGCAATTCCCGGTGTGCCTGTTCCATTGAAATTGGGTATTGCCGGCGGACCGCTAATCATAGCCATTCTTATCGGACGTTTCGGATACCATTTCAAGCTGGTTACCTATACCACTACCTCCGCCAATATGATGTTGCGTGAAATAGGCTTGGTGTTGTTCCTCGCCGGTGTAGGAATTAAGGCTGGGGCTGGATTCTGGGACACGGTTGTGTCGGGAGACGGATTGAAATATGTGTATTGCGGCTTTATCATCACAGTTATTCCCATCCTTATTGTAGGAACGATAGCCCGTTTGAAGTATAAATTCAACTACTTTACGATTATGGGTATGCTTGCCGGTACATATACTGACCCACCTGCATTAGCCTATGCCAACGCAAGCTGCTCAAAAGAAGCTCCTGCTGTGGGTTACTCCACTGTATATCCGCTCAGTATGTTTCTTAGGATTTTGACAGCACAGATCATTGTCTTGTTCTTCTGTGCAGCCTAAGAGACATGCTTAAAAAACAATGAATTGGTTTCATAAAGCTCGATAAAATCAATTTATCGAGCTTTATGATTTTATATAGATAGAACAACTCTGGAAATATATAGCCGAAAGCACATTTCATATACAAAGCATACAGACGACCTAAGGAGAATTACCATGTCATCAAAACGATATACAAACACACCAAATGTAATCTTCTACTTGGTCTTTTGTTGTTCGAACTTTTAGCCAACAACGGTATGCAAACCAACAATAAACAGGACTACGATACACTAAAACCATTCCCGGTTTTTTGCGATTTGGTAGTCAGTTCCCTGTCCTGATAAACGTATTGCTCCATACCTATGCATTGGGCGACATCCGCAATGAAACGTATTGCAAATGTCGCCCAAGAATTTCTTACAAATACAGAGCCTTAGAACGGCAGGTCATCCGTGTCGTCAGCCGCAGCCCCCAATGGGTCTTTTCCGGATTCCGGTGCGGCTGTGCCAGGAGTCGTTGCAGATGCAGGAGCCGAGCCTGTCTCAGAAGCTTCATTGGCATCTATATGATCTACACGAAAGACACTGACATCGTTAAAGTAACGATCCTGCCATGCGCGTGCATTGATATCCAACCACACGCGAACATTATCGCCCTGATGAATGTTGAACTGCTCTATTCTGTCTGCTCCAAAAACTCTGAAAAGGCAGCTGCGTGGATACTGATCTCGCGTCTGGATAACAAACTCCTGAGATTTCCAAGGATTACCCGTTCTGTTGGAAACACCCTCTTTAGCAGGATATTCCTTTATGATAACTCCTTCTACTTCTATTCCTTGTAATGACATATCAAATGTAGTTTTAAATGTTTACACGTTTTATATAGTATGCGAAATTAAGAAAAAAAACAGTAAAAAGCAAACATTATCCCATTAAAAAGAAAAAAAAGGGAAAAAAACTCAATTGTATATTTCCATTAGCTGTTTTTTTATTAACTTTGTGAAAAATAAAATCAACTAATAATATACTCATGAGATTTACTTTATCCAGTACTGCTCTGAACAGTCGCTTGCAAACCCTTTCCAAGGTTATCAACAACAAGAATTCTCTTCCGATTCTTGAGAGTTTCCTTTTCCATGTACACAACGGACAGCTCACCATCACAGCTTCTGATAGTGAAAACGTGATGCAGGCCTCTCTGGCACTTGATAATTTTGATACCGATGGCGATTTTGCCGTTCCCAGTCATACTATTCTCGACGCCGTGAAGGAATTGCCGGAGCAGCCGCTGACGTTTGAGGTGAATCTTGACAGCTACGAAGTGACTGTTGGTTATCAGAACGGACGTTATCAATTCACCGCACAGAACGCACAGGAGTTTCCTCGCAGTGAACCGCTCTCCGGCGACGTTCATGTAATAACCATAGACGCAGAAATGCTCTCTAACAGCATAAACCGCACACTCTTTGCTACGGACAACAATGAGATTCGCCCTGTGATGAACGGAATTTTCTTCGACCTTACAGCCGACTGCCTTGCTTTTGTTGCCAGTGACGGTCATAAACTGGTGCGCTGCCGTAATTATAACATCAAGAGTGAGGTTCCTGCATCGCTCATACTGCCTAAGAAACCTGCTACCCTGTTGAAAAACAGTCTGGGCAAGGAACAGGGTGACGTTGTGATAAAATTCAACAACCAATCAGCCGAAATCAAATATTCTGAAGGCTTGCTTATTTGTCGTCTCATTGAAGGAACATTCCCTAACTACAATGCGGCCATTCCCCAAGACAACCCCAATGAATTGTTTATTAATCGCAAAATGCTCCAAAGCGCTATCCGCCGTGTACTCCCATTTGCCAGTATGAGCAGCCAACTTGTGCGATTCCGCCTCGATGCAGGCAATCTTGAGGTTTCTTCAGAAGATCTTGACTTTGCAACGAGTGCTAAAGAGAACCTTATTTGTGAGTACAACGGACAGCCAATGCAAATCGGGTTCCGCGGAGATTTTCTCATGGAAATACTCAACTCGATTGACACCGATGAAATAAAGATGCAGCTTGGCGACCCAAGCCGTGCTGGAGTCATATTCCCCGCTTCACAGCTCGAGAACGAAGACCTGCTCATGCTCATCATGCCGCTGCTACTCAACGATTAAGAAACGGTATGAGATTAAATCTGACAAAGCCACTGATTGTATTCGATTTGGAGACCACCGGACTGGATCTGGCCACCGATCGAATCATTCAGATTTCATATATCAAAGTAAATCCAAACGGATACGAAGAACGCAAAAACATCTTTGTAAACCCGGAGAAGCCTATTCCGCCACTCGTTCAGGAACTAACCCATATCAATGATGAAATGGTGAAAGACGCTCCCGTGTTCAAGCAGGTAGCCAAAACGCTGCACGACACATTCAACGGATGCGACTTTGCGGGCTTTAACTCCAACCGATTCGACATACCTATGCTGGCCGAAGAGTTTCTTCGCGCCGGTATAGACTTTGATTTTCAACGGTGCAGGCTCATTGATGCACAAAACATCTTCCATAAGATGGAGCCACGAAATCTTGCTGCTGCCTATCGTTTCTATACAGGCAACAAAATGGATGAAGACTTTCAAGCTCATCGTGCCGACGAAGACACTGAGGCAACCTATCGGGTTTTACAAGGACAACTTGAGAAATACAATCCTCAGAATCCTGCTGATCCGGAAAAAACACTTGCCAATGACATGGACGTATTGGCAGAGTTTTCCAAAATGAATGACAATGTGGATTTTGCTGGACGTATTATTTGGCAGGAAATGAAAGATGCCGATGGAAATACATTGCTTGATAACAATGGTAAACCGCGACTCCACGAGGTCTTTAACTTTGGTAAATATAGAGGTTGGGCCGTATCTGACGTGGTGCATCGAGACCCGGGATTTTGCAATTGGATACTCTCGTCAAACTTTACGCTCAACACCAAACAAGTGCTTACACGTATTCAACTTCGCGAGGCAAAGTTGAATAACAAGTATTAAACAGTATCATAGAGGGTTATGTCTTTACGTTCACAGATTACTTGCTGCATGGTAGCACTATCTTCGTTGATAGTATCTGCACAAGAACTCGATGCCAAAATCACGATAAATCACAATCAGATACAAGGCACCGATGTTTCTGTCTTTGACAATTTAAAACAGACACTTGAGCTGTTTGTGAACGACAGGCAGTGGACTAACCTCAAATTCCAGAAAAACGAACGTATCAGCTGCAGTTTCAACATTACCGTAACCAAATACGATCAGGCTACGGGGATGTTTACGTGTAAAGCACTTATCCAAGCCAATCGGCCTGTATATAATGCAACATATACCACGACTCTTTTTCAAATCAGTGATAACGACTTCAACTTTCGCTTTAATCAGTTCGACCAGTTAGAATGGAATGAGCAGTCGGTAGACAATCAGCTAACAGCTCTTTTTGCCTACTATGCCTATCTCCTTATTGGGATGAACCTTGACAGCTTTGCTCCTATGGGTGGCGAGGATGTGCTACAGCGTTGTATGAATTTGACCAACAACGCTCAAAACTTAGATTTTACAGGCTGGAAGTCGTTTGACAGCGACCGCAATCGCTTTGCGATCATCAACGATTATCTGGACGGAGCCATGCGCCCCTTTCGCCAGTTGCAATACGATTATTATCGCAAGGGACTCGATGAGATGGCCAACAACGCAGAGCGTGGGCGTACAGAGGTGACGACGGCCATAGAAAACGATTTGAAGAAGTGTCATGAAGAACGTCCGACAAGTATGCTGCCACAAATATGGACAGACTACAAACGAGACGAATTAGCCAATATTTACAAAGGAAAGGGGACTCAAAAAGAAAAAGAAAAAGTCTATGACATTCTCTTTTCCATCAATGCATCCCAGAACAACGCATGGGATAAATTAAAGCAATAAAACTCATGCTGAAACAACTGTATATCAAAAACTTCACCCTGATCGATGAATTAAACATCATACTGTATCCGGGGTTCTCCGTAATTACTGGTGAAACGGGAGCCGGAAAAAGCATCATCTTAGGAGCCATACATTTATTGTTAGGTCAAAGGGCTGACATCAAGCAGATAAAATCCGGACAGAATAAGTGTGTGATAGAGGCTCATTTCGATTTGTCGAAATACGACATGGAGGAGTTTTTTGAAGAAAACAATATTGACTTTGATTCGGAAGAGTGTATATTACGTCGTGAAATGAACAGCAATGGTAAGAGCCGGGCATTCATTAATGATACTCCGGCCTCGCTCAACGTGATACGCGAATTGGGCGAACAGCTCATAGACATTCACAGTCAGCACCAGAGCCTCCTACTTCAGAAGGCTGACTTTCAGCTTAATGTGGTAGATATCATGGCCAAAAACAGCAAGCAGCTTGATGCCTACAACAAGGCATACCAAGCCTATCTAGATGCGCAGAGCGAATTTGAAGCTTTTGAAGAACACTACAACAAGAATCAAGAAAACGTGGATTTTCTTCGATTTCAATATACGGAATTGGAAAATGCCAATCTTGTTGAAGGCGAACAGGAAGATTTGGAACATCAGCAGAAACTTCTAAGTCATGCGGAAGATGTTAAAAGCGGACTTTATACAGCTTTGACTTGTCTGTCAGGAGAACAGACTGGGGCCATAGATCAAGTACGACAAGCTGTTGATCAACTGGAAGATATTCTCGAAATCTATCCCGACCTACAAGAGATGACAGACCGTTTGAGGTCGGCCTATATAGAAATGAAGGATATTAACCAAGAGGTGGAGTCCCGCGCAGAAGACGTAAACTTTGATCCTCAACAGCTGCAAAGCCTGACTGACCGACTGGATATGCTATATACGTTGGAACGCAAATTCCACGCCAATTCTGTTGAAGACTTGATCGAAAAACGTGACAGTATTTATGAAGAACTTCAGAGTATTGAAAACGGTAGTGAGCATCTACAGGAACTCTGGGAAAAGAAAAACGAAGCATATCAAGAATGTATGGAGAAGGCTGCCATATTGAGCGATAGTAGAAAGAAAGCTGCCGCCAAAGTGGAGAGCGAAATGAAAACTCGACTTGCGCCTTTGGGAATTCCCAATGTGAAATTTGCTATTGATTTCAAGAAAAAAGAATGTTCACCCACCGGCATAGACAATATATCCTTCTTGTTTAATGCCAACAACACCGCTCAGCTTCAACCCATATCACAAGTAGCTTCGGGTGGAGAAATAGCTCGAATCATGCTATCACTGAAAGCCATGATTAGCGGCGCAGTGAAACTGCCAACCATTATTTTCGACGAAATAGATACGGGAGTGAGTGGCAGAATAGCTGAAAAAATGGCCCATATCATGCGTGAAATGGGCAACAACAATCGCCAAGTAATTTCCATTACCCACCTTCCCCAGATAGCAGCGTTAGGAAATGTACACTATAAAGTGAGCAAATCAGACACTCCCCAAGGCACTGTGAGCCACATGAAAAAGCTGACGGATGAGGAGCGTGTCATAGAGTTGGCTCAAATGCTAAGTGGCAGCGATATTTCAGCAGCAGCCATTGACAATGCCCGCACATTACTGCAAAACGCCGCCGAGGCCTCTCACTGAACATTATAAGAATTTGGAACTATGAAAAAAAATATAATATGCACATTGCTGATTGCCATACAGGTATTTCAAGCAACCACTATACTGGCTCAACCCAAAGTCGTGAAAAAAGCTGGGCAAAGTGTATTTACCCTCACTACTTTTAAAGCCGACGGCTCCATTCATGGGTCGAGCTACGGCGTCTTTGTTGGTAAAAATGGTGAAGGCATTGCAATGTGGCACCCTTTCAATGGTGCAGAACGTGCCGTGATCGTTGATGCTAAGGGCAATACTCACGAAGTGGATGTGATGTTGGGCATTTCCGAACTCTACGATATTTGTCAATTTCGCACCAAAGACAAGACCGGAATGCCATTGCCGTTGGCCAGTTCTGATGCAGCCGTAAGTTCGGCATATCTTGTGGGATACAATATAAAGAATGCACCCATAAGGAAGATTAATCCGAAGAGTACAGAAAAGTTCATGACCACCAATAATTATTATCTGTTTAATGATATTGATGTTTCCGACTCAGATCTGGGCACTCCATTGGTCAACGATCAAGGAGAATTATTGGGAATCATGCAACGCAACAAAAACGGTGGCCAAGCCTACTCTGCCGATGCACGTCTGATTAAGACATTCAATCTGAACGGACTTTCGATGAACGAAGGCTCAATGCGTGCGACAGGTATTCGGCCCGCACTTCCCGACGACGAACAGCAAGCCATGCTCATGCTCATGCTTGCCGGGCAACAAACCGACAGCACCAAATATGAAGCCTATATTGATGATTTCATACAGCAATTCCCTGGCTCTACCGAAGGCTACAAGACACGTGCCATGCAATATATACAACGTCAAAACATAGCAATGGCAGATGAAGCGTTTGAGCAAGAAGTAAAGAATGCCACTCAAAAGGACGTGGCATACTATGATTATGCACAAGCCATGTATAGGGCTGTAGCTTACAAGGCGGACTCCACCTATGACAAGTGGAACTATCAGAAGGCTTTGGAATTGGCACAGAAGGCTGAAAAAATAAATCCACAGCCCATTTATAAACACCTGCAAGCACAGATTATATTTGTCCAAGGCGACTATCAGAAAGCGTTGAAGATGTTTACCGAACTTCAAGCCACGGATTTGGGAAAGAACGGAGAAGTGTACTATGAAGCCGCACAATGCAAGATGATGCTCAAAGCACCTCAAGAAGAGATCGTCGCCCTACTCGACTCCGCAGCTAATGTGCAGCAGGGAGTTGCTGCCGCACCATACATATTGGCACGTGGTCAGTATCACGATAATGTAGGAGAATATCGCAAAGCCTTTGTTGATTACCTTGCTTACGATACACTAATGAACAACAGAGCCACGCATGATTTCTATTATACCAAGTTCAAATGCGAAAGGAAACTTAGACAATATAGCCTCGCACTCAATGACATCGCACATGCCATCGTGTTAAACAGACTGGAGCCAACATACTACGCAGAAATGGCCAGCCTGCAGTTGCAGGTAAATAAAGTTGAAGACGCAATTGCTACCTGCAATATAGGATTGCAAATTACACAGGAATATTCAGACCTGTATATTATAAAAGGTATAGCTCAATGTGAAAACAAGGATAAAACTAACGGACTGGTCACGTTGCAAAAAGCCCGGGAGCTTGGCGATGCCCGCGCTCAGCAACTCATAGATAAATACAGTAAATAGGTTTCTGCAAATACATCACTGATACCCTCAACAATGTATCTGCACTAATTTGTATATAGGGAAAAAGTCCTGCATATATGTATTTATTAGAGAAGCAAATAATAATGCATTAAGAAGATTTTTATATATTTGTAAACACAAGTTAAAAAAAT
This sequence comes from Bacteroidales bacterium KA00344, assembly GCA_001552765.1. Classification (GTDB taxonomy): domain Bacteria; phylum Bacteroidota; class Bacteroidia; order Bacteroidales; family Bacteroidaceae; genus Prevotella. The sequence continues at coordinate 14,036 of KQ959397.1, forward strand.
AAATATTAATATGAATATAAAACGATATTTGCTCTGTGCAATCATGCTGTCGGTAACAATGACAATTGCTGCCGCCTATAAAGCAAAAACCATTTATGTGTATGGCTTTGCTGCCTCATTCAACGATTCTACAGTATATTTTACTGAGGTGCAGCAACTGGATTCTGCCTATATAGACTCTAAAACAAAATTCCTTTACAGCCGACAGAGCTATTCTTATCAGCTACGCGACTACTTAGCAGAACGCAGTTTCCCCAATGCCACCTGCGTCACCTTCTATGCTTTGACACGCAAAGAAGCTGAAAAGAAATACCTTGCTTTTCGCAAACGATATCTCGAAGGAAACAACTATACCATCAAATACCTCAAAGAGTCTGAATTTAAATATATCCCTATTAAGGTGGTAGAGGAGAACACTGGTGCTCATAACAAGTAATGTATATGGGAGAAACAAACGTTCACAACTTTCGTATTGCCGAATTTAACATTCGGATTATTTTTAAAGGAGACGGACGTAATGATATTCGTTTGCTTCCTTCCTTTGAGCCGTTTAAGGTTAAGGAACTCAACGAGGAGCCTCTATTGTTCCAAATTACGATAGACGACCAGCTTAAACCCTGGCCCAAGAGTGAAAGGGAAAGGATAAGAACGTTTGACACAGGCAATGGTGACATCATTGTAGATCAGCTTGCAAATGGAGGATACCAATATATCATCAAAGATATTAAAGGTGTCAGTTGTAGTTTGCTCATTACTAATAAAGACTTTGACAACTGTTATTGTGCACTTAATGGCAACTATAACATGAGATGCTTTGGACTAAACAATGCGCTTATGATGGTTTTTGCCTTTGCAAGCAGCAGGAGACAAACAACGCTCATACACGCTTCTTTAGTGAGACAAAACGGATATGGATATGCTTTTATTGCAAAAAGCGGAACGGGGAAATCTACTCAGGTAAGTATGTGGCTGCGTCACCTACCCGGTTGCGATCTCATGAATGATGACAACCCAATTGTGAGAATCATCGATGAGAATGCGTATATATATGGAAGCCCATGGAGCGGGAAAACGCCATGCTACCGCAATGTAAAAGCAAAACTGGGAGCGATTACCCAAATAGACCGGGCTAAGGTCAATTCTGTAGACAAACTCACCCCTGTGGAAGCATTTGCAGTACTCTTGCCTTCGTGTTCTTCTATGAAATGGGACCTGGATATATTCAATAACATTTGCGACACAATTACCAAACTGATTGAGACAACGGGAATTTACACCCTTCATTGTCTACCCAATAAAGAAGCTGCAGAAGTCTGTAACCAAGCTATCAAGCTGGAATAGTGAAAAAAGAAAACGCAAATATAACGCAACACAACTTCTCTCCTACTACAGAAAAAAACAGGGTGAGAGAAATTCAATTGCCCAATGCCTTACTTATTCCGGAGGTAGTGAAGCTCATGGAAGAAGGTCATACCGTGACTCTTCGTCTCAGGGGATTCTCCATGCGACCGTTTTTGGAAGATAATCGAGATAAGGCTTTGATGAAAAAAGCTACAAATCCCAAAGTAGGAGACCCTGTATTGGCCGAAATCGGCGACAAACACTACGTCCTGCATCGCATCATTCGGATAGAGGGCGACCGTGTTACACTGCGTGGGGATGGAAATATCGGCGTTGAAATCTGTAGGTTAAAAGACATAAAAGGGGCCGTTATAGGCTTTTACCGCAAAGGACGAGAAACACTTGACCGCACCGACGGTAAGAAGTGGAAGACATATTCGTGGCTGTGGACACATTTGTTTCCAGTTCGCAGATACCTCCTTGCGGCATATAGGAGAATCTGGATCCCTCTATTCGGGACTATTTAATAGAATCAAAATTATAAAAATATGAAAGCAAAAAAAGGTTTTAATATTCGCAATGTATGCGGGCAGAACTTAATCGTAGCTGAAGGCAAAGAAAATATGGACTTCAGCAATATCATCAGCATGAATGATAGCTCTGCACTACTATGGGAAAGGATACAGGGAAAAGACTTTACCATAGAAGACCTTGCACAAATATTGCAAGATGAATATCAAATTGACGAAGACACCCCCCTACCTCGTGAACAGGCCCTTCAGGATGCAACTACAGTGGTCGAGCAGTGGAAAGAAGCTGGCATATTAGAAGATTAGACACCACTATTATATATTAGAAACAAGCATTCCATACGGAAGGCTTGTTCGTTCTCTGCTCTTCATTCTTCACTCGCCATTCTTCACTTTATAAAATATTCTTACCGT
>KQ959397.1:16420-76982 GCA_001552765.1 Bacteroidales bacterium KA00344
AGATACTCAATCGCAGGCGGAAAAATAGGAGAATACGAGGCGATTTTTCAAAATCATTGACAGTCAATCATTTACAAGCCATCTCAATTTTTGCGTATTTCGAGCAAAGGCAAACTTATTTTCAAATACGTAAATTTGAGAGGGCTTTTTGTTCATATATTTGACCATTTCTAATTTTTCAAAACTCACGTCCGGGACAAGCAGGGAGCTTCAAGATAAAGCCCAAAGTGCGTAATCATGCCGAGAGTTTCTTGAAGCGGCACACGTCCCGTTCGTTCCTATCTTGTACATGGTCATTATCTCCAAAAATGAATATATGACCATTTATGTACCAATGGGTTAAGCTCAATAACAAAATGAAACTCCATGTTTCTTCACTGAGCCGGTTTATTGTATCAGGCTATAACCCAACACAATACGGAGGCAACCACATAGTTAAGCTGTCTAACCCTTGTCAAAATCAATGGGTAACGTTTGGCAGTTTATGTGTTTATTTCGACATCAAATGGTCGATAAACCATGCCGATATTTGTCTCAACAGATGATTACGCGTGTTTCCACCGAATATGCTATGGTTTCTATTCGTATAGAGCATCTGTTTAAAGTCCTTATCAGCCTGCACCAACGCTTCGGCATATTCAAGCGTGTTCTGCAAATGTACATTATCATCAGCAACACCATGACACAGCAACAGAGCACCATGTAGTTTGTCGGCACGTGTCATAGCATTATCGTCATATCCGCTCGGATTTTCCTTAGGGGTACGCATATAACGCTCCGTGTACACCGTATCGTAGAAACGATAGCTCGTCGGAGGTGCTACCGCTACACCAGCCTTGAACACTCCACGTCCCTCACTCATGCTCATCAGCGTGCAGAAACCACCATACGACCAACCCCAAATTCCGATATTGTCTTTGTCTACATAAGATAATTTACCTAAATACAAAGCTGTTTCCACTTGGTCTTTGGCCTCAAGTGCACCCAAACGTAAATAAGTACATTTCTCAAATTCAGCACCACGACCGCCCGTGCCCCGTCCATCTACACAAACCACAATAAAACCTTGCTGTGCCAGATATTGGTCAAAAGCACCACCTTGTCCCATAGATCCTATATTCCAAGAATCCACCACTTGCTGGTTACCGGGTCCGCTATACTGAAACATGATGACAGGATACTTCTTGCTTGCATCAAAATTGGTTGGTTTGATCATCCATCCATCAAGTTTAACACCCTCAGAAGTCGTGAATGTGAACATTTCTTTCGGGTTCCATCCATACTTTCGGGTCTTTTCCAAAAGTTCTTTATTATCCAAGTGGGTTGCTACCACCTTACCCTTATTGTCCCGTGTGGTATAGACAAACGGTGTATTTCTATCACTCCATGTATTTAAAAAATACTTATAATTATCTGAAAATACGGCTGTATTCCATCCATTCTTATTCGTCAGTCGCTCTATTTTTCCGTTCTTATGCGAAACATACACTTGCCTATCGTGTGGATTCAATGCTGCAGCCTGATAATAAACATCTCCCGAAGTTTCATCATAACCATATACCCCAGTTATGTCATACTTACCGTCGCCAATCTGTCGTATCAGCTGTCCGTTCTGATCATATAGGTAAAGATGCATGTTGCCATTGCGGTCGGAGGGTAACAGAACACTATTCTTGCCAATACGAATAGCCGCCATAGCTTCCTCCTTAACATACTTTGGTGCTTTTTCCTTGATAAGCAACTGTGAAACCGTGCTTCGCGGATTCACCGTATATAGGTTCAACTCGTCCTGATGACGGTTCAACGTATATATCATGATCTTGTCGGCATCGTCCGTAGGAAAAATTCGGGGCATATAATCTTCTTTTCCAACCGGCACATCCAATTTCTGCATGCGACGGCTCTTGATGTCGAAACTCCATGCCGAAACCACAGAATTGTTTTCTCCTGCCTTGGGATATTTATAACTATATATGCTTGGATAAAGCTCGTTTTCCGTTTGTTCGGGGCTCATTCCCTTAAAGAGTTGCAAGCCGTATTCTTTAACTTTTGACTCATCATACCTGATCCAACACAGCATCGTACCATCAGCATTGAAAGTGAGGGCATGGCTAAAACCAAATTCCTCCTCATTCACCCAATCCGGAATACCATTGATAACTTCGTTAAACTTCCCGTCTTTCGTTACCTGGCTCTCGCTGTTATCGTATAGCAGTTTTATCAGGAAAATGTTGTTGTCACGAACAAAAGCCACCTGATTGCCATCGGGAGACCACACCGGAGCTTGCTGAGGACCTCCTTCAGAAAGCCTTTCCAGCTTTCGACTTTGAATATTATAAATGTAAAACACCGCCTTATACGACCGTCTATATACCGGCTGTGTTTTTGTACGAATCAACATTCGCTTTCCGTCCGGTGCCATCACATAACCGTCGAAAGCATCTATTTTCTCTCCCTGAGTATTATTAATGTCAAACAGCACTGCCGTCTGCTTTCCGGTTTTGAACGAATATTGAACTATTTGGGTCCGATCTTGGGAAATCTGAGCATATTGATCGGTACCGGATATCGGATTGATACCACTAATGCGCTTAGCCGCAAACTCTCCCTGTGTAAGGTTTTTCAAATTAATTTTGTCGGCTGCAATACTGCCGGTTGTTGCCATAATAACAGTTGCGCACATCATTATTATTCTCTTCATGAACATGATTTATCTTTTGTTTGCAACAAAGTTACCTAATTTTTCGGTAATTTTGTACACGATTCATAACATTTAACGACAAAATTCCACATAAGAAAAGCATTTAGAAAAAATATGAAATATCGCGACTTCGGAACGTGGATAAGACAACAGTTTCCCTACAGAGTGCAAAAAATCTCCATTGACGCCGGATTCACCTGTCCTAATCGTGATGGCAGCATATCAAGTGGAGGATGTACGTTTTGTAACAACCAGACATTCAGCCCTGCATTTTGTAACAAACGTAAGTCCATCACACAACAGCTCAAGGACGGTAAAGCATTTTTTGCACACAAATATCCTGACATGAAGTATCTGGCCTACTTCCAATCTTTTACCAACACTTATGCCAACATCGAACAGCTGAAACGGATGTACGAAGAAGCTCTGGCGGTAGATGATGTTGTGGGTATTGTGATCGGCACTCGTCCCGATTGTATCAGTACGCCCCTGCTCGATTATTTGGAAATACTCAACAGACACACATTTGTCATCGTAGAATACGGTATCGAGTCTGCCAACAACCGCACTTTACAACGCATCAATCGTGGACACACCTTCGAATGTAGTCGAGAGGCCATTCAAAAAACGCACGAAAGGGGATTGTTAACGGGCGGACACATCATTCTTGGGCTACCCGGTGAAGACGCTCAAGAATCGCTCAGGCAGGCTCCACTCATTTCCGCTCTTCCACTCGACATCCTGAAGATTCATCAATTACAAGTTATCAAAGGCACTGCACTTGCTCACGAATATGCCAAACAACCGTTCCATCTCTATACCGTAGACGAATACATCGATTTAATCATTCGTTATGTTTCCTTGCTAAGAGATGATCTCATCTTAGAAAGATTTGTCAGCCAAAGCCCTGCCGACCTTCTTATCGCTCCTAAATGGGGGCTGAAAAACTATGAATTTACCAATCTCCTGAATCAGAGAATGAAAAACATTCCTGACTAATCCTTGAGAATTCCGTATGTTAAAACGGCATTCCTACCGCAAAATGGAAACAAAAATCGCGACTGAACTTAGGATGCAACAATGCCCAATGTTCATTTTGGGTCTCATAAGAAGGATTGATGGCTTTCATGCCCATATCAAAACGTAGAACAAAATAGTCGAAGTTCAATCTTAATCCTATACCATAGCTCATGGCTATCTGCTTATAGAACTCATCAAATTTGAACTGTCCTCCCGGCTGATCAGTATAGTTGCGAAGCGTCCACACGTTTCCTGCATCTATGAATGCTGCGCCATTAAACTTCCAAAACAAGAAAGTGCGGTATTCTGCGCTGAGATACAGTTTCATATCTCCAGTTTGATTGATGAAATCAATGCGTCCGTCCGTACCCCTATATTTTCCCGGACCGAGCGACCTCACACTCCATCCACGCACACTATTGGCACCACCCGCAAAATATCGTTTCTCAAAAGGTAGAATCTTACTGTTTCCATAAGGCCACGCAATGCCAAACTCTCCATGCAAAGCAAGCTCGTTGTGCATGTCAAATCGAAACAAATGGGTATAGTCGAAATCGGCCTTCACATATTGTGCATACGCTATATTAAAGACGGTGTGTTGTCCATTGTCATTCTTCTTGCTTCCTATTAAATTAGAAAAAACATTCAGTACGTTTCCGGATGTTTCTACATTTGCCCTAACTGCGTCTACCCCATCATTGTAAGAAAGCCCGAAACCAATCTTTGCAATAAACAAGTCCTCATAATTATAACGGAGAATCGCGTTACGATTAGACACACTATCCAGATAATCATGCTTGAAAGTCTCGCTGATCCATGGCATATAGACATAGTTCAAGTCCAACAAATCAAGCCTGTACGAAGTGTGGTGATGTGGCTCTGCCCAGCGATAGCGCCAAGCTGCAGAGAAGACTCGGCGATGAAATTCCGGTCGATTCTGCAAGTCCCACATCAGCGAAAGTTCCGAAGTTGCATTGCTTCGCCTACGAAAGTCATGCGATAAGAAAGGTGCAATAAACCTTGGGAACTGCAATTTGGTTTCTATGCTATACTCCTCATAATTTTCATCTCGATACCCTTCCAGCCCAGTGATGGCTTCAAAGGCCCCACGCAGTTCCACACTGAAAGTTTCCGCACCTCTAAAGATGTTTCTATTCTCATAGGTCAGGGTAGCTGCTGCTCCAAGGTTTCCCGATGTATTGGTACCCTCCGGGCGAAACGACACCGATCGCTGCTTGTCCATACTTACGTTGATATCAACATCAAGCAGTGTTGTGTCGGGTACTTCTGAAAACCGGATGTCAGTATATCTCACTGCCTTCATGCGTCCAAAATTGTTATAAGTCTTCTGCAAATCAGACGCACTGAACAGCTTGCCGGGCTTGATGGCCGTACTATTTTCCAACACCCGCATTCTCAATGGGATACTCGCAACGGTTTCTCCCTGATAACTAATATTTCTTATCGAATATCTCGGATGTAACGTCTCCGGCAAATCACTGTCTGCCCGGTATTTCATCAACTCCAAAGTCACCCCAACTCCCAAACTGTTGGAAGCAGAATCGGCTTTGTATCGGATAAAATCCTTGTGGAAACGATAATATCCCGAATCCATCAATATATTGGTAATGCGCTCGCGTTCCTTATCCAGCCGGCTCACCGTGAAGCGATCGCCCACCTGCAATCCAATACGCTTATTGTCTTTTTTATTGCTGTTATGATAATTATTGAGAACTTTTTTGATGCTATCATCACGTATGTCATACTTCATTTCATTAATGAAATACGGCATTCCGGGGTGCAACGTATAAATGGCCTTCAGCTTCTTTCCTTTTGTCTTGGTCTTCAAATCTACCGTAGCGTGCATAAATCCCATGTTCTGCATGGCTCTACGCAAGTCTTCCATAGACAGTTTTGCCTGTACAGAATCATATATAACGGGCTCTTCACCAATCCTTTGCAATGTTCGGTTAATCCACTTTGCAGTATCCGTTCCGGCCATAGCATACGTGCCAAGTGGTATCTTGAACAGAGAAAACCATTTGGAGTTGGCTTGCTGTCTTACGTATGGGGCAAGTGTCGCAGCATCAATATATTTTTCGTCGGCTTTCACTTCTACGCTTTCCAGCAGATAACTTTCATCCGGAATAAACTTAGAAGAGCTGCAAGCCGACAACAAGCCTATAATAACAGCAATGATATAAAGGATATATATGTATCGAGTCTTCAAGAAATTGTCTTTTTTAAATTACAAAGATAATGCATTTTATCCACAGATTGCATACATTAACATAGATTTTTCCATTACTTACAAAGTTATTAAGTATCTTTGCAATATGATAAGCAAAGCTATTATTAAGTTCGTCCACTCATTGGAACTGAAGAAAAACCGGAACAGAGAACGCCTTTTCGTCGCAGAAGGTCCCAAGGTGGTAACCGATCTGGCGACCGTTGTCAGGCCGAAACTTATCATTGCCACACCTGAATGGCTAACCCAACATCATGCAGAAATACAGTTATGGGAGGACACACAAGTGTGTGAAGTGACGGAAGAAGAACTTCGTAAGACCTCTTTTCTCAAACATCCTCAACAAGTTATGGCTTTATTTCCAATGAGAGAAGAGCCAACCACACCTTCCTTCTCTGCGCTTCCCAGCCATCAGCTTTGCCTTGCATTAGACGACATTCAAGATCCCGGCAACTTGGGAACCATCATTCGAATTGCCGATTGGTTTGGAATTGAACATATTTTCTGTTCAAAGGAGACCGCCGATGTCTACAATCCCAAAGTGGTTCAAGCCACTATGGGGAGCATAGCACGTGTGCAACTACACTATACGGATTTACACCAGCTCATCACCGCCCTACCTTCCGAGACACCCATCTATGGCACATTGCTCGATGGACAGAACATTTATACGCAAGAGCTTACCTCACATGGGCTTATCGTTATGGGTAACGAAGGGAACGGTATATCACCCGACATCCGAAAACTGGTCACTCGCCGTCTTCTCATCCCCAACTATCCGTCAGACCGAGTATGTGCCGAGAGCCTCAACGTAGCCATTGCAACAGCTATAACCTGTGCAGAATTCAGAAGAAAAACATCATAAATCATGGAAACAGAACTCTATAAAATACGCAGTCTGGCTAAATGCACCAAAGCTGCCTACAATCTTTTCAACACCAACTTGAAAACCATTCTGCGACATACATGGTTACCCGCCTTGGTCCTTGCTATTATCACCGCTGCGGGCCGACTGCTTTACATCAATCAACCAACCGCCCCCATTTCCACCGCATGGACTGCAACCGGCCATTGGCAATGGGTTTTGGCTTGTATCTTTATAGGTCTTCTTACCTTTGTGTCAGGAGTCTGGGCCTATGCTGCTGTCGTCAGCCTGTTCAATGAATTGAGCGTAAAGCGCAACCTACCGCGCGTTTTTCGTCTGATTCTCCTATTTGCCGCTTTTATATTTGTGTTTGGAGCCATCATTGCAGCTATAGCAACATTGCCATTTATCATGGGCAACAATGACCCGGCTGCCAACACTATCATGCTCTACAGCGGTATATCAACTTTGCTCCTCGTACTGCTGCTGATAGCAGCCATACCCACATCCTATTCCTCGCTTAAATATCTCATAGAGCCCGAACAGAAAATTGGGTGTGTCTTGGGTAAGCCTTATCGTAAGGGATGGACGCATTGGGGATTTCTCTTCGTCACGATTCTCCTAACAAGTATCATCGTTGCTGTGCTCGGTCTTATTGTCATGGCTCCCAATTATCTCATTCTGTTGGCTCATTTTGCCAATCTTCAAGGTATAAGCATGGGCGATGCCAGCGGACTTCCCTCCTATTTTGAAATTTTAGTATTCTTCGCTTCACTGATCTCGACATTCATCTACGTCTACCTCTCGATATGGACATTCACGGTTTATTACTATGTCTACGGTAGCATTGAGGCTAAATTGAGGGCTAAAACAGAAAACTCTACAATGTTGTTCGGACAAAACCAAGAAGACACTGTGGCGTTGCCGGAAGAAGTTGAACTTAAATAAGCGACAACACAATTTTGTCGTTAATCATTGCTTGTCATATTTTGAACATTCATCAGCACATTTCCAATATCCATAAAACACATTATTATTAAATACACCCAATGATAAAAAAAATACTTTTTATCGATCGTGACGGCACGCTTATCGAAGAACCGCAAGACGAGCAGATAGACTCCTTTGACAAACTGAAATTTACACAAGGTGTATTCAAGAATTTAGGATTCATCCGTCAGCATCTCGACTTCAAGTTCGTAATGGTCAGCAACCAAGACGGACTGGGCACTTCGTCATTTCCGGAAGATACTTTTTGGCCTATCCACAATTTCATGCTGCAAACTCTTGAAGGAGAAGGCATTACCTTTGATGATATTCTCATAGACCGTCATTTCCCTGCTGATAATTCGCCCATGCGGAAACCCGGTACGGGAATGCTCACGGAATATCTGAATAACGAGGCCTACGATCTTGCAGGAAGTTACGTTATTGGTGACCGTGAAACTGATGCACAACTGGCCAAAAACATAGGTTGTCGAGCGCTTATTCTTGGTCGAGACGGAATGAACTGGGACAAAATAAGCGAGATTCTCTTTGCCGGCGAACGCATCGCAGAGGTGAAACGCACAACCAAAGAAACTGACATCGAAGTAAAAATAAACCTCGACGGGTCGGGCAAAACTGACATTTCCACCGGGCTGGGCTTTTTTGACCACATGCTGGAGCAAATTGGCAAGCACGGCATGATAGATTTAACCATCCATACCAAAGGCGACCTTGAAGTAGACGAGCACCACACCATTGAAGACACAGCTATTGCACTTGGCGAATGTATCTATAAAGCATTGGGAAACAAGCGTGGTATTGAGCGCTATGGCTACTGTCTGCCTATGGACGACTGTCTCTGCCAAGTGGCACTCGATTTTGGCGGTCGCCCCTGGCTGGTATGGGATGCCGAGTTTCACCGTGAGAAGGTGGGCGAAATGCCTACAGAAATGTTCCTCCACTTCTTTAAGAGCCTCAGCGATTCTGCCAAAATGAATTTAAACATCAAGGCCGAAGGACAGAACGAGCACCACAAGATAGAAGGTATTTTCAAGGCTCTGGCACGCAGCCTGAAGATGGCCATTCAACGAGATATATATCATTTTGAGCTGCCTTCGACCAAAGGAACCTTGTAAATTCACTGAGAAACGAAAACCATTAACGACCCTTGCGTGTTCATCAAAAAATCCCCAAAAACTATCGATAATGCGAATGTCTTAATATTTCTTATGTAAAAATTTGGGCGTATCAAAAATTATCACTACTTTTGCAGTCACTTAAAAGAAAGGGCACGGTGCCTTGTCCGAACGGTTAGGTAATGGTCTGCAAAACCATGCAAGGCGGTTCGACTCCGCCAGGCACCTCAAACGGGAATCCAAATCGCTGGATTCCCGTTTTTAATTATAAGTTTATTCCCGCAGCGATATATACCTATTCCAACCGTAAAACTTCGGGCTACTGTTTCCCCCGATTGATAATAAATATTCCACCGGCTGCCAAAAGTCCGGCAACTGCATACTTCCAATAGAACGTTTCGTGAAGACAAATGCATGAAGTAATAGCGCCCACAACTGGGATGAGGGAGTTGTAGATGGCTATTTTGCCCACAGGATTACAGGTGAGCAGCTTGTTGTATAGTGCAAATCCAACGGTGCTGATAGCTATGAGCAACAGCAAGTAAATGCAACCCACCAATGTGACACGCGGCAACACACCGTCCATAAGCAGACCCGGAACAACAAGCAACACACCACCGATAGCAAGCGACAAGCCTGTTCCTACAAACACATCGACGCGCTGACCAAGTCCGCGTATCATCAGCGAGGCAGTAGCTCCGCAAAGGGCGTTCAGAATAATCATGCCATCGCCAAGCCACGTGAAATAACCACTCTCCTTTCCACCCAAGTTCAGAGATAGAATACCGGCAAAGCCCACCACACAGCCAATGATTTTGCGCATGGTCATTTTGTCGGTTTTGAAAAAAATGCACGCAAAAATAACCACAGAGAACACGCTCAGCGAATTAAGTATCGCAGCTCGTGAGCCTTCACTGTGCGACAACCCAAAATAGAAGAAAGCATAATGGAGCGTGGTATTCATCAGCGAGAAAAGCAGAATATACCACCAATCGACACCGTTCCTGACACGAAAACTTCTCCCCGCAGTTTGAGCCACAGCAAGTATCAGCAATCCTGCCAAACAAAATCGGATGCCGGCAAACAGCATTTTACTACCCGTCATATCGGGTGTTATTCCAAACTCAGCAAATCCAAGTTTAATGAGCGGATAAGCCCAGCCCCAAGCAATGGCGGCAGTCAGAGCAAATAAAGAGGCCCAAAGCGGGCGTTGGAATATACTTTTTGCTTCCATTTTCTACGATTTTAACTGCAAAGGTACTCATATAAATAGGCGTTCAGAAGAATTTGACGTTTATTTTTCATTTAATTGCCATTACAACTGTTATCCCTAACGAGAATATTGGCGTGTCGATATTCAATGAACGGCCACCAAAAATCAAAGGGAACCGCACGAAATCTGGAAGCTATGAAGGAAGCGAGCATGAAACACGTTCTCCATTTTAGTCAAAATTTATACACTGTAGAAAGGACTTGAAAATTTTGTCTTCCAGCAAAAAAAGGGCTATGTTTAATCACAAAACGCTGCTTTTTGGAGGCCATGAGAAACAAATGAAACCATCTGAAATTTATCTTAATCCTGCGACTAAGGCCCAAACGCACGACGACTAAGGCCCAAACGCATGGCGACTAAGGCCCAAACGCATGGCGACTAAGCCTCAATCGTGATGCCGAAAAGCCCTAACGGCAACGCCACAAAGCCTTAATCGCAAAGCTTTGAGAGAATATATTTTATGCTATTCGTTGCAAATTACCGTATATTGCTGTTATACAGGAATTTACATAATATTCGATTTTTCGGGCGTATTTCGAACAAAAATATTTGCATTCAAAAATACGTGAATTATAAGAGGGCGTTTGTCCTTTTATTTCAACAAAACTAAACGCAATCAATTGTTGTCTATCCTAACAAACTATCGAGATTCAACTGCGTGTAATCGTCGGCTACAACATCACAGAGCGGGGCAACCACCTGCCGACTGTTTGTCGTTGTCAGTCCAACAGAATACAAACCGGCTGCGCGCACAGCCTTCAGTCCGTTGATGCTGTCTTCAATTCCCATACATTCTGCCGGCTGCACACCCAACACCTGTACTCCCTTGAGATAACATTCGGGGTCAGGCTTGCTTTTGGTGAAGTCTTCACTTGTAAGTATCTTGTCGAAATACTGCTTCAACTCAGGCCGTTTGTCATACACACTCTCCATTTTCGGACGATTGCTGCTTGTCACTACTGCCGTTTTAAGATCACGTTGGTGAAGCTGCTTGACAAAGGCTTCAAAGCCTGCAATATAATCATAACGCATTTGACGTTCATACTCATTCAGCTCGTGGGTAATAGTCTCTTGAACATCCGGTCTGTCAGCAAAGAATGCATCATAAATCTGCACCAGCGTCATGCCCTTTATTTTATGTTCAATTCCCGGAGTTTCCGGATAATACCGTCTGAACTGTTTCCCCCAAAACTTTGTGTATTGTGTCTCTGTGTCGAGCACCACTCCATCAAGGTCAAATAAAACTGCTTTAATCATTATTATATGTATTTGACTACAAAGTTACGCCAAAAAATCGTAACTTTGCCCGCAATAATGGACAAAATGGACTTCTACAACTATTTCCCGCATCTCACCTCCACCCAGAAGGAGCAGTTCGAAGCACTCGATGCACTCTATCACGATTGGAATGCAAAAATCAATGTCATTTCCCGAAAAGACATCGACAACCTGTATCTACACCACGTACTCCACTCGCTGGCCATTGCCTATGTGATAAGATTCAAACCTCAAACCACCATCCTCGACTTTGGTACAGGTGGCGGCTTTCCCGGCATTCCACTGGCCATCATGTTTCCAGAATGTCATTTTACCCTCATCGATAGCACCGGAAAAAAAATAAAAGTAGCAACCGAGATAGCCAATTCCATTGGTCTGAAAAACGTTGAAGCCTTTCATCGTCGTGGCGAAGAGGAAAAAGGTAAGTTCGATTTTGTGGTGTCGCGCGCTGTGATGCCCCTGCCCGACTTGGTGAAAATTGTTCGGAAAAACATCTCTAAGTCACAACGCAACGCTTTGCCCAACGGGCTTGTCGTGCTTAAAGGCGGGAGTCTGAGTTCCGAGCTCAAACCTTTTAAGAAGATTGTGGAACAAACAGAGATTTCCACTTTCTTCGACAATGAATGGTTTAAAGAAAAATATGTGATCTACCTGCCATTGTCACCATACAAATAACATCTCGATTAAGAATACCCATCACCCCATTAACTTATCATCGAAAATATATGCTAAAGATACATCCATTTGTTTGCAACATGATTCAGGAGAACTGCTATGTTGTCAGCGACGAGACCCGTGAGGCCGTCATCATCGACTGTGGCGCATTCTACGAAAGTGAGAAAAAAGCTATTCAGGAATATATTGAACAGAACGAGCTACGTCCCGTACACTTGTTGGCTACGCATGGACACATAGACCATAACTTTGGCAATAAGTTCGTGCACGATACTTGGGGCTTGAAAGTAGAAGTACACGCTTCAGACGAGAAGTTGATGAACTCGCTGCCCATGCAGGCAAAAGCTATCTGCGGTATCGAAATGCAGCCATCGGATTTCTCTCCCGTAGGCAAATATCTATGCGAAGAGGATGTAGTAAAGTTTGGAAACCATCAATTTACCTTGCTCGAAACACCCGGCCACTCCCCCGGTAGCGTTTTTTTCTATTGCAAGGAAGAAAACGTTGCCTTCTCCGGCGACACCCTCTTTCGCAACAGCATAGGTCGCACCGATTTGCCGGGAGGCTCCATGTTCCTCATCATACAGAGCCTGCGTATGGTGTCGCAGCTGCCCGACAACACCAAGCTGTATCCCGGACACGGTGAGCCGACGACCATTGGCAACGAGGTTGCAAACAATCCCTATATCGACCGATAAAGCAACCGGAGAAACAACCAAGAACAAACAGACAGACATTCAGGAACAACAACAATGACACCAACACGCAAACAGCCCGCCGAACGCATTATCTTGGGCATCGACCCGGGTACCAACATCATGGGCTATGGCGTGCTGCGTGTGATCGGAAACAAACCGGAAATGTTGGCATTGGGGGTAGTCGATATGCGTAAGATACCGGACACCTATCTCAAATTAGGCAAAATTTTCGAGCGTGTTATCGGTATCATAGATGAATATCATCCCGACGAAATGGCAATTGAAGCACCGTTTTACAGCAAAAACGTGCAATCGCTCATCAAATTGGGACGGGCTCAGGGGGTGGCCATATCGGCAGCCATTCATCGCGACATTTTCATCCATGAGTATGCTCCCCTGAAAATCAAGATGGCCATCACCGGACAAGGACAAGCCTCAAAGGAGCAGGTTGCCGGGATGTTGCAGCGACTGTTGAACATCAGTAAGGAAGAAATGCCAAAATTCATGGATGCCACCGATGCCTTGGGGGCAGCCTATTGTCATTTCATGCAATCGTCAAGGCCCGACGCAGACGCTCCCCATTATGGGAGTTGGAGTGATTTCGTAAGAAGAAATCCCAAAAAGGTAAAACGCTAAACATTAACGGGAGAACAGCAAGACTTCGAAGAAAGGAAATAAGACGTGGTGCAACAGACAAACAATGCAAATATTCACAGTAGCAATGACTGTAATGAGGCATGGCCCATCATCAAGGTGAGCAACGGTGTGTGCAGAATGCCCGAATGGCGAATGGAAGAGCCCGTGAACTTTGAGAGCCGCAACGGTGAGCATATCGCTATCATCGGTCCAAATGCAGGGGGTAAAACCCGTTTGGTAAATATCATCATGGGAAAATACCCGTTGCTCATGCAGGATATAGAATATGATTTCCGGCCCAGCACCAAGCCCATGGCGTCTGACAACATCAAGTACATTGCATTTCAAGATGCGTACGGTGGTGACAACGATCGCACCTATTTCCTGCAGCAACGATGGAATCAGACTGAAATAGACCGCAATACTCCTACTGTGGGAGCGAAGCTGGAAGAGGCATATCAACGACAGGGAGAAGACACACCGGAACGTAGAACACTGCAACAAAACCTCTACAAAACCTTTCAAATGGATCTGTTGCTCGACAAATACACTACGTTGCTTTCAAGTGGCGAACTGCGGAAGTTTAAGCTAACGGAAACATTGCTCGCAGCACCACGCGTGCTTATCATGGACAATCCCTTTATCGGGCTCGATGCCTCCACGCGAGATCAGTTGCGCGATCTGTTTGAAACTCTGTCGCACAACAAGGGACTGCAGATTATCCTTGTACTTTCTAAAACAGACGATATACCATCGTTCATCACCCATGTGGTGGAAGTGAAAAACAACAAGGTGTGTCCCAAACTCTCCCTAACAGAGTATTTGGAACAAAAACAACCTGTGCCTGTCCATGTGTTAAGCAAGGAAACTGAACAGGCAATTATTAGTCTGCCATATAAAAACAATGAATACCACACACAAAAGGTGGTGGAATTGCATAACGTGAGTATCAAATATGGAAACCGCACCATTTTGAAGGACCTGTCGTGGACTGTTCAAAATGGTGAGAAATGGGCACTCGTAGGGAAAAATGGGGCGGGAAAGTCTACATTGCTAAGTCTCGTTTGTGCGGATAATCCACAGAGTTATGCTTGCGATATAACCCTATTCGACCAACCAAGAGGAACGGGAGAAAGCATCTGGGACATCAAAAAACACATCGGATATGTGTCTCCGGAAATGCATCGAGCCTATAAACGCGACCTCCCAACCATACAAATTGTTGCCAGCGGTCTTAAAGACAGCGTAGGATTATATGTGAAACCCAAAGAAGATGAATATGAGATTTGCCGCTTCTGGATGGACGTTTTTGGTGTTAAAGATATTGAAAAACGAACTTTCATGAAACTTTCCAGCGGAGAGCAACGTCTTGCTTTATTAGCAAGGGCATTTGTCAAAGATCCGGAATTGCTCATACTTGATGAGCCCTTGCATGGACTGGACAACCGAAATCGACAGAAAGTGAAGAATATCATCGATACATTCTGTCGTCGGAAGAATAAGACGCTCATCATGGTCACCCACTACGAGAACGAATTTCCCACGTGTATAGACCACAAGTTGGAGTTGATTAGACATTAATCCATATTTAACAATAAACAAGGAATATAAACAATACAAATAAATTAATGAATATGAAGAAGATTTTAACAGCCTTTGCGATGCTTTGTGCCTTTACTATAAATATTCAAGCTCAGCAGATTTTCAATGAAGTGAAGAATATGCAGAAAAACTTTGAAACCATCAAATATGACAAGAAAAAACCTATGGAAGAGCGGAAAGTAGCATCTTTCAAATGGGATGCCATAGAATATATGCTTTATAAAGCAAATGACAACGCCTCCTTTACCGAACAGCAATTAGGCGAACAAACCTTTGCCATGACTGAGTTTGTAAATCTTTACTTCAAACGTCTGGCAGAATCAAGCAACAAATCGAAAAAAGAGATTGTGATAACCCGCTTTAAAAATGCAAGCATCAACAACAGTCTTTTCAATGATATGGACAAGGACCTTGTGCTAGGATATTACAACAGTACAAAGTTTGCTACCCCATTCTCTCTGGATACCAATTGGGAAAATGCGCTGAAAGAGATCAGAAGCAAGAGCTGGGACTAAAAATCCAAACAGCCAAAACCAATGCTCCCCATAACCGGGAGCTTAGTTCTTTGTAAAAAAGACTACAAATAAAGAAAACTACGACGCCATCGCATGTACATTTCTTAACTCAATGAACATCCGATAGCGTTGTAGTTTTGTCACATTTATAAAGTTAGCGTTGCCACTATACTGCTTAATCGCAGTCGCATTGTTTGCCAATGCTTGTTTCTGTGTTTACTGATGGCTATCGCGCAGCAAGTCATTAACGGTCTTTACAGGATTGAATGTAGAAAGCGGAACTTCCACAAAGATGGTGTTCCAATCACTCATCGCACCATTCCAAAGGCCTGGCAATTCGAGTGCCTTGAGTTCTCGACCGTTTTTACTCTTTGAACTGATAAAACCTGTAGACTCGTCTACATAGTCGACCAAGTTAAAAGCGTTGCCCTCATAATCCTTGATAGCACATACGAGATCTACCGGATTAAAGTGCGTTCCGTCCGTGAACATCTTCACATAATCGGCATTCGACTTGTCGATTTGACTGCTTTCGAGTATCTGCAAACTCACACTGCCGTCTGCATTATAAGCAAAAAACGGTCCTCCACCAGGCTCGCCAACATTCTTTACCACTCCACAGACACGCATCGGACGATTTAGTTTTCGCTTCAAGTAACTCACAAGCTCAGCATCTTCAAAGTGTTTCAAATCTGCATTACGGCAGCAAAGGTCACGCTGCACAAAGCGAATAATCTCCTCCAACTTGCTATGGTTGTATGCTCCGCTATCCAATGCCTGTATGTAAGCAAAAACTTTCTGCTGCGTTTCGACCAAAACACCTGCAATGATCTGCTTCCAGAGCACTGTTTCGGCCTTCAAACGGTCGGGAACAACATTGTCGATATTCTTAACGAATACGATATCGGCATCAATATCATTGAGATTTTCGATAAGCGCTCCATGCCCACCCGGCCGGAAGAGCAAGCTGCCGTCTTCGTTTCTGAAAGGTGTATTGTCCGGATTCGTGGCTATGGTATCTGTACTTGGTTTCTGCTCAGAGAAGGAAATGTTGTAATGAATGCCAAACTTCTGTTCATAATAATCTTTCTTCTCCGCTACTTTCTTCTCAAAAAGATCGAGATGGTCGTGCGACACCGTAAAATGTATATTAGCCTCGCCATCCACCGATGCATAGAGGGCAGCTTCCACTAAATGCTCCTCCATTGGGGTGCGGGCATCATCTTTATAGTTGTGAAAGAGCAGCATGCCCTTGGGCAACTGTCCAAAATTCATGCCCTCATTGTTCAGCATATTGGCTACTACCGCCTTATAATTACCCTCCGTTATCAGCTGGTCTATCGTCTTGCCATGATTGGCTTGGCACTTTTTGTCGAGTGTCTTGAAGAATGCAAACTGTTTGATATCAGCAAAAAACTTCTTCTCAAAGTCCGTACTTGGAGTATCGTAATCGGCTGTTAGAAACGCAAACATATTCTTGAACATACGGCTGGCAGCTCCCGAAGCCGGTATAAACTTCACAACTTTATGCCTACCTTCTTTCTTATAATCCTCCCATTTCTGTCTCGCAATTTGTTGTTCTGTTTCATTAGGGACAACTATTCCCTTTTCCACAGAAGCAGCCCCTTCCAAACGGAGGAAAGGGAAACCTTGTTTGATTTGTTCGAGCTGATGCTCCACACGGGCTATAGATATCCCACGACTTTCAATTTGCTTCTTGTCTGCGTCTGTAAACATTGTTGGTTCAGTTTAATTTGAAGATATATACTACAAAAATAAAGAATATTTCTCAAACACAAAAATGATACAGAACAAAAGGGATAAAATAATCGTTAAATGACCAAAAAGTCATATCATTAAAATAATCAGCACCCGAGAAGTTGACCTTAGGTTTATGGCGAAGCGATTGTCAATGCGTCTTCCTACAAGCCAAATGATATTGTCATCGACATCTGTCACTACAAGTTGCCGACGACGGGTTAGCAAACCGACTTTCAAATCAGTGAGAAAGTCACTGACCAACTTCGATCCCTTCATACCAAAAGGCACAAAGCGATCGCCTTCTCGGACCGGACGAATCGTCAAAGGGAACTTCACTTTATCAGCATCAAGATTGGCCACAGCTTCTGACCGATTGATTTGGAATTCGTTTCTAACGCTCTCTATGGTTAGGTGAAACTTCATTTCCTGAGACTTCCTCCCACAATCTGTCTTCCCACTCCATCCAAACGAATAAATGTAAATTCCCGTTTCCGGTATCTTCAATAGCGGGGGAACCCGTTCCCAATCCTCTTTCTTGAAAAGATAGAGACTTCCACGTTCTACAATCGACACATAATCCTCTGATTGCCAATGCGCCCCACTCCTTTCATTAGCCAGGATTTCCATTGTCTGCACACGGTTAAAACCATAAGGAGACAACAAGGCCCATAGCGTATAAGAAGGCGATGCCAAACCCTCCAAAGCTGCAAGATCATAGCTTCCATCGGTTTGCCTAAGCTTTTCAATATTTTTCCGAATGGCCGTGTCCACCACTTTTCCAGCTTCACATAGGTTTTCCGTCATACGCAGAATATTATCCGCCACCGACGGATTCATCTCTTCAAGCAAAGGTATAACTTTAAGCCGTAACTTATTGCGCATCACGTCATCTTCCAAGTTTGTGCTATCCGTTACAAACTCCTGATGAATGTCAGACAGATAAGTTAAGATTTGCGCTTTCGAAACAGCCAACATGGGACGCAGAATATAGCCGTTTTTCGGTTTCATACCTTGTAATCCCATCAAGCCGGTACCCCTCACAAGATTAAGCAACACCGTTTCCACCTGATCATCACGATGGTGAGCAACACAGATGCCGGCAGCATTCATATCATCTCGTAACCGTTCAAAATAGCGATAACGCAACTCCCGTGCGGCCATTTCTATTGAAACCTTATGTGTTTCGGCATAGAGTTGTGTGTCAAAATGTGCGCGATGCAACGGAATGTTCATTTGACTGCACAGCGAGACGCAGAAATTTTCATCACGGTTGCTCTCCTCACCCCGTAAATGAAAATTGCAATGCACAGCCTCCAACCGATAGCCCAACTCTCTCAACACACACAACAAAGCCACACTATCGGCACCACCCGACAGCGCAACTAAATAAAAACCGTCATGATACATAAGGTCATAACGGCTGATATAATGTGATATGTTACGAGAGAAACTCATACCGTTTTTTATTCCACATAGAGCACCAATCCCTTCAGATACTCGCCCTCCGGATGATATATATTGATGGGGTGATCGGCAGGCTGATGCAGCTGATGCAGTATGCGCACCTTGCGTCCTGTCTGTGCCGCCGCCGTAAATACCGCATTGCGGAAATTATCCTTAGTGACCACCTGCGAACAACTGAAAGTGAAAAGAATGCCACCATGCTTGATGCGTTCCAACCCCTTCACATTGAGCCGAGTGTACCCTTTCAATGCATTGTGCAATGCCCTTCGATGCTTTGCAAAAGCAGGCGGGTCGAGGACAATAAGGTCGTATTTGTCGTCATTGGCATCCATATATTTGAATGCGTCGTCACAAAAAGCGTCATGCCGACTGTCGCCCGGGAAGTTCAATTCAACGTTACGGTTGGTAAGTTCTATCGCCTTGGCACTGCTATCCACCGAATGTACCAGCTTGGCCCCTCCGCGCATGGCATATACCGAAAAACCTCCTGTATAGCAGAACATGTTGAGCACACTCTTTCCCCGAGCGTAGTGTTCCAATAATGATCGGTTTTCACGTTGGTCCACGAAAAACCCTGTCTTCTGTCCGCGCAGCCAGTCAATATTGAATTTCAAGCCGTTTTCTACCGCGATGTTGTCGTCGGTCGCCCCATAGAGGAAACCATTTTCCTGTCCGAGTGCAGCCTTGAAAGGCAACGTGGTCTCACTCTTGTAATAAACATTTTGGATGCGATTGCCCATCACTCGAATCAAAGCCCTGCAAATCTGTTCTCTACAGACGTGCATCCCCACACTGTGGGCCTGCATCACTGCCGTCGTTCCATAACAATCGATAATCAATCCCGGCAGGTTATCGCCCTCACCATGTATCAAACGATAGGTGTTGTTCTGCGGATTATCCGCGATGCCGATATGCAGACGCATCTGCAAAGCTGCTTCAAACCGCGATGCCCAGAATTCGTCATCAACTACAATATCACGGAACGACAACACCCGCACGGTGATGCTACCTATTTGATAATGCCCCACTGCAATGAAATTGCCTTTGGACGAAATGACACGTACCGTATCGCCTTCTTCGATTCCCTCGTCGGTATGATGAATTGCACCACTGAATATCCACGGATGGAAACGCAAGAGCGACTCCTCCTTGCCACGCTTCAAATATATATTTTTGTATGTATCTGTCATGATAGGGTTGTTAAACGATTAAACCGACCCTGCAGTCTTCTTTTTCTTACGGCCGGTCTTTGCCTTAGTTGCTCTGCGCTTAGTTTTTTTTGTTTTTGCCTTTGCTGTATTTTCTGATCTGTCTTCAGTCTTTTCCTGTACCTGTTCCTCCGGCTCCCGCACCTCAATCAATTCATAATCCTTCGTCCGCTTCAGTCTCATAAACTCTTCATAGAGATTGATGCAACTCCATGCGTCGATTGCTGCATATTGTTTTTGACGTTCACTGAGGACCGGCGTTTCCCAATTAGAAAGACGTTGGCGTTTGGAAATTTTCTTGTGGAAAAAGTTGGCATACAACTTCTGAAGACTCAAATCCTGTACACCCATTGTCGGCACAACTTCTTGCAAATCTATAAAGAGACCCGGCGTGAAAGGCTCACGTGCCTGTAGGCCACGAATATCATCGTGCCACGAAAGACCAATTTTCTTTACCGTCGTATCTTCTAACAATCGCTTGATAGCAGGGGTAATGCCTGTCCTGTGGAGCCTGAAAAGAAAACACGTATCACGATTAGCCACCTGAAGCAAGCAAACCTGATGTTGTTCGCCTTTATGAAAAGAGGGCCTCGTCTCAGTGTCTACTCCCAATATATCACTCGACAAAAGATAATCTACGGCTTTCTCGGCCTCGCTTGCCGTAATAATCGATATGATTCGGCCCGGAAAGGTCACTTTAGGTAAAGCAGTTATCTCCTTTTTATCGAATTTGCTATAGATCTGTTTCTTCATTGCAAACAATTACAATGTGCAAATGTATAAAAAAACGACTAATAAAACATAGATTCTTGCGACATTTTTCCCATTATCTCTAATATTGGCCTCTGTCATCGCAGACAAATCGAAATTTAGAATATAAGATATTAGTATTTTTATTTACAAACACTCCTGTATGCTTCGAGTATTCTAAAAACAATTTAGTTTCGCTCAGAATATGCAAAATATGCGAAAGTTTGTAGCAATCTGATTTTCAATGCCTTCTAAAAAGATGCTCTTATGACTCTTATCTCATCATCTGCGATTGAATATCAAACGGCACTATGAAAACATAGTAACCGCAATGCCGTTAAGCTTCTTTCGTAGTGCCGTTAAAGCTCAAGCGCACTGCGATTAGGCCTTTGTCATCGTAAGATGAAAAATAAAACATAGAAAACCAACTGTTTTGATACGCTGCGGACGGGCCATGAGGCCAGAAACATACCCCTTTTTGCTCCAGATGACTCGGAAAACAACACCCCAAAAATGGTAAGTAAATTTTACATCTAAAAATATGACAAGGTTAAATTAGGTATGAAATATCGGGCAACATGGCTGAGTGCGTATACATCTATGCACCGAAAACCGAGTCAAAAACTAGCAAAATTTCACGATAAATCAAATAGGCAGAATTTACAGTGATGATTAACTGAATCGGCCCTATACAACAAATGCACTGTCTACAGAGATGCCATTGCATAATTTATAAGGATGGAAACACAAAACTTAAGCAACTTTTCCTTTGGAATTTAACCAAAATCTATTACTTTTGCAGATAGAATAAGAAGTATAGAAATAATGATAAAAAAGAGACCTAAACGCAAGCAGAAAAGCTTTAGCGAAGCAATAGGCATCAAATATATATTTGGAAACGAGACAACAGATTTCTTTTTAGGACTTATCCTATTTGCTATTGCTATATTTATGACAATAGCAATGATTTCCTATTTTTCCACCGGTCAGGCCGACCAAAGTATGCTTGAAAACCTACGACCCGGCGAATGGATGAACAGACATCAGGAGTTCACCAATTACTGCGGATCGTTTGGGGCCATACTTTCCTATTATCTCATCACCATAAACTTTGGTCTACCGGCTTTTCTGATTCCCGTATTCCTCATTCTAACAGCATTGAGGCTTATGCGCGCCTATTCCGTCAATCTGTGGAAATGGTTTTTGGGAACGGCTTTGGTCATGATATGGAGCTCGGTTACGTTGGCGAAATTTCTCACTCCACTCATGGGCAATCAAGTGTTCAATCCGGGAGGTAATCACGGACTGTTTTGTGTACAACATTTGGAAAACATGATTGGCCCTCCGGGACTTACCGCCATTCTGCTCATTGTGGCTCTCGGATTTTTAACTTATCTCAGCGCAGAGACCATAGAGGTTGTGAGAAAAGTTATAAATCCGGTGAAATATATCACCGACAAGGTGAAATTCACGGTCACCAACCACACCTCCAAAAACGATACGGAAGTGTTTGGGGATTCAGATAATATAGAGATTATCGACCAACCGGATGATCAAGACGATGAGCCTACTGTCGTGGATCTGACAGACATGGATCAGGGAAGCCAACCTACACAACAGACCGCTCCCATTGAACCTGTCATTACGGATGTTCAACCCGACGTTGTCAATTCGGATAATCTCACAGTTGACGCCATAAAGCAGGAAGACAAAGCTTCGGGCAAGGTGCTCACAGAGAAAGAACGGCTCAGCACTCCTATCAATCCATGGGAACCCTTTACTACTTATAAATTCCCAACTTGTGACTTATTGAAGAAATACAACAATAAGCCCCTGATTGATATGGATGAAATCAAAGCCAACAACACCCGAATCGTTGAAGTGTTGAACAGCTTTGGCGTAAAGATCAGCAAGATTAACGCAACCGTCGGACCTACAGTCACCCTTTATGAAATCACTCCGGCAGAAGGAGTCCGCATATCGAAAATCCGAGGATTGGAAGCAGACATAGCGCTAAGTCTTGCCGCATTGGGAATACGCATCATTGCCCCTATACCGGGGAAAGGTACCATAGGTATTGAAGTGCCAAACCAAAAGCCACAGATTGTGTCGATGGAAAGTGTGCTGAACACCAAGAAGTTCCAGACCTCGAACATGACGTTACCAATGGCACTTGGACGGACCATTACCAACGAGGTGTATATGGCTGACCTAACCAAAATTCCCCACTTGCTTGTGGCCGGTGCCACAGGACAGGGAAAATCGGTGGGACTGAACGTCATTATATCGTCGCTGCTCTACAAAAAACATCCCAACGAACTGAAGTTGGTGTTGGTAGACCCAAAGAAAGTGGAGTTCAGCATCTACAACAAGATTGCTCCCCATTATATGGCAGCGCTGCCGGAAAACGAGGATGAACCTATCATAACCGACGTACAGAAAGTGGTGCGCACCCTTAACTCCCTGTGCAAACTGATGGACCACCGCTACGACTTGTTGAAAAAGGCTCAGGTGAAAAAGATCGATGAATATAACCAAAAGTTTATCAATCATAAGCTGAGACTGACAGATGGGCACGATTATATGCCGTATATTGTAGTCATCATCGACGAGTTTGGCGACCTTATCATGACTGCGGGAAAGGAGGTTGAACTTCCGATACAACGCATTGCCCAATTAGCACGTGCTGTTGGCATCCACATGATTATTGCCACGCAACGACCAACCACCAAAGTAATTACAGGAAACATCAAAGCCAACTTCCCCGGACGTATGGCTTTCCGTGTGACGGCACAAATAGACTCGCGTACCATTCTTGACACTACGGGAGCCGACCAGCTTATTGGACGTGGTGACATGCTGTTCCTGGCAGGTGGAGAGCCTGTACGTCTGCAATGTGCATTCGTAGACACCCCTGAAATAGAGGCCATCTGCAACTATATCGCAGACCAGCCGGGACCCGTAGACCCAATGGAATTGCCAGAGCCCGATGATGGAAATGACGCTGCGGGCGGCATGAGTTCAGCCGACTCGATGAGTCTGGACCCCTATTTTGATGAGGTTGCCCGCACTGTCGTCACTACCCAGCAAGGCTCCACCAGCATGATTCAACGTCGATTCTCTATTGGCTATAACCGTGCAGGACGATTGATGGACCAGTTGGAGTCTGCCGGAATTGTTGGTGCTGCGCAAGGCTCCAAGCCGCGTGAAGTGCTTATTACTGACGAAAACAGCCTCAATGCTTTGTTGATACAGATACATGGTAATTGAAAGGGTTAAACGATATTAATTGGGGTAACATTATAAAGATAAACAACGTTCTCGATATTGAAATAACAAAATGAACATGAAGAAAACAATTCTCATTACATTAATAATGTTTGTCACGCTCTGTGTAAGCGCACAAAATGCAACGCAAGCGCGGAAAGTTTTGGACAAGACTGCCGCAATTGTTGGCAACAAGGGCGGTGCATCCGCAGATTTCAAAATATCGAGTTCTAACATGGGCTCCACTTCAGGGAGCATTTCCATCAAGGGCAACAAGTTTCATGCCCGCACCAGTCAGGCCACAGTGTGGTTTAACGGAAAAACCCAGTGGAGTTATCTGAAATCAACCGACGAAGTGAACATCACCGCACCGACAGAAGCTCAGCGAATGCGTATGAATCCATACACATTCATCACTATGTACAGGAATGGATACACATTGGGAATGACTTCGAAAGGGGCAAACTATCAGGTACGCATGACTGCACAGAATAAACAACGCACCGTACAGGAGGTATATCTCACCATCAACAAGAGTACTTACAAACCAAGTACAATCAAGATGCGTGAAAACGGCAGATGGACAACTATAACCATTTCAAATTTTAAAACTAAAAATTTGCCCAATGGTTTGTTCGTGTTTAATGTCAAAGACTTTCCTACGGCAGAAGTCATTGATTTGAGATAATCGATTCATCATCAGAAAACTCCAATCCTAACGAAGCCATGAAATCGAACCTTTCCTTTCAGCAACTATTTAAGCAGTTGCGTCGCCATCGCAAGTTAGCAGAACGGAGAGACCCAATATTCGAAGCCAACAAGGCCGCAAAATGGATTGTCGGTATAACGATGGCAAGCATGGTAGTGTATCTCATCATGCTTGCCATTATGCTTGCACTGACTGCCAATGACTCCAGAAGATACACGTCGTTGGAATTTATCATGGCTGTATCGCCATTCATTCTGTTGGCAGACTTCTGGGTGAGATTTATTGTCCAGCAAACTCCATCCCAAATCATCAAGCCTTATGTATTGCTGCCCATCCCAAAATATGCGTGCATCGACAGTTTTATCATTACATCGTTATTCAACTGGGGCAACACGATTTGGTTTACACTGTTAGTACCCTATTGCTTAATGTCGGTGGTGTTCAGCTATGGTCTGTTGTCTGCCCTGTCATTGCTTTTCTTCTTTTACATTATCATTCTTGCTGACAGTCAGGCCTACTCTATTGTCAGGACTTTAACAACACATCATTCAATATGGTGGTTGCTACCCATAGGAATGAGTGTAATCATAATCAGCCCCTGGCTCATTAACGACTTCGACTATTTTCTAAGAACATATGCCACGATAGGGGCGGAAATGGACACGGCAAACTTTATTCCTCATCTCCTTGCACTCATCGTTTTGGGTACGCTCATTATTTTAAATCGAAAGCTGCAATACAACAGTGTGATGCAGGAGTTAGGGAGAGAGAAAGACTCTAAACCCATCAAGGTTTATAGCTTCACGGCACTCAACAAGTTGGGGGAATTGGGAGAATATTTGAAACTTGAAGTAAAGAGCTTGAGCCGAAATAAAAATCCACGTAAAAACTTTATTACAGCAACCATCGTCATTATCGTTATCAGTGCGCTTATATCGTTCACCGACATCTATGACACGCAGTTTATGACCAATTTTTGGTGTGTTTACAACTTTGTGATATACGCCGCAACCATATTGGTTAAAATCATGGGATTTGAGGGAAACTACATAGACGTACTCATGGTACACAAGGAGAATATTCTTAAATTGCTGACAGCGAAATACTATTTCTTCTGCCTTCTGCTTATTTTCCCATTCGTACTGATGCTGCCAATGGTATTTGTAGGAAAATGGGACATTATGATGCTTGTTTCCTACGGCATTTTTACCGCCGGTTTCCAACATTTTCTCCTCATGCAAGTCGCAGTATATAATAACAAAACCATTCCTCTGAACGAAAAGTTTACCAGTAAGGGAGGAGTGGATAATAACTATATACAGATTTTAGAAGAAATAGCCGCATTCAGTTTGCCGTTAATCACAATCAGTGCGTTGGAGTCGTTCCTTGACAACACCTATGCGTGGATTGTGATGATGGGCATTGGAATAGTTTTTATAGCAACCCACAAAATGTGGCTACGCAACATATACAGCCGAATGATGAAACGTCGCTATAAGAACATGGCCTCCTTTCACGCCTATAACTAATTGATTATAGACAACATATCCTCTTATTTTAAAGTATAAGAGAAATTAAAAGTAATGAAGGCAGGATTAAACTCCTGCCTTCATTACTTCTCCTAATATTCGTCCCATGCTTTAATATCAATGTCTTCCGGTTTCAATGTGCAGAAGGCTGTGATAAACGCACCTGCCAAACGGCTGTTTGTAATGAGAGGAATATTTAAATCAATGGCCGCACGACGAATCTTGTAACCATTGGTCAGTTCGTGAGTTGTTAAATCCTTAGGAATATTGACAACCATGTCTATCTTCTTCTCATGAAGCAAGGTAAGGGCCTGCGGCTCCTTGCCCTCGTCAGAAGGCCAATAAACCAGCGTGTTGTCAATACCGTTGTCTTTCAGATACTTTGAAGTTCCACCTGTCGCATAAAGTTCATATCCATGCTGAATAAGCATCTTGGCCGCATCGAGCATTTCTGCTTTCTGTTTGGCACCACCGGTGGACAGCAGAACGGTATGCTTAGGTATACGCTGGCCTACGGAAAGCATACTTTTGAGTAATGCTTGATTGGTGTCATCGCCTAAACAGCCAACTTCACCAGTAGAACTCATATCTACACCAAGCACAGGGTCTGCCTTCTGTAAGCGGTTGAATGAGAACTGGCTGGCCTTAATCCCCACATAGTCAAGATCAAAGAGATTCTTGTTCGGTTTCTCAACAGGTACACCCAACATAACTTTGGTGGCCAAATCGATAAAGTTCAACTTCAACACCTTTGACACGAATGGGAACGAACGACTTGCTCGGAGGTTACATTCTATGACAAGGATGTCGTTCTCCCGTGCCATGAATTGAATGTTGAACGGACCGGATATGTGCAGTTCTTTGGCAATCTGACGGCTCACACGCTTAATGCGGCGGAATGTCTCAATATAAAGTTTCTGCGGTGGGAACTGGATAGTTGCGTCTCCGGAGTGGACGCCTGCAAATTCTATGTGTTCCGAAATAGCATAAACCAATATTTCTCCATCTTTTGCCACAGCATCCATTTCTATCTCCTTGGCATGCTCTATAAATTTGGACACAACAACGGGATGATCCTCGCTGACATTGGCGGCCAATTTAAGGAATCGTTCCAATTCCTCTTTGTTGGAACAAACATTCATTGCAGCACCGGAAAGCACATAACTGGGACGAACGAGCACCGGGAAACCTACACGCTCCACAAATTGGTCTATATCGTCCATTGAAGTCAATGCACTCCACTCCGGTTGGTTAATGCCATTGCGTGTCAGCATACTGGAGAATTTAGCACGGTCCTCAGCATTGTCTATATCTCGAGCCGAGGTTCCAAGAATAGGTACATTCTGTGCATCAAGAGCCATCGCAAGATTATTTGGAATCTGACCTCCGGTAGACACAATCACACCATGAGGGTTCTCTGCCTCGATGATATCCATGACACGCTCGAAAGTCAGCTCGTCGAAGTAGAGTCTGTCGCACATATCGTAATCCGTGGAAACAGTCTCAGGATTATAATTAATCATGATACTGCGATACCCTTGTTTGCGAATGGTATTGAGCGCTTGGACGCCACACCAGTCAAACTCTACAGAACTACCGATGCGATACGCGCCTGAACCCAATACGATGATAGATCGTTTGTCATTGGAGAAAGACACATCGCTGGCAACGCCTGAATAAGTTACATAGAGATAATTGGTCTGCGCAGGATATTCTGCCGCAAGCGTGTCAATTTGCTTTACAACAGGAAGAATGCCGTAACTCTTACGAAGATTGCGCACCACGATAACAGCTTGGTGCATATGCGGCATCTCTTTCTCAAGTCCTACGGCGCGGGCGATTTGGAAATCGGTAAAGCCATAAACCTTAGCCTCACGCAAAAGTTCAGGGTCCAGTGTATTGATATTGTTCTTCTTCAATTCTTCATCAATATCAATAATATGCTTCAGTTTGCAAAGGAACCACTTATCTATCTTCGTTAAGTCATGTATCTGGTCTATCGTGTAGCCTTTGTGCATGGCTTTGGAAATCACAAAAACTCGCTTGTCTGTAGGTTCTCTAAGAGCCGCGTCAATGTCGTCTATCTCCAGCTCTTTGTTTTCCACAAAACCGTGCATACCCTGCCCAATCATCCGAAGCCCTTTCTGTATGGCTTCTTCAAAGTTGCGTCCGATAGCCATCACTTCTCCAACACTCTTCATACTGGAGCCAAGTTCTTTGTCAACACCACGGAACTTTGACAAATCCCATCGTGGAATTTTGCAGACAACATAGTCGAGAGCAGGCTCAAAGAATGCACTGGTAGTCTTGGTAACGGAATTTTTAAGTTCGAAAAGGCCGTAACCCATACCCAACTTAGCAGCTACAAAAGCCAAAGGATAGCCTGTGGCTTTGGAAGCCAAAGCTGAACTTCGACTCAAACGGGCATTTACTTCAATCACCCGATAGTCTTCGCTGAAAGGGTCTAACGCATACTGAACATTACATTCACCCACAATACCAATATGACGAACAATCTTAATGCTCAAAGCACGTAGTTTGTGGTACTCGCTATTAGAGAGTGTCTGAGACGGCGCAATAACAATAGATTCCCCCGTATGAATGCCTAACGGGTCAAAATTCTCCATGTTACACACTGTGATGCAGTTGTCATATCGGTCGCGCACTACCTCATATTCTATTTCCTTCCAACCCTTCAAACTCTTCTCCACAAGCACCTGAGGAGAAAAAGCAAATGCTTTCTCACATATTGTGTTCAGTTCCTCATCATTGTCTGCAAAGCCAGAGCCAAGTCCTCCAAGGGCATAAGCTGCACGGATGATAACAGGATAACCCAAATCGCGGGCAGCCTTCCGTGCTTGTTGTATATTTTCACAAGCCTCGCTCTTAATGGTCTTGACATTAATTTCATCAAGTTTTTCAACGAAAAGCTCACGGTCTTCCGTATCCATAATGGCACTAACAGGAGTACCCATCACCTTTACGTTATACTTCTCAAGCACTCCGCTTTCATACAACTCTACTCCGCAGTTCAGTGCCGTCTGTCCTCCAAAACTGAGAAGAATTCCATCAGGACGTTCTTTCTCAATTACTCGTTCGACAAAATAAGGTTGAACAGGAAGATAATATATCTGATCGGCAACGCCTTCCGATGTCTGTACAGTTGCAATGTTAGGATTAATAAGAACTGTTTCTATCCCCTCTTCCCGCAATGCTTTCAATGCCTGAGAGCCGGAATAGTCAAATTCTCCAGCCTCACCTATCTTTAATGCTCCGGAGCCTAACAATAAAACTTTCTTAATAGCTGTATCCTTCATGACTTAATTACTTTAAGGTTTCTACAAATTTATCAAACATAAACATAGTATCCACAGATCCCGAGCATGCCTCCGGATGGAACTGACAGGTAAACCAGGGGTTAGACTTATGGCAAATGCCCTCGTTGGAGCCATCATTCATATTCACAAACAACTCCTTCCAATCCTCTCCAAGTGTTGTTGCATCAACAGCGTACCCATGATTTTGAGATGTAATATAACATTGTTCCGTACCTACGAGGCGCACCGGTTGATTATGGCTGCGGTGTCCATATTTGAGTTTGTAGATCGTTGCACCGGCAGCTTTGCCCAACAACTGATTACCCATACAGATTCCACAAATAGGTTTATTACTCATACTCATCTGCTTACGAATAATATCAACGGCATCCTGACACGTATCAGGATCACCGGGGCCATTGGCCAAAAACAATCCGTCAAAATCCATATCAGTATAATCGTAATTCCATGGCACTCGTATAACCTCTACGCCTCGTTTTATAAGGCTTCTGATAATATTGGCCTTGACTCCACAATCAACCAAGACTACCTTTTTTCCTGCTCCTTCGTTATACCGGATAACTTCTTTACATGATACTTGGTCTACGAAATTTACACCTTCATAATTTGCTTCAGGAATATTATCGGGCTCATCATCAAATATTATCTTGCCCATCATCACTCCCTGTTCGCGCAACACCTTCGTAAGCTGACGAGTATCTATACCTGTTATGCCGGGAACTTTTTCTCGTCTCAGCCAATCGCCCAGGCTCTCAACCGCATTCCAATGGCTATAGTTAGCACAGTAATCCGATACGACAATTGCAGAGGGATATATATGATCGCTCTCCATAAATGTAGGGAGTCCATTGTTTTCAATGGTAAAAGGAGGGACACCGTAGTTCCCTATTAAAGGAAAAGTGAACGTCAATATCTGTCCTGCATAGGAAGGATCCGTAAGCGACTCCGGATATCCCATCATCGCAGTGTTGAATACTACTTCGCCGGCTGCAGGAGCATCATACCCAAACGACTGTCCATGAAACTTTGTACCGTCAGATAATACTAAGGTTACTTTCTTCATCTTATTATTTATTTAAGAATATTCTATCTATTATTATATCAGACCATAAGTATATTGCTCTCTATAGCAGATATATTTCACAATCTATCTCACAACTATCAGCTATATATACATAAAAAGATTGGAATATCAAAGATTACACAGAGGCAAAAATTAATATTCCAATTATTCATATCTTTAATTTATGTATATCCTAATAACTTTCTCTTATCTCAATATATTAACTAGTAACGAGGCAACGGAAGTTAAAATACCAATAAATGAGAACCATATCGTAGTACTATTACCTATAGATGAGTTCTTCGATTTGACCGAATTGGGTTCTACATAAATTATATCATTCTGTTGCAGATAATAATACGGAGAATTAAACAAGTTTGCATCATTAAGATTAATACGGACAGCATGTTTTTCGCCTGTAGCGTCTTCTCGTATCAAAAGAACATTAGAACGCTTACCGTAAATGCTTAAGTCGCCGGCTGAAGCTAAAGCTTCGATAATGCTCATCTTTTCTGTAGATACCGGAACGATACTCGGGTGCCCCACCTCACCAATCACCGTTACTCGATAACTGGACATTCTGACCGTTACTATCGGGTTTTCATTAGCATTCAAATAAGGCATCACCTTATTCTTTATCATTTCCTCACACTCCGTTTTGGTTTTACCGGCAACATGAAGCGTACCAATGATAGGGAAATTGATATTTCCGTTATTATCCACAAGATAACCCTGCAAAGAACCGGTTGTTGTCGACAAGCCCCCATTTGTTCCAATGGTGTTGCCCACAGCCAAGTTAAAAGGTGCAGAAGCTTCCGGGTTAGTAGTTAAAACCGTAATTGTCAATTGATCTTTTGGCATAATTCTCGCATCATACAATCCACGCGACGCAGCTAAGCTGATAGAGTCAATATTCTGAAAATAAGCAACTTGCTTACTACTCGAGCAACCACCTGCAAGCATAATTATTGCGAGCAGAACAAAAGATATCGATAATTTCTTCATGTTAAAACTGAGTTATGATCCCTAATTCTGTGCAAAATTAATATTATTTTTTTGAAGTGACAAATAAAAGATATGATAATTTAAAGTAAAGTAAAATGATGAAATAAAACATAAGGATGAAGAAGCAAACCCCTTCATCCTTATGTATAATTGTTGTATCTCTATGGATACCTAATTCTATTTACATCCTACGAAAAACTAAAATATCGCTTAGCGTTGTTGTAGGAGATATCCTCCACCATACGTGCCAAAGCTTCCTTGTCGTTGGGAAGCAACCCTTTTTCAACATCGTTGCCAAGAAGATTACAAAGCAGACGGCGGAAGTACTCATGACGAGGATAGCTCAAGAACGAACGGCTATCGGTCAGCATACCCACAAAGCGAGAGAGCAATCCAAGCACCGACAACGCATTCATCTGGCGAGTCATGCCATCGAGTTGGTCGTTAAACCACCATCCCGATCCAAATTGTATCTTACCCGGCTCGGATCCATCTTGGAAATTGCCCAACATCGTTGCAATCACCTCGTTAGCGCATGGATTCAATGTATATATAATGGTACGTGTCAACTTTTTCATTGTATTCAACTCATTGAGGAAATGGCTCATTGCACGAGCCGTATTGAATTCACCAATGGAATCGAAGCCTGTGTCGGGTCCCAGCTGATTATACATCAAAGTATTGTTATCTCTGATAGCTCCATAATGATACTGCTGTGTCCAGTCTGCCTCCGCATCCATGATGGCGCAGTCTTTCAGGAAGGCGTGCTTATATTGGCGCACCTCGCCTGCAGAAAGTCGCAAGCCACGCAATGCCTTAGAGAAAATAGTCTCTATCTGCGAATCCGTATAAGGCTCATCATAGAACTCCTCAATACCGTGATCTGATAGCTTACATCCGTTCTCTGAGAAGAAATCATGACGCTTTCTCAATGCATCCATCATATGGGTATATGTATCTATTTCTACCCCACTCACCTCAGACAATTTCTTCATGTAATCGGCAAAGTCCGCCTTTTCAATATTCATGGCCTTGTCCGGGCGCCAGGCAGGAATCATCTTGATTTCAAAACCGCTTTCACGTGTCATCTTATGCCAGCGCAGGTCATCTATCGGATCGTCCGTAGTACATACACATTCTACATTATACCTGCGCATCAGTCCTCTCGCACTATATTCGGGCAATTCCAGCTTTTCGTTACACTCGTCATATATCTCACGTGCAGTCTTAGGAGAGAGTTGCTTGTCTATACCGAATGCTGTCTTCAACTCCAAATGTGTCCAGTGATACAATGGGTTGCGGAATGTATACGGTACAGTCTCTGCCCATTTCTCAAATTTCTCCCAATCACTGGTATCACCCGTGCAGTATTTTTCATCCACACCATTTGTACGCATTGCACGCCATTTGTAGTGATCACCCCCCAACCATAACTCTGTGATGCTACGGAATTTATGGTCCTTAGCTACCATCTCCGGCACTAAGTGGCAATGGTAATCAATAATCGGCATTTTAGCCGCATAATTGTGGTACAAGTCCTGCGCCGTTGGTGTATCCAGCAGGAAATTTTCATCCATGAACTGTTTCATAACTCTTGATTTGCTTTGTTTGTTTTAGATTACTTTGCAAAAATAGTATATTTTATTTGAAATGTCAAGGCTTTTAACTATATTTGCATAAAATATGGATAGATGAATAAAGTATTGCTAATCTATACAGGAGGCACTATCGGCATGGGTAAAAACCCTCTAACATCTGCGTTAGAGCCTTTGGATTTCAACCATCTCGTTGCCTCCATGCCTGAGTTTAAACTTATCAAAACCGATATCGACGTCTATCAGTTTACCCCTCCCATAGACTCAAGTGACGTTGCACCTGAAAAATGGGCACAACTCGTACGCATTATTACTCGCAATTATGAGCAATACGACGGGTTTGTCATTCTACATGGTACTGACACCATGGCCTACACGGCATCCGCCCTATCCTTCATGTTGGAAAACCTCACCAAGCCGGTTATCCTCACCGGCTCGCAACTGCCTATGGGACTACTGCGGACCGATGGAAAAGAAAATCTCATTACAAGCTTAGAGCTTGCTTCCATCAAAGACGAGAATGGAAATGCACGAGTTCCGGAGGTGTGTATCTATTTCAGTGGACAGCTTATACGCGGAAATCGATCCACAAAAATAAATGCAAACGGATTTCATGCCTTCGAATCTTTCAACTATGGCCATCTCTGCGATGCCGGTGTGAGCTTTGAATTTCACGACCATCACATACTGAAGCCTTCCTTCGACAAGCCCATGATTCCTCACTTCGATATGGATGCCAATGTTGTAGTCTTCAGTCTGTTTCCGGGTGTGCAAGAGCATATTGTCTACAACGTCCTGCGATCTAAAGAAATACGAAGTATCGTCATGAGAACATTCGGCAGTGGCAACGCACCTCAATACCCCTGGCTGACGCAGACACTCCGAGAGGCTTCCATGAATGGGGTTGTCGTGGTCAATATCAGTCAATGTGTTGCCGGAACAGTCGAGATGGGTAGATACGGCACCGGATGCCAACTCATGAAAAACGGCGTGGTTTCCGGCTACGACTCAACCGTAGAGGCTGCCGTTACAAAAATCATGTACCTGTTAGCCGAATACGACGACCCACATACCATTAGAAAACTGATGAACACGTCTTTGGCCGGCGAAATTACCATATCATAATTTTCGGAAACAAATTACCCGGTTAAAAAGCAAAAAGTCGTAAACCAGTGTTTACGACTTTTTTACCTATATATATAGTATAATGCTTATTTCTTAAAGAAATCCTTAACAGCCTCATTGGGTACCATACGCTCGTCAAAAACATACGCACCGGTCTTGGGGCTCTTTACCATTTTGATAACCTTTGTATATGCACGACCGTCCATCGAACCTTCGTGGAGGGTTGCGACCGCTTTCTTTGCCATAGTTTATCTTCGTTTTATATGTTTATGCAAGATTACTTAATCTCCTTGTGAAGAGTCATTTTCCTCAAGATGGGATTGTACTTCATAAGCTCCAAACGTCCCGGAGTGTTCTTGCGATTCTTTGTGGTTATATAGCGGCTTGTGCCAGGCAGACCAGAGTTCTTCATCTCGGTACACTCTAATATAACCTGTACTCTATTACCTTTTGATGCCATAATGATTATTCTCCTATAATTTTAATGTCTTTCCAGTCGCAATAACCTTTGGCAACTGCCTGCTTCAGAGCAGCATCAAGACCTACCTTATTAATGAGACGGAGACCAGCAGCACTGATCTTTAATGAAATCCAGCAATTTTCTTCTACATAGTAGAACTTCTTGCTGAAGAGGTTTACGTCAAAGCTTCTCTTTGTACGGTGCTTTGAGTGAGACACATTGCAACCTACCTGTGCCTTCTTTCCTGTGATCTGACAAATCTTAGACATTGCTATTCTTTGTTTTTGATTTCAATTTTTGATACTTATTCCAAACAGTGTGCAAAATTACAAATATTTTCTAAAACAGCAAAACATATACCCAGCTAATTGCTGTTTTTAAAGTATTTTAATTGTAGACATCCTTAAAATGCCGATTTTGGCTCAACAGGATGCTTCTCTTTATAGAACTCCAGAAAGAGCTGCAGAGCTGTCTTTGTAGCTATAGTCAAATTGATGTCACGTCCAAAGTCTTCTGAAAGTTTAAACGCCCGAACATCGTCTTTAGACCCGTAGCCTATCCAGATTGTCCCTATGGGAATAGCAGCAGTACCACCCGTCGGGCCTGCTATTCCCGTTGCAGAAATTGCATAAGTGCAATTCAGTGCTTCACAAGCGCCTACTACCATCTGTTTGGCAACGTCTTCACAAACTGCGGTTTGTTCTTCGAGCACCTCATGAGAAACGCCCAACAGATTTTCTTTCACTTCATTGGTATACGAAATTACCCCACCTTTAAAATATTGAGATGCGCCCGGCACTGCAATGATAGCCTCTGCGATGCACCCACCCGTACAGCTTTCGGCCGTACCCAGAGTTTCCTGATTGTCGTACAGCGCGTCTTGGATGCGACGACTTAATACTTTGGTTTCTATTTCCATCTTTGTTATTTGAATGTCACTTTTGAAAAGGCCGGTACATCTATAGCACAGAAATCCTTATCAAGGTATTTGTAATAACCAACAATGCCTATCATTGCTGCATTATCTGTTGTATAGCTGAACTTGGGGATGTAGATAGTCCACCCGTATTTATCCGCATGTTCGCGGAAAGAATTACGCAGTCCATTGTTGGCCGAAACACCACCGGCAACCGCAACGTGCTTTATCCCCGTTTCTTTCACCGCCAACCGCAATTTCTTCATCAGTATATCTACAATGGTATGTTCCAGACTTGCAGCCAAATCTTCCTTGTGATGCTCTATGAAGTCGGGCTCTTTAGCCACCCAATCACGGAGATTATAGAGGAAAGAGGTTTTCAAGCCTGAAAAAGAATAGTCCATACCGGGAACATGGGGCTCTGCAAATTTATAAGCTAAAGGGTTACCCTGACGTGCCAACTTATCGATAATTGGTCCTCCGGGATATCCTAAGCCCATCACTTTGGAGCATTTGTCGATGGCCTCGCCGGCTGCATCGTCAATAGTTTGTCCCAACACCTCTATATCATTATAGGCATTGACTTTCACAATTTGGGAATTTCCACCGGAAACCAGCAGGCAGAGATAAGGAAATGGAGGCATGTGGTTATCATCCTCACTCTCCTTAATATAATGTGCCATCACATGGCCTTGTAAATGGTTTACATCTATCAAGGGAATGTCTAAGCTTCGGGCCAATCCTTTCGCAAAACTCACGCCCACCAACAAAGACCCCATCAGCCCGGGACCACGCGTAAAAGCTATAGCCGACAACTGTTCCTTGGAAATCCCGGCACGAACAAGCGCTTGGTCGACCACCGGTACAACGTTTTGTTGATGTGCACGACTGGCCAATTCCGGCACCACACCACCATAGGCCCGATGCACATCCTGCGAAGCTGTCACATTGCTCAACAACACTCCATTCTTGAGTACTGCGGCCGACGTATCGTCGCAGCTACTCTCTATTCCTAATATATAAACATCCATGATCTGTTTTTTTACTTTAGATATTGAACTCCGACACCTTCCCTTGGGCTTTGCAAGCACACATGAGTTTTGTGCTGACGCAAACAGCAGTCGTCCCAAAGTTCAAAGCATATTTTAATATGAAAGCACCTCTACACCTGTTTCTGTCATCAAGAAAGTATGCTCCCATTGGGCTGACGGCAGCTCATCGCCGGTGATTACCTCCCATCCGAAAGGATCGTCAGCATCAATAAACACCTCCCATGTGCCCATATTGATCATGGGTTCAATGGTAAAGACCATGCCCGGAACAAGCAGCATCCCTGTACCGCGGTGCCCATAATGCAGGATTTCAGGCTCTTCGTGCATAGACAGTCCTACACCGTGACCGCACAAGTCGCGCACCACTCCATAATGGTGCTTTTCAGCGTGCTTCTGTATTGCGTGTCCTATGTCGCCTACAAAGCAATACGGCTTGGCAGCCTCTGCGCCAATATCAAGACATTCCTTGGTGACACGCACCAACTGTTCCTTTTCAGGAGTGGTTTTTCCTCCGATGATAAACATGCGGGAAGCATCTCCGAAATAGCCGTTAAAATCTAACGTCATGTCCACATTCACGATATCGCCTTCTTTCAAGACGTCGCTGGCTTTGGGAATACCATGACACACCACCTCGTTAATACTGGTACATACGCTTTTGGGAAAGCCCTCATAATTAAGGCAAGAGGGATGACAGTTGTTCTCCTCGCAATATTTCATGCAAATGTCATCTATATCCTGAGTAGTCATACCCGGGCAAATCGCTGCCTCTACAGCATCCAAGCATCCGGTGTTCAACTTGCCGGCTATACGTATGCCTTCTATCTGTTCGGGAGTTCTGACCATGTCTCGGGTAGGCACAAGTTTACCCTTGTTCTCCCAGTACATTACTTTTTTGTCGAGTTCGGTCAATGGCTGCCCTGGTATGCTATGCCATCTTTTCTTTTTATTGAAAACCATAATCATCAGTTTTAAACAAATGCAAAGGTAATACTTTTACAATGAACAAAATAACATAAACTTGAAAAAATACCCAATTCTCAACATTCGAAAAAAAAAATTTGCGAACTACTCAAAAGTTTGAATACCAAAACACAACCGACATCTCTTTGCTCATGGTTTCCTCATATTTTAATTTCAGCAATCTGGGAATAATATAAAATTCTCATGTTTAAACACCAGCCATATCTTTCATCAACTTTCATTGTACTTCTTTTCAAGATTTTGTTCCACCATTATGCCAGTTAATGTAAAATTTGATTACCATTTTTGGGGTAATCATTTTCGAATCATCTGGAGCAAAAAGGGCTATGTTTTCAGCCTCATTGTCTGTCTGCGGCAAATGAAAACAGTTTAGTTTCCATGTTTTATTTTTTCCCAAACTATGACAAAGGCCTAATCACGGTGCGGTTAAACTCTAACGGCACTGCGAAAAAGGCGTAAGCGCATCGCGATTAGTACTCCGCCACCCTGCCGTTTGATATTCAATCGCAAGCAACGGAATTAAGCACGTATAGGCATTATTTATAAAACGCTGATAATCAAACAAATACAAACGTTCGTATTTTTAGCGTATTTCAAACGGGAACATAATTATTTTTAAATACGCAAAATATAGAGGGGCATTTGTAAAGGAAAATACAGTCCTTCGATATTTCATAATCTATGAAAGACGCCAATCAATGAGTACAAAAATGTCTCATCTGAAGCAATAAATCTACACCTTGTTTTTATCTACCATATCAAGCAAAGTGCTCACCCAGTCCGCTCCATTGTAAGGACAAAAAGTGTGCATTCCCAACTGGCTGGCTGAAGCACAGTTTCGTGCGCTATCGTCCACGAACAGCACATCGGACGGAATCATCTTCTCACGGGTAAGCATATAGCGGAAGAAACGGTCGCTGGGCTTCATCTCGTGCATTTCATGACTCCGATACATGGCATCGCAGTAATAGCTGATAGGGTGTCCGTCCGGAGAAAATTCCTCCGAGTCGGCCCATGCCTGCATGAATCCAT
Source organism: Bacteroidales bacterium KA00344 (assembly GCA_001552765.1). Taxonomy (GTDB): domain Bacteria; phylum Bacteroidota; class Bacteroidia; order Bacteroidales; family Bacteroidaceae; genus Prevotella. Next base: position 55,313 of record KQ959397.1, read on the forward strand.
TTGTGTTCGATGCCAATACAACGCGAAAGCCCATATTGCGCAATTTCAACATGGCATCTAAATTGTACTGCGGCACTTCCTTCACGTATCCTTTCCATCCATACTGACATTCTTCCCATGTCAGCTCTTTACCTGCATATCGGCTCAGTTCCTTCCTGAATTGCTCTTCGCTGATTTTTCCCTGCTCCAAATCGCCAAACAGACCGGATTGCACATAAGGGTCAAGCATATGCTCTACGTCCTTAATGCCCAATTCTTTGAACCGGCGTACCGGTTCGTCATTGTCCATCGTTATTATGACACCGCCCAAATCCAGGGCTATCATCTTTATCATATCAATATTATTGTGTTATCAATCGTTTTACTTCAAAGAGTTTGCCACCCACCTGCCCCATATCCATGTAACTTCATCATGAAAAGTGAGAGCGTGCACATGGACTCGCATGACCTCAAAACATTGTTTACAGGACTACTCTAAGTTTGTTAAAAACGTTTCATAGCTCTCTCCATCTCACGCTTGTCATCCTTTTCTCTGAGCGTCTGGCGCTTGTCGAATTCTTTTTTACCCTTTGCCAGGGCTATTCTAACCTTTGCCCGCCCATGCTCGTCTATAAATATCAGAGTAGGGATAATGGTGAAACCGGGCGACTTGGTGTCTGCATCGAGTTTCCGTATTTCTTTTTTTGTAAGCAATAGTTTGCGGTCTCGCTTAGATTCATGATTGGCATACGATCCGTAGAAATATGGCGAAACATTCATTCCCTTTACCCATATTTCCCCATTGTTGATATAGCAAAATGCATCTACCAACGAGGCCTTGCCCAAACGGATAGATTTTATCTCCGTTCCCGTCAGCACAATGCCTGCCGTATAAGTATCAATGAAGCTATACTCAAATGACGCTTTCTTGTTCCTTATCTGTACAGAGCCTTTCCTGCGTGGCTCCGGCTTATTTTTATTCATTATCTATAATTGCAAAGTTATCTATATGCTCATCGATATAATGGGCTACCTGCGAGGTGAATTCTTCTTCGTTTTCAACAAAAGCATCATCAAAATCATCGAATTCCGGGTATTTCTCATACAAAGCATCAAACTCTTCCTGACTGTAATCTTGCTCTATCTCCTCATGATACAAGTTGTAAAAGGCGTGGCTTTTGTTGATAATACGATATAAATCACGGATTCCCCAATTACGCATTGCCTTGTCGAATGGATTTTTGTATATAAACGGTCCATAACCATTGTGGATGAGCTGCACAAAACCTCCATTCATCACCTCATCCCGTAGTGCAATATATCCCAACAGAGTTATCTGGTCGGCATTGAGTTGTGACATGTTATCAGCGTTGAGTTCACCGCCAATAGCACAGAGTATGGCATCTGTAAACACTGCCACAAATGCGTCCATGCCTTCCTCCGCTGCGCGCTTCACATCCGCATCCTTTACCTTTACTTCTATCATAATTATCTAATGCTTTGATATGCAAAGTTAAACAATTAAAACATGATACTTCTTACATCACGCGTAAAAGGTTGTTAAAAAGCGCAGGCTGACAACAACCTATGTCCTTTCCTATTGCATTTATGAAGCCACAACACAGAAGCGGCCGTGTACATCTAACGATATACACGGCTGCTCCGTATTAGAATTATAAAATAAAGATCAGCTTAGATGTGACTTGCAGTCTTTGCAAACACCCTTATAATAGAGCTGCATCTCATCAATGACATGACCTTCGATTTGCTTCGATTTAGCCAAATATGGTGCTTCTTCGTCAAACAAATCGTAAACATGACCACAGTTGCGACAATAAAAATGTACATGAGGAGTAACATCACCGTCATAACACACTCGATGTTCGTCAATGGTGATCATACGTGCAGCATTGTGTTCGGACAACAAACGCAAGGTGTTGTAAACCGTTGTACGACTCAGCGTACGTATATCCTTACAAATACCTTGATAAACCTCTTCTACTGTGGGGTGTGTGTGGTGGGTCAGCAGATAATCCATGATAGCCAAACGCTGCATGGAAGGGCGAATCCCACAACTTATCAACCTATTATATGCATCTTGATTCATATTCATAACCTCCAAGTTCTTTTACGATCTTTACATTAATCCACGTGCAAAGATAAGCAATATAATACGTTTGGACAAGCAAATTTGTATAAATTACATATATAACATGGAAAATATAAAAAAACAATAGAATTATCCTCAGCCGTCTGTTACCTGAAATCAACAGTTGCATCCGGATAGCAAATCAGCTTGATTCGTTTTTTTTGAAGATCGCATTTGGATAAAACCCAATCTCCATCTACAACGTAAATTCGCGTTTTGCCTTTTTCCGGAACAGCATTGATGGCCGCCTGCAAGTCCATATAATTGCCTCGTCCCTGCTTGGACACCACGTAGTCGTAATGCACAACGTACTTTCTAAGGGGCTTGATTTGTTTTGCAACGGCATCGGCCATCAAACCGGCAACCACTCTGGCACCATATATGTTATAATGGGTGTTGTCTTTCCGTCCTTCCGGCATACCGGCGATTTCTCCGGGCTTATACCACATGTGTAATTTTCGTGAGCCTACCACTCCAAGCCCCTGCTCCATATCATGTGTAATCTGATTGGCATCTATAAACACCACGCCCATCCTTTCTGCCACATGGCGGGGAGCATCCTTATAGGCTCCGTGTGTATCAACAAGAGTGTCCGAGTTTACCACCTCGTCCGAATAACTGACACTACGCAATGATTCGTCGTCTACAGAGGTATCTACTTTATTATAAAAGTTGCGCCTGACAACACTATTGAACAACACGGGAATACCGCCTTTGGCGCGTGTTTCCTCCACGTAGCGAACCAAATTGGCGTCAAAGGTCGTGCCCGGATCGGTATGTCGATTGGCAGCAGGCTTTTCATCATTATGCCCAAATTGTATGAAGACATAATCTCCTGGCTTAATGCGATCCACAAGCTTCTGCCAACGCCCCTCATCTAAAAAACTCTTAGACGATCGACCGTTTACTGCGTGATTGTCTACACGCACTGCATCATCGAAAAAACCTTGAAGCATCATGCCCCATCCTCGCTCCATATTGGTTTCGGGATGCAATTTTTCGGCAGCTGTGGAGTCTCCGATGATAAAAATTGTGATTTGTTTTTTGCTCGACGTGAAGCATAACACTGTTGTCAGCATAAGACAAAAAGAATAAAAACGCTTCATAATTCTAAGTAGATTAATAAGAAAAGTCCCCGAATCATGTCCGTAGATTCGAGGACTTTATACCCCAGTAATTTTCCATCACTGTTGGTTGATGGTGTCTATTATTTCGTCAATACCCATCAGCTCCTGCTTACCGGATGTCATATCCTTCAGTGTCACCTTGCCTTCTGCAATCTCATTGTCTCCGGCAAGAGCTACATAAGCGATGTGTTTGGCATCAGCATAACTCATCTGCTTTTTCATCTTGGCCTTGTCCGGATACATTTCCGTCCGAATATTTGCAGCTCTGGCTTTGGCAATCAATGGCAAACAGTAGGCTGTTTCTTTCTCACCGAAATTGATAAACAGCAGTTGTGTTGCCGAAACGGCTTCCTTAGGATAAAGATCGAGTGTGTTGAGCACGTCGTAAATACGGTCGGCACCAAACGAAATACCTACTCCCGACAGTCCCGGCATACCAAATATGCCCGTTAAGTTATCGTAGCGTCCTCCACCCGTAATAGAGCCTATATGGGTATCAAGAGCCTTAACTTCGAAAATAGCTCCCGTGTAATAGTTCAGTCCGCGAGCCAACGTGAGGTCAAGTTCAATACCACTGTTCAATCCTACGTGCTTCAAAGTGTCGAGGATAAAACGAGTTTCCTCCACACCTTTGAGACCAATCTGTGAAGTCTCCAGCACTTTTGTGATGGTATTAAGCTTCTCTTCGTTTGTCCCCTGCAAGGCAATGATAGGCTGCAACTTGGCTATTGCCTCTTCGGAAATGCCGTCATTGCGCAACTCTTCATTTACATTTTCAAGTCCTATCTTATCCAACTTGTCGATAGCAACAGTAATATCTACAATTTTATTGGGTGCACCAATGACTTCAGCAATACCTGTAAGGATTTTGCGGTTATTGATCTTGATAAGCACCCGGATGCCCAGACGTTGGAATACCGTGTCTACAATTTGCATCAACTCTACCTCGTTGAGCAACGAGTCTGACCCAACCACATCAGCATCACACTGATAAAACTCACGATAACGTCCCTTTTGTGGACGGTCGGCACGCCAAACGGGTTGGATTTGATAACGTTTGAAGGGTAACTGCAACTCGCCTCGATGCATCACGACATAGCGGGCGAATGGCACAGTAAGGTCGTAGCGTAGTCCCTTCTCGCAGAGTTTAGTCTGCAAGTGTAAAGGATTGCGCTCCTGAAGTTCCTCATCGGTAATACCCTTGAAATAATTGCCGGAGTTTAACACCTTGAAAAGCAGCTTGTCACCTTCATCTCCATATTTCCCCATCAAAGTCTGAAGGGTTTCCATGGAAGGTGTCTCTATCTGCTGAAAACCATAAAGAGCATAGACCTCTTTAATAGTATTGAATATATAATTCCTTTTAGCCATCTCTTCGGGCCCGAAATCTCGTGTACCCTTAGGGATGGATGGTTTGTTTTGTCCCATTATTATTATTTGTTTCTTACTATGGTTTGCTTTCTATCCGGACCAATAGAGATAATCTTGATTGGGGTCTCCAATTCTGCTTCGAGGAATGAAACGTATGCTTTAAATTCCTCTGGGAATTGGTCCTCGCTGGTAAATTTCGTCATGTCGGTCTTCCATCCCTTTAATTCCTTGTAGATAGGCTTCACATTGTCTATATTGTATGGGAAATCAGGAGTGACCGTTCCGTCGGGCAATTCATATTGCACACAAGCTTTGATGGTATCAAATGTGTCGAGCACATCGCTCTTCATCATAATGAGTTCGGTTACTCCGTTCACCATGATGCTATAGCGAAGCTGAACAAGATCTACCCAACCGCAACGACGTTCACGTCCGGTCACTGCACCGTATTCATGTCCGAGATCGCGAATACGTTTACCGGTCTCATCAAAAAGTTCAGTAGGGAAAGGACCTGCGCCCACACGGGTGCAATAAGCCTTCATGATACCGTAAACATTACCCACTTTGTTGGGACCGATACCAAGTCCCGTGCAGGCTCCTGCACATACGGTGTTGCTTGATGTAACAAATGGATAACTGCCAAAATCAACATCAAGCATCGTTCCCTGTGCGCCCTCGCACAATATGTTCTTGCCCTCTTTGAGCAGTTTATTTATTTCATGTTCGCTGTCCACAATCTTGAAACTGCGCAGATATTCGACACCTTCCATCCACAGCTTCTCTGTCTTTTCCAAGCCCTCAAAATCAGTCCAACCCATTGACTTCAATATGCTCAGATGACGTTCCTTATGCGCTGCGTACTTCTGCTCAAAGTTGTTCAGGATATCTCCTACGCGCAAACCATTACGGCTAATCTTGTCCGTATAGGTCGGACCAATGCCCTTGCCTGTAGTTCCCACCTTATTCTTACCCTTAGCAGCTTCCAAAGCTCGATCCAGAATGCGGTGCGTAGGCATGATAAGATGAGCCTTGCTCGAAATATGGAGACGTGACTGCAACTCGTGTCCGGTTTTCTCAAGATCTTTGGCTTCCCCCATAAACAAGTCGGGAGCCAACACTACACCATTGCCAATAATATTAACCTTTCCCCCTTGGAAAATACCGGAGGGTATGCTGCGTAAAACGTATTTCTCTCCTTCAAACTCTAATGTATGGCCTGCATTAGGGCCTCCCTGAAAACGAGCCACTACATCATACTTGGGAGTCAGCACGTCTACAACCTTTCCTTTGCCTTCGTCTCCCCACTGCAGTCCTAACAGGACATCAACTTTTCCAGTATTCATACGCTATATTAAAGTTTTTATAATCTATTCTTTTTTTCATTCATGGTACGCTGTCGCGTTAGTTTCGCTTGGCAACTGCTGCAAACACCATAGATATAGAGTGTAAAGCCCTCTTTTTTGAAGCGACGAAGACGTGATTCATTAAGAGCCTCCTCTACCTTCGGCAACTCTACTTCCGTTACCTTACCACACATGGTACAGATCTGGTGACTGTGGGAGTCATTACGCAACGCAGCCTCATATTTGGTTTTGTCTACAAGGCGGTGTCTCACCACAAGATGAATCTTCTGAAACAAGCGCAATGTATTGTAAAGCGTGGCACGGCTCACTACAAACTTATCGTTCTCCAGTAGCTTATTCAACTCATCTACTGTGAAGTGACCGTCTATATTGTATATGGCCTTAAGAATGGCATAACGTTCAGGAGTCCTTCGTTTGGCAGTTGCTTCGAGATATCCGTCAAGTATCTTGCGCGCGTTATCGAACTTTTTATTTTTTACCATAGCACTAATATACCCTTGGTCCAAATATGAGGCTTCCCACCCTTACCATAGTAGAGCGGCACTTCACTGCAATGCGATAGTCATGACTCATTCCCCAAGAACGCTCGCAAAAATAATCAGCATCGGCAAAATAGTCACGCTTCAATTCATCGAAGAAGTCGGCCGCCATATTCATCTCTTCAGCTATCTGACTCTCATCATCAACATTGCTGGCCATCATCATCAATCCGCAGATACGAATGTTCTGCATCTGCTTCCATTCTCCATCCCGAAGCATGTTTCGACACGCATCAAAGCTGAAACCATACTTGGTTTCTTCCTCTGCAATATGGAGTTCGAGCAGTACATCAATGACGCGGCTGTTCTTAGCCGCTTGCTTATTGATTTCTTTCAGGAGTTTAACACTATCCACCGCCTCTATCATAGAAATATAAGGCGCAATATATTTCACTTTATTGCTCTGCAAGTGGCCTATGAAATGCCACCTTATATCTTCAGGTAACAATTGCACTTTCTCGCGCAACTCCTGCTCTCGACTCTCACCAAACACTCGCTGACCGGCCGCATAGGCCGCCTCAATATATTCGTTGGGGTGATACTTGCTGATAGCAACCAGGTGTACTCCCTGTGGAAGGTTGCCAAGCACTTCGTTCAAGTTTTTAGCAACATCTACTTCCATTACGCTTCGTTGTTGATTTGTTTTGCTACATCGTTTCCGGGCATGTCGTCGCTTGCTTCTTTCTCTGTCCTAATGGTGTGTTGGAACACATCCATAAACTGAGTTTCTGCCACAGATGTAATGACATAGTCTATCATTGTGCCGCCCATCACTTCTTCTATACTTTTTACTGCACCGGGGAAAGAAGCACCCTGTATCAAGTAATTCACCGTAGAACGCTTCTCTTTTTCACTCTTCTCGTCAAACGTGATAAACGAAAGCTTGGCCTTATACCATTTATCCGCCTTCGGATTGTCGCTGAAAAATATCTCATGATATGGTGCAGGCTTAATCCCCGCAATCTTGAATTCACCACTGATGTAGGCTGACATTTCTTCGATAAGAGTTTCTTCAGCCTCAGTAAAACTCAAGGCATCTACCACATACTGTTCTGCAACGGTTTTTATAGACCCGTCTTCCTGAGTCTTATCATATTTTATCTTGGTTTCAAACCAATCTGATGTTCTGGATTTCATGAACTGTTTATTTTTATTTTAAATTATATTTCATTCCTGAATACCACGAAATAGATTATCAAGCACACGATATGTGTATGCTCCGCGATCGTGGATGGTGATGTCTGACCGCAGTCTGTTGCGCAGATCCAAGAGCTTGTTCACTGCGCTCTGATAATTTTCCGGAGTGATGCGTTCACTCATCTTGCTGGCCACATTGGCATCAAAGCTGAAGTAGCGCACCAGCATATCGCTAAATTGTTTACGCTGCATGTCGGTAATATCATTCAGCTGCTGATTGAGTTTGCTCTTCGGACGGTAGATGCGAAACAACAATTCGTCGGGTTCACCTCCACGTTGTCCATGATTATAACGCTTTTCGTAATCAAAAAAACAATCACAAAAACCGTTCTCAGCCAATGACTTCAACTCTTCCTTAGCAGGTTCGAGCACACGACGAGTAAAATCACTGAAACGCTTATAACTATCCTCCAACCGAAGCATCTTGCGAAATTCTTCCGTCTTGATGCGCGTACCACCTTTGTCGAGCCAACTTCCGATAAACATATAAATGCGCTGGGTATAGCGATTGCGGCATGCAAACACAATCTGCTTGCCCAGCTTGTGATAGCCCAAGTCGAGAGAAACCAACCGCTGAGCAACCGTACGGTCGATTTTCAATACGGCATATTTCTCATACAAGCCCTTATCTTCAGGAATATAGACGTCACAAAGGTTGGTAACTTTGAGATAATTCCTGCCGTCAGTGGTTTTATAAGGAATCTCTACAGGGATAGCAGCCAGCATCTTCAGACTCTCTTTCAGTTGCGGATAATGATTAGGGTCTACACCAAGTGTTTTGAACAGAGTCTTGATTTCAAGTCGACCGTCGTTATCCAACTCTGCGTCCGAAAATATTTCAGGCTGTCTATAATTCTTATTCAGAATACTATAGAGCTTACTTTGCATAAACTCCACAATGGTTACGAGAATTCTAATTTGGATGAGCGAATAATCATGACGCATCATCGTGACCGCTATCGGCTGCAACAGCCAAGTCTCTTCTTCGATGGGAATTAAGTCGGATGGGATATTACGCTTCACTCTGCGTTTTTTCCCTTTGCCAACATTCGCGGCAGCCCGGGTAGACCTGCGTTTTCTAACTGTCTGATTTATTGTTGAATTCTCTTCTGTCATTGGTTTGTGGTACCTTTTAGCCGCATTTGCTCCTATAAAGATGCTTACAAAGTTAAGACTATTTTTCGACTCTACCAAGCATTAGACTAAATAAAAACAAGAAAGCAAAGCGCGCTATTTTGCATATGTAGTTCTTGCTTATTTGCGATTGAAAATCCAACCACACAAAGGATAAAACCGCTGATTACACACACGATGATAGACGGTTAAGTTATCTCATACTTACTACTCCATTGGGCTCTGTTGAAAAAACATGGAAACTCATTTTGTTATTGGGTTCAACTCATTGGTACATAAATGGTCGTATCTTCATTTTTTGAGATCAAGACCATGGCTACGCAGGGACGTCCGTTTCAAAGTAGAGACTGTATGTTCACGCACTCCTGAAGGTTTTATCTTGAAAATGTCTTCTTGTACCGAACGCAGTTTTTAAAGAATTAGAAATGGTGAATTATATGAACAAAAGGTCCTTTAAATTTTGCTTATTTAAAATTATGTTTGTCTTCATCTGAAATACGCAAAAATTGCGACGATTTGTAAATAATTGACTGTCAGCGATTTAAAAAAAATGCCCTTAATCTTCCTATTTCTCCGCCTGCGATTAAATATCAAACGGCATGATGATAAGGGCGTAACCGCAGTGTGATTGAGGCTCTTCCACGCTGCCGATATGGCCTAACCATGTTATGAGAAGGCCTCAATCGCAGCCCCCTACGTTTTTTGGGGATTACTCGGACTGATTTTATCGAAAAAGCATAACTCTTTTTGCGCTGGTTGCTTCGAAAATAATGCTCAAAAAATGGTAAGAATATTTGATAAAATGAAGAATGAGGAGTGAAGAATGAAGAATTTCTACATCCTGTTTTCAATCCTGCATAATGGTTACATGATTACCACAATTGTAGGGACGTACAGAGCGCTCCCAAAGTAAATGCCTACTGAGTTTTCATCTTCCCCCAGCAAATATCAGCTGTGCCCTCCATTGACCGCTAACAACTGTTTATTTAGGATTTAAAAGTAAAATGAAAAAAGCAAAGTTGCTCAATCAATGAAAAAGACAAAACTAAAAATAGGAGACAAACACCTCAAGGGTGATTATCTCCTATGAACTGTATCTGTCATAGTGTCCTAATTATCCACAGCCCCACCAACTATGTCAAGCAATTCGTTGGTAATAGCAGCCTGACGGCTCTTATTATATTGCAGGCTAAGTTCCCTAAGAAGCTCATCTGCATTGTCTGTAGCGGTCTGCATTGCCACCATGCGGGCGGCATGCTCCGATGCAACATTATCAAGCAAAGCTGTATAGACCATAAGGTTGAGCATTTTAGGAATGAGAACCTTAAGCACAGTGCTCATATCCGGCTCCACGATAAAATTATCATTGAGTGGCTCAGCTTCTCCCTGCTTTCTGCCGGCACTTTCCTTCCCTCTCTTACGGAGGTATTCCTGGGCCTTAGCTGTGGCCAATGTGGAAGAGAGGTCACGATCATTGTCTTCGCCTATAGTCTCTACAGAAAGGGTGATAGGCAAGAGGGTTTTACGCGTAAGAATTTGAGAGCCGGCACTTTTAAAATGATGATAGACTAACTCCACCCTATCATATTCATGATCGGCATACTTCTTTGCTACTTCTTTAGCAATTTCACTGCACTCGCGAGCATTAGGCTTGTCAGCCAATTCCATGAAGTTTCCAGCAGACTTACAGCCTAATTTGGCAACTTTCTCAGCTATCTTTCGGCCTATAGGATATATTGTTATCTCGCTAATACCCTGAGCCTTATACTCGTCAACTATCTGCTTTGTCTGGCGTATAATATTTCCATTGAATGCTCCACATAACGGACCATTGGACGAATAGACTATCAACGCTACACGATTGACATCAGGACGTTCTTCGTCTAACTTGCTCTGAGCATTAGGCTCAGAAGCCAGAAACTCCTTGAGAATATGCTCCAACAGCTCGGAGTAAGGTAACATATTCTGAATAGCTATCTGGGCATGATGAAGTTTTGACGAAGCAACCATCTTCATAGCACTCGTTATCTTACGAGTACTCTGAACAGAGGCTCTACGGGTCTTGATCTCTTTTAATGAAGGCATAGTTTATCCTATTTCTTTTTCTTAAATTGTCCGATAATGTTACCCATTACTTCCTCTATGGTTTTGGTGCTGGAATCTTCGAGTTTGCCATCGGCAAGCTCATCCAACACATCCTGATGCTGCGACCGCATCTGCTCAAGGAACTGATCCTGACAAGTGCGCACCTGTTCTACAGGAACACCTTGCATCAATCCGTGTACACCACAATAGAGGATAGCAATTTGTTCTCCCATTGGCATCGGACTATATTGAGGCTGTATCAGCAACTGATTGTTCTTTCTTCCTCGGTCAAGAGTCATAGCTGTTACAGGGTCCATATCACTCGAGAATTTGGAAAAAGCCTCCAACTCACGATACTGAGCCATATCGATTTTCAGTGTTCCGGCAACCTTCTTCATACTCTTCACCTGTGCCGATCCACCCACACGAGATACTGAAATACCCACATTGATGGCAGGTCGGAAACCTTGGTTGAAAAGGTTGGACTCAAGATAAATTTGCCCGTCGGTAATAGAGATTACGTTCGTCGGAATGTAGGCAGACACGTCTCCGGCCTGCGTCTCAATAATAGGCAGTGCTGTGAGGGAGCCTCCTCCACGTACATGCCCTTTGAGACATTCGGGAAGGTCATTCATTTGTTCTGCTACTTCCTGTTGATTGTTAATTCGTGCCGCACGCTCAAGCAAACGAGAGTGAAGATAGAACACATCACCAGGATAAGCCTCACGTCCTGACGGACGACGAAGAATCAAGGAAACCTCACGATAAGCAACAGCCTGTTTGGAGAGGTCATCATAGACCACCAAGGCATGGTATCCCCGATCGCGGAAATATTCTCCTATGGCGGCTCCCGCAAACGGCGCATAATATTGCATGGCAGCAGGGTCGGCAGCCGTGGCACTCACAATAATGGAGTATGGCAAAGCACCGCGTTCCCTCAGCGTCTCTACCAAAGTCGCTACCGTACTGGCTTTCTGACCAATAGCAACATAAATGCAATATACAGGCTTTCCGGCCTCATAGTTACCCTTTTGGTTAATAATAGTATCAATGGCAATGGCTGTCTTGCCCGTCTGACGGTCGCCAATGATGAGCTCTCGCTGACCACGTCCGATAGGAATCATGGAGTCTACGGATTTTAATCCGGTCTGCAAAGGTTCTTTTACAGGCTGACGATAAATCACACCGGGAGCTTTACGATCAAGCGGCATCTCGAAAGACTCCGTCAAGTCGAGGTCTCCCTTGCCATCAATAGGCTCACCCAGCGGATTAACCACACGTCCTAAAAAACTGTCATTCACACGGATAGAAGCAATGCGATGGGTGCGTTTTACCGACTGTCCCTCCTTGATACCAACCGTAGACCCTAACAGAACACAACCCACGTTGTCTTCCTCAAGGTTCATGACAATAGCCATCGTACCATTCTCAAACTCAAGCAACTCGTTTGCCTCAGCATTGCGGAGACCGTAAATTCGTGCCACTCCATCGCTGACTGTAAGCACTGTACCTACCTCGTCAAACTTCTCATCGGCACTGATGTTTTTGAGTTGCTTCAGAAGAACTTCTGATACTTCGCTTGGTTTTATTTTATCTGACATTGTTATTATTTATTGTTTATTTCCGCAATGCGGTCAAGACTGTATTGAGCTTGGTCTTTACGCTTGCATCCATTCTGTAGGTATCATACTCCAAGATAAAACCTCCTATGATATCAGGGTCTATCTCTGTATTAAACTCAACGGTACCTCGTGTCTTACTCACCACCATCTGCTTCATCTTTGCCTCCACGTCCGAAGAAACCGGCGTAGCAGTGATGAGCCTTCCACGAGTGATATTCTTCTGTTGTCGATAAAGCGTGATGTAAGAGGCAGCCATAAATTGCAGGGTACTCTCCCTTCCCTCCTTCAAAACAAGAGCTATAAATCGCTTCGTCAGGTCGGAAACCTCAGTTCCACAAGCCGTTTCGAGCAATGCTTGCTTTTTGTCTTGGACGAGCATGGGGTTGTCTATCGTGAAGCGAAGCTCCGGTACTTGGATATAGCTCTGTGCTAACACTTGCATCTCCTTGTAAACCTTGTCCTCTTGCTTCAACTCCGTAGCACTTTTCATCAGCGCACGGGCGTATCTAACCGATATTACACCTAATTCCATAAGCTGCACTTTTATTGTTCACGTTTGTTATCTTCAGAAACCTCATCCAGCAGTTTATCTATCAGTTCCATCTGCTTGTCGTCTGAGGAAAGCTGTTGCTTGACAATTTTCTCTGCAATCTTCACAGAAAGTTCTGCCACTTGGGAGCGGATGTCGCGAATAGCATTCTGTTTCTCTGCCTCTATCTGCGTCTTGGCATCAGATAGCAACCGAGCGCCTTCTGCCCTCGCTCTCTCCTGAGCTTTCTCTACGATAGCATCGCGAGTGTCTGTTGCTTCTTTCAACAACATAGCCTGTTTCTCACGAGCCTCTTGCAGCATGGACTCACCTTCCTGCTTAATATTCTCAAGTCGTTCTGAGGCTTCGTGTGCCTTGCGCAAACTCTCGTCAATGTATTTCTTTCGGTCCTCCACCATCCTTGTAATGGCAGGGAAACCAAATTTAGCAAGAACACCAAAGACCACCAAGAACGCCAAGAGCATCCAAAACAGGAGTCCTAAGTCCGGCGTTAATATTGATGGTAAATTATCCATTTGATATTCTTTATTAGATCAAGAATGCACAGGCTGCAATAGCAAAAAGCGCACAGCCCTCAACGAATGCAGAAGTAAGAATCATATTTGTCTGAATCTTGCCCGAAGCTTCTGGCTGACGTGCGATAGCGTCCATAGCTTGACCACCAATCCTACCAATACCAATACCTGCGCCAATTGTAGCAATACCTGCACCAATACCCGTGCCCAGCTGTGCCAAGCCTTCTGCAGCCAATAATGTTGAAATAATCATAATTCTAAGTTTTTAAAATTGTTATTTATTATTTATTCATTTACGTTTGTTGGAGCATACATTACTCCATATTATAATTTCAAGAGATTTTCTGTAATATCACTCTGCGACACTTTCCTGATGTGCCAAACCGATGAACACCGCACTAAGCAGTGTGAACACATAAGCCTGTACAAAGGCTACCAATATTTCAAGGGCATTCATGAACAGCAACATGATAATGCCGAAAGCATTCAATCCTAAACCGAGACCAACTCCCATCGTCCATCCCAAGAAAATCACACAAGTGAAGCTCAGGACAATCGCGTGCCCTGCCATCATATTCGCAAAGAGACGGATCATCAAGGCGAATGGCTTGGTAAATACACCAAAAAGTTCAATAACCGGCATCAATGGCACTGGGGCCTTCAGAAAAACAGGAACATGTGGCCAAAATATGTCTTTCCAATATTCCTTGTTACCAAAGATATTGATAGCCAACATTGTACATACGGCAAGGAAGAACGTAATGTTGATATTACCGGTTACATTTCCTCCACCGGGAAAAACCGGTATCAGTCCAACCAAATTACAAGTAAGAATAAAGAAAAACACCGTCAATAAATAAGGAGCAAACCTGCGGTAATGCTTTTCGCCAATAGACGACTTTATGATGTCATCATTGATATACATCACAAACATTTCCATCATGCCGACAAACCCTTTCGGCGCCTCGCTCTTCTCGTCACGATTCTTGTACCATTTTGCACAAGAAAGAAAAACGCTGATCAGTATAATCACTACTATCCATATCTGAGCTACACTTTTAGTGATACTCAAGTCTATTGGGCGAACGGTTGTGCCGTCAGCCATCTTCTCATATATCTTGCCGTGATGTTCTGCATCAAAATAATATGGATCCGGCAATGTTTCTACCGTACAGAAAGTCCACTCTCCCGTAGCATTACTCCGCAAAATGATGGGCAACGGGATGTGAAGGCTCTTTCCCTTATAGGATGCAATATGCCACTCATACGCATCCGAAAGGTGTTCAAGCACAATCTCCGGTATATCAATCTCACTCCCTTGTTCACCATCGGCTGCACTGAGCTGTAAAGGCAACAGTGCCAACATGATTAGAAGAAGCAATGATTTTACATGTTTCATTATTCTTTTATTTTTCTATTCGTCTATTGAAATATCCGTATGCTTGCGGAAAAAGGCCACGTGATGTCCCAGAATTGCAATATAAAATACCGCAAAAATCAGGAAAAAAACCAACATTGCATCTCGACCGGCAACAAGATAATAAGCAAACATCACTGCCAGAGCGGTCAAAATCCTTCCCCCCGACACGCCCAAAAAGAAATTAGGCAGGTTTTCTGTGGAGTTCTTAGCTACCTTAACCCATATCGTTCCTTCTGTCATTTCAAATACCAAAGCATAAGCCGCACTGATAATCAATGGTGTGAGGATAGAATCGAAATGCCCGATATTCACGGCAAGCAGTGCCACAAGAAACAGTACTCCAACCAAGATAAGTCCTTGTTTACGGTACTGCCAACCTATGTGTTCTATGTCTTTTCGTGTCATCTTCCCGTTGCTTTTATCAACCTCTATACTTCCACGCACAAATTGACAACGTTCTTACAAACCTCTATAAAACCGCCATCAATTTCCAACGTCTCTTTCCCCGTTTCCGTGACATATTCCACAATGCCGGTTTCGAGCGAAGAGATAATTGGAGCATGGTTATTCAAGATTTCGAAAGAGCCCAAAGTTCCGGGCACTTTAATTCTTTTGCATGGCCCGTCATAGACTATTTTCTCCGGAGATACAATTTTCAGAGTCAACATAAGCGCTTACCCTTTGGCCTGTTCCATCAGCTTCTTGCCCTTAGCAATAGCGTCATCTATTGTTCCAACGTTCATGAACGCCTGTTCAGGAAGATTGTCCACCTCTCCATCAAGAATGGCGTTAAAGCCCTTGATGGTGTCTTCGATACTTACCATCACTCCCGGAACTCCGGTAAATTGCTCTGCTACCGTGAATGGTTGCGACAGGAAGCGCTGCACACGACGAGCGCGGCTTACCACCAACTTGTCCTCATCGGAGAGTTCATCCATACCAAGAATGGCTATAATATCCTGCAAATCGTTGTAATGCTGGAGCGTTTCTTTCACACGCTGTGCACAATTATAATGCTCCTTCCCCACTATCAATGGGTCAAGAATACGAGACGTACTGGCCAGCGGATCTACAGCAGGGTAAATTCCCAACTCGGTGATCTTACGGTCGAGTACTGTTGTTGCATCCAAGTGGCTGAATGTCGTAGCAGGAGCCGGGTCAGTTAAGTCGTCGGCAGGCACATATACGGCTTGAACGGATGTAATAGAGCCACTCTTTGTCGAAGTAATACGCTCTTGCATGGCACCCATTTCCGAGGCCAGCGTTGGCTGATAGCCCACAGCTGAAGGCATACGTCCCAGCAAGGCAGAAACTTCTGACCCCGCTTGGGTGAAACGGAATATGTTGTCGATAAAGAACATGATATCGGCCGGAGCACCGTCCTTACCACCATGGTCACGAAATTCTTCGGCTACGGTCAGTCCGGACAAAGCCACTGATGCACGTGCCCCCGGCGGCTCATTCATCTGGCCGTAGACCAGGGTTGCTTGTGATTTCTTCAATTCTTCCGGGTCGACAAGCGAAAGATCCCATCTCCCCTCATCCATTGCCTTTCTGAACTTATCACCGTAGCGTACTACGCCCGACTCCAACATATCTCTAATCAGGTCATTGCCTTCACGGGTACGCTCACCCACACCAGCAAAAACAGAGTAGCCGTCATGTCCTTTGGCAATGTTGTTGATCAATTCCATAATCAACACCGTTTTGCCTACACCGGCACCACCAAACAGTCCGATCTTACCGCCCTTCATATAAGGCTCAAGCAAATCAATGACCTTGATACCGGTCGCAAACATCTCCTTGCGTGTGGAAAGATTCTCAAACTTCGGAGCCTCACGGTGAATAGGATAGCTTCCCTTCATATCGAGAGCTCCCATACCATCGATAGGCTTTCCTATGACATTCATCATACGACCCTTAATCTGTTCTCCCGCAGGCATGGTGATAGGACTTCCCGTAGGAACGGCCTCCAAACCGCGATTCAAACCGTCTGTATTGTCCATAGCTACACAGCGCACTGTATCTTCACCTATATGCTGTTGTACCTCTACAATAAGGTCAGAGCCATCAGAACGTTTCACCTTAAGAGCTTCGTAGATTTTAGGAAGCACTTTCTCCGAGTCCTGACCCTTTGTATCAAAATAAACATCGACTACCGGGCCAATGATTTGAGAGATGTGTCCGCTAATTTGTGACATATGCTATTATATTAAATGTTTTTCTATATTAAGTAACGGCAGCTAAAACCGTTTGTGAGTACAAATATACATTATATTCTTGCAACTCAGACTCTTTTTAACAAACTTTAGTTTCCCAATTAAATACTTAGTTCATCGAGCACTTTAATAAGCTTTCTGTCAAACGGCTTATCAGAACGGATGGCCTCAGAGAGTGGAACATAAACCACTTCATTGTTACGAATGCCGACCATCACATTGCGTTGTCCCTGCAATATGGCCTCTACAGCCCCCACTCCTGTTCGGCTGGCCAGGATACGATCATGGGCCGAAGGCCGACCACCTCGCTGCAGGTGTCCAAGAATGGAAACACGCACGTCGTAGGTGGGAAATTCTTTTTTTACTCGATCTGCATAATATAATGCACCGCATTTCGGGCTTTCTGATACGATGACAATACAACTTCTTTTCGACTTGCGGATGCCTCGCTCCATGAATAGTGCCAACTGGTCCACGTCCGTAGAATCTTCCGGAATAATAGCAGCTTCGGCTCCACAGGCTATGGCAGCATTCTGGGCCAAGAATCCGGCATCACGCCCCATCACCTCCACAAAGAAGATGCGTTCATGGCTCTGCGCTGTGTCGCGGATGCGGTCCACACATTCCACAATAGTGTTCAACGTGGTATCGTAGCCTATAGTGGTATCTGTGCCATAAAGATCATTATCAATAGTACCCGGCAACCCGATACAGCACAGGTCGTTTTCACGAGCAAAATGCATAGCTCCGGTCAGAGAGCCATTTCCACCAATCACAATCAGCGCGTCTATTTCCTCTTTCTGTATAGTGGACAGGGCTTTTTCACGACCTTCAGGAGTCGTAAACTCCACAGACCTTGCTGTCTTCAGCACAGTTCCACCCTGCATGATAATACCCGAAACATTTTCGGTCGAGAAAGTCTTTACTTCGCCATTAACCAGTCCGTCAAAGCCACGATAAATAGCTTTAATCTTGAAGTTATTGGAGATGCCAGCTCGTGTCACGGCACGTATGGCAGCATTCATTCCCGGAGCATCGCCGCCCGACGTAAGAACTCCTATTGTCTTAATTCTACTCATTATATTTAATATTTCTATTTTTCAATTATTATGCTACAACACCGTGAGCAGAAGCACCGCCAGTCCGGCTAAAGCGCCGACGGCTGCTTTCCAGCCCACATGAAGAAAATACCAGCCCACGTGCAATCTTTCGGTACGCATCAACACCATACCGGCAACGGAGCCTATAGTAAGCACATTACCGCCAACGGCCGACATATAAGCAACTATCTTCCAATAAGCATCGTTCAGCTCGGCCGATGGTTGCAGAATAATATAACTCGCAGCCGTGGCGAAATTATCCAACACTATGCTGACTAAACCGGCACTTATGACAAGCAGCAGGTTTTCTATACGCTGGCTCTGCAAAAAATTCCATACCACATCTACGGCTCCCGTCTCTTTTACCACTCCCAAAGCCAGGATCATACCCAGTACAAACAGGATGAATTGATGGTTTCCATAAAACAGGGCTTTGGGCACTCGTCTTCCGCCCATGCTATCCATATTCAGCAGTTTCCGGTTAAATATCTCATTCATCACCCAGAGTACACACAATACACACAAAGCACCCAAGAATGGGCTGAGCTTCGTTATATTATGGAAGGTGGGGATAAACCAAAGTCCCCCAATACCCAATATCAACATCGCAAATCGCTGCCACACATTGAGTGTGGTGTCATCGCCCCGGTATCTCATTGTTACCGGTTCGATGTCAATATGTTCCGGCAAAAGTCTACCCACCCACCATGTCGGAATGGCCCATGCCAAAAGGCAGGGCAGCAGCAGAGCGAGCGAATAATTGGATGGAGTAACCAAGCCCGTGTTCCATAGCATCAGTCCCGTAGGGCTACCTATCACCGTCAATGCTCCTCCGCAATTGGCTGCCAACACTATTGTGGACCCATAGATCATGCGCTGTCGACGATTTGGTACAATCTTTCTCATGGCTATAAGCATCATCGCCGTTGTGGTGAGGTTGTCGAGATTGGCCGAAATGATCAATGTGATGATACCCAATATCCACAGCATTTTTTTGCTGCTGCGCGTTTTGAGCTGTTGGGTGATAAAATCAAAACATCCGTTGTTCTCCAGTATTTCCACTATCGTCATCGTAGCCAGCAAAAACAAAACTATCTCGCAAGCACGACCAACATACTTTAGAAACACATTATCGGCTATAAACTCCTTGACCAGTGCACTGGAAGCCACTCTACCATTCAAGAAATCTGCATACTCGCCGGCATGCTGGCTCATCACAAAATCAGTGCCATAACCGATGTAGAGCACCCACCCCACTGTACACACAAAAATTGTCACCGCAGCTTTGTTCACGTTTGTGACATTCTCGGTGGCTATGAGCAGGAACCCCAAAAGCAATATGCCGGCGATTACAAGAGTCATGTTATATAATAAGGTGGGGAGATGAATTGGTCACCCCGGTATTTACAGTTCTGTCCACCGCAAAGTTAGCAAATAATCCAAAAACCAACAAGCAAAACATATTTTATTTCTGTGAACAAATTTACAAACAGTTGAAAAGTTTTATGCACATTTTGTCAGATGAGCCCTTTTTCTTTTCATATCAATTCCAATTCTTTATTGAGAAAATCTATCATCCTTTCTTTTTGATGTACCATGAAATAATGGTTTTCATCTTCATCGAACAATATGGCTGTTTTTGTACCATGTCGTTGCAATTTCCTACTGGCACCGAAAAGATTAGAGGAACTAACATCCTTTCCCCCTCCCATCAACACCACTTTTGCATGCGACTGTTTTATCACATCACATGATGTTGAGATATAAGTTATTGTCTGAAATTGGTTATCAAAGCTACGCAGGGCCACATTTGCTGCCGTGCCTCCATTTGATAATCCTATCAAGTGGAGTTGACTTTTGTCTATATTATATCCTTCTTTCTTTAATAATGGAAGATAGTGCTTGAATATCTTGTTGATATCCTCATAGCCAAAAATACCAGACAAATCTCGAGTTGCTATACTTACTATAAAACAATCCTCCAGACTGGAGAAAAACCCTTGATAGAATTCCCAACTGCCCAAATAGCCATGTGCAAAGAACACAACCGGATAGTTTTTTGATGTAGAATAATGTTTCGGTTTTGTTATGTATACGCCATTATAATTTCCTCCTATAAACTCATTATATGCCTGAGCAATAGCAAATGATTCAGGGTTACTACCTTGCCATGATAGTTGATTGTATGGAATATAAAAACCAATCGCCTTTCCATTCCAGAAATCTTTTTGAGCATCCCTGATGAAGCGACTTCCAAGATTTTTAAATATTGGACTAAGTTTTGATGGTGGCAAAATGGCTGTGGCCTTCAAGCAGATATTCATCACTTCTTCCTCCGGAAACAGAGCCTTCACGACATAGATACTTAGCGGCGTAGAAGTTTTCTGCCCTTTGCTATTCAAATAAACCAACTGAGTACGACCTTTCTAGATATAATTTGGGATTGAGATAAAAATACCAACCAGTAACAATGCGACTAAGAGACTATAAGAATGTATAGTTCGTCTCATCAAAGGCAAGGATTTAACCCAATTTCTGTTGAGAAGAATGAAAAACAGAAAGCACAGCAAACGGTACTGCCATGTAGCGAATACGATGACAGCCATGAATAATAACAGAAAAGATATTATTTTTTTCATCATAAATACTCTTAGTTCTGGTTATAATTGCAGTCTACTTTGACTATACACCCCCAAATATTGGGGCAAACAATAAGTGATAATATTAACATAAATAGCCTCATATGTATTTATTTAGGTCTATATACTGGTCTCTTATTCTTTCCCTGCCGTTACGCCCAATCTTTTAAAAATCATAATGATAATCAGATGACTATTTTGACAACTCCCGATTTGGATCATTACGGTTCTTTATTATTACAAACAACCAAATACATGAACATAAATAAAGAATAGAGTACCATACGATATATCTTATTGTCACATCGTGTTGTTCAAATATTTCATCGCATTCTTTGTCATAAAAAAGTTTTATCTTTTTTGGGGTAAAAGATTTACATTGACTCGTAGTAATTCCTACATAATATTGTTTTGCATTGAACTCTATCAGAAGATTTGAGCCACCCCGATAACCACTACTATAATTAACTTCCAGTACTGAGAAATTAGTTATCGCCTTTTCGCAATTTACAATAGTCTTTCTATGATTATACGAGAACCAAACATATATAAGGATGACTAATAAGCCAATATTTAAGAATATTACTTTTTTCATTCAATATTTGTTTTTCTTTTTATTCTGATAACTCCCGATTTAGTGCATTACCATGTTTCCGTTTT
>KQ959397.1:77082-77497 GCA_001552765.1 Bacteroidales bacterium KA00344
CAGATGATTGCTCTTGGTGAGCAGCACTATCGTGCCTGTGAGTTCGGGGTAAAGACGGTCGTATTGTCCGCTTGCGGCAAATGTATTCGTCAAACCGAACTTGTCGAATGTGGCTTGAACAGCCTCATTCGACAACAATATGGGTGCAAGCTTCTCAGGGAGTGGTGCAGGCAGTTCCCTCTCAAACTCGTTCTCCAAGACAGAAACAAGCGTGTCGTACTTGGAAAAGTGCAAACCTTGATACAATACCTCACTTGCTATACTCTCTGCTTCGAGGTGCGAAAAACCTTGTGCCACTGCATCGCAGTAAGCAGTGAGAGCCATGTCTGCTCGTGTGGTGATAAACTCCGTATCTTGCAATTTTTCGGGGTGATGCTCACTCATGTAACTTCTTAATTTCAATCGAAAGTAAGAA
>KQ959397.1:77597-78879 GCA_001552765.1 Bacteroidales bacterium KA00344
TTGTTGCAATGGAACGTTCTGCCGTGCTATAGACTCACAATAACCCTCAAACATAGAATGCTCCCTGTCTGTGAGTGCAGTCATATCCTCTTGTATCTTGTGGTCGGTTATCTTTCCGTAGATTTGTGTCGTACCGATATTGCTGTGTCCGAGCATCTTGCTGAGCGTTTCCATCGAAATACCATTGGAAAGGCAAATCGTGGTTGAGAATGTGTGGCGAGCCATGTGAAAGGTCAAGCCCTTATCTATCCGGCATATCTGCCCGATGTTCACACACGCAAAGGATGCTTTCCTTATTGTGAGATTGGGGAATATCAAATCGTCTGCTTTCTTATCCTTGATATAGAGCGAAAGGATTTGCCCCGCAATGGGCAGGAGGGGAATGATGGCTTCCACGTCTGTTTTCTGCCTTTTGATGCGGATTTCCTCTGTGCCGTCTGCATTGTGGATGATGTGTTTTGGTTTGAGCCGTTGCATGTCCACACGAGCCAAACCAGTGAAGGCACAGAAAAGGAATAGTTGCCTTGCTCGCTCAAATTGCCTGTCAATTATGGGTGTTTGCAGGACCCTCTGCAATTCCTCCGTAGTGAGATACCTGCGTGTGCGATGTGGCAGTTCTGCCTTGTAGTCCGCAAACGGATCGATACGGATATACTTCTTCTGCTGACCTATGCCGATAAGCTTTCTTAGGAAAATGACCACAATCTGAATGGTGGCAAGAGAAAGATTGCGTTCTGATTTGAGATAGAAGTCCATTCCCTCAATAAAGCCATAGTCCAACAGGGAGTAGCGGATATCCTCCAGCCCTAAGCGTTCACGCAGATAGGACTTTATGAGCTGCGCTGCATAGATGTAATTAGCAAAGGTAGGCTTGGCAATCGTCAGTCCTACGCATGGACGCTTTTCCTCAATAAATAGTCGGGCTTCCTCCAAAAGAAAGCCTTTAGGATTGTCCTCTTCCATGAGTTCACGTTTCAACAACTCGGCAGTGATATAGCCACGTTGCCAAACTAATTCTTGGTATTTACCTTTGGCTTGTTCCTCTTTGGTTTGCAAGTAGCGGTTGATTTCCTTTGTTTCTTCACCTGTTCCCTTGCATCGCCCCTTATGGCTATCCCAAAGTTCGGGAGCGATTTCCTTGCCCGTGCTGTATTGCACCTGCTCACCGTCTATGGTGATGCGTCCCATAATCGGGCATTTGCCGTTCTTCTTCTCTTTGGAACGGTTGATATAGAATAGTGTCTTGAATGTGCTTCGTGCCATAATGTCAAAGTTTTAAGGT
>KQ959397.1:78979-80032 GCA_001552765.1 Bacteroidales bacterium KA00344
GTGCCATAATGTCAAAGTTTTAAGGTGAATATATCTTGTATGCGTTGTTGCACTTTCTGCATGTCCCGATGGATTCTCTCGGAGGAAACCGCTGCATATACCTGTGTTGTTCTCAGGTTGGTGTGTCCGAGCATACGGCTTACCGTTTCAATAGGTACACCTGCCGAGAGCGTGATGAGCGATGCAAAGGTGTGCCGAGCCATGTGGAAGGTCAGCGGACTTTCCATGCCGATGTTTCTCTGTATGTAGTGCATGCCATTGAGGATAATGTCGGTAGTCGGCACGTCAAAGACAAAGCCTGCACGCTTTCCTCTGTAACGTTCCATTATCGCCCAAGCAGGAGGAAGTACTTGTACACGATACTGAGTTTTGGTCTTCATTCGCCTGCCCTTGATGCAGAGTTCGCCCTCTTCCAAGACAACGTTTTCCTCCCGAAGATTACGGACATCGGAGATTGCCAGCCCTGAAAAGCAGGAGAAGACGAACAAATCACGGACAATACGATAGTTCTCCCATTCAATCTTCAACTCGATGATGCGCTCAAGTTCTTCCTTCGTGATGCTTCTCGGTTCACCCTTTGGTCGCTCGTAACTGTAGCCCAAGAAAGGATAGAAATCCAGCACACCTTTCTTTACCGCCATGCGGACGATGGTCTGCAAGGTGGACAAAGTACTGGATATGCTGCTGCGTTTAAGTCTGCGGTAGATGGTGAGATTATACTCGAATCCCTCGATAAAGGTATTGTCCAGCTGTGAAAGGGGGATGTCGCTTACCTTGTACTTCTTTTGTACATACTCACGAAGCAGGGAGAGTTGGTAGGTACGGAGTTTGAACGTCTTTAAGGCTCGGTCGATGCCTATGCGCTCCTTTGTCTGTGTGAGATACTCCCCAAAACTCTCCAAGAGCAAGGCTTGGCGGTGGATTTGCCCCTGATAGGCATCCCTCACGTCTGTGGCGGTAAAGGCTTCTTCTCTTTCATTGAGTTCGTGAAAGCGTGCGTGGATGAGTGCGGTGCATTCACCGAGTTTCTGATTGACGGACACAGCCATGCTG
>KQ959397.1:80132-80512 GCA_001552765.1 Bacteroidales bacterium KA00344
TCGTTTCGCCTGAACGAAGAACGATACTTTCAGTTTGTTTTCTTTCATTTTTCTGTCGTTTTCTTCTAAATTTCCTTTGCTTGCAAAGGTACATACGAACAAGTATTCCTGAGCGATGCAGAAAAATGAAAGATGAAGAATAAAAACCTATGACACAGTTGTTTACATTCAATTCGTAACCCCTTTTTGCTTTTTCTCTGATGGGTTACGATTTGGTAACGGAACTCCTGCCGTTTGATGCTCGTTTTCGCTTACCATCAAAATAGCAGGGAAATGCTAAATGGTACTATTTCAAATAGTTACATTCCCTATAATTCCTCCTGTTTCCCTTAATTCTTAATGACTGATTATGTAATAATAATATGGCTCTGATATATTGG
>KQ959397.1:80612-89805 GCA_001552765.1 Bacteroidales bacterium KA00344
TTTTATCATACGAAGCATCAGTATTTATTTATATACTCTTCTAAATTGTCAGTATATTTTTTTCTAATCCTTTCACGTATATGTTTTGGTATATTTTTTTCAGGTTATTATAATTCCAACCTTCGTTTTGAAATACCTGAATTATTTCTTTTTTTAAGGTATATTCATGAGAAGGAATCTTATATACTAAATTAAGTAATAATTCTATTGGGTATTTGGGGTTTAGCGAATCAATTTCAGCTGTACCGATTTTGCCAGAAAAAGATTCAAAAATATTGTATCTCTCAGATAATCAATAGAATAAGAAATAATAAAGGATAAAAGGGTTACGACTTGGAAACGAGTGCGTTTCTTTCCCTTTCTTTATTCTGCAATGTCTCAAAGAATACTCAATTTGATATTGCAAATATAGTACAAACGTATGAGAAAACAGAAGAAATTCAACTCTTTTATTTCAAAACTTCGTTCGCACAATATGCATACGGACTTACATCATAATACTTCTCTGCCAGCGGGTCCATGCACATCCATCTACCCAATGCTGCATCATAGTGTCGTACACCATAGTCGTACCAGTCGAGGCCGTGTATGAGGTCCAACTCTTTTCCGTTGTACTTGTAAGGCTGCTTGTCATCTCCGATATTCTCATCGAACAGTCCACCGAATGGGTAATAATGGTTCACTTGCTCCACGGTACCGTTTGCCTGTACCACCACACGGTTGTTACCCAAATGATCCTGTAGGTAATAGTGGTAAACAGGTGCAGCACCGTTAAAGGTGATGTAACCGCCGTCTATCAATACCGTTTTCAAGTTACCGTTTTCGTAAATCATAATCCCATAATAACTTACTTTATTCTAAATTCATCAAACTCGTTATATTACAATTACTTCGGATTATAAAAGGGTCTTCAGGAATTTGGAGTGATAGTGTTTAATATCTGATTATCAATAACTTTTATAATTTATATACTTTTATATCCCCTTTGTTTACTGATATTAAAGAATACAAAGTACTAATTTAAAGGTTACGAAAGTTGTTGTTGTATTACATGGGTTATACACGCTACAAAACGCTTATAATGAACTTTTTACAAATTTTCTTTACTAACAAGTGGCATAAAGGGCATTATCGCATCACTCCAAATTCCGGAAGAACCTTATAAAATCCTCGTGTCTGGATTCTAACTTATCCCATTTACTTGCATATCAAATAGTGTTTTTGTTGATATATTTATTTTGATACTCCAATGGTTACTTCCACCGTCAAAAACAGCTATTATATCTTCCGATAATTTGTTTTTATCCATTTTGATGCCTTTATTTAAGTAAATATAAATGATAGTTTTACCATCTTCTGTTGAATATCCAATATATTGACGCACATATTTTTTAAGCGTATTTATATTTATAGGCGGGGTACCATACTCTTCTTAATTGGATTTCACATAATCAGTTTCGATACTATCTTGTAAAATTTTTTCCGCTTTCGCAATATCCTCTAAATTTGGCGTATAACGATTTTGTTCGGGCGGAAAACCCCAAATGGAATATTCCTTTTGGAAAATATAACCCTTATACCCTTTCCCTTTTACAAATACAGCTTTCTGCGAATAGATGTAACTAACTATAAACAAGAGTGTTATAATTACAAATATTTTTTTCATTGCTCTATTGGTAATTAATTGGTAAATTTAATGGGGTTAATAATCTTGGTCCAATTGGGCGAGGAACACCAGTTGTTATATCATAACCATAATGAGTTCTTAACGAAATCCCCGCTTGGCCTCTAATTAAATTTTCACGATAAACTGCTCGCCATTCTGATTTAAACAATCCATTGTGAGTACAAAAATAGGTTGCGCCAGTAGCATTAGTATAATCTTTCATAAAATGAAGTAATCCTTGATTTGAGTCGCTTGCGTGTGCCATTTCGTGTCCCAATCCAATATATGTAGGTCTAAAGGTACTTCCTGTAAGGTCTAATCCGCCACTTGTGGAATTAGCGTTCCAATAAATTGTACCGCCTGAACCCATAGAACCTGCAGTATTTCCATTTACTGCCTGAACCTCTGACAAATTTGCACCCGCTTTTGTCGAACTGTTTGGAACAAACGCATTATCGCCACTCATAATACTGAACATATTGGCTGAGTTTTGCAGTTCAGAAATCAATGAGGCGCCTTCGGCTGTAGCATTCAATTTACTAAATGCACCCATTACTGATTTTAAGTAACCGTTTACCTTACCTGAATAAGCACTGCCATCAGCAGTATATAATTTGCCACTATAATAAGTTAAAGTTTCTTTACCACCCAACCCTAAAAACTATTCTATACACAATAGTTATACTATCGCCGTGTAAATCAACGTTATTCACTGGATTATTTCCACAATATGCATACGGACTCATATCATAATACTTCTCTGCCAGCGGGTCTATGCACATCCATCTACCCAATGCTGCATCATAGTGTCGTACACCATAGTCATACCAGTCGAGACCGTGCATGCGGTCGAGTTCCTTGCCGTTGTATTTGTAAGGCTGCACACCGTCGCCCGTGTTTTCCCCGAACAGTCCGCCAAACGCATAGTAGTGGTTCACCTGCTCAACCGTGCCGTTGGCATTCAGCACCACACGGTTGTTGCCCAGATGATCTTGCAAGTAATAGTGATAAATAGGCGTAGTACCGTTGAAAGTAATGTAACCACCATCTATCAATATCGTTTTCAAGTTACCGTTTTCGTATATCATGTTTCCACAATAATCGGTTGTGAATATACTTCAATAGGTTACGAAAATAAATAATCACTATTGCTAAAGGATACAACTTCGACAAAGGTATCTTATTTGAAATTAATAACCTTTATGTCATTCTTTTCCCTGAATTGCAAATTTATCAATTTTAATTCAATTTGTAAAATCTAACCGTACATAAAACGTTGATACAAAATTTATTGGTCTGTTATTTAACTTTGCAGGATTAAACTTAATAGTTAAGATTATTTTTTTTACATCATTCCAGGCAACTATATTGTCAGCAAAACTTTGTTTATTTAACAGTTTTATTTTTTTTACAACACCTGATTTGTTTATTTTTATTGTAACCAGGAAACGAAAGGATGTTCCATCATATCTCATAATTGGTAAATTATGTTCAATATATTGGCTTAGTGCTTTTTCAATTAAATGTCTGTTTTGGGAAGAGTTAAGAGTGAAAATACTATCATTTAACACGTACGAGGGCAATTGTAAACTGTCACTATCATTCCTTGCTGTAGTTGATAGGTTTAATGCCCATATGCTTATCAACAAAACAAGAAGTCTCTGCTTAAAAATTATCATTTGTTTCATTTGCTCTTTCTTTTAACCAAATTTCCAACTTCTGATTATCTGTATTTCTATCTGTACCATGTGTAGAGTCCCATCCCATCAGCATAAAAAGGATATGTCCGTAGAGTTCATGAGTAGTAGCTATTGCTCCATACTTATAGGTTGCTTTATTGTTAAACATTGATGAATTTATCTGAATCTGATAGTTTTCAATTTGGAGAGAACTGTTGTTGGTCATTCGAAAGCTTATTTCTATTTGATTTATCCCATTGCGCAAATTGGTGACTCTTTGGAGCCAGACTAATCCCTGTTCCTCCCTGAGTCACCCATTCCGCCTTGTTACCCAAATTATCATCAGGGAAAAATTCTGTAGGTCCAAAATTTATTAGGTCAGTAGAGGGAGAGCCACTTGCATTAACTGCATTTGGCTTATCCGTAATAGAGAATTCAACAGTTCTAGAATCAGACACAATATTATACAACGCTTGATAATTTCCACTGATATTTCCATTCATAGTACTTAGGCCTTTTTCTAAGAATTTTAAATCAATATAGCCATCTTGTAGTCTCACATAAGATCTTAAACTTTGCGGAAGAGTTGATTGAATGGTTACTAAACTCATAGTAATATTGCTAGTTAGCGCAAGCTTTCTTCCATCAGGATCTATCGCATTCACAGGATTATTTCCGCAATACGCATACGGACTGACATCATAGTATTTCTCTGTGAGCGGATCCATGCACATCCATCTTCCTAATGCCCCATCATAGTGGCGTGCACCGTAGTCGTACCAATCCAACCCGTGCATGCGGTCGAGTTCCTTGCCGTTGTATTTGTAAGGCTGCGCCTCACCGCCTGTACTCTCGCCCATCAGACCGCCGAATGCATAATAATGGTTTATCTGCTCCACCGTACCATTTTCCTGAACCACTACACGGTCATTACCTAAATGGTCTTTTAGGTAGTAATGGTACATAGGTGTCGTACCATTCAAAGTGATATATCCCACATCGGTCAGTATTCGGCTCAATTTCCCATTTTCGTAAATCATGTTTCCACAATAATCGGTTTTCAAAGTCATGGCCCTCCTTTGTCTTTTGTCTTTAAGGCATTTATAAACTTTCCATTTTCCAGTATGAACAATTTCGCTGGTCTAAAAATAAAGAAAATAGGCTCGTTATTGACTACCTCTACAATATCATGTTGACTTGATTCTGTTAATGAAAGGACTATTTTATTTTCTGTTTTATGGAATAATGACTTTATTTGATTTTGGTCAACTCCTTTGTTTATGAGATAGAAAAAACTGTCATTTTTAATCACACATCCAAATGGTGCGTATTTGTTCTCAAATTCGTCAGAACACAATATACTATGTGATATGTATACTAATAAATTGTTTTCTTTGCAAAAAAAGAAAACATAGAATTCTTGCCTTTGAAACGTTTTCTTATGATTTACTTCTATCTTAACACTACTTATTGAATCTATTATATCAACAAAAGATTGATTGACAGAATAATAAATGGGCAAAGATTTTGTATTCGAAGCACCGCAATTGAGAAAAGCAAATATTCCCAGGACATTTAAAATTATATATTTCATATTTTTTCTAAAATGCTATTATAATAGATATCACTATGTGCAGCTATACTATAGTTAGAATTTGTTAATATTTTTTCAGTTGTTGTCCTTTATGTCCAACGATGATTACCTCAGGCCATGGATTTGAAGTTTTATCAAAAGGTATATATTTCGTTCCATCATATATATAAAACTTTATGTTTGGGTATTTTGTTGCTAACTTAATATCACCAGTAGAAGGCATATTGTTTCCATAATCATGCGAATGGTCGTCTCTTAATACTGAAATGTTATTTATTTTTGCTGTATATAGCATATATGGATTACTAGCGTCGTCTCCTCCTGAAAAAGAAGTACCTACAGCAGAATACTTATCTGTTTCAATATGACTCCATTCAACGTCTGTATTGTTAGCTGCAAATTCAAAAAAAGCTACAGCTTCTTTACGATTCATTGTACTATATATTTTAGTTCTGTAGATGCTTATTTCACCGCCGAACTCCTCTGATGCTTTTCCTTTTATGGATATGGGTAGAGCATTATCTAAAAAATCTTTACTTACAGTAAAATGTGCGTCCATGTTCATATTTCCATCTCTATCTACAGGATATATAGAATGGAAATTATCTTTTGTCTTGCAGATTAGTTCCATAGAGCCATCTCTATTCAACTTGTAGTTGTCCCTCCCGTCTAGTTCAATCGCATTTACTGGATTATTCTCAATATACGCATACGGACTGACATCATAATATTTCTCTGTGAGCGGATCCACACACATCCATCTGCCTAATGCTGCATCATAATGCCTTGCTCCGTAGTCATACCAATCCAAGCCGTGCATGCGATCGAGCTCCTTACCGTTGTATTTGTAAGGCTGTTTGTCATCTCCGATATTTTCTCCGAACAGTCCACCGAACGGATAATAATGATTCACCTGTTCAACAGTACCGTTGGCATTCACCACCACGCGGTTGTCACCCAAATGGTCCTGCAGGTAATAGTGATAAACAGGCGCAGTGCCGTTAAAGGTTATGTATCCGCCTTCTATCAATATCGTTTTCAAGTTACCGTTTTCGTATATCATGTTTCCACAATAATCCATTCTCAGCGTCATTGCCACGTTCGTTGCCTGCGGAGGAACGATACTTCCCATCGGCACCATCAGATTGGTTTTAGAGGTGCTATAAGTCACATTCAGCTTCTTTCCAGATGCATCATACCCATACTCAGCCAGATGCCCTTCGCTGAACTGAAGTTTCGACGGTAAATTTAGTAAATTATATTCAATCTTCGAAATTCTCTTGTTAAAATCTTGTACCATGTTACCGTTGGCGTCATAGACATACTCCGTCCCCACATTGGCATTGTCGGCAAAATGAAATGAACCGTAGGGCATTGGCGGATTCACTGCATCGGTAACTTTGGTCAGCTGATTGCCGCTATAGACGTAGGTTAGGCTGTCTATTGTTCCGAATCCTCCATTATATTTTCCATGACGCGAGAGCGTCTTGACGTTACCCATCTTGTCATAAGTAATAATCTCATTGTACTTGCTGTTTAAAGCAACGTTCTTTCCCTCGCCGTAGAGGGCCTTTTCAAGTAATCCTTTTCCGTCATAGGAGAACTGGTACCCGCGTTCCGTTGGTTCATTTCCCGCCTGCCACTTCATGGCACTGATGTTGCCGCTGTAGGATGGAGTTGAAGGACTAACGCCATTGACTACTTCATTATACGTAAGGGTCTCTTTAAATTTATTTCCCGTCGCCTGTGTCAGCCACCCTCGGATATTATAAGAATAAGTAGTAGTCTCAACAGGAATCGTCTTGCTTTTCAATCGACCGATTTCATCATATTCGTTTTGTACAATGCTGATAGCTGTATTGCCATCTAACTTGTGAGTAACTGTCAGCAATCGCTCTGCATGGTCGTAGGTATATCCATATATCTCTGTTGTGGGTGTATTACCTGCTGCAGAATGGTCATGCCGATGATTTATTACTTTGCCCGTAAAGGTATAATGGAAATAATCGTCTTCAAAGCCTCCCAGATTGTTTGTCGCATGTGATTGTACCACTCTTCCCTTGTTATCATAATACATGGCGGCAATTGTATATTTCCCACTACCGTCCAGCAAGTAAGTGCGAGTGCCAGTGAGAAGGCCTTTGGCATTATTGTATTTTTTACTATAACCTTGTCGTTCTTCATATGAAAGTTTTGATTTATAAGTTGATGCCGCTGGCAAATCAAGAAAATCATAATTGTCGTAGTAATTCACTGTAAGTAGTTTAGTCGGAGCTATATAGTAGAAATATTTGGAATAACCGGTATCCTCTTGTGAATAAGTTTCATTAGACCCGATAAAATACTCAATAACTAACCAGTCTTTAAAACCATTAACCATTCCATCAAGTGTCCCGTCTATAACTTCGCTCGTATACAATAATCGTCCAAGAATATCGTATTTATTTACAGTCCATTTTTTTCCAACACGTTGATTACCGTCTTGAGAAAGTATAAGCCTGTTGGTCTTATCATACACCATAAAAATGGGCTCGCAACCGGGCAGTTTCTTCAGGATGCAGTTACCACGGCGGTCATATTGATAATAATAGGCATAGTCCCTAATGGCTGGTGTAGCTGTGTTATATGACACATTTTGAGCCGTCAGAAGATCTGCCGCTGCAGGCGGAAGCACATAACGCAGGTTGCCCCAGTCATCATAGACAAAGTAGGTATCAAAA
Organism: Bacteroidales bacterium KA00344; assembly: GCA_001552765.1. Classification (GTDB taxonomy): domain Bacteria; phylum Bacteroidota; class Bacteroidia; order Bacteroidales; family Bacteroidaceae; genus Prevotella. The sequence goes on from KQ959397.1 coordinate 88,272, forward strand.
TTTACATCTAGACATCTCTTTCGAAAAAGAACCTTCTGCCCGAGTCCATTGGTAAACTCTATAGTGACGTTTCCATCCTCATCAGTGCCTTTGACAGCAGTTAACGACCCCGACGGATAAAGCCCACTGCTAGAGATAGACATGTCATCTGCACACAGGTTATATCTCCGAACTAATAATTCTTCCGTACCGCTGTTCACATGCCATTCCGTGCATTTAGCTTTTCCTGCCTTCGCCCAGTTTTCTCCAGGACCTAATTGGCTTACAACTAGTTCGTAGGGCGAGTTCTCATAGATATTTTCCGTATAATAACGACTGTCCTTTTTATAGATATCGAACATAAGAGTAGAAGCATCGTTGACATAAGTGCCGTTGAGTGTCTGGGACTTTATTCCTGGAAGATATACCTTGTCAATGCGGTTCATAGAACTGTATTCCGTGATAGTGACGATGTCGTCGCATGACCGCAATCCGCCACTCTTGACAATATCAACAGTTGGACGGCCAAAACCGTCATAATACTGAACAAGATCCTGATGATTGCTGGATTTCTGTGCCTCTAACGTCGACTCACTCAGCATCTTACGCTTGAGGAAAAAGTTACGGTCATAGTCCTGGGCAGATGCTACAATAGCAGCACAGACCACTATAGATAGTAAAAAAAATTTTTCATTTATTATTGTATTGATAAGATTCCACTAAATGACCTTCTGAATCAAGAATGGCGGTCAGTCTACCCATTGAGTCGTAGGTATAATGGGTAGTCAGTCCATTCGGCTCGGTCACCTTGCAAATACCTGCACCAGGAATATAGCTATAAGTAGTAATCAGCGCCTTAGGAAGTTTCGATTGATCGAGGTTGATGCTCTCAGTTCCTGAACCGAGTGTTTCTGCATTGATGCCATACGCCGTCACGACCTCATCCCATGTCGCATTTTTAATGACGGCAATGGGATATTGATAGTTGTACCCCCAAAGATAGACCACAGGAATATTCTTCTCGTTGATGACTTCTAGCATGTTTCCATGAGAGTCGTATTTCCTAACTGTTAAACGTGTTTCTTCCTTACCGTTCTCACCCGTATTGGTGAGAATGCTGGACATACGAGGTACCTCACTGAACATGGAGTAATGATAGGCTTCCGAATAAATCTTTCCGTTCCGGGTATGCGTCACCAATACGGGTGTGCTGATACAGTTTTCTTCCGTTAACCTGCGATAGGTTGGGTCAATCTCCAGATCCTGAGGGTATTGATAGCTGATCACGTCCACATCCGTCGGGGCACAAAGTTCCTGACTAACAAGCTGGAACTTGGTATTATAAGCATAGCTGGTCGTGCTCGTAAAGATATTTCCGTCTCGATAAATTTTTACGGTCTTGCTTTTTAAGTCACTACGCTGCCTGAGAAGTGCTGGATAAAGATAACCAACAGGCTCTTTCTCTCTGGATATAGTCAATGCCTGAGATAGCTTTTGTATTGATTTCTCATCCCACTGTTCGTCAGTGCTGCTACTCAAAAAGTTTACACGTAAA
>KQ959398.1 GCA_001552765.1 Bacteroidales bacterium KA00344
TTTGTGTAAACTTTTGAGGGCTGTTACAATCCATATTCTTTTGGTTTCCTCAACTCCATGAGATGTCAAATGTTCTTCACCATAAGTTGGGCATCTTACTTTGATGCTACAGAAAGAAACACGCCACTTTTTTAACAATTTCCGAACCGGGAGACGGTGCAAAAAATGAGATGATTCTGCCGTTGCTATCCAATGGCGCTGCGACAAAAGCCGAAACGTCAGGGCACTAAGGTCAAATCATCGGGCCACAAAGCCCTTTTCGCAATGCGACAAAGGCTTAATCGCAACCCCACTCTGACTTCATCCGCTCTACTTTTTTAACAAAAGCAGTATAACTTCCAGAAAAACAAACGATTATAAAATGCCTGAAATTTTGGAGAATTTCAGGCCGTCGCACTTTCTTTTTCAAATAAGCGAAATATAAATGGGGGTTTGTCGGATATTTTCATACGTATATCGTCAGTTCAGGAAACCCTAAGTCCGGTTGTCTACGTCACTTCGTGCCCACTCGACAAATAAGGTGAGCAGACGCCCTACTTCTTGCGGAATCGCTGGAAATAACGGTTTTTCAGCGAGTTCCACAGATGAGTCCTGGCGTGTAGAATCCGAATCGAAAACAACAGTGAGGCCAAGGTCATGACCGCTCCCATAAGCCAGTAGGTCACGCCCGTGAGCGAAAATGTGAAGAAGCATGCCACAAGACCGAGCAAAACCTGAACCATCGTATTGGTCAGCACGTCGCCGGAAAGCCAAAAGTGGTATTTCCATCGCACGTACACCAGCACCATCAGGAAGTTGGCAACGGTACATGCCAACAGGGCACCGCCCGTGCCCGTCAGTCCTCCCCGCTGCCAGCCCAGGATAACCAGTAGCAAGAACATGACATAATAGGCAGCCTCCAAAAACAAAAAGCTCCGCGAGTCGCCGCGTGACAGGGCTATATACTCCATGGGCAGATTGACAGCTCGGAAATACATGGCCAGAAGGGTGAGACGCATCATTCCCTGCATGGGCAAAAACTCGCGGCTGAACAAAAATGGAAGTACGACGGGCAGGGAAACCATGAAGAACACTAGCATGGGCGAAATGATCAGCACCGATACCTCGATCTGTCGGTTTACGGTTAGGTTGAGTTCTCCTCCCAACTGCCTGATGCCCGACAGGCGGGGAAAATAATCGGCCTCCATGGACGAAAACACCATGCTTGTGTATGTCATGGTCAGTACGAAACCGGAGTTGTAGAGTCCCACAATGTCAAGGCCGGCCACATTGTTAAGATAGGAACGCAGCACAAACTCTGCGCCACTACCAAAAATTCCGGCCACGACAAAGGCCAATCCCAGCCTGATCATGCCCTCGCCCTCCTGGAAATGCTGCCGCGAGAAGGAAAAGGAAGGTCGGTAGAGTCTGTAGGAATAGGCTATGGTCAGCACGCACTGCATCAGCGCCATCAGGAATATCGAGGGCACGATGCCCGCCTGACCGAAGAAATAGAACAGCGGCACGGAGCACAGCAATGCGAAAATCATGTTGTAAACGCTCACCACGGCCAAGGCTTTCAGATGTCGCCCACCCTTGAGGATGGCAGCCTCTCCGCCCGTGACAGCCAGCAGGGCTATAACCGGAGAGAGCAAAACAAAGTGAAGCGTGTGGTCGCCCCACGAAAACGTCCAGTCGCTGAGCCATGGACTCAATGCCATGCAGAGCAGCATGCCCAGCAGGGCAGTAAGAAGACTCCAGGTTCTCACCGTTCCGATGACATGGTGCAAACGCTCTTCGTCGCCCAACTCGATGGATTCGGATATATTCTTGACCGCACTCATGGCGATGCCGAAGTTGGTCGAGTCGGAAACTACCTTGATGGTGGAGTTGAAAAGCGACACCAACCCCATGCCCTCAGGCCCCAGAATCAGGGCCACAAGCTTGTTGCGCACAAGCCCAATAAGGATGTTCAACCCCTGAACGCCACCGAAAAGTCCGGTATATTTCAGGATATGAGAATACGAATTGTTGTTTTCTCGTTTTTCCATCGTTATTTTAACGTAAATGCAAAACATTTATTATCTTTGCAGTATGAAATTAAGTATCGTCATTCCCGTATATCAAGTAGCCGACACGCTGCCCAGATGTCTCGACAGCATTGCCAATCAGTCGTTTAGAGATTGGCAGGGCATACTCGTTGATGACGCCTCTACCGACGGCAGTTCAGAGATTTGTGACGATTATGTCAAGCAGGACCGTCGTTTCCAAGTGGTACACCTGAAACGCAACGGAGGTCTGAGCTATGCCCGCAACATAGGCATAAGCAAGGCTCGCGGAGAATATATCACATTTATTGACAGCGATGACTATATCGCTGACGAGAGTTTCAAAACGCTCTTCGAAATCATTAACACCCGTCCAGATTACGACATGCTGGAATATCCGGTCTATGAACACTATGGCTCCAAGAAGCGCAACCGACTGCAATTCCAGCGCAAGGATTACACCGACATGCTGTCCTACTGGCTGGAAGGCGAGGCCTACAAGCACGCGTATGCATGGAACAAGATATACAAGCGTGAGGTGTTCAAGGGCGTGAAATATCCCGGAAAAGCATTTGAAGATGTTTTCACATTGCCGGCCATACTGAAAAACTGTCGTCGCGTGGCCACAACCGACGTGGGCCTTTATTATTATTGTTTCAATCCCAAAGGCATTACAGAAACTGCCAACGGAAAAGACCTTGCCCATTTGCTCGAAGCTCACACAAGGGCCATTTCCAACATACGGAGGAAATTGAGAAGAAAACGGCATAAAAATCAGGCGGAATACGACATGAAAGACTATTACGCTCATGTATTAAACATCCAGTTGGACGTGTACAGAGCGCGTGGTACAATTTCCAAATACTTCCCCATTCTGCCCTACAAGCACACCTTTAAACTCAAACTGTTACATCTATTTGGATTGAAACGCCTATGCAAGCTTCACAAAATCTTTCATCGGCTCCGCTAATCAGTTTTATTGTCACCACGTACAACCTACCCGTCGGAATGCTTCGAGAATGTCTTGACAGCATTCTGCGCCTGTCGCTGACAAAAGAGAAGCGCGAAATCATCGTGGTAGATGATGGGTCGGATATTAGTCCGCTCACCGAACTGAGCGACATCCAAGACGACATCATATATCTTCGACAGCGTAATAAGGGGCTGTCGGCTGCCCGCAACAAGGGGTTGCTCTGTGCTACGGGTGAGTTTGTTCAATTTGTAGATGGCGACGACTTTCTCCTGCAAGCCCCCTATGAGCATTGTCTTGACATCATTAGGTATCAAGATGCTGACATAGTGATGTTCCATGAAACCCAAACAAGAACCTCAAAAACTCCTTTTTGGTTTGACGGACCAATGACCGGAGCTGCATATATGCACCAAAACAACCTTCGATCAGCAGTATGGGGGTATATTTTCAGACGAAACATGCTTGGCAGCCTGCGTTTTCCGGAGGGGCGCATCCACGAAGACGAAGAGTTTACGCCCTTGCTGGTGTTGTGTGCCGAAAACTTATATTCTACTCAAGCAAAAGCATACTTCTATCGCAAGCGTGAAAACTCTATCATGAATAAACGCAACAAGCGACACACCGTGAAGCGGTTCAACGACACCATTGCCGCCATTCTCCGATTGAGGGAAGTGGCAGACCGACTACCTGAAATGGAAGGTCAGGCACTCAATCGTCGCATTGCCCAACTGTCTATGGACTACCTATACAACACCATCAAACTGACACATAGCAACAAGCATCTGAATGAGGCTATAGAAACGCTGTATCAATACGGCCTATATCCTCTGCCGGACAAGAAATATACTAAAAAATATACGCTCTTCAGAAACCTCATTGGCAATTCCCTTGGAAGAAAGCTGTTGATGGTAGCCATTAAGCCCAAAATATTGTCATGAAGATACTTCTTTTAGGCGAATACAGTAATGTACACGCAACTCTGGCCGAAGGACTGAGAACACTCGGCCATCAAGTCACGGTGGCAAGCAACGGAGACTTCTGGAAGAACTATCCAAGAGATATAAACCTAGACCGGAAACCGGGAAAGATAGGCGGAATACGGCTCATAAAAGATATTTTTATAAATCTGCCACGATTAAAAGGATATGATGTAGTGCAGCTTATCAACCCATTGTTTGTGGAGTTGAAAGCCGAACGAAACTACAAACTCTATCGTTGGTTGCGCAAACACAATGGTAAGGTTTTCATGGGTGCTTTCGGAATGGACTACTATTGGGTGCATGAGAATATTACACGAAAGCCATTGAGATACAGCGATTTTAATATTGGAAACTCCCTGCGAGAAAATACGGATGCCATCAAGGAACGCAAAGACTGGATAGGTACGGCCAAAGAAAAACTCAATAAATACATAGCTAATGACTGTGATGGTATCATCTGCGGGCTATACGAATACTGGGCATGCTATCAACCGTTGTTCCCCACTAAAACCTGCTTTGTTCCGTTCCCTATCAAACCCAAGGAGGAAGCAGAACAGATAAATGCAACAACATTACAGCCCTTAAACCTGTTTGTCGGTATCAGTAAAGCACGCAACGTATATAAAGGCACCGATATCATGCTCGCGGCAGCAAAAGCCGTAAGTGAAAAACATCCGGGCAAACTAAATCTGACTGTAGTAGATGGATTACCTTTCAACCAATATGTTAGGATGATGCATAAAGCAGATGCCATTCTCGACCAACTCTACAGCTACACTCCCGCCATGAACGCACTGGAAGCCATGAGTCGAGGCATTGTTTGCATTGGCGGAGGTGAGCCGGAGAACTATGAAATTATCGGCGAAAAAGAATTGCAGCCTATCATTAATGTTGAGCCGACCTATGAAAGTGTGTTTGATGCTATAGAGCAATTGGTACTCAAGCCGGAAAGAATAGCAATGCTTAAACGTCAAAGTGTGGAATATATTCGGCGTCATCACGACTATATCAAAGTAGCGAAGCAATATCTCTCTGTTTATCAACAATATGGGTAGAATCATTCAGTATCGGTGTATGCAATGCGGTTACACTGCTGACGTATATGAGGGACGTGGTTTTATGGGACAACATATCGTAATGGTGAGTTGTCCCGACTGTCATACCGTCCAACCTCTAGTTGTTGGTGGCGTCATCGGTGACACGGCTCCATCCTTCAGTAGCATTGTGGGGCGCCTATGTCTGCAATGCGGAAGTGACAGGATAGAGGAGTGGGCTTTTCACACTTGCCCCAAATGCAAAGCCACAATGAGACCCACCGAAAACAGCAAATTTTGGACTTAGCAGTCACGTTATACTGCTTATCATGAGATACTCCTGAGGAAGAGTATGAAGATTCACTCAAAAAAGAACAAGAAATATTTGTGGATTACGAATTTATACTTATTTTTGCAGCAGATATACAGTATTAAAATGAAAGATAAAAAAGCCGTAACACTTAAAACGTTGAACAAAAGTAACGTATGGGATATTCAGGAGAACGACGTGTTCCGTATATGGAAAGCCGCAGAACATGATGCAGACTTGAAAGACAACATACGCCGCTACACCGACATTATCCGCAGTGCTTTTGAACTTGAAGAGGTAAAGATTGACAAACCGGAAGTAATCAAGAAGTATGAAGCAAGGGGATTCAAGACGGGAACGATTCGTATCGATGACAGTGCCAAACAGAAAATTGCCATTAAGAAACGTGCTATACTAAGGGTAACCGATCTCACCTATGAAAATATTCGCCATATTTCTGCGGCAAAACTTATAGAAGTGCTCGACCGTAATTTTGGCGGAGGGTGGGAATCGCTGTCACAAAGCGTGCGAGATATTATTGAGTCGGGCTTCGATATCTCCACTACCACACTCCCTAAAGACCGGGTGCATAAAAGTGGTGGGCTTTACGAAAAGAAAACTGCAGACGGATTCGAAGTGTTGGAAATACCCAAAGGCTCTTGGATAGAAGCAATCTTCGTAAAGGAGAAACCGGAAGGGGAACTTCATAAATCTTCCAGCAAGAACAAAAATGAGCTTCGTAAAAACCAAGACCTTGATGATAATGATGATTTGCCGGAAAATGATTTCGAGCAAGATGAGGAAGAGGACGGATTTGACGAGGACAAACTCACGGAAGAAAGCTATCGCACAACATTTGAAACTGACCCTGACGATCTGAACTTCGAGGCAGAAGAAATTAGTGACGACAGCGAATTCTAACTGGCAGCACAAATTAAAAATGTAACATATATCCTCCCTTATCATTCAGCAGATAATGGGAGGAATATTTTTAAAAGACCAACCATACACTAATGGACACCATTACACAACAATGGTTAAAATAATTTTAAGCAGATATAATATATAACGTCATTTTCAGATTTGAGCATTGTCAGCATTAAAGACTGTTAAATAACAATCTTTTAGTAATGTAAGTCATAAATAATTGATATATTTGCAACATATTAACAATTTATGATCAGAATATGAAGAAACTATTATTTATAGCCCTGATGCTTGTAGGCGGAATCAATGCAGCACTTGCACAGGCTCAGATTAAATTCGATAAGGTTAATCATGATTTTGGAGCATTCTCAGAATCAACACCTGTTCAGAAATGTACATTCACATTTACAAACGTCGGTGACCAACCATTGGTTATCAACCAAGCAGTAGCAAGCTGTGGCTGTACTGTGCCGACCTATACCAAGACTCCAATAAAGTCCGGACAGAAAGGCACCATTACCGTAACCTATAACGGAAAAGGAAAGTTCCCCGGACACTTCAAAAAAACCGTAACCATCCGTACCAACGGTGTTCCGGAAATGACCCGCTTGTATGTTGAAGGGAATATGCAAGAGGCCACAGCAGACAAGAAATAATATTCAAAGATTCCACATACACTTCTTCACGATGTATGTGGAATTTTATATCTGTACCTTTTATAATGACGCCACCATCGTAGGAACACAAAACAAATTCTAACCCTTATTACCTACTGTTTAGCTTTAAACAGCCAACTTTGTTACCTGAACCATCCTTTAAAAGTCTAATCCTAAAATTGAAACTTTAAACATATTATGCAAGAATCTATTAAAAAAGCACTCACAGGCGATTTTAACAAGAGAAAAGCTTTGTGGTTTTTGATTACTGCTATTATCACCTTAATCGTTTGGAACCTTCCAAGCTCTATCTTTGGCATTGAGGGACTTACCATCGTACAGCAGCGTGTTATTGCTATCTTCGTTATGGCCGTACTACTGTGGCTTACCGAAGCCATACCGGCATGGGCCACTTCTGTAACGATCATCTTTGTATTGCTGTTCTGTGTTAGTAATTCTTCCTTTAAATTCCTACAAGGGGACGGTGGAGAATATGGTCAGCTGCTCGACTCTGTAGGTATTATGGCTTGCTTCGCCGATCCTACCATTATTCTATTTTTAGGTGGTTTCATTTTAGCTATCTCAGCAACAAAGTCCGGATTGGACGTATGGATGGCTAAAACTCTGATCAAACCTTTTGGTACAAAAAGCCAAAATGTGCTCTTGGGCTTCTTGCTGATAACCGGCATTTTCTCCATGTTCATTTCAAATACGGCTACTGCTGCAATGATGCTCACCTTTCTCACGCCGGTGTTCAAGGCACTGCCGGCAAACGGAAGAGGACGTATTGCGCTCACGATGTCTATCCCAATTGGCGCCAATCTTGGCGGTATGGGAACTCCAATCGGAACACCTCCAAATGCTTTTGCCTACAAGGTGTTAAACGATCCGGCAGGACTTAACATGGACATAGGCTTCGGAGAATGGATGATGATCATGGTGCCACTTGTATTCTTGCTGCTTATCATAGCATGGTTCTTACTTTGCAAATTCTTCCCATTCTCTCAACAGAACATTGAACTGAAAATAGAGGGTGAGATGCAGCATAACTGGCGTACCATTGTTGTAGGCCTCACCTTTGCCGTAACAATACTTCTATGGATATTTGGGAAGCAAATTGGTGTGAATGCCAATACCGTAGCCATGCTTCCTATTGCCGTATTTGCGTTTACAGGAGTTATTACTGCCAAAGATTTACAAGACATTGATTGGGGTGTTATCTGGATGGTTGCCGGAGGATTTGCCTTAGGACTTGCTATGAATGGAACCGGACTTGCCGAGGTTGCCATAGAGTCGATCCCCTTTGGCGCTTGGAATCCAGTTGTCATTCTGGTTATAGCCGGACTTGTTTGTTATTTCCTTTCAAACTTCATCAGCAACACCGCTACTGCTGCCCTGATGATTCCTATCCTGACTGTAGTATGTGAAGGTATGGGAGACAAACTTAGCATCATCGGTGGAACATCCACTGTACTCATTGGCATTGCCATTGCTGCATCAAGTGCGATGTCACTACCAATCTCTACCCCACCAAATGCCATTGCATTCTCTACCGGACTTATACAACAAAAGCACATGTTGAAGACCGGCCTTATCGTGGGTATTATTTCATTGATTATCGGCTTCTCATTATTGATTGCCGTAAGTAAGCTGGGAATACTATAAATTGAATATAAAATCAGTCTATTTAAACTAATGGAGCTATGGCTTTTTCAGCAATAACTCCATTATTTTTTAATATCAAAACACCGGAAGGTTGTAACCTCTAATAGGAAAAATGAGGTGTTATTCAAAAGCACGGCCATTCCATTTCAAAGAAACAGACATGAGCAGGGGACGGATTTTGTCACGGTCTTCAATAGAAAGTAAAGGTGCGGACTGAAAGACCTGAAGATTATCATGAGATGCAGAAAGCGCAGCACCCGTCAAAACAAAGCTCACCTTTGAAGCGAGAGCATCCCATTCGTCCACTGACATAGAGTCGGGACGTGATATCCTGAGTTCTTTCCGGTACAATTCCAACGGATTAGGAATATTAAGTCTCTGCCAATCTTGTGTATAGAAATAAACATCACTCTCCTTCTCAGGAGCACTCCAAGTCTTCACAACACACAAAACAGAATCGCCATCATGATATGCCAGCCGTTTGATGTGCATATCCACAGCCTCATTTAAAGTGAGATGAATATAGTTCGATGTGATTGTATCCATCACACTTTGCCCCCGAAGAGAATGTTCTACCTCCCCCTTCAACCTCATATTCAGAAACTCCGTCATCTCCAATCGATGATTACGATCTATATATGGTAGCAATGTATCGGGTAAAGATTCCCATATCTCTACCATAGACTTGGCCGAAATATTCAAGGAAAGAAAAAACAAGGATACAGATAAAATAACCTTTTTCATAAAGCGACATTGATGTTGTACAGTCCTATATCTCTTCCCAAAACGTTATAGTCCTTCAAATGCGAAATGGGCCAAATCGCATTTGTGTAGTCCAAATTCCATTACGGGGAGAAATGAAGATGGTGAATAAATGACCATAACCCATCGGAGAAGTGCCACCCGCATAGAACAAATTACCATCATCCTCAAAATCCATTGTCATGGCGTGTTCTTTCTCCATTACCTTTGCTATATCAGAAAGCTGAGAAGTAGCTGCTTTCTTGTTTCTCTGATTCATATAACAGCGAGCCTCCGTCAAACGACCTTCCTTGAATTTGAAAGTTATCTCGCTCCACTTAAAACCTTTGAAAGAAACGTTCTTGTATGTTACAACATTTGCATCAGCAGCAACAGGGGTACCCAATATTGCTTCGATACATGGTACAGCCTCGTCATAAGCAGTCCCAAATCTAACTTTTCCTATCCCCTGTGCGTTGGCCATAGTGGCACACATGAGACATAGTCCCAAAAGAGCTTTCTTCATACTTGCTTGTATAACAGTAATCAACATATTAAGACGCATCCCATCCGCTTTGCTGCGAATTTGACGCATCATTAGAAAATCATACCCATTAGGTACATATAAAAATTCATCAGAATTTGTTTCGCCTACAAATTTACATAAAAATCGCGATATACAAGCCAGTGTGATAAAAGAATGTTCCTTTTTTAGAGGAAAGTTAGATAATAAAAGATAGATTACCAAGCAATTTGCTGCTTTTGTAATTATAGCAAAAATTTTGCAGACTAACATTCGTAGTATACTGCTTAAAATCTTGCAGTCGTCATATACTATCATGAACTTGTTATAATGAAAATAAAGTTGTCGTCATCCACAGCAAAAATGATAACCGCTCGGCTCAGTTTATATTTACTGGGGAGATAAAGGCTAAGTGGGCATCTACTTTTTGGAAACATCTTACGTCCTTTACGATTGTGGCAACCATATAACCACAAAGTAGGATTGAAAACAGGAAGATATGATGTAGGAATAAAAGTTAGTACGTGTAAAATCCTATTGCACTCAGACGCATCCTAAATCCGGTTTCATTCTTCACTCATCATTCTTACTTCTATAAAATATTTTTACCATTTTTTGATCATTATTTTCGAGTCATCCAGCGCAAAAAGGGCTATGTTTTTTCGTCAAAATCGGGCCGAGCAATCCCAAAAATCGCAAGGGTGCTGCGATTGAGGCCTTTTCTTAGCATGGTTAGGCCTTATCGACAGCACGGAAGAGCCTCTATCACACTGCAGTTGAAGCCTTATCATCATGTCGTTTGATACTCAATTACGGGCGGAAAAATAGGAAAACAAAGTCTTATTTTTCAAAAACACTGATAGTCAGTCATTTACAAACCATCGCAATTTTTGCGTATTTCAAATAAAGTCAAGCTTGTTTTTAAATAAACGAATTTGAGAAGACTGTTTGTTCAAATAATTCACTGTTTCAAATTTTAAAAACAGAAGGTATTGCCAAATTAAAGTTTCTTTACTAGTTCACTCTGCAATACTCCAAGTTCCTTCTTGAAGCACTGAGAAAAATATTTGGGCGTATTGAAACCCAACTCGATAGGCAACAAGACGTGAGGGTGCATCGTTTCATCTCGCATGACACGCTCAAAGAGCGTATTAACGATGATTAATGAGAAACGAGTTCTCCGACATGACTATGGCAGTAGGCGAAAGCTGGATTGACAAGTTGAGTAACAAGGAACTGCACGAGTTGTTCACATAGGAAGATTGCTACGACAAGGACATGCCCGACCGCACGTAACAAAGATAAATACCATTGATGAAAGATGAAGGCTGCATACCCTACTCAAGCTTTAATAACACAGCTGTCTACCTCCCGGAAAACAAGCGTTATTAAAATTACTTCCTCAAGTATAATCCATTAAGATTGCTGAGGAAAATGGTTAAATCATCATTATAGAATTTTATAAAATCATCGATTAGACGCTCATCACAGCCCGGATAAGGCACATAGAAATGCGCTCTGCTGGGATCGCCTCGATTAGCTCCTAAGAGCACGTAAGAAAGACGATGCTTGTGGAGAATGGGCAGAAAAACATCCGTAAAATAATTGGTAGCGGGAAGCCCCTTCATTCCTGTAGTCAAACCCGAAGCCAAATTGCGTGAATGAGCGATATTCATGAGCATAGATAGTTCGTTATTGAGACGAGCCTGATAGGTCGATTCTCTACTACCTTTGTTCTGTATCAGGGATAATTGGAGAACGTCAATTCCGTCCGGCAAAGACCTCTCTATACGGCCTCGATCGTTCAACTCAGTCCATGAGCTGCCATACAACACATTGACAACTCCAAGACTTTGTAATCTGTCTTTTACCTTTTCAAAAAGTGACTTGTAGGCTTCCGGACTAAGTTTCGTGTACCATGACAAACCATCCTGCGGACAGGGTAACAACATCACGGGAGCCTTAATGCCGTAATCATCCTGTAGCGAGGAAAGATAGTCAGCCAGACGTTCCGTCCACACTTCGAAAACCTTATTATCACCCCGATAGTTAGGCATTGTCCAACTCATCACAACGAGTCCGCCACGCTTAAAAAGGCGTAGTGCGTCATTACAAATAGCCTCGAAAGCTATAGAGTCGGAGTTCACTTTTAACCCTCGTTCTATGCCACAGAGCTCATATCCGCTACAAGCAGGACCGTCATGACAGATGCTTCGAATATCACTGTGACCCACAGAATCTTCTCTCCATCCAACGCCCTCCAATGTGCCATATAGCTGTCCTATCAATACACCTTTATTGACAAATGTCCGTATATTGGCCTGCAGGTTTTCTGTGCGTGTGGTCAGTCCACTGCTTCCTATCTCTTCATACGTCTTCTGCTTATTGCCACAGGAAAAGCATAATGCTGCCAAAGACAATAAACAAAAGACAGTCTCCTTAGTCATCATCATTTATTCATTATAAGCACTAACCATTGCACTAACTGTCGAAGGAAGAGTCCAACGAGGTACCGTGCGGTCGGCACTGTCAAAGATATTCATCCAATAAAAAGTTGCAATACCCAGAGCCTTAGCTTGACGCACCATATCAGCGGCCTGGTCGGCTGCAGCCTGCTTCCAAGTATCAGACGATGTTCCATTAACAGAGGCATAGTCGGCACCATGTGTACCATACTCACCCATGATGACCGGAATGCCTTTACTGACAAAACGTGTATTGAGCATTTCAAACATGCTCTTCAGTTCGTTGCTGCAATCAGAGTTCCACGCTCCATAAGTATTGATCCAATTATAGGGGTCGTAAGAGTGCACCTCAACGGCCAAATGGCCATTCGTTTCGTCAGTGGGGAGCACAAAGTTATCAAGTACGGCCTTATTGTGAGCGCCGGCGTAAGTATTGACAATGAGATTGCGCACGGCATTGTTTCCTCCTGTGTTGCGCACAGCAGTCACAAAGTCCTTGGCATAGGCATTAAGCGCCACGTAGCAGTCTGTCTTCTTGGGAGCATTCCATGTGTTATCAGCATCGAGCATTTCATTGTAGGCCTCAAAGAGTAGACGGTGGTCGTAGTCCTTGAATCGATTAGCTATCTGTGTCCATAGATGTTTGAACTTCGGGGCATTAGCAGCATGGTTTTCCGAATCAGCTTTCACCCACGCGCCTTTTCCCGCCGCAGTGTCATGATGAACATTAACAATGCAATACATGCCTGCCGAGAGCACGAAGTCGACAATCTCCTGCACTCTATCCATCCATGCCTTGTCTACATTCCCAGCAGCATCAAGGTGCTCATACCAAGTCACAGGAATTCGAACGGCATTAAAGCCACCCTTTTTCAGAAAATCCATCATGGTCTGTGTCGTCACCGGTTGTCCCCATTGTGTCTCGTAGTCAGACAAATTGTGCCCTGCTCCTATGCCATTAGCATCCAATGTGTTGCCGAGATTGAAGCCCAATCCCATGTTGAGAACAGCCTCCTTAGCCGTTTCCTCAACCATCGTAGCATTGAGATTAACTTCATCCCGAGTAATAACACGAGGATCGTTCATCACTTTCTGCCACCAACTGTCTGTGGGAAATACTGTTCCATACCAAGGCATAAACCAAGACCACTTGGCACCTGCGTTCCATGCCTCACCCACGTCGGCAGTCGGCGTACCCGTCTCCCCACCGGTGCCACACTCGGCGAGTGTGATCATTTTATCAGGGTAGCGGCTTTGCAACTCTGCAAACTCCAACTTCTGCTGTGCAGCGGTGTAGCCATAAAGGTCGCGAGCCACAATGTCTACACAGTCATTACCGGGATACCAGCTGTCATCGTTGTTGAACTTTGCCGAATTTCCATTGAAATTCTGTGAAGTCCACACCCAAATAAGATTATGAACACCCTTGCTCTGGAAATAGGAAAACATGGCTTTCCATAATTGTTTAAACGTGTCGGCACCGTCAGCACCCCACCAAAACCATGCTTTGCCCCAACTCTCTCCGGATTTCAGCGTACTGTTGCCAGCAGCCTCATGAAATGGGCGCCACAGCGCCACAACACCGGCATCCTGCAATTTGAGCAAAACATTGACTACGCGGTCCATCTGACCATAAAACCACCGGTTTTCCCACGTGCCGGTCACCAGTGCGTTAGAAGCCTTAAACGTAGTCTTTTCAGGATTACAAGTCGTCCCTGATCCATTGTTTCCTACAATAGTACTCTCCGAGTTGGGCACATTAAAATGCCACATCAGCGAAACCAGTCCCCCTGCATCCGTCCATTCGGTGACCGGTGTCAGATCGTTGTAATCTATCCAGCCATTGCCATCGGGCACGGAAATATGGATGAAATCATAACAATTCATAGCAGGATATTTACCCGTTTTAGCATAAATATCATCGGCTATATTATGATTCCAACTGACATCGGACATAACCGACGACAGTGTTCTGCTGCCATAGTTTAGTTTCAAGTATTTGTAAAGTCTCTTGGTTGCATCAGAAGCAAACGCATCGGCCAGAGTTACGTCACTGATATCTCCGGGACGCTGAACATTAAAGATAATGCTGCTTATGGAATTGACATCGTACGTTTCCCATGCACCTATGTCCTCAAGACCTTTAAGGTAAACCTCCACATTCCCATCTGCCGAATGTTTCAGTGAAGAAAGCACATTAGAGGAGCCTGTTAAATTATAAGTAGTTTTCTCTCCATTGGTTTTATTGACCGTTATTTGGTCTCCATCGACCTGAGCCGACACGACAGCAGAAAAGAGCATCGTGACAAATATGGATAGAAGCTTTTTCATCTTCGTATGATTTTAAATGATTTGCCATTTATACTGATGATATAAATGCCACGTGGCAACTTGTCAAGCGATACAACTGTGGATCCGTTGACAACGACAGGATCTATCTCTACCCTACTGCCATCAAGAGCAAAGATACGAACTTGTTGAGCAGTTCCATTGAAAACAATGCGATTGGGAGTAATATTCACCCCATCAATAGGTACCTTACGGATAGACGTCGTGGTGCCATACGTAAGCATACTTACTTTTTGCAGGGGATAAGTGGCCGTGGCTGATGTGGTGGCAACAACGAGAGAGTTGTCCGAAACCGTAACAACGGGTGTCTCAACAAGTGCAAACTCTATTTTGGTATTATCTGTAAACGTAACAAACAAAGATTTACCTGTGTCGGCAAAAGCAACTACCGCACAGACAAATACTAAGCATGTGAAAAACAATCTTTTCATTATAAGAAAACCTATTGGTGACAAATTATCGAACGGAAAGAATGGCTACCTATCTTATTGATAAGACCAAAGTCCATTATAAGGTAAGGTATCCATTCTTCCATTAATTAATTTGTTTATTCAATTTGAAGCGTTACATGTAATTGATTATGGGAGGATTGTGACTTTCATGAGCCTCAGTCCATCGCCCTGAACAATAAAACTTGTATTGCTCCAGCCATCTGACTTTGCTCCTGTGATCCAATCGATCATATCCTGAGTGAGTACCACTTCCAAAGCTGCTTTGTCGCCGTTCCAGTCTGCAACCGTAATGAGCGAAGCCCAGTTCGGATCATTGAACTGTATCTGTCCTGTGCCCGTCTTATAGAATATAATCTTGGATGTTCCGGCTGCGAGCTTCAAATCTTTCAGACTTGGTGTAACATTATTCTGAACGCGGAAGCGTCCGGAATCGTCCCAAGTAATGTTCAAGGGGAAACTCATCACTTTCGAACGATCCTCGCTGAAACAACATGCCGTAATATCCACCTCCGCAGGTACCACTTCAAAAGTGCCCACTTCGTAACGTGTATCGTCAAATCCCTCAAACGAGAGTTTATAACTGCCTGTTTCGGCTGTAGCGGGAACTTGGCAAGTAAACGTTGTCGATGTGCGCGAGCCATATTTAGTCACCTTATAAGAGCCTATGTAGATATTCTCTACCCTATCAAAATTCTTACCCATTATGGTAATTGTGGAGCCTGCCGTTGCACTTGCCGGATTGATGGCACTGACAGACGGATCCGTAGCAGCCTGGATGGTCAGTCCGGAAGCAATTTCTACAGTTTCACCGTTCTTCAAGTTCAGGGTGAATCCCGTGCCGGAAGATGCAGCAGGAACAGTTAAGGCAATGGCAGTGGCATTATTAGCAATAAATTCGCTCACCTTCTGAGGGGTCTCTCCCGGGAATGTCACCGAAGCCACGAGATCGAGGTCCTTACCCTTAATTATAACCTTATTGCCGGCAATAAGCGATGCAGGATTGCAACCGGTAACTGTAGGCTTTACTAATTTGTATGCAACAGTAACCGTTTTACCATTGGCAAGACTCAGCGTGATGTCTCCGCCCTGAGCAGCTTCAGGCACAACAGCTACAACCTTTGTAGCAGAAACAGACCCCAACTGGCCTTCAGCATTCGGGAAAGCGATACCTGTGACAAGATCAAGATCCTTGCCGGCAATGTTAATTTTAGCTCCATTCTTCACCGGAGAGGGTGTTGCGCTCAAGTTAGAAGGTACTACAGTCGTAATACTTCCAGCAGGGATGCTGATGCCGGACTTGGTAACAAGTGACACTTCACCGTCGCCTGCTTTGTCGGGCAAGGCAAATGTAAGCGACTGTGCACTCTTGGAAATAAACAAAGAGCTATCAACAGTGGCTCCTACCAGCTTGACACCAGCAATTTGCGTTAGGCCAGCACCACTCACAGTGATCGTTTGTCCGGCCTTTACAGTCTCCGGAGAAATGCCCTTCACTGTCGGCAAATTGACAACGAGCACTTCTTCGGACTGAATTTCAGTAGGAGTTTCTGCTGCATCAGTCAGCGTAAACTTTCCTGTTCGCGCACCTTCAGGAATTGCTACCTGTATGGTATAACGGTCGTGAGCAACAAAATTTTCTTCCTTGACTGTATCGTTCTCGGCAAACACAATGCCGTGAATAAGATTCAGGTAATCTCCCTTCACGGTGAGTACATCACCCACATTTCCTGTGAGTGTGCCCTCAGTGCCCACGTAGAACTTAGAAATCTCAATGTCCTCACGATAGGTAATCGGGGTTATGGTCATAATCTTTCCACCCTTAGGCGTTACCAAAGTAACGAGACCGGTATCACACTTCTCGGCCGGAACCTGAATAGAAATCTTACTGTGCGCTCCCGATGCCACCACTTCAATGGAAGTGATGGGATCTGCTCCCGGCAGATTGACCTCAGTAATCTGGTCAAGGTTGCTGCCATAGAAATAAAGCGTACCTCCACGCAACACCGGACATGGGCCAAATGAATTCAAGGCGATCTCATTGCCATATTGGTCTGTGTTCAGATCATCGCCCTCGTTGCAGGCTGTCAACGACAGTCCGACAAGGACTGTCATTAACAGGACGAATATGTTATTGATAAACTTTTTCATATCTCAATCTTGATTTTAGCATTATTTATTGGGAACTACACGAATATTATCAATCTTGATGATTGGGCGGCAATCAACTCCGTTAGGAATAACCGTTTTATCACCATAGCTTCCCGTAACAACGAAGATCGTTAAACTGGCGAAATCATCCACCGTAGAGAACTTCTTTTTGGCAGCATTTCCATCCCAGTCCTTATTGAAATCGGTGAAAGGAATCGTTACCGTCACCCACTTGTCTCCAGTGTCATAGGAAGTAGCATCGTTATGCCAAGGCATATAGAGTGCCCGTCCCCACCCATCTTCATTTTTGAAGAAAGTGTTGTTGGCTTCAAACAGCTTAATCTTATCCGGACCTGCAAAAATAAGCTGCATAGGTGCGGCACGCCAAGCATTAGCCGAAGGAATAAGCATCTCAAACTTCAAGCTCTTTTCTTCCCAATTTGAGAAGTCAGCTACATCGTTCAGCTTGGGGCCATCACCGTCAAAAGTCTTATCCCATGTTCCGGCCCAATACTCAAAGGCGAAGTTGCCGTCATTCCACTCTCCTTCAGCACTCATGTCGGCATCACCAAGCAAAAGGTAGTTACCGCTAAGCGAAGTCTCATCAGACTGTATAGGACGATTATGCCATCCATGATTGCCAAGCACGTTTGTTCCATCGTAGGGTGTGTCGAAATCGAACAACATTCCACGGTTATCCTTATATTCAAAAGGTGCTTTTGTCGAGCCATACTTCGAGGAGATTGTGATTTTCTCATGTTCAGGCATATCTTCCGGCACCGTCATCGTAATGCTTGTCTTGGATATCTTAGATATTGCACTGCGAGGAACTGTATAGTTGCTGCCTACAGCAATCTCCAAGGGAAAGTTGTCGTAGTCAAGAAAATAATCTCCAGTAATCGTAACTTCCTCTCCGGCATCAGCCCATTCGTTGCTCATCGACGATATTGTCGGTGCAGGAACAATGACTTTAAAATCATATGGGATAGTATCATTGGAAGTTGTGACCATATACATCTTGTCTGATACCACCGTCGGAATAGTTTTCGGTACAGATACAATGATCGTATGATCAGTCATATAACTGGTATTGAGTACTGCATTTTGGTCGTTGAAAACAAGTTCCTTGATGCTTTTCAGGTTGTTACCCACCAAGCAAATCGACGCCTGCATAGGAGCCTCTACGAGCAGGGAGTCCTTACTGCCAACATCCACCGGACGAATATAATACACCGTTGGAGTGCCTCCCGTAGGCTCATACTTATCGGGTTCGTCCTTGCAAGAAGACAAGGCAACGCAGACTGTGGCAAGCGCTATCATGCAAGCCCATTTTATATTTATTACTTTCATTTTGATAAGTCGTTTTAGATTAATGACATTTAGTAACTATAGGTACTGCGTACGTCAACATGGACAGCCTCCACATTGCTTCCGAGATTAGGATTCAAAGCCACGTCCTCAGTCGGGAACGGCAGTTGGAAACTGTGCTCAGTCACATTGGGAATAGGTGTTTCCTCATCATATTGCATTTCTCCTTCGTTCTCGTCGTGCGACCAAACTCCTGACTCAAAATATCTCTTGTAAACTACGTCACAGTTGAACAGCGCATTGCGTTTCTGTGCCTTGATTTCCGCAATACAAGCATTCACGTCATAATAGCTTCGTCTCACAAAGTCGTACCAACGGTCGCCCTCTCCGGCAAATTCCAACCGACGTTCTTTCCACACATCGTCGAAAGTCAGTGAGGTCTTTTCCACATCGGTAGGCACTGCCCGCTGATGCACCGCATTAAAGGCTGCCAGAGCATCAGCATTGGTTGTGGTACCTCCATCCATCAGCGTATGAGCTTCTGCAAGTATCAAATATACATCCGAAAGACGCAGTATATGTGTGGCCAAAGCATTGGCCATACGGCCTGCAGCGATTCCCGTCTCTGCTAAATGGTCTGCATTGTTGCCATAAAGGTTTTTCACATTGGTACCTCCACAGGGTGCCTGACACTGTCCGGTAGCCGCACTGTTATAGGTTTTATCGTACCAGAACTTGAGGTAGTCGAGCCCTTTCTTGCCATTACCCAAATCCTGATCACGCCAGAAATAGCTGTAAACATCACCAGCCAGCATCACCGTAGCCTGGCGACGAGCGTCCTTGTCAATACGTTTGGTAGGATCATCTTTCGGAGATATTCCATAAGCCTCGATCAAATCGAGTGATGGACCACCCCATCCTCCCCAACAGTCTCCATTCTCGTCAAATCCCTGCGGTGCAAGGTCGCTCTGAAGTGTGTTCTGACTGGTCCATTGAGCACCAACCGTCCAGCGCCATGCAAAGAGACTCTCATCACTGACATTGTTGCTTCCGCGGAAAATATCAGAATAGACTCCCAACAGCGAACGACCGGAATTATTGATAACATCCTTCGCATAAGCTGCAGCCTTAGCCAAATCATCCTTGTTCAACGTACCACTCACACCTGCCTTGGCCAAATATACTTTAGCGAGCAGACCTTCTGCACAATAGTAATCTATGCGCCCTGTTGTGCTTTTAGTCTTCGGAAGGAGTTCCAATGCTTTCTCAAGAGTCATGACGATATAATCATAAACATCAGCCTTCTGTACCTTCGGCAACGTATTATAGTTACCGGCTGCAAGAGTTTTTGAATTGCTATGTATGATAGGAACGTCGCCAAACGACCGCACGAGGAAGAAATAGGCCATTGCCTTCCAGGCAAGACACTCACCTTCGCATTGGTTTTTAATCGCTTCAGACGCACTGGCGCCTTTCAAAGATTCATACACCGTACTGCAATGACCAATTACCGACCAAAGCGAATAAGACATATTGATAAGGTCGATATCCGACCCATTAACACTAAAGTTCAGATAGGGGCTTCCTCCCATATACATATTGCCCGAAAGCACCTCACCCATTTTGACAAAGCCACGCTGGAAATCATACCAGGGTGAGTTGTAGAGGTAGTTCACGCCCGAGACGCAAGCCGCATCCGACTGATAATAGTTTTCCGTATTGTAGTTGTCTTCCACCGGTCTGTCTAAGAAGTCATCGCAAGAAGAAAGACCCAAGCCCATAAGTATGGCCGCTACAACGTATTTGATATTCTTGGTTTTCATTGTTTATTCCTTTATATGATCTTTAAAATGACACATCTAATCCCAGAGAGAATGTTGTCGGAGACGGGTAACGGCCGTTGTCCAAATTGTAGACATTGGGACTTGCCGGTGAAATTCCCACTTCCGGATCATAACCATCATAACCTGTAATGGTAAAGAGATTGGTTGCATTCAATGATAGACGCAGGTTGGTCAGTCCGATTTTCTGTATGAGTTTGCGGTCGAAAGTGTACCCCAGCGTGAGACTCTTCAAGCGGAGATACGACCCGTTTTCTATGTATCGACTGCTCCACGCATCATTGTTATTGGGGTCATTGAGTGTGGCACGGGGTAAAGCAGCATCGGTATTCGACACAACTACCCGTGAGGCATCATCAAACCAGCGGTCAGCCGTATTGCCATCGGCGGGCATCAGGCGAGCACGACCGTCGACACTCTTTAACTGATTAGACCAAACCGTGTTCATCTGTGTGAGCTTCATCTTCATGTAGTTGCCCACCTTTCCGCCAAGAACACCATTAATAAAGATGTTCAAGTCGAAATTACGATAACGGAATGTGTTGTTAAAACCGAATGTAAAATTGGGGAACGGTGATCCCAGGTCTGTCTTATCGTTCTCATCAATGACACCGTCATTGTTCACATCCTTATACTTGATGTCGCCCACAAACGTGGTATTGGTCCGACTATACTTGGAAGGATCGGGGTTCCACGACTTCGTTCCGTCAGCGTTGGTGATAATGGGGTTGTTTTGTTGCAAGGTATTCACCGGAGAATTGATAATATCGTTGAAATCCTTGTAGATTCCCTCCACCTCATAACCGTAGAAACGGAACAGTGACTGTCCGGGAACCGTGCGGGACACCACGTCGTTCCACTGTCCGTAGCCCAACAGTGCCGTACTTCCGGCAAGACTCTTGAGCTCATTTTTGTTGAACGAGATGTTAAAATCCGTGGACCATTCAAAATTCTTCGAAACTATCGGTTTAGCATTGATGCTCACCTCAAAACCCTTGTTACTGATGTCGCCATAGTTGCCCCAAGGTGCAGAGAGAACAGAAGACCCATTACCACTCGTTCCCATAATCGACGGGAGAATGAGCTGCATCAACATGTCCTTCGACTCCTTGTTGTACCAGTCGAACGTAAAGTTCAGCCGATTGTTGAGGAATCCAAGGTCGAGTCCCACGTTCCACTGTTCCTGAGTCTCCCACTTGATGTCAAGATTCTTCAGGTTTCTGGGGCGGTAGCTGGTGCCAAGACCCGTAGCCATGACTGACATGGATGAACCCCAAAGATATCCGCCTATACTGGCATTACCAGTCTGACCCCATCCCACACGCAGTTTGCCGTTGCTCAGCCAGTCTCCTATTGCCTCTTTGACAAATTCCTCGTTTGAGAAACGCCAGGCCACGGCCAGTGAATGGAAGCCTGCCCAACGTTTGTTAGGACCGAAATTGGAACTACCGTCATAGCGGTAAGTATAAGTAGCCAGATAGCGGTCGTCGTAATTATAAGTCTCGCGGGTGAAGAAAGAGGCCATCGCACTGCTACCCCATCCATTTCCAATCTGCGGGTCGCCCGTACCCAATGCGGGATTATGAATGATATCGCTTGGCAGATTGGTATTGAAAACCGAGGCGTAATCATATTTGGATTCCCACATCTCCTGTCCGAGCATAGCTGAAATACCATGCTTGCCAAACTGGTTGGTATAGGTCAGATAGTTACTGAGAGACCAGTATTTGTTACTGTTTTTCTGTATGCGACTCTGATTTTGGCTGCGATTCCATGTACCGAGGTCTACTTTCGGATTATAGGTGTCTGCCTTAGATGCACCTATACTAAATCCAAGTTGTGAGTGCCATACAATTTTTTTTAGGAACGACACATCTGCATAGACACTGCCATTAAGCGTCTGGCGGTCGAGCAGAATATCATCAAGTTTGGCTAAGGCAATCGGATTGGGATTGACAAAACCTTCTTTCGACACACTGGAATAGCCACCGTCGATGTTGTAGATTTGTATATCGGGCGGAGTGGTGAGCGAATATGATATCAATCCCTCATCACTATCGGCCAACTTCAAACTTTCATTGGTCTCACTGTAAGTGGCGTTCATACCGAGTTTCAACCATTTCTTGAGTTGTGCGTCAAGATTGGCACGGAACGAATATCGTCCGAAACGGCTGTCGATAATCGTACCGTTCTGGTCGCTGAAGTTACCCGATACAAAATATTTCACTTGGTCCGTACCACCCTCCGCACTCACTTGGTGAGAGTTAGACCATGCTGTGCGGAACACAGCATCCTGCCAATTGGTGCCGACACCGAGTATAGATGGGTCGCTGTAATTCAAATCCGGTTTAGCAATCTCGCCCTGAGCCACCATATCATTATAGTAGCCTGCAAACTCGCGAAGATTCATAACATCCAGACGTTTGTTCTGACGCGACATTGTCACTTGTCCGTTATAGCTGAACTTGGCTTCACCGCTCTTTCCGCGCTTTGTCGTGATGAGCACCACGCCATTGGCACCCTGAGCACCATAGATAGCCGTGGCCGATGCGTCTTTCAGAACTTCCATGCTCACAATGTCCGCCGGATTGAGTAGCGACAATGGTGATACGGCAGAGTGACTACCATTACCTAAAGCGTCACCAAGTCCCAGACTTGCGCCACTGTTGGCTCCACCTTGCCAAATCACACCGTCTACCACATAAAGTGGATCAGAATTAGCATTAATTGTAGCCACTCCACGAATATTAATAGATACCGCCGACCCCGGAGCACCCGACGTCTGCATTGAAGTAATACCCGAAATACGACCCTGCAAGGCCTGGTCTACGTTGGTAATCGGTGCCGACTTGAGCGTTTTTTCGTCCAGCGAGGCCGAAGCACCCGCCAAATCGCTCTTCTTCATCGTACCATAGCCCACTACTACCACCTCATCTATAGAGTGGAGGTCTTCTTTAAGTTTAATGTTGTAGGTGGTGCGACCGTCGGTTTTAATCGTCTGAGTCGTATACCCTACATAAGAGACTTCGAGCACAGCGCCCTTGGGGACGCTGAGCGTAAAGTTTCCATCCAAGTCGGTAACAGTGGCATTCATAGTACCCTCTACTTTTACCGTAGCACCAATGATGGGGCCTTGAATATCAGAAACATTACCCCGTATCTGCCGAGCCTGCTGCACGACATCGGGAAGACGTGATTCGCCACTCGCGCATACAGTCGGCGAATAGCTAAGCAATGCTAAGGACATGAATCCTGAAAGCAATAGCGCATGCTTGTTGTAAGTTAGTTCCATAAATTATTTGGTTTAAGCTTCGTTTTGATATAGAGTTTAAATATTGTTTATTTCATTTGTTTTATTAGACAAGTACCATCCATAGTTACAGAATAAGTATTAAGAAATTTATTAGGTTTAATGATTTGGAACACACGATTCCCACATATCACCTGCAAAGTTAAATCTTATTTTTCTGAAATAGTAGTACTATTTTGACATTTCGTTATACTATTTTGTTAAACCATTTTTTGTATCATTCACAAGTGTTTACTCAATCTCTTATTTATACTTTTCTTGTTAAAGTGTCTTCACTCCACAGTTTTACTACTCCCTGAAAAGCCGCACCCTCATCTCTTGATCTTTCGCAGCCAAAACCTTAATATATAAATGGAGGAGGCTTTCGTACAATATAAATCGTAACAGGACCGTAATTTTAACGATTAGCATTGATGCATACAACCTCATTCATGACTGCTGTGTCATCAGTAAAAAACCTCTAAAACATAAAATTATAAATTAAAATTCTCTTAACATAACGAATGATCTCTTACATGGAAAAAGAAATATAATTTAACGGATGGTACTTTTTAGAACTGAATAGTAATACAGAAATCTATCAAGAATATGCAACTGTTTACATTTCCTTTTTTATTAACTCTTTGACTATACAAAACTGATGTAGCGATAAAACATTCAAAGAGTGTCAAGAAAGGGCAATATAGTATTACAACTTATCACTTTATTAAACTATCTTTGCAAAAGAAAATAACTATCTAAATCAGGACTCGTCATGAATATTTCTGCTAACAACGCCGCAGTTTCCTTTTTAGATGCTCCTCTAAAGGTGAATATATGGAAACTGATTATGATTTTTGCCTTGAGTTTTTTTGCGTACAGTGCTTGGGGGCAAAGTGATTTTGTAAAGGTAAAAGGCGGAAAGCTATGGAAGAACAATAAACCTTATTATTATATAGGTACAAATCTATGGTATGGTGCCATTCTTGGCTCGGAAGGTCAAGGAGGAAACAGAAAACGACTTTGCAAGGAATTGGACACCCTGAAAAAATTGGGTATTGACAATCTGCGCGTATTGGTTGGAAGTGACGGCGATGAAGGGGTCTTGACAAAAGTTGAACCGACTCTGCAAAAGGCACCCGGTGTGTATAATGATACTATTTTAGCCGGACTTGACTATTTGCTGAAAGAAATGGGTAAACGAGACATGGTCGCAGTGCTTTATCTTAATAATGCATGGGAATGGAGCGGAGGCTATGGCTATTATCTGGAGCAAGCTGGGGGCGGAAAGGCTCCTCGCCCAAACGAAGACGGCTATCCGGCTTACACAAATTTCGTGAAAAGCTTCTCAACAAACACCAAAGCTCAAGAACTCTTTTATGACTACGTCCGGTTTATCGTCACGCGAACAAACAGATATACAGGAAAAAAATATACTGATGACCCTGCAATCATGGCATGGCAGATTGGGAATGAGCCTCGTGCTTTCAGTAAAGAAACAATTCCTGCATTTCAAAAATGGCTTAAGAAATCATCAGCATTAATCAGAAGTCTCGACCGCAATCATCTTATTTCATTGGGTTCTGAAGGAGTTGCCGGTTGCGAAGACGACCCTGATACTTTCGAATCCATTTGCTCTGACCCCAATATAGACTACATCACCATTCATGTTTGGCCATACAATTGGGGTTGGACCAAGAAAGACAAAGTGGCAGAAAGCGTTGATATAGCGTGCAAGAACACAAAAGAATACTTGGACGGTGCGATGCTGTTGAGCAAGAAACTGCAAAAACCCGTTGTGATGGAGGAGTTTGGCTATCCCAGAGACGGATTCTCCTTCTCCAAGTCTTCTACTACCAATGGCAGAGACGCCTATTATCAATATGTGTTTTCCCAAATCGGAAATGCTGACAAAGATAAAGCCGATTTCATGGGATGCAATTTCTGGGGATGGGGTGGCTTTGCCAAACCTAAACATGAACAATGGTTGCCCGGCGATGACTATTGTGGTGATCCCGCACAGGAACAGCAAGGATTGAACTCTGTTTTTACCTCGGACAAGACAACGCTACGGGTCATCCGGCAATCTGCCGGAAGACTCAAAAACATTGGTCTCAAATAAATTCGTGATTTCTCCCCCCCCTGTTGCGGGCTACTATGGTGCAACACATGGAACATGAAAGAAGAAGATTCCGGTCATGTTCCGGAATAAAGGTGCGCGGAATGCTCCCTGTAGTTCTATTCTGACGGGAACATAATGCTCCTGAATAACATCAATAAATAGTCTTAATTCATTCAATATATAGTTTCGAACTATTCAACAAGTGATTTCAAATAACAATAAAAAAAATAAATAATGAAGACAGATTTTCAAACAAGAGTTGCTGAGGTGAAACAACGTTTTGAAGAACTTGTTACCCGGAAAAACGAGCCTTTGCCATCGGACAACGGCATATACACCAAGTATAAATACCCTATTATCACTGCCAAACACACCCCCTTGGAATGGAAATATGACTTCAATGAGAAGGATAATCCATTTTTTGAGCAACGCATCATGATGAACGCGGCCTTCAACGCAGGTGCCATCAAGTGGAAAGGCAAATACCTTCTGGTTGTGCGTGTGGAGGGAGCCGATAGGAAAAGTTTCTTTGCCATAGCCGAAAGTCCAAACGGAATAGACAATTTCCGTTTTTGGGAGGAGCCTATCACCATGCCCGAAAGCACTGCTCCGGCCACAAATATCTACGACATGCGTCTCACAGCACATGAAGACGGCTATATCTATGGCATTTTCTGTGCCGAGCGCCACGATGACAACCATCCTGAAGATTTGTCGGCAGCCACTGCAACGGCAGGTATCGCACGCACCAAAGACCTTGTCACATGGGAACGTCTGCCCGATCTCAAGACTAAGAGTCAGCAGCGCAACGTAGTACTCCATCCCGAATTTGTCGGTGGAAAATATGCTCTCTATACCCGCCCGCAGGACGGCTTCATCGACACAGGCTCAGGTGGCGGAATCGGCTGGGCACTGGTAGACGATATTACCCACGCTGAGGTGACAGAGGAAAGAATCATCAACGCCCGACATTATCACACCATCACAGAGGTAAAAAACGGTGAAGGGCCCCACCCCATCAAAACCGACAAGGGATGGTTACACCTCGCTCACGGTGTGAGAGCCTGCGCCAGCGGACTGCGCTACGTGCTTTATCTCTACATGACTGCACTCGACGACCCAACGAAGGTGATTGCGCAACCCGGCGGATATTTCTTGGTGCCGGAAGGAATAGAATATATCGGCGACGTGATGAACGTGGTATTCTCCAACGGATGGATTGCCGACGAAGATGGAAAAGTGTTTATCTATTACGCTTCCTCAGACACGAGGATGCACGTGGCAACCTCTACCATCGACAAACTGGTAGACTATTGTCTGAACACTCCCGAAGACGGACTGACTACATCGGCCAGTGTTGAGAATATCAAGCGCCTTATTGCCAAGAATCGCGCACAATAATCGAACTCCGGGAAATGACCGGTCACAGCCTCACTGAAATATCGCCGGCGATGTATGACAGTTCTTCGGAGCCTGCCTGATGATATTCTATACCGGCATTCATGGTATTTCGGTAGTCATTGTAGGTACTAAAAATTGTCATTACGCATATCCAAAGTTATTATATTGACTTCATAGTAGGCGTTGTGGCCGACCGCACCTACATCAACAGGGGGGGCAAATTTTGCGCCTGACTACCGTATCTGCCAATTCCCGTTGTTGTCATCGTTATTCTCACGTACACCACACCCAACCGCAGCAATATCGGCAAAATTGTCTTTGCCGATATTGCCGAAGAAAGTGAATTATAAAATCATGACCACTATCAAAGAACTCAAAGCCGAGATGCAGCTAACGTTAGACCAGCACATTCTCAACTATTGGCTGCAACAGATGGTAGATCGCGAACATGGCGGTTTTTACGGGCGGGCCGACGGTTACGGCCGCATTCACCCGGAAGCCGACAAGGGAGCCGTTCTCAATGCACGCATACTTTGGGCCTTCTCGGCTGCATATCGGGTGACCCAAAATCCCGACTATCTTCAAGCTGCAACCCGTGCAAAGGATTATCTCATCGGGAAATTCATCGACCAAGAATATGGCGGTGTGTATTGGAGCCTGACTTATCAAGGGCTTCCGCTCGATACAAAAAAACAAACTTATGCCATCGGCTTTGCCATCTACGGACTGAGCGAGTATGCCAGGGCCACCGGCGACGCCACGGCTCTGGAGAGAGCCATCGCTCTGTATCGCGACATCGAGAGTCACGCCTTCGACAAAGTGAACAACGGCTACACTGAAGCCCTCACCCAAGAGTGGCAACCCATCGACGACATGAGGCTGAGCAACAAAGATGAGAATGGCGCCAAGACGATGAACACACACCTACATGTGCTGGAGCCTTACACCAATCTTTATCGGGTTTGGCCCGACGAGGGGCTCAGGAAGCAACTGCAAAACCTAATAGACATCTTTCTCGACAAAATATGGAATCCCCATACCTATCATCTCGACCTCTTTTTTGATGAGCAGTGGGACGGGAAGCGCAATGTGTACAGCTATGGCCACGACATCGAAGCCGTGTGGTTGCTTCATGAGGCGGCTCTCGTCTTAGGCGACAAGACTGTCCTTGACCGTGTGGAAAGCGTACTGCCGAAAATAGCCAAAGCTGCCGGCGAGGGCCTGCAGCCCGACGGCTCGCTCATTCACGAACACCGGACCGACAACGGCCGGACCGATATGGAGCGACAATGGTGGGTGATGTGCGAATGTATCATCGGTCACATCGACCTCTATCAATACTTTGGTGATCGTCGTGCGCTTGACATTGCGCTCCGCTGTTGGGATTATTCCAAACAACAGCTCATAGACCACGAGCGGGGCGAATGGTTTTGGGGCAGAAACGAAGACGGCTCCATCAACCGCGATGACGATAAGGCCGGATTTTGGAAGTGCCCTTATCACAACAGCCGCCTGTGCCTGGAGCTGATGGAACGAGACATCCCGGAGCCGTAAATCTGTCCGTACAAGCTGACCAAAACTCTTAAATCACTCAACATAACGCACTTTAACAAAAAAAAATCGTTGTCGTCCACTCTTTTCAGTAAGTTTGTAAGTGTATCAGAACTAATGGAAATGACAGAAGGTTATGTATTGCATGAGATCACTCCACTCATGGAGAAAGACGCTCTTTATATTGCCGACAGGCACAAAAAAGAATTTACCTACCCCATCCACAATCACGAGGTGTATGAATTGAACTTTGTTGAACACGCTGCCGGAGCACGCCGCATCGTGGGCGACAAAGCAGAGATTGTAGGCGAATACGACCTTGTTCTTATCACAAGTTGTAACCTTGAACATGTATGGGAGCAGGCTGATTGCAAGAGCGAAGATATCAGGGAAATCACTATTCAATTCAAATTTGGCGATGATGAAAGTGACGGTTTCTTCGACAAAAAGCCTTTTGAATATATCCGCAACATGATACACGAAGCCCGCAAAGGGTTGTGCTTCAACATGTCGGCCATCATGAAGGTTTACGACAAGCTCAACACCCTCAGTCAAATCACCGACAACTTTGAGGCTCTCATGCAGTTTCTCTCCATCCTCAACACTCTTTCTCGCTGCGAAGGCTCTCGCACCTTGGCATCGTCCAGCTATGCCAAGGTGAATATTGAGGACGACAGTCGGCGAATTCTCAAAGTAAAAAACTACATCAATGAGAATTACATGTACGACATCAAGCTGAAAGATCTGGCCACGATTGCCAATATGAGCGACTGTGCTTTCTCCCGATTCTTCAAGATTCATACCGGTCGCACACTGAGCGATTACATCATCGACATTCGATTGGGCTATGCCACACGAATGTTGATAGACACCACGCAGAGCATTTCGGAAATAAGTTTTCAATGTGGATATAACAACATCAGCAATTTCAATCGCATCTTCAAGCGAAAACGCGGTTGTTCGCCCTCCGAATACCGAGCCAACTACCGCAAAATCAAGGTCATTGTATAAAGACCGGTATGATATTTCCCTTATGTTCAGACCATGATGGATGAGCCTCTGTTACGGGCTTAACCTACAAAGTATATCTTATGAAAAAAATTGAATGATGTGCTTCTGAAATTCGCGTATTCTGAAATAAAAACTATCTTGTTGGAAATACGCCAAAAATAAAGCGATTTCAAACTTACTGGTAATCAAAGTCTTGTAATTATTTAACAAAAACGGCAGTGCGGTTTGGTAGTAACCGCACTGCAAGATGATTTCTAAAATACAACTAATTGGAAATAAAGAAGTTACCTTGTTGGTAAAACTAAATAGGTAACGATTTGGAAACGAGCGAACTACTTGGTGTCGCTGTTTTCTGCCTAACAAAGAACGCTT
>KQ959399.1 GCA_001552765.1 Bacteroidales bacterium KA00344
GCGAAGCCAAGTAGCTCGCTCGTTTCCAAAGCGTTACCTGATTAGTTGTATCAATAAGGTAACTTCTTTATTTTCAGACTGATATATTTTTATAATTATCTTAGGCTGCAATAGCATGGAGTTTGCCCGCTAATAGCATGTCTTTTGCCCGGCGGCAACCTACTGGTGAATGCAACATAAAATAAATGCAAGACAAAAAAGTTGGGATTCAGAACATCAAGTGAGGAATTTTTCTTAAATTTGCAAACGTACTTGCATTTTATTTTGAAGTTTTGAAGTTGGAATCTACCATATAAAAAAGTATAATGTCAAAACGAACGTTATTCAATTGTTTTGCGTATTTTTGTAGTCAGCAAGCATTAATCATAACCAAATAAAGAAGAATTATGAAACAAGTAATTAACCCCATTGGACAGGAAATCAATACTTTAGGTAAGGTAATTAACAACAAGGAACTCATGCTTGTACACATGCATCTGAAAAGTGGAGAACAAATACCTTCACACGACCATATAGGACGGGAAGTATTCTTCACCATAGTGAAAGGAACTGTGGAGGTTACTCTTAACGATACCGAGGTACATAGTATCAGCACAGGCACTGTTCTACATTTCCCCGGCGAAGCTCATGTAAGCGTAAAAGCCATAGAAGAGAGTGATTTTTTCGTTTACCTCATCAATAGACAATAATGCTATGGATATGAAAAAATATTTGCCGAGTGTAGACCTTGAGAAACTCAGCAAAATACTCGAGATCAAAGAAGCATACCAACGAGGAGATATTTCATTAGAAGAGGGCAGAGCCCGAATAAGAAAGCAAGTTGGGAAAATCCGCCCTTATGAAATAGCATTGGCAGAACAGGAACTCAAAACCATTGAAGAGGATGAGTGCCAAAAGGAGGATATTCAAAAGATGATTGAGCTGTTTGATGAAGTGATGGACACCAGTCGACCAAATCTTCCTCTTGATCACCCTATCATGTGTTACTACAGAGAGAACGATGAAATGCGTCGCCTTATGCTCTCCATAGAAGATCTTGTACAATATCCGATTATCAAGAATCAGTGGATCGAATTGTACGACAAGATAGCGGCTTTTCGCACTCACCTTTCACGTAAGCAGAACCAGCTCTATTCCATACTCGAACAGAAAGGATTTGATCGCCCCACGACTACGATGTGGCTGCTCGATGACTTTGTGCGAGACGAAATACGTGATGCAAAAAAACTTATTGAGGAAGATAGAGAAGAAGAATTTTTGGCAATGCAGCCTACCATTGTGGCAGATGTGCGGGATCTTTTACAGAAAGAAGAATCTGTACTATACCCAACTGCTTTGGCAATGATTACTCCCGAAGAATTCGAACAGATGCGTTCGGGAGATTACGAAATTGGCTTTGCATGGATTGATGTAGAAGGATTCCAAAATGCGGATAAAACAGTAACCCAGCCAACAACAGTTCCTGACGGTTTTGTCTCAGAACTATCTGCGCTTCTTACTAAATATGAGCTTGGAGGAAACGACACAGACCGAGTTTTCGACGTCACGACAGGAAAACTTTCTCTCGAACAAATCAACCTCATATACAAACATCTTCCTGTAGATATATCTTATGTAGATGAAAACGAACTAGTTCGCTTCTATTCAGATACCAACCACCGCATCTTCCCACGCAGCAAGAATGTTATCGGACGTGATGTGAAGAACTGTCATCCGCGCACCAGCGTTCACCTTGTTGAGGAAATTATAGCCAAATTCCGTTCGGGTGAGCAGGATAGTGTAGATTTTTGGATTAACAAACCTGGTGTGTTCATCTATATATATTATGTAGCCGTGCGTGATGCAGAAGGAAGATTCAGAGGTGTACTCGAAATGATGCAAGATTGTAGTCGCATTCGCGAGCTTCAAGGTTCACGAACACTGCTGACCTGGTCGAATGACACACAAGTAGTAAAATCAAAGGAGGCGCAAAATTGTACTCCAAATGATACGTCTGTTACAAAAGAAGACTCGACAATAGAACTCTCTGCCGACACTCGCTTACAGGATTTGTTAAAAACTTACCCACAGCTACGGAAAGATTTGCCAAGTATGAACTCTGCTTTCAAAATGCTCAATTCTCCTCTTGCACGCATCATCATTCCTAAAGCAACCATTGCCATGATGAGCAAACGCAGTGGGGTTCCTCTTGATGACATATTTTCTATGTTAAAAGAACTCATCGCTAAATATAAGAGGGAGAAATAAATTCCTTATCTCAGAATAACAGAGTCGAGTAGGTTGGGAAACGAAAGTTTTCTAACCTACTTTCGTTGTATGACGGGCATGTCATACATAGAAAAGGTGGTTTTCTCAAAATGCGAGATAACCACCTGATGAAATAAAACGAAGGTTTTACAGAGCTGTGCTTCTCAAAGCACGCAGAGCAGGATGGCACAGAGAATCGCCAGCCAGAAGAGAATGCTCAGCAGCGTAAATGCCACTTTCAGAATTACCCTGACTATAAAGCGTAGTATCAGAAAACCTGTAATGACTGACACGACAGTTACGACTTGTGGTGTTTTGCGCCACTGCATCACAAGTAGGTGGTAAGGGCATCATCGGCTCTTGCCGTTATGAATTGGTTATCACTCAGCATTTCGGGGAAATGCTCACCGAGATGGTTCTCCAACTTCAGACGGAAGTAAGATAGTTCTTTCTTGGTTTCCATAAATCTTTTATTTTAGAATTATACATTTCATTATATTATCAGATGCCCATCGCCTTATTGAACTTGCCGAGTTTGTCTGCAAGTTTGATATCCGATCTTTTGTAATTCCTTTGGAGAAATTCCCTGAAGTGGCGTTCGCAGACATTATATTTTTGT
>KQ959400.1:0-50023 GCA_001552765.1 Bacteroidales bacterium KA00344
TGAACCTGTCGTTACGGTCAGAGATGGTCTTGCCGTTGTTATCTATTCGGTTGAAAGCTATATGCACATGAGGGTGCTCTTTGTCAAAGTGGCGACCGATAATGTACTGTGTATCTTTTATCCCCATCTTCTCCATATACTCACGAGCCATTTGTGCCATGAACTTGTTACTTAATTTGGAAGAATCCTGTACAGAGAAACTTAGGGAAATATGCCCTACAACCTTACCCACTCGCGGATTAAGTTCTGTTTGGTCGATGAAACTTTGAACAATATGGTTGATACTGTCTGTTCTCACTCCAGAACTATCAATGAGTTCTGTTCCTTTCTTCTGGTCAAGGATGTAATTGATTACACCCTTGAAGCCCGAACCTTTCATTATCTTTGCAATCATCTTCGTATCAGATTTAGGATTTCATCAATCTTGCTAATGATGATTTTATGGAAAGGAGCAATGGTATGAAATCCTTCCGCATTAGCACGATGTGCCAATTGATTGAGATTATTTGCCATGCCACACAGCTTGCGGATGAAGTCTGCTTGCTCTACGGTCAGTCGTTCAATGACATTTCCTTTGTCAAGAACTTTTCTTACAAACTCACTCATGGTTATTCCTGCGCTTTTGGCTTTGCCTTTGAGCGTATAGTAATCCTGCGTATTCAGTTTCACCGTGATACAATATTTCTTCTTTTCGGCTACGCCCTTGGTTGGACGACCACCTTTTTTATATTCTGTTCTTATCATACTTGTTTCGTTTATTGATTTGATGGAGACCAACGGGATAATCCTCCAAACCGAGTGATAGGAGGTGGAGCAAGTGGTTTTGGTATGCCCAAAACATAAACTTGCTCCCCGAAAAATAGATTATGCGGAACATATTCCTGTAATCATCGCTTAATCCCTTTAGTTTTCTTGATTTCTGCTTTCTCAGAACGTTTGAATTCAGCACACAGATACTCGTTCAAGTCCTTGAAACCATTGTATATAGTTGATGAATCCGTAACAGAATCTCGTAGTCTTTTTGATAATTGCAGGTAGGCATTTCTTCCTGCATCGTCATTGTCTAAGAAACATTGAACACTGTCATAGCGTGATAATCTCTCTATCGCCTTATGAATATTCGTTACAGAATTGAGTATCAAATAATCCTGTTGCCTTAGTCCGGTATTCTGTGGATTTTCTTTCCTTTTCAGCGTCATGAGTGACAGGAAGTCCATGAAACCCTCGAAAAGAAAACAGACTTTCTTTGGCTCGTCGGCATAGAAATGACTGATATCTTTCGGTGCAATGCAGCCCTTGAAGAATGGATTGCGTAATTCGTAGCCACCTGCGATATTGGGAAAACCAATACCGAAGTAATGTTTGCCATTGGAGTCATAATGTAGTTCCTTACATACAGAAGATGCCACCTCCAAATCAATACATCTGTCCCAGAGATATCTCATCAAAGCTGGGTGAGATAAAGGAAGTATTTGTAAATTCTCAAAATAGTTTGTTTGCTGTTTCTCCTTAATATCTGCAAATGATGTAGAAAATATGGATGTACAATTGGGAACATTATCCTCTATCTTGCGAATAAGATACGACACATCAGAGGATTTGTAGAGCAGTTCTGCTAAGTCTATGATGTTTCCACCCTTGCCAATACCGAAGTCGTACCATTGGTTACGATCGGAGTTTACCTTGAATGAAGCATGGCTCTCCTGACGAAAGGGAGAAAGATACCACAGCTTGTTGCCTTGTTGCTTAGTGGGAGTATATCCCAGACTTGCAAGAAAATCCTGCAACTTTATAGTTTTAATTTCTTGTATGTTCATATTACAATGAATTTGAATGGTTTGAAAAATTGATGATTTGATGAAAATACACATAATCGTTTCATAACAAACAGGTTACCTGTTCATCATGGTTTCATCATAAAACTTACCAAAAAAATAAAGAATAACTCACATTCTATAATGTTGTCATTTCGACTTTTCTTGATTTCTCTATTTGGGATTCTCTGTTTTTAATGAAATCACGACATCGTTTTTTGACTCTTTCAATACCCAGATAGAATTTGTTTAGCAAGTTGTACTTTTGTGCGGACAAAAGTATGTTGCCGACTACACGAAGTCGGGAAAAGGATTCGCAAATTCCATCCCGATACCTGCCAAAAGAGGAACTAAATTCATTTCTCTTTTGGGCAGTATCAAAGAATCCTTTCATCATTCTTTTATATTGAT
Source organism: Bacteroidales bacterium KA00344 (assembly GCA_001552765.1). Taxonomy (GTDB): domain Bacteria; phylum Bacteroidota; class Bacteroidia; order Bacteroidales; family Bacteroidaceae; genus Prevotella. The sequence continues at coordinate 2,226 of KQ959400.1, forward strand.
GAGTGGAAAGATGAACTGGATAGGCATTATCAGTCAATTTGTTATGTTTATTTTTCATCATTTCATCAAAATGATAATTACATGTTCGTGAGTTGTTCTTTGGTTACGGTGTAGAACCTGCCTGTCCGCTTGATGGGTGAGTAGTTCCTCAGGCTGTTGTAGTCTATCTGATAGGTAAGATATGTCAGCGTGTTGGATGCAGGAGTGAGTTTCCATATATCCTGCACTATCCTGCGAACTTGACTTTTATCAGCCTTACATCCTGTGTTGTTCAGCAGGCACACCATGTCATTGATACAGAAGGAAAACTCGGTAACAGTCATCTGATCCATCACTTCCAAACAGAGTTCTGACATTTCCAACTCAACCTTATTTCGGTTACTCCGGATAATGCGCTGCAAGGCTGGAGTAAAGGTCAGTTTGGGAGCAAACCACATACGACTTTCCTTGTGGGTGGACAACGTTCGGTGCTGCAGGAAATAGAGAAAGGCTGGGATTTCTGCTTTCAGTTTTTGCAGGAAGTCGGTATCATCGTTTTTAAGACGCTCTATCTTCCTTACCCAATATCGGGTTTCTCCCACGTCTATGATGACTGGGAGTAACTCGTTATTGGAACACAGCACAAACTTAGCAAAGAAGGAGATTTCGTCTCGGTCTTTGCCCTTTGCTTCCACCTTATAAGAAAGAGTAGTGCTAAGGTTCTTCAATCTCTCACTATCTTCCCTACGGTTGAGCAGTACTTCGTCCACTACTATAAGTAGTTTACCTGCCCAATCCGCATTGAACTGACTGCGAAAATCCTCGTTGGTATTAAAGGTTACATTGTTCTGAAAAACGGCTTTGAGAAAGTTAAGAAATGTACTTTTTCCTGTATTGCGTTCTTCTGACACCATCAGTAGGATGGGGAGTTTCTGCACGGGTTGGAGATAGAGCAACTGCAAGTAGTCCATCCCCAACTCGTATTGTTCCCCGAAAATGTGTCTTATCAGAGATTCAATGTGTGGGAACTCTCCTTCTTTTGGTTGGTGTTCTATTGGTTCATAGAGATTAAGAAACTTATCGACCACAGGTTGATAGTTCACATGATTGGGTACAGTACAGAAGCCATCGTACTTCGGGACAGTGGCAATGAAATCCTTTCCATAGTCCTGCCGTAGCGTTTCATTATTCCACACGATACGCTTCTTGACAAAACCGCCATTGATGCGTGGTTGGTTCACGATTTTGTATAAGGTCGTGCCAACACGGATAAATTTTTCCTGTGCCATAATATTAGATGTTTGGAGTATGGTTTCCTAAAATCCTCTGCACGTCAGACATTTTATATCTGACTTTGTTACCAACCTTTATTGGCTTCAGGTAGTTCTTTTTACCCCAATGCCATAAGGTTGCATCGCAGACACCACAAAGTTGTTTTACCTCTTCTTTTGAAAGAAATCGTTCCTTACGTGCTTCTTCGACAATAGTTGTTAGCTCGTCTTTAGCACGGTTAATAAGATTGTTGGAAAATGCCAACAGATCCTCACCAGATACTTCTAATCGCACATGTGCATTAGAACCTTTAATGATAGACAAAATATCGGTCATAATTTTTAGATTCCACCTGCTTGTTTGACTCTCTGTTGTCGGTGGGTTTAACTAACAAAAAGTCGTCACCTCATTTGAGATGACGACTGCAAATTTATATCATTAAATAATTGATTTTCAACATTTTGTTAAACGCTTAATTCATATAAATATTAAGCGAATTAAACGAACTTTTATTCTGATAGAAAGGCTTTAATTTCATCTATCGAAGTACGGTCTTCTCCTCTATCTATCAACCTTATTCCTGTTTTTCCTATGGTTTCAGAAAGTTCCTTATAGGCTTTCTGAATACCTCGAAGCCCTATCAGGCGAATATTATAATGATCAGATAATGCTCTATAGAATGGTGCAATATCACATTCTCTAAGCAAGTTTTCTTCTTCCAAAGCTATTTTGAGGTAAACAATATCTTTCTCTGTAGGTTTGGTCAATATCCGAGTTCTAATTTTTGAAAGCAACTCTTTCTTTTCTACAGGCTTTAGAAGTTCTGCTAAAGTTCTCTCATCCTTAGGTCTGCCACGCCTTTTACTATTTACGGCTGGTTTATCAATGATGGGGGCTTCCTCTTCTAAAGCAGATTCGATAAGTCCATCAGATTCTACAGCTTTCTGGTATTGTTGAAACTCTTTCCAATCTTCCTTTGTTCTTTCCCCCAATGATATACTTCTGTGAATAATATATTTTACCATTAAAGAAAGCAGCCATTTGTGTAGTCGGTTGGTTTTATTGTTTTGAATTAGGGTTTCACCATGTTCTACCATGCATTCATAGCTACGACCAAAATATAACCATGCGAGCATTGCTGGAACTATTGATTTCCTGTCAGTATTATGAAATTCATGTACCAATCGCTCCGCAAGGTCTGAATTAGTTAACATATTTTCCAAAGAAGAAAAATCCCTTACTGTATCATTGAACATTCTTTTCTTGACCTCGTCTTTGTATTTCGGTACATACTTTATTACTAGCATAAAGACTTTTTGAAAACCAGCATTGTTTTTACAGTTCATTTCCTCAATAAATGAACCGTATTCTTTAGGGTGTGTATCAAGCCACTCTTTAATTAGTCGCTTAAAATCTTCAAAACTTTCTTTCATCGTAGAATTTAGTCTAAAAGTTTAACCAAGTCTTTCTTCATTTCGTCATCGATATCTCTATAACGTCTAAAGGCTTTGCTTCCCTCCTTATGTCCTGATAATGCTGAAACCAGATTAGGGTCTTTTACTTTTTTATAGATATTACCAATGAATGTTCGTCTTGCCAAATGACTACTTGCTACTTCATATATCGGTCGCTTCACCTCCTCATGTGTCAGAGGATCTAAGATCGTTACAATCCGATCTACACCAGCTTCTTGAAAAATACGTTTAATGGCAATATTATATTTTTGCTCTGATATGAATGGAAATAGTTTAGCTCCTTTATAATCCTCATAGCGTGCTAATATTATCTTGGCTTTGCTATTCAAGGGTACTCTAACGGTTACAGGATTACCCTCTCTGGTCTTTTTAGGGATATATTCTATAGCCTCATTGACTATGTTTCTTTTGGTCAGCCGATATAAATCGCTAACTCTACAACCTATCAAAGTTTGAAAAATAAAAATATCTCGTTGAATAGCAAGTTGTGGGTGTTCAGATAAATCTGCATCAAATATTTGGTCACGCTCATCTAAGGTAATGTAATACGGTGTTCCATAGGTACATTCGTCTAATGGAAACTCATCAAATGGGCGATTGGTTGTGATTTTCTTATCGTAGCACCATATAAAGAACGTTCTTATACGGGAAAATCGGTCTATTAAGGTATTCTTACCTCTTGGTAGAGGAACCCTTTTTTCTGGAAAGGTCTCATACAATTTAGGATATTTCTCATAGTAGATATACTCATTTTCAAAGAAATCCCACATATCCCTTAACGTGTCAGCAGTCACCTCATCAACATCAAGAATAAAATCATGATATCCACGTTTAATGGTTCTAACATACATTTCATACCGTGCCAAAGAACGTTGAATAACCTTAAAGTTCTTCACACGTACCGCAGATAATTTATGTTCAACAAGAAATTTGGCGAAGAGTTCCAAAAGTTTAGGTTTATTTTCCTGCATCAACTCTTCTTCTGTCTTATATTTATTGGGGTGATGATATTTGTCAATAATCATAGCCAACCATTCATTGTTAGCTTCTGCCGTGTATTGTTTGGATATCGTTGATATTATATCCTGAACGCTTTGAGACAAATGCAATTTGTTCTCTTCTGAAACCAATGCTACTCTGTCCTTGTAGCCCTGCTTTTCACTGCTCCAATGATTCGGATTGATAACTAACTCACTTGCAGCCTTAATATCTTTTTTACCATCACGTAAACGAAAATAGATAGTTGCCATACTATCTGTATCGTTCTTTTTTGCTGTCTTGCGAATGAATGCAGTAACCTTCATAATAGTTGTTTTTAGTTCTATTGCAAAGATACTAATTTGTTCCCAAATTGTTCCCAATCATCCTAAATATATTTTTATTATTTTCAATCAGAACAAATGTAACACTTCTTTATTTTATTGATTACAAGTGATTTATATTTAATTGTGAGGTTTAATAGAATTAATTTAATGTTCCCATATTTAATATTTCAAATGCGGGTCTGGGTACACCAAACGGCTGTTAACTCATTGAGTTTCAGCCGTTTTTGTTTTTCTGGGTATAAACAGGGTATAAACTAACGACAACACCCCCTCTTTTTGGGCATAAAAGCCTCAACTTTACAGATACAAAAAAGCGTTACCGATTTGATAACACCAACTATCCAGACAACACCAAGTGTTAATAAAATATTATGCTTCCCTCTGGCGGGCTTTATCTGTTGAGGCTATAAAGCTGCAAGCAAAAGGCAAAACAACGCCTCCAGTGGCAAAAAAAGGAGGCTCACAGACAAAAAAGCGTCTACCGTATGGCAAACGCTTCTTTCTTTTAACTTTCTTGCAGCTTAAATAATCGCTTCAACTCATAACCTATAGCCCTGCTTTCATATCTTAAAATTGATTTGGCAATAATATCCTTGAAAGCGTCTAATATAGCCTTTTCTCTTTCACCGCCTGCAATGATAGGTGAGCCAAACAGAAAATAGCCTACCGATGTGTTGCACGGCTTCAGCTCCTCCACTTTAAGGCGGCGGCCTAACACTGCCTCTACTTCTGGCACCCCTACCACTGCATCGGGTGCAAAATGCTCAAGAAACAGGTTATCGGCTATCATAGGGGCATAATCATAATATTGGGTCAAATGGTAATCAACTGCCTTAGTACTCCAAAAAACCGACCTCAAGGCCTCTGCCTGTATCTGTCTGTAATATTGCCTGTTGTTCATATCTCCTCAAAATCACTTTCGCTTAGCTTTTGCTCCATCATTGTTGCTATAAGCTTCATTAACTCTTTTTCAGCAATAGAATGTGCTTTTTTGAAATCGTCCAACATTCCCCCTTGCATATCTGCACTCTCTGGGTAAACGCTTAGGATAGTATCAACAACATACCCAAACATATCATCTAATACTGCATAGCATTTGATTAGGTTTTGTGTTTGCCAACTAATACCAATGCTGGCAGCTTGCTTTGAAAGGTAAGCAAAATCGGGTACACTCACTCTGTTTTCTACATGTTCCATTGTCTGAATATTTTAAGCATTAAGGCACAAAAAAGCGGTGTGCCCGTCCCGCTGCTTAACACCAATTCAGTAGGCTGTATGCCCATTACAGGCTATACACGGGGGTACACACCGCCAATATCTGGCTATACCTGTGGAAACAATAAAACCACCCCATCGGGTGGCATCGTCCACCTACTGAAAATATGAATGTTAAGCACTGGCAAAGGTAGGCAATCGATGTGTAACCGCCAAGCCTTTGCCCGCTTTTTTTTACTTTTTATTGCCAAAATACTGCTTTCATGACTTCATGTGATTTTTGATATACTCTAAGTTTTGGTCGATACGCTGCTGTCTTGCTTCTCGCTCATCGGCTACTATCTTTGACGTTTGGGCGTTTATCTGGTCGGCTATAGTCTGTTTATCCTCCTGTGACAAAACGGCCTTTAGAAGCGTTTTTTTGCCGTCTGGGGATATACTCCAAACATTTCCTCTCTCGTCCTCATAGCGTTCTGCTACCATGTTCTTGTAACTCATAATCTAAAAAATTAAATGTTAATAATAAAACCTTGTTTCTTTAACTCTTGAATGTACTTGTAAAAAACACTCTGGCGGTCTGATACGCCAAACTCCTGCCTGTACCATCTTAACAGACTCACACAGGCCTCAACGGCACGCCTGTTGTACTCTCCACTGTCCAGATAACCCCAAAGGTCTAAATCAAAGCCTATGTTACCACCTGCTGGGAAATCGCGACCCCTCATAAACTGTTTTAACATCTCCCGTTTATCCATTTTCTTTTTCCTCCTGTATCTTTATAATCTTATCTGTAATTTTATTAACAAACTCATCGGGAGCCTCATCTATCAACCTTTCAAGGGCTTTATATTCTGCCTCTATCTGGGTTTGAATGTCTACACTCGCTTGTTTGGGTAATACATAATTAATCAATCGCTCAACAAACAATAACCGCTGGTATGGCTGCAATGCTCTCAAATCTTTAATTATCTGCTCCCTGTTGTCGTTAATCAAGTTCCTGATAAACTCTTTCAGACTTGAAGTAATCTTGTTTGGCGTTCCCTTTTTCCTGCCCCCTGTCTTTGGCGTTCCTCTTGGTCTTCCCATATCTATTTTGTAACTATTTTAGAAAATAATAATTATTGCACACTCTGATTATGTAGAATTGTTAAATTACCAATATTTGGTAACTCGTGCAACTTATTATAATAAGTAACTAATTTGGCACTTTTGCACACTCATACATAAGCACCACAATTTTTTATCTCGTTGTCAAGTTCTTTTACCAACTCATCGGACACGGTAATATCTTCTTTGCTGGCTACTTCCTTGATTTTGGCTTTCAATCTGCTGTAATATTTCCTATCTTCAAAAGCATTTATCTTTTTCAACTCGTCCAGAAACTCCAAAATCTGGGTTGGGTCGCTCTGGTTGATAAGCCTTGCCACAAATACGTTAAAAGCGTCTGAAACGGTTTTAATCTCATTCATTGCATTTGGTTTTATTTGGTTTTGCTTTGATATTGAAAAATAACTACTCTGGTAGCGTCTCATAACGGCGCGGTAAAAACCTGCTTCTGCAAGGGTTGAGGCTTTGACCTCTGGCACATTAAACATCTTTGCTAAACGCCAATTAAGCCTCATCTCATAGCGCAATAGATTACCGTCCAGCGGGCAATCAATCCCCTTTGCCTTTGCGTCTGCTGCCTTATCATAGAAGCAAAGCACTTTTCTCTGCTGCTTTCCTTTGTAGTATAGTGTTTGCTGCTCAACATGATAACGGTGTAGTCGTGGCATCTCTCCAAGCTTGGCAAGATAATCAGCAACGGGGTGCTTCATTAGAAAATTAGTGCCAAATTCAACACCTTTTACATCGGCTTTTTCTGCATTGAAATGCAACTTGTCACTTATCTTTTCTATCGATTGGGCGGTGGCGTGCCTATCCAGCGGGTAAACATTGCTCCCGTATAGGAATTTGGGCAAGCTGCCAATAATAGAGACCCCATTTGGGAAAACAGATACTTTTAGACCGCCAATGCTGCCAAATGTTTTAATTTCTCCCGTCTCCAAATCGGCCTCCTGCTTGCCTCTATCCAGATAGTTGGCTATAAGAGGGTAACCAGCGTCCACTATAGCCCTGTCTATCCACAATTTAACCTTGTCGTACATACTGTTACCCTGTTATTTGTTACCAATTTTTGGTAACACTTCACCTATTAGATTGCTTCCTCAACGCCTTTATTTCCTCTACAAAGCCGCCCATTGCAAGTTGCTTGCAGTAAGCAGATATAGGCACTTTAGCTCCCTCCAGTACGATTAACTCTATTGCTGTAGGTATAAGGTTGGTTGGGTCGCTGTGATTAGCCTCAACAAGGAATAAGTAACCATCGTTACGGTATTCATAGAATGGGTTGGGCTTGTTGTCCTTGCTGTATTTTGGCTTGTCAAGCGGATAACCGTATGCGTAACCAGATAGACGACCGTCTACAAACCATTCCTTAAGGCCTGTAAAGTTGAGGCTATTTTTGCCCTGCAATCTCATGGACGGTACATTGTTTCCCTCCTTGATTTTTTCCAAAAGGTTGAAAGATATTTTGCCGTCTCTCCCCTTTAGTTGTTCCATAGGTGGGTAATAACCTGCTTGCACTGCAATCGTGTATTTAGGCGTTTTCTTTCCTGTGGCGGTGCTATAAATCATTTTAGCGTAATAGCGTATATTTGGCGTATTCATTTTGCACCTCCTTTCTGACAATAGTCTATTGCCCTATCCGTTATCTCTATGTCTGTCGATACTCTGTTACTCTGTAGCCATGCTTCCAACTCTTGGCGGTTGAAATAACACATTTTGCCCATCGGTTTAAAGTGTGGTATCTGTTGCCTCATAGTGAGTTTGTACAGATAACTTTTTGAAATACCCATGTAGCGGGCGGCCTCATCACTTGTTAAAATTTCCTTTGTGCAATTAATGATGTTTGCCGTAACTTGGTCGGCAACCTGCTTTAATTCCTCTGTCATGTTGTTTGTTTTTTATTCTGACTGTCTGGGAATAGGTGCAAGGCTATCCCATCTTTGCCCGTGTGTCAGTTCTGCAAGTCTTACACTCCTTGCTTCACTTTGACACTGCAAAGAAAGCCATAAACAATCAAACAATAAAAAGGAAATAAAGAATAAATAAGGCGGCTTTTATGTGCTAAAAACCGTTGATTTTTGCTTATATTTTTTACACAGTTACTGATATTCAAATGTTTACATAATTTGTAAACGATTTAGATAAACTAACCTTTTCCAATAACTTTTATTAACACTTCTTTTAGCTTTTCATGGTCAGCACTATACTTTAGTTGCCCTGCATCGCTTTTTATAACGGTAATCTTTTCGCCGTGTTTATCAGCAAATAATGTTAATATAGCTGCCAATTGTCCACGCTTAAAGCCGTCAAGACCACGTGAAAAAATCTCACAAATAAAATATCTTAACAGTTGTTTGTTTTTCAACCATCTAATAGGCCTAAACGGTGTATCGTCAAAACACAATAGAATGCCAAACAAAACTCTAAAATGTGCTAACTTGGTATCTTTTGGAACAAAGCCGTTTTCTTTCAGTTTATCCAACAGTTCAGCGGTTTTATCATTTGGCGGCAATTGTGCAAATGGAAGCAATGTGCCCTGCTTGCATATTTCCATAAACCTATAAAAATCATTTCCCAAACTCGCTTCTCTATATTCTGAACTGTAATCAATATCATAATTAAACCAATCTTCCATTTTATTATATGCTTAAATATTGGAAACGTCTATCTGTGGCAAACTGTTTATAGCTGCTTCTTTTAGGCTGTCAACCGCTCTTGTGTACTTCTCTGTATGCTTTAGTCCAGAGTGCCCTAACAGGTTTGCCACTGTCTTTATATTAGCCCCGTTGTTAAGGATATTCACGGCAAAGCTATGGCGGGCACAATGCCAAGTGATATGCTTGTTTATTCCTGCACGCTTAACCCACCGTTTAAGGGCTTTTGAGCACATTTCATAACTTGGCATTGGAAATATAAGTCCGTCCCTGTCTTCTGGGCGTTGAGGCTCTCCAATCAACTTTAGTAAGCCATTGTTTAGTGGTATCACAACGCCGCTGTTTGCGCTGTGTCCCTTTGTCTTGCTTTGCTCAAACTTCAATAGCTTGTTGGAATAGTCCACGTTGGCAAAGGTAAGGTCTTTCACATCACAAAACCTTAAACCACAATATAGACAAAAGATAAACGCCCGTCTGATATTTGGGTTTTCATACTCATGGTGAGTTGCTATTAACTGCTGTATCTCATCTGGTGATAACACTTCTTTTTTTAGCTGTTGCCCATCTACTTTTATGGTTATTCCCGTGCAAGGGTTTTTAATCATCACATCATGCTCAATGGCATATTTAATCACTTTCTTAAAGCGTGCATAAATACTTCTTGCACCCTCTCCAACACTTCTTGTCTGCAAATACTCGGTGAAAGCCTCCACCATGTCTTTTGTTATCTGACTTGGCTTTATCTTGTTGGCAAACTTGCTATACTCTGGCGTGTCGTTTAGAAAGTCCACAAAGCGATTAAGGGCAACCACTAACATTCTGTAATCTTTCTTGGTGTAATTGTCAATGTAACTTTGAAAATAGTCAAGAAAATTAATATCACGGCTTTTCCTTAACCTGTAACCCTCCACACTCTCTAATAATTCTTGCCCACGCTCAAACCTTATTTTCTTTGCAAGCTCCAACGTTTCTTTATTCTGTAGTCGTTCCATTGGTGTTCTGGGGGCTTGCCAGAGATATAGTTTTAGGTACTCACGCTTATTGTTTACCCGCTTGTACTCCCTGCCCGTCTTGCTGCTTATTGCCATATCATAACCTAAATAGAAATCAAGGAACAGACTTTCCCGCCCATCGCTCAAAATCTTAGCACCTAATTTGGGGTTATCGGTGCTGTCTGTACTGATAATATAAGTGTTGTCAGCCCTGTAATTTTTCCTTTGTGCCATTTTGTTTGCTCTTTGTGTCTCTTGGTTGCAAATATAGGTTTTATTTTTCACTCTGGGTATAAACAGGGTATAAACTTTTAGTTAAATATTGTCTTTTTTATGAAAACAAAGGAAATGTACCAAAGTTTATACCTCTGATTATCATTCACTTAGTTTCATCTGGGTACACAATTTTATCTGGGTACCATATCGGGTCTGGGTACAAAGAGTAAAAGCTAAGTATTGAGAAATCAATTACTTAGCTTTTATCGTTTTTTTGAAAATTCCCGCAAAAGTAGAAGAAGACTGTGCCATTCTGCAAGAGAGGTGAGACAGAGCCTGCAAGAGAGGTAAGACTGAGCGTTTCAAAGTTTTACGAAAGAAAGGGTGTTGTTTTATGTTGTAGCGGGGTGAATGCTTGGTCTTCTAAGCATATTGATAATCACATTGAATGGTTTTTCCGGAATTATACTTTGGGCTAATAGAAGATGCAGGCCTGAAAGGTAAGTGTGTTGCTGTAGGTGTAATAACACAGCGAACTGAGATAGACAGTGGCCTGCGATATGTTGAACGTCCAGTAAGGCTTCTTTTGCGACTGCATAGCGCGCAGTTGCTTCACGGAGAACGACAGGGGCAGGGTGCGTTCGTGCCCGTTTTCGCTCAGTGTGATGGTACACGAGAGTGTATCGCCTGCGAGACGGACCTCTTCGCCCGTGAAAAAGGTGCTGGCACAGTGGCGCTTGCCGGGAGGCACGGGGAAGCTCTGCTCGGACATGCTCGAGCTGCGAACTGTCAGGTCTCCATCGTTTTCAGCACTCTCCTTATCATAACTTTTTATGACATAAGCAATGGCAGCAGAGTCGGCCAGCTTGGAGAGTTCATGCTTTTCGTAGGTTTGGGCGAGATAGAGGAGCTGGTCTGAAACTTGCCGATGCTGTTCGGTGGTATCGCGTTTCCATGTTTTAACGTCTTCTACGTTCATCGGAAAGCGGTAAATGTCGTTAGCCGCCATAGCCATCTTGATTTTGGCTGAGAGCAAACGCAACGTGATGTTGGCAAAACTTTGCGGTCCTACTGAGCTTGCCACAAGAAGGAAGACAAACGAGGCGGGTATCCACGCAATGCGCTTGGATTTGCGCACGATGAGCCAAAGGCACACTCCGTAGCACCAGAGATTGAACAGTGCAAGGTAAAGTCGAGGCACCGTGATGCCGTAGTCGCTGAAACGGCGCACGATGCCGATTGTCATGAGCAGTAGAAGTGGCAACACCAATATGGGCAGCAGGCGGGTGAAAGTGCGGTCAAACTTCCGCGTGTCGTCAAACCGGGAGGGATAGAGCAAGACCGTGAGGCTCACCATCAACAGCATGAGCACCGAGACGAGCCACGACACCCATCCGTCGGGCAGTTGCCAGGTGATGAGTATCTTGGCAGCGTAGGCATAAAGCGTAATGAGATAAGCCACCGTGAGCGGCACAAACAGATAGTGTACCACGGCGTTGGCCCATCGGGGCATGCCTTGGGCGGACCGGTCGTGCTTGCGCTGGCCACCGGGCAGAAGCTGCAGGAAGAGGACAGGCGTGATGCATCCCAGACACACAATGGCGATGTCGACCCACACGTTGTCCCATAGCTGTAGCGAGAACAACTCTTTAAAAGAGGTGAACAACAGGCTGATACCACTCCAAAAAATGTTGCTCACGACAATGGCAACGACGGCGGCAAGCAATGTGCGGAATGTGAAATGCCACAGTGGAAGGTCGGTTTTCTCTTTCGTAAACGACACTAAGAAGCCGGCGATGACCATAGCCACCATGAGGGAGACGAGGGCTGTCACATGGATGATGCCCAGCTCCCATTCCGAAACAAGGTAGATCATGAATCCCAACCACGCGAGTTGAGTCGCCAGCTGTACGCCCCAACTGAGCCGTCGGTTGTCGGTCTCCTCGTCCCAGAGACGCAACACGGCCGATAGCAAAGCCGCCGAAGCGGTGTAGAATGTGGCGAAGAAACAGTATTTCTCCTCAGTAATGACGTCATGGGTGACGCAAATGGCGCATACAGTGAAAGCAAGGATAAACGCTAAGGCAATGGGGAAGCGTGTGCACATCGCCACAAATTGATCCCGGATAGCGGAGAAAGATATTTTTTTCATCATCAGAGAGTCTAAAGTCGAACGAAAAATAATTTCAGCAAAGATAGGAAAAATGTGCTAACCTTCCTTGATTTTTCATTATTTTAAATGTCGGAAGCGGTTGTTTCCCTAAAAAAACACAAGTATTGCTGTTCTGCAATATTGAGTTGCTCAATGCGTTTTTTCTTTACAAACAGCCCCGTATGCTTCGCGTATTTCAAAATAATCTTGCTTCCGTCCGAAATTCGCGAATTTTACGATAATTCGTAATATGTTCATAATCAGTGTGTTTTGTTTTTGTTCCCTTATGTCCTCAATCCGTTCGTCTGCGATTACATATCTAATGGCAGTGCGGAAAGGGTTCAACCACCCTGCGGATGAGGCTTAGTGGTGCTGTGGTTAGGGCTTAATCATACCGCCGTTAAGGCTCCGCCATGATAGGACGGAATACAATCCTCACTGAGAGGGCAGTTTCGAGGTTGAGCGAGGGGGGAATGAGCGGGAAAACATAGCCCTTTTTGCGCTGGATGATCCGAAAATAATGACCGAAAAACGGTAATTCTTTTTTACAGTTTTAGGTAGAGAGCATATACCTGTCGAAGAGTTGTATGGCAGGTGTCTTTGCCATGCTTAATTATTTTTTAGGCATGAAAGAAAGAGCCGTGACACCCACGAGGATGTCACGGCCCGGTATTGATCGTCAGAAACTGTTAGTCGTCCCAAATGCTGCTGTTTTCAGCGTCTTCGAAAGCGGCATCGTCGCCGTTATAGCGCTTGCCCAGCTGTTCACCGCCAACTTTGTTATGTATGTTGGGGCTGGCAGCCATCATCATTTCCTTTTCTACTATAGAAGTATACTTGGTATTTGGTTTAATATAATATCTCATTGTGTGTTATGATTATAGTGTGTAATTGATGTTTGTTGATACGTCTCTTTGTAATTCGTTTCCAATTACTTGACAACGTATTTCCGGCCGTTCTGAATAACCACACCCTTGTAGTTCTTGCTTACGCGCTGGCCGGCCACGTTATACATCGGAGCGTTTGCACCGGGCTGTGCAGCCTGAATGGTCTCGATAGCTGTTGTCTCGCCGTCGAAGCGATAGAACTTGGCTTCGGCGCTCTTGGGAACCTTCAGGTAGGCCTTGTGTGCCTTGTTGGTGAAAGCAGCACCGTCGGTGTAACCCCAATAGAATCCTATGGAAGAAAGTTCCTCGGCTTCGTTGAGCGAGAGCTTGTAGAAGTAGCTGTTGGCATCGGCTTCGAGCAGGGTGTCGCTATCGGTACCTTTCAATATGTTTTCCGAGTCAACATCGCCAGTCTCGTTAGAGAAAGCAAAGCTGTAGTCGTTTGGCTCACCTTTGAGGATGACGGCCGTTCCGGCAGGAATGGTTTCACCGGCAGCATACGTATGGCTTACCTCTACCTTGTCACCGTTGAGCTTGTAGGTATAGGCCTTCACGCCCTGAGGAACTACCAATGCCTGTTTTTCGTAATACAAGGATGCGTATTTGCTCTGACCGATAGTGAGCGTGATATTCGTTTCGGGTGTTTCCGACGCAGAGGTCACTACCACTTCGTCCAGGAAGAATCGGTTTGCCTTAGTAGCCGCTGATTTGAAAGTAATTTGTATGGGACCAGTAACGTTCGTAATCTGAACGGTGTAGTCTGTGAAAGCACCTTTTGTCAAATCGACCTTTGTTTTGTCGAGTTCGGCATTGGTGATGGATAGACGCAAAAATGTTTTTTCTGTTTTTGTATCCCATGCACCGGCTTTAAAGGTGAGCGTACCGTTACCTGTTAGATTAATTTTAGGCGTGACTGCCTTTCCAATATATTTAGTTGTGCCAAGAATAATACATTTGTTTCCGGCTTTTGGCTTGGTGAGTGTCCATTTTGCCCCGTCATATTGAATATTATCATGGCTTACGAAATTATTCCATATACCATCATTTCCACCGACACCCGTTGTCTTATCAAATGTTTCCTTGAAAACTACGGTTTGTGCCGATACCATACCAAACACTGCCAATAACATCATTGTGGCCATTAAGCGTAGAGATTTCATCATGAAAGTGTGTTTTAAATTTAATAGTCTGTCGGCAAAGTTATTGAAAGTCTATTGATAATCAAAGGGGAAATTTATTTAAAACCATAATGGAAATGATTTTAATACGATTGTAACATAAGCCGGCGACTGATATCGGCTGCTCGCTTTGAGCCGTTTTGCCCTGCGCATCCCCACGTTGTGCGGCAAATTCCTGCGGATGGGATTGGTTTGTAGTCACCATTGCTGACAGCATATCTGTCATTTCAAATCAATGAGGAAATCGGTGAGCGATAGCTTGTTGTCGATGCCCAATTTCTTGCGGAGTCTATAGCGTGCGCCTTCCACTCCTCTGATGGTGAGGTTGGTGTGCTTGGCAATCTCCTTAGTGTTGAGATTGAGTCTCAGCAGGGCGCAGAATTTCAAATCGGTGGGTGTGAGGGTGGGATATCTGCTGCGCAGTTTTCTAAAGAAGTTCTGATGAATCAAGTCGAAGTTCTGTTGGAAGATGTCCCAAAGCTCCTCAGAGTCTTCGGCATCGGATTTTGTAATCAGGTCCTTGAAATCTCTGTCTGTCAGCAGGCCTCGGCGTTTCTTCTCCAACAGTTCCTCGCGGAGAATGTCGGAATTGTTCTTCTGCACGGCAACCTTGAATGCCATCGACGCCAGTTCCTTGCTCTTGGTGGTAAGCTCATTTTCCATGATAATTTTCTGCTGGGCAGCAATGATCTGTTTTTGCTCAAGCATCTTCAGATTCTGCCGCATCATCTCTTCTTGGGCTTGCCGCTGGTTTCGCCTTATGATTTTCCGAGTTCGCCAGTTGATATACTGTCGGATCATCAGAAAGCACAGCACGGCATAGAGCAGGAAGGCCCAAATGGAAAGGTAGAGCGGTACGACGCGTTCGAATTGGTATGTGGCTTTCCCCAGCACTTCACCATCGACCGAAAGAGCCACTACCTCGAAATCGTAGTTTCCATAGCTGAGACTGTTGAGTGAAACCACCGGGTTGTCTTGCCGGGAGGATACCTCTTTGCCGCGTCCCTTGAGTTTGTAGCTGAAGGTGATCAGTTGGTTGTCGTAGTTGGGATACGACAGCACGATACGGATATTGTCAGCGTGAATTTTAGGCTTTTCACTACTTTCGCAGGAGATGTTTTCCGTCTGGTTGTAGGACCTCATACTCGACACTTGAGCAATGGTCAGGGGGAATTTGGCGGTCTTTCCGGATTTGTTTCCCATCTGATAACGCCCGATGCCGTTGTTGAGGAAAAAATAAGTGTTACGCCCACTGACATATTGTGAGATGCCATTGCTGTTTACTTCCAGTCCAAACATTTTATAAGGAATACTGACTACCCTGCGGTAGTGTTTGCCGTCGTGCCTGAAAAGAGCATAAGCATTTGCGTCGGCGGTCCATAATCTCTCGTTATCGACTGTAGCGATCGAGATTATGTTCCGGGGAAACGACGGACCCAAGCTCTTGTAGGGCACGATGCGGTCGTGGAGATCGTCATAAGTGTACAGCTGTCCTTGATAAGAGAACACGATTCTGCCTCTGATCTTCATCACGTGTATCAGACTGGGGATGCCACCCTTGCTAAGTGCTCCGTAATATTTTTGGCGTACCACCTTAGTGAGGTCGGGCGAAAGGTCTAACTTGTAGATGCCCTTACTGAAATGGGCTGCCCAAATGCTTCCGCCGTTGTCTGTTTCAAATTCAACGATCGGTGCTTGAAATCCCTCGATATGTCCTGTCGGTTTCCATACTTGGTCTTGCTTGCGGTAAACCCGAAAACCACTGTATCCGGCTTCCAACAACACTTCCTGTCCGTTGGCATGATAGCGCTTGAGCGTGGTGCTGCCTTCGGTTGTTGCGGGAATAGGGGTGGCTGCATCGCCCGTAACAGAAAGCGTAGACAGGTTGTGCCCGGCAAAGATTTGGCGGTCGTAGGACGTGACATACCAGTTTTGCCCGTTGGAATTCCTGACTTGCCGTATTTCCTTTCGATCGCCCATATAATGCCACAACGACTGATTGGTGGCAATGTATAGGTTGCTGCCATCTTCGCACAAACCGTAGACCATACCGATGGGAAGCCTCTGGCGGTCGGTGCGCATGACGGTGACGGGAAAGCCGGAATGGATGATGGAGATGCCGTTGTCTAAGGCTGCCCACACGTTGTTGTTTCTGTCGGTCAACAGTCCGAGCACCGTGTTGTTTTTCAAACTGTTGGCCATGTTGTAGTGCCAGAGTCGGCGCCCGGTTTTCAGGTCGATGGCATAGATACCATTGAGTATGGTGCCAAGTACGAGTGTGGCGGGGGCAAGCAAGGTGGTTTTATTGACTTGATAATTTTGCAGATCTTGGTCTATGTCGGTTGTCCACCGAGAGATTTTCCCACCTTTATATATATAGATACCGTTCTTGGAAGTCACGGCCAACAGTTTATCCTGCCCGGCAGACAACAATCCAACAATGTCATCATTGCCGTATGCCGTGCGGGGCAACAGTGGAATGTATCGGCTGCCTTGCAGGAGAAACAGCCCATCATTAACCATTTGCACGTAGATGCGGTTGTTCACCTTGAAGAAATGAAGCGGCAGCCGGTTTTGGTCGTAATGAGAGACTACTTTGCGGCCGTCATAGTCAAACCAAGAGCAGAACGACTGAAAGTAGATGTGTCCGTTGGGTGCCTTGACAATCTCCCAAATCTCATCGTTGTGGGCCTTATAGTCGTTGGGCCATAGCGACGTGTATTCGTATTGTCCCAAATGGTTACGTTCGAAAAATCCGAAATCGGTATAAGCCCCTACATAAATCCTGTCGCCGTCGGCCAACACAGACCGTGCTATGGAGTGGCTGGGAAGCGTGTGGCAATTCCACCGGTAGCCATCAAAGGAGAGTACGCCCTTCTGGTTGCCAAAAAAGAGTTGGCCGGAAGCCGACTGCGTAACCGACCAGTTTTGCAGTCCGCCATCGTAACTCGATTGTGAATAGTTGGACACGATTGGCATAAAATCAATAGTGCCTGAGAATGCCAATACCCCTGCATGGCATAGCAAGAAAAGCGTTATAAGGATGTGTTTCAAGCTGTTTTTCACTGACAGAGTCGTATTTTTACGACAAATATAGTAGAATTAGCGTTAAAGTGCAAACTTTTCTCTGACTTTTTATAACTTGAGTATCAATTGATTATAGAGTATATCGTAGTAAAATCGTAGTGTAGAATATGGCGAAAGTAGTCGTAGCGTATCTAATTACTTGTTAATATGATGAAAAACTCCTTAATTTGCATCCAGACTATAAATCATTAAAGACCTAAATTACAATGAAACAAAAACTTTTATTCTTATTGTTTGCTGTCTTGATGGCTCAGTTTGGCTATGCTCAAACTCAAAACATCAAAGGCACAGTAGTAGATAAAGAAGGAATCCCACTACCGGGTGTCACCATCAGGGTAGAAGGAACTTCGAAAGGCGCCGTTACTGACATCAATGGAGAATACACCATTGCCGATGTAGCGTCGGGGGCCACGCTGTCTTTTACTTATATAGGTATGAAATCCCATCAGGAAAAAGCATCACCCATGATGAATGTAACACTGGAGGATGATTTCAACAATCTGGAAGATGTTGTGGTGATTGGCTATGGCTCTGCTAAAGCCAAAGACTTGACTTCTCCCATTTCTGTTATCAAGGCAGAAGAGTTAAAGTCTACACCTTCAACTTCCGCCATGACCGCTCTGCAAGGTAAAGTGCCGGGTGTGAATGTTGTGAGCAGCGGCTCTCCGGGTGCCGGTCCTACGGTAAGAATTCGTGGAGCAGGCTCGTTTGCCAACAGTTCGCCGCTGTATGTGGTGGATGGAATGTTCTATGACGACATCAATTTCCTCGACAACAACGACATTCAGGAAATGTCTATCCTGAAAGATGCTTCGGCCGCAGCTATCTATGGTGTACGTGCAGCCAACGGCGTGGTGATTATCACTACCAAGAAAGGTGTGAAGAATCAGAAGGCCAGGATTACCTATGATGGTTATGTGGGTGTGCAGAATGCTACCAACGTCTTGAAGATGGCCAATTCACAGCAATATGCCACAATGCTCATGGAAGCAAATTTCGATGCTTATTCTCCGGTGATGAAGGCTTCTATCGACCATTTCGGCGGGAGCTATGCAGATGCCGACTTCCACAATTGGACCTACGGCAGCAATACCGATTGGTACGACGAGTTATTGCGTTCGGCCATCATCACAAATCACAGCGTAGGCATCAGTGGTGGCAGTGAGAAAGCTACCTACTCCTTAGGCACAAGTTATGTGCATCAGGATGGTATCATGGACGTAAAGAACAAGTACGACCGTATGAACTTCCGCGCCTCTGTAGACTATGATGCTACAAACTGGCTGAAGGTTGGATTTAGCGGTGTGTTCAGCCGCTCCAAGCAGATATTGCCCGAAAACAAGGCGTGGCAGCAGGCTTTCAATGCTCCGGGCATCTATCCGGTCTATGATGTAACGCGCGACAATGCTTTCCCTGAAAAATTTGCTTCTCCGGCCTCTGTGGGCTTCACGGCTAATTTCTTTAATCCGGTGGCCACAGCCAAGTATTACGATTCGCAGAACGACAACCGTCAGTTCCTGACTAATTTTTATGCACAGTTCAATATTATTCAGGATAAACTCTATTTCAAGACAAATATTAATTATAATTATCTCAGTACGGAGGGCCGTACTTTCACGCCAACCTATTATGTGAGCAGTTGGCAGCAGCAGTCCGCTTCAAATCTTACAAAATCTACAACCCATTATGACAATCATATTTGGGACAATACATTAACCTTCAAAGACAGTAAGGGAAAACACAATTATGGAGCTATGCTCGGTATGTCCATGCGTGAGGAAAACTACCGTTTCCTCTCCGGAACAGCCCCCAATGTTCCTGAGGGCAAAGATGAGTATCACTACCTGAACAAGGGTGCTGCCAAAGGTATCACGCTTTCTGACAACGGTACGACCTATCGCGGCCTGTCTTATTTCACCCGTCTCAACTATGACTATGCAGGCAAGTATTACCTGATGTTCACCATGCGTGCCGACGGATCTTCCAAATATCAGGACAAATGGGGCTATTTTCCATCGGTAGGCGCTTCTTGGGTATTGACCGAAGAGCCATGGATGAAAAATCAGAAGGCTATAGATTATCTGAAGTTGCGCGCCAGCTGGGGAAAACTGGGTAACGACCATGTGGCTGCGAGCGACGGATTTGCCAGCATTTCTACGGGCAACGGAGCATCGGGCGTGTATGGCAACACCATTTTCCCGGGATTCCAAAACAACTCTTATTTCAGTTGGCTGCAATGGGAGTTGGTGGAGGAAATCAATGCAGGATTTAACCTCTCTACTTTCCAAAGCCGATTGAATATTGACGCCGACTACTTCCACCGCATGACTAAACATGCTGTTATTTCTCCGCGTCTGCCTTTCAGCAATGATGTTCTGGCCGGCAACTATGGCAAGATTCTGAACGAAGGCTTTGATGTGGGATTGAATTGGAACGACCGCATCGGCAAGGATTTCAAATATAACATTGGTGCCAACCTGTCTTTCTTGTGGAACACCGTGAAAGATTTAGGTGGTAAGTCGATTGTCAAAGGTGGCAAGACCGTCAATATTGTGGGTGAAGAAATGAACTCTTTCTATGGCTTTAAGGTGGTTGGTGTTTACCAGACACCGGAAGAAGTGGCTGCCGATCCGATTGCAGTAGCCAACGGATTGGAGCCCGGCGACTTCAAGTATGAAGACGTGAACAAGGATGGTGTGATAGATGGTGCCGACCGTCAGGTGTTGGGAGCCTATATTCCCAATTTCACCTATGGTCTGAACTTTGGTTTCGAGTGGAAGAATCTTGATTTCCTCTTAACCACCTACGGACAGACCGGAGCCCAGATGTATAACCGCAAGCGTGCCTTGAGATATGCTCAGAGCAACTACAATTTTGATGAGGCTCAGTACAAGGATCGTTGGACGGGCGCCGGCTCTACCAATGAAAATCCTTCTGCCAAGGCTCTGGTCAAGGGATGGAATGTGTCTGACCAAAGGGTAAACTCCTACTTTGTGGAAAGTGCCGACTATTTCCGTATTCAGAATGTCACCTTAGGCTACACGCTGAAGAATCTGAAATTTGGCAGCTACACCCTGCCGTCATTGCGCTTCAGTGTAACGGCCGACAGACCAGCGACCATTTTCTCTGCCAACGCGTTCACTCCCGAGTTGAGCGATGCCGAGGGATGGGATACAGAGGTTTACCCATTGACATCAACCTATACGTTTGGAATTCAAATACAGTTCTAATCTATTAATCATCAGCAACTATGAAATTGAAAAAATATATTGCGCTTGTCGCAATCACAGCATTGATGGGTACACTTGCTTCATGCAATGATTATCTGGACAAGGATCCGGAAAACAGTGTGCCGGAGACCAGTGTAGACTTTACGAATATCAGTAATATGTATCAACCGGTATCGGGTGTCTATGCCCGGGTCAGAACCGGTGGTATGCACTGGGTGATTTGGCCACTGTCTATTGTCAGAGACGACGATGTGTGGTCAGGCCGTGTCGATGACCAACAACTGTTGGTAGATTTTGGCAACTATAAATATGACAACAGTTATTGGGGCCTCAACGAGATGTGGAACCAATATTATGGTATCATCAAGGTGGCCAATGCCGCCCTTGAGTCGCTCGACAGCTATGCAGCGAACACTACTTCTCAGAAAGACATCAACAACAAAAATGCTTATGCCGGTGAGGTGAGATTTCTGCGTGCCTATGCTTACTATCGTCTGACTCAGGCTTTTGGTCCTGTGACCATTTTGAAATCCAACAGTCAAACTGACCTGACGCGTTCGTCGTTGGAGACGGTCAATAAGTATATGCTCGAAGACCTGCAGTACACCATAGACAATACGCCCAAGCTCCGCCCTAACGAGATGGAGCATGTCGGAGCAGTGTCTGCCTACAGTGCTATGGCTTTGGCTGCAAAGATTTATCTGAATATGGGCAACTATGCTCAGGTGGAAGCATTGACCGATCAAATTGTCAATAGCGGGAAATTCCGGTTGTATCCTGACTTTTACGAAGCCTTCAAAATTCCCGGTAAGCTTTCTGATGAGTCGCTTTTCGAATGTCAGTGCACCGATTTTGGCAATGGTTCCGGCGATATGGTTGATGCCGATGTTTGGTTTGTGTTTCAGGGACCGGCCAACGATGGTGACATCTCCGGATGGGGATTTATCGGGTTGTACAAGAAATTCCGCGATTGGGCCAAGCAACGTGGCGAGACCGTGCGCTATACAACATCGTTCCTCGAAGCCGGAACAACAACGCCGAGCGGCGATAACATCCGTCCGTTGCAAAACCCGACACAGACTGACTGCTGGAACGGCAAGGCTTATACACCGCTGAAGGAGTTGACGCCCGGACGCACCAAGTACGGCTCCAATAACAATATCCGTGTGCTGCGCTATGCCGACGTGCTGCTCATGAATGCCGAAGCTAAGGTGCGCTTGGGCAAGAACGGTGACAAACCCTTCAATCTTGTTCGTACACGTGCCAAGATGCCTACCTTGCAGAATGTGAATGTTGATCAGATTCTCGATGAGCGTCGCATGGAACTCTGCTGCGAATGGGGCGAACGTTATAACGACTTGGTGCGTACAGGAAAGGCTGAGGCTGTGCTTGGCCCTAACGGATGGACCAAAGATAAGACCTATTATCCCATACCTTTCGAGCAATTATCTGATAATCCCGTTTTGGCAAAAAACCCAATAAGTGAGTGATATGTCAGGTGCAGGACACTTATTAACGGGACTCTTGGCACTGGCTTTGCCTGCTTCTGCAGGCCAAGCCGGTGCTGACACTGCGGACGATACCGTCAAGGTGGTCAAGGGCCAAATAAGCGACTATTATATCCCTGTTCACACGACATACGAGATTTCGGGCACTGTGACCGATGAACAAGGCAAAGCTCTGGAGGGAGCCACAGTGATGTTTTTTGCCAGTCCGGTACATTGCAACACCGACGCCAACGGACATTATCGTATCACGGGCACCGATGGAGACAAGCATCTGTATGTGTATTATCCCGGTAAGAAGTTTGCCAACGTGATGCGTACTGTCGATCAGCGAGTGGTCAATATCCAAATGAGCCCCAAAGTGTCGGGACCTGATCACTTGCCCCGTAAGAAGGCTGTCGCTACGACATGGTATGACCCTGCTCAGCATGGCACTCAGACATATTGCAATCCATTGAACATCAGCTACAACTATGAGCCGTTCAACAACAATATCAAGCCTCATGGCTCGTTTCGATCGGCAGCTGATCCGATGGGATTGGTCTATAAAGACAGATATTTACTGTTCTCTACCAATCAGGGTGGTTTCCATTATTCAGACAATCTGAGTGATTGGGACTTTGCAACAGCGAGCTTTCAGCGTCATCCCATTGATGATGACCAGTGTGCGCCGGCAGCATACGTCTCCGGAGACACACTGTTTTACACAGGTTCCTCTTACGAGGGTTTGCCCATTTGGTACACCACCGACCCCTATTGCGGTCGATGGAGACAGGCCATAGGTCCTAACAAACTTCCATCGTGGGATCCTGATCTGTTCCTCGATGACGATGGGGCGTTGTATCTCTATTATGGGTCGAGTAACGAATACCCCTTGAAAGCTGTTCAAATCAGTCGTGACGACTTCTCACCCATCAGCAAGATACATGATGTCATCAGGCTGCATCCCGACATTCGCGGTTGGGAACGGTTTGGAATGAACAACGATGACGAAGTGACGCTCCAACCGTTTACAGAAGGGGCATTTATGACGAAGTACAACGGCAAATACTATCTGCAATACGGTGCTCCGGGAACGGAGTTTAAGACCTATGCCGATGGCGTTTATGTGAGTGACCATCCTTTAGGCCCGTTTGTTTATCAGAAACACAACCCCATGAGCTACAAGCCCGGAGGCTTTGTGCAGGGGGTAGGACATGGAGGAACGTTTGCCGACAAGAAGGGCAACTATTGGCACGTGGGCACCTGTATGCTGTCGCTCAAGTATAAGTTTGAGCGCCGCATCGGTCTCTATCCTGTGGACTTCGACCAAGACGGTGTGATGCATTGCAGCACGGCTTTCGGAGATTATCCTACATGGAATGCTGACCGTGATTTGAAGTCGACCGACGATAGATTCACGGGATGGATGTTGCTCTCCTACGGCAAGCCTGTCACAGCGTCATCCACAGACAGCACACTGACCACTGCTTCGCTCTCCGATGAAAGCCTCCGCACCTATTGGGCAGCCAAAAGCGGCAATCCCGGAGAGTGGATACAGATGGATTTGGGAAGTCGGAAAACGGTAAAGGCGCTGCAACTCAATTTCTACGATTATAAGACCGTGCAGCACAATCGTGCCAAAGACTTGTATTACCAATACCGCATATTGGCCAGCGATAACGGAAAGGATTGGACATTGGTCGTGGACAAGAGCGATAACGACCGGGATGTGCCTCACGATTATGTGGAGTTGAAATCGTCATTGACAACGCGCTACTTGCGGGTGGAGAACGTTCACATTCCTTCAGGAGGACACTTCTGCTTGTCCGATTTCCGAGTATTCGGTCATGGAGACAGCGCACGTCCCGATGTCGTTAAAAGGTTCAAGGTAAAACGACAGGCCGACGATAAACGCAATGCCATGATTTCGTGGAGCCCATCGTCAAACGCCTACGGTTACAATATCTATTATGGAATTGCCCCGGATAAACTCTATAATGCGATTACGGTGCTTGGTGACACTGTGTATGATTTCCGTGGCATGGATAGGCAAACAGACTATTATTTCACCATCGAAGCGTTGGGTGAGTCGGGAGTTTCTCCCCGCTCAACAGTTGTAAAACTAAAACAATAAATAGAATGACAAACATAATTTCAAGGGCTCTCTCGTGTCTTTTGCTTGGTCTGACTATTGTGTCATGCAAAGCAAACACGGATCAAGAAAGCAATAACGAAACAGAAAACACTACCATCGCTGCTGAAGCACTTCATAGACCTACAGCATTTAATAATGATGATGAATTTCTGGATTATATTCAGAAAGTACACCTTAATTATATGTGGGAAGGTGCCGAGCCCAACTCCGGATTGGCTTGTGAAAGAATACACCTCGACGGAAAATATCCGCAAAACGATCAAGACGTCATTACGACTGGCGGCAGCGGTTTCGGCATTGCCGGGCTGCTCGTAGGTGTTGAGCGCGGGTTTATTGAGCGTGACGCTGCAGTGAAACGGCTCCAAAAAATAGTGGACTTCTTGGGACGTGCCGATCGTTTTCATGGAGTTTGGCCACACTGGCTTTACGGTCCCACCGGAAAAGTAAAGCCCTTTGGCCAAAAAGATGATGGCGGAGACCTTGTAGAGAGTTCATTTCTGATGACAAGCCTGCTCTGTGTGCGCCAATATTTCAAAGACGGCAACGCCGGTGAGCAGAAACTTGCGCAAGATATTGACAAGCTATGGCGTGAGATGGACTTTTCATGGTATCGCAAAGATAATCAGAATGTGCTTTACTGGCATTGGTCACCCAATTATGGATGGGAAATGAACTTCCCGTTAGAGGGCTACAACGAGTGCCTTATAGCTTACATTCTTGGAGCATCGTCTCCCACACATGGAATCCCGGCCGAATGTTATCATGAAGGTTGGGCACGCGGTGGAAACATTAAGAGCGATGCGGCCCCCTACGGACTTCCCTTACGTCTTTCACATAATGGTGCTGTCGAGACCGGTGGACCGTTGTTCTGGGCACAGTATTCCTATATCGGATTGGATCCGCGCCACCTCAAGGATCAATATGCCGATTACTGGGAAGTGACCCACAATCATGTGTTGAGCGATTATGCTTATTGCGTGGACAATCCAAAAGGTTACAAGGGTTATGGTAAGGACTGCTGGGGACTGTCGGCCAGTTATTCCACTGCAGGTTATTCTGCCCATTCTCCCGGCAACGACCTTGGGGTCATCACCCCTACAGCATCTCTGTCCTCTTTCCCTTACACGCCGAAAGAATCTATGGCTGCCTTGCGGGGATTCTGGAACAAAGGAGAACGAATTTGGGGGAAGTATGGCTTTTATGATGCTTTCTCCGAGACGGCCGGATGGACAGTCCCCCATTATTTGGCCATTGACCAGCTGACCATTGCTCCAATGATAGAAAACCATCGCACTGGATTGCTGTGGCGCCTGTTCATGAGCTGTCCGGAAATACAACAGGGATTACAGAAGCTCGGATTTACGGTAGAGCGTTAAAGGAAACAACGAAATTACATCATAAAATAAGTGGGTGTACAATAGTTATACATATATAATAATTAATTTTGTACACCTACTTACTCATAAAACCAACGATATGAAAACGAAGAAAATTCTAATGACTCTGGCAGTGTCGGCCATGACACTTGTGGCCGGAGCCGCATCGAAACCGCAGTCGGACATGAAGACTTTTATCGACGACTTGATGAATAAGATGACCTTACAGGAGAAAATAGGTCAGCTCAATCTGCCCGTAACGGGAGATATTGTAACCGGACAAGCAAAAAGCAGTGATGTGGCCGGTAAGATTCGCCGTGGCGAAGTGGGTGGATTGTTCAATCTGAAGGGAGTTAAAGAAATACGTGAAGTCCAAAAGATTGCGGTGGAGCAGAGCAGACTTAAAATACCATTGATATTCGGTATGGATGTCATTCACGGTTATGAGACGATATTTCCAATTCCATTCTCATTGTCGTGGTCGTGGAATATGGACGCTATTAGGGAGTCGGCTCGCATTGCATCTCAGGAAGCCACGGCCGACGGCATCTGCTGGACGTTCAGTCCGATGCTCGACATTGCCCGAGACCCGCGCTGGGGGCGCATGAGTGAGGGGAATGGTGAGGACCCGTATCTCAGTTCGGCCATTGCCCGCGCGATGGTGCAGGGTTATCAGGGACAGGATCTCAGTGCCAATAACACGATGATGTCTTGTGTGAAACACTTTGCGCTCTATGGTGCACCCGATGGTGGTCGCGACTATAATACGGTGGATATGAGCCGGTGGCGTATGTTCAATATCTATATGCCGGCCTACAAGGCGGCCGTGGAAGCCGGAGCCGGCAGCGTGATGACTTCGTTTAATGTCGTGGACGGTGTTCCCGCTACGGGTAATAAGTGGCTCATGACCGATGTGTTGCGTGATATGTGGAAGTTCGACGGCTTTGTCGTAACCGACTACACGGCTATCTCCGAGATGATTGATCATGGTATGGGCGATCTGCAGCAAGTGTCGGCCTTGGCTTTGAATGCAGGCACGGATATGGATATGGTGGCCGATGGCTTTGTCGGGACACTGGAGAAATCGGTGAAAGAAGGTAAGGTGACTATAGCGGCCATCGACCGAGCGTGTCGTCGCATATTGGAGGCCAAATACAAATTGGGGCTCTTTGACGATCCCTATCGCTATTGCGACAGCAAGCGGGCCAAGAAAGAAATCTATACGGATGAGCACCGGGCCGAAGCCCGCCGGATTGCGGCTGAGACTTTTGTGCTGTTGAAAAACGATGGACAGATTCTGCCGCTCAAGCGCGAGGGCAGGATAGCGCTTATCGGTCCTATGGGCAACACGCGTGCCAATATGCCGGGTACATGGAGCGTTGCTGCTACATCCGACAAATACCGGTCGCTCTATGAGAGTATGCAAGCTGCCTTGAAGAATAAAGCAACAGTGACTTATGCCAAGGGTTCCAATCTGATGTATGACGCCGACTTGGAAGCGCGTGGCACCATGTTTGGGCGGGAAATGCGCGATCAGCGCAGTGCGAAAGAAATGCTCGATGAGGCTCTGCGCGTAGCCAATGATGCTGATGTCATCGTGGCTGCTGTGGGTGAGGCTTCAGAGATGAGTGGCGAGAGTAGCAGCCGCAGCGACTTGACATTGCCCGATGCACAGCGCGATTTGCTTACGGCTCTGAAAGCAACGGGTAAACCTATTGTGCTGGTGTATTTCTCCGGACGCGCCACCGTGATGACATGGGAGCACGAGAATTTCCCCTCCATCCTCAATGTGGGCTTTGGCGGAAGCGAAGCTGGTGATGCCATCTGCGATGTGATTTTTGGTGATAAGTCGCCCAGTGGCAAACTGACGGCATCTTGGCCCAAGAACATGGGACAGATACCTCTTTATTACAATCATCTGCCAACGGGCAGGCCTCTCGCGGAGGGAGCATGGTTTACCAAGTTCCGCAGCAACTATCTTGACGTGGACAACGACCCGCTATACCCATTTGGTTTCGGTCTGTCTTACACCACTTTTGCTTATGGCAAGCCTTCCATCAGCAGCACAACGATGAGTACCAACAGCGGTAAGCTCACCGTGTCCATTCCCGTGACCAACACGGGTAATTACGACGCCGACGAGATTGTGCAGCTCTATGTTCGCGACCTTGTGGCCAGTGTGTCGCGCCCGGTTAAGGAACTGAAAGGTTTTGAACGCATCAGCTTAAAGAAGGGAGAAACAAAGACAGTTACGTTTACCCTGACTCCTGAAGAACTCAAATTCTACAATCAGGAATTGGAATACAAGAACGAGCCCGGAGATTTTGAGGTGATGGTTGGCCCCAACAGCCGTGATGTGCAGTCCTTGAAATTCACCTTACAATAAGAAAGCGTGTTATCTGTAGACACCTCTGTCATCAATCCCAAAGTTATATCTTGTATGTGAATCACAGGCTTAATTTAAGAAAAAGCGTCTAAAAGCTTTGTCATATCGAATATAATGCCTATCTTTGCAGCAAGAGTATAAAATACAAATTTTAGAGAACAAAATTCCGACATCCCCGTGAATGTCGGAATTTTGTTCTCTAAAGTTTATCATTACAATAGCATAAACAATTAAAGAAAAAGACTTATGGCTTATATGTCACGAGAGGGCTACGATAAACTTGTGGCTCAACTCCATCAGTTGGAGGCAATTGAACGCCCAAAGGCTTCTGCGGCAATAGCCGAGGCTGCCGATAAGGGAGATTTGAGTGAGAATTCAGAGTATGATGCTGCGAAAGAGGCACAGATGCATCTTGAAAACAAAATCAACGAGATGAAGAAGACCATCGCACTGGCTAAAATAGTGGATACGAGTAGATTGTCTACCGACGAGGTGCAAATCATGTCGAAGGTGGAAATGACCAACCTGACCACGAAGAAGAAGATGACCTATACCATCGTGAGCGAGAGTGAGGCCAATCTGAAAGAGAACAAAATTTCTATACATACACCCATAGCACAGGGGCTGCTCAATAAGAAGGTGGGCGACGAAGTAGATATCAAGGTGCCGCGAGGGATGTTGAAACTACGTATTGATAACATTTCTCTCGACTAATTCTATAACTATGGCTACACTGTTCACAAAGATTGCCAACGGCGAAATTCCCAGTTACAAATGTGCTGAGGATGAAAATTTCTATGCCTTTCTCGATATCAACCCTGTTGTGAAGGGCCACACGCTGGTGGTTCCCCGTAAGGAGGTTGATTATATCTTCGATATGAACGACCATGATTTGGCTGCTTTCGAAGTCTTTGCCAAGAAAGTTGCCAAGGCCATTCGTACAGCATTTCCTTGTAAGAAAGTTGCTCAGGTGGTGCTTGGACTTGAGGTGAACCATGCTCATATTCACCTGATGCCCATCAATACGGAAGGCGATGTAGACTTCAAGAAACACGTAACATTGTCAGAGGAGGAGATGAAAGAGACGGCTGCCAAGATATACGAGGCGTTTACTGCTGCTCCATGTTCTTGTAAATAAAGAACGTTCGTCACCTTAGACACACATCGAAAAAAAACGCCATTCTCGTCCATGTAACGAGAATGGTGTTATTGCGTTTCTCAGATTGCGTTTTAGTTGTTTGCCATCTCCATTCGTTTGTCCCGGTGACCAACATCCTGATCCCTTTTCAGGCAGGAGTCGTGGGCCCCGTACTATACAAACCGGTCACCGTTTTTCATCCTTACTTCGTTCACATATTTACGGATAAGGTCCGAAGAATCCTCTTTCTTGCAGATGAGCAGCACGTTTCCTTTATCGGCAACGATGAAGCCATCAAGTCCGTCGATAACGCCGAGTTTGTCTTTGGGCAGTTTGATGACGTTATCGTGGCTGTTCTCGATAATTACATCCGAGTTGATCACCACATTGCCGTCGGTCGATTTGGGCAGGGCCTCATAGATGCCGTGCCATGTACCGATGTCGGCCCAGCCAAAGTCGCATTTCATCACACACACACCGTCTGCCCCGTCGAGAAGCCCTGTCTCTACAGAGAGATTGGGGTATGACGAGAAATGCTCAAGCATATATGTGTCTTCCTGTTCGGGCGATGCGTAAAAGTTGATGTCATCGAGCTTGCGGAGGACAAAGGGAAGAATTGCGGAGAGACGCTCTTTCAGATGTTCGACATTGGCGAGAAACAGCCCGGTGTTCCAGTAGAACTCTCCACTTTCCATGAATGTCTTGGCAAACTCACGGTCGGGCTTCTCGGTGAACGTCTTTGCTAAATATACATCGTGTTCCAGATGTTCTGCCAGCTGTATGTATCCGTAGCCCGGCTCCGGTCGGGTGGGTTTTATTCCCATGGTGAGCAGTGCGTTGTTATAGGTCACGAAAGTGAGCCCGTCGATCACGTTCTGCCGGAATGCGTCTTCATTGATAATCAGTTGGTCGGACGGAACGGCAATGAAACTCGCCTTGGGATTGATATGCAGGAGCCGATGGGTGGCCCAAGCTATGCTGGGTACGGTATTGCGATGGATGGGTTCAGCCATGATTCGCTCGCGTGGTACGTCGGGAAGCTGCTCCGCCACGAGGTCCATATAATTAATGTTTGTATTGATGAAAATATGGTCGGCAGGCAGAAATTTTGCCATCCGGTCGTAGGTTTGTTGGAGAAGCGTGCGTCCTGTTCCAAAAAAGTCTATGAATTGCTTGGGATAGTTCTCACGACTGCAGGGCCATAAACGACGGCCTTTGCCTCCGGCCAGAATCAAACAATAATAGTTTTCATAGTTCGTCATCGCGTATGAGTATAGATTCGTATATTCAAAGGTGGGCTCTGTAAATTGCCACCGTAAGTTTTATATATTGATGTGGGTGTGTTGTCATCTTTCGTTTTTTCAACTTCCATGTTTTTTCAAAGCATCGGATTTACTCAACTAAGTTACGCTTTTAAAACGGTTAATCAAACATTTTAGTACCTTTTTTCCGTTATTTTTCAAATATCCAACCTTTTTTGTCTTTTTACTTCCCCACCTCTCCTCTTTTTACTAACTTTGCACTCGATTTTATAGTGTAATGAGTAAAAAGCAGATACTTCTTATCAACGACATGGCAGGATATGGCAAGGTAGCCACCGCAGCCATGCTCCCCATCCTTTCATACATGGGCCATCCCACCTACAATCTCCCCACCGCATTGGTTTCCAACACGTTGGACTACGGTGAGTTCCATATTCTGGACACGACCGAATACATCAAGGGGTCGCTTCGGGTTTGGAAGCATTTGGGATTCAGGTTTGATGCCATCTCTACGGGATTCATCGTGAGTGAGCAGCAGGCACAAATCGTCTCAGCTTTTTGTAAGGAGAAAGCTGCCGACGGAACGACAATTTATGTGGACCCCATCATGGGTGATGAAGGAAAGCTGTATAATGGGGTTACTCCCGCAACCATTCAGCACATGCATGAGATGGTTGCGGTGGCCGATCTCATGTTTCCCAATTACACGGAGGCGTGCTATCTGACGGGCACGAACTACCGTGCGGAAGGTGTCACTCTCAAGGAAGCACGGGAGCTTCTCGATGCTTTGCGGCAGATGAGTGGCAAGTCTGTACTCATCACTTCCATTCCGGTGGGAGGGCAGCCCAGTGTGGTGGGATATAACCACAAAAGTGGGCAGCATTTCATGTTGCCCTACACGGAGATTCCCGTGCATTTTCCTGGAACGGGAGACATCTTTTCGGCTGTGCTCATCGGCCATCTGCTCAATGGCGATTCCCTTCGAAAGGCTACTCGTCTGGCCATGGATGCCGTTTATCGCCTTATCGATTTGAATAAAGACAACGAGGACAAGAATCGCGGAATACCACTCGAAAACTATCTCGATATTTTATAAGGTCAGTTTCTGCACCCCTTTATCATGGACTGGATATTATCTCTTTTTAGCGTTCACTCGTCTGTACAGACGGTTATTGTCATATCCCTGATTGTTGCACTGGGCTTAGGCTTGGGCAGACTCAAGGTGATGGGCATATCGCTTGGCATCGCTTTTGTTTTTTTTGTTGGCATCTTGGCCGGTCATGTCGGGCTTTCCGTAGATGATCAAACGCTCGATTTCATCGAAACTTTTGGCTTGGCCATGTTCGTATATTGCTTGGGACTGCACGTGGGTCCCAACTTTTTCGGCTCGTTTCTGCACGAGGGCAAGGCTCTCAATCTGTGGAGCTTGGCCGTTATCGCAGTGGGCACATTGTTGGCATTGATACTCATACCCATCACGGGGGTTAGTCTTCCCAATATGGTGGGCTTGCTTTGCGGTGCCACCACCAACACCCCCGCCTTGGGTGCGGCCACTCAGGCGCTGGAACATTTGGGCATTTCCAACGGGAGCGCGGCATTGGCAACAGCCGTCACTTATCCGCTTGGCGTGGTGGGCGTAATATTCGCTATGGTGCTCATACGGAAGTTTTTTGTAAAGCCCAACGACTTGGAGGTAAAATCGTCCGATGATGATAACCACACCTACATCGCTCAATTCAACGTTATCAACCCCGCCATGGACGGCAAAACAATCATGCAGATTGTGCAAATGTCGCATCTGCATTTCATCATTTCGCGCATTTGGCGCGATGGGGAAGTGATTGTTCCCTTGGCCGACACAGTGATTCGCACCAATGATTCGCTGCTCGTTGTGACCACAAAAACGGACGACGATGCAGTCGCCCTGCTTTTTGGACAACAGGAAAAGAAGGATTGGAACAGAGAGAAAATAGATTGGAATGCCATCGACTCGAATGTGGAGAGTCGGGTGTGTGTGGTGACCCATCGTGGGCTTAACGGCAAACGGCTCGGCGAACTCCATATGCGGCAGTTGTATGGAGTAAACGTCAGTCGTGTGATTCGTGGCGACATCAAGTTGCTTGCCAGCCACAGCCTGCGGTTGCAGTATGGTGACCGTGTGACCATTGTCGGCAAACGCGAAGATGTGGACAGTGCCGAGCATTTCTTTGGAAACTCTGTCAAGACACTCGAAGAGCCCAATATTGGCAGTATTTTCTTGGGCATCATTCTCGGATTGGCCGTCGGCACCATTCCGATAGCTATTCCCGGCATGAGCAGTTCCGTGCGATTGGGTATTGCCGGTGGTCCGATATTGATGGGTATCATTGTCGGAGCGCTGGGACCCCGTATGCACTTCATCTCCTACACCACACGTTCGGCAAGTTTGATGCTGCGCAAGTTGGGGCTGTCGTTATATCTTGCCTGTCTTGGACTTGATGCCGGCACCGACTTTCTTGAAACGGTTGTCCGTCCGGAAGGACTGACATGGATAGGCATCGGTTTCGTGCTGACCATAGTGCCGGTATTGCTGATAGGCCTCATCGCGCTGCGCACGAAGAAGTTCGATTTCGGAACAATTTGTGGCATATTATGCGGCAGCATGGCCAATCCGATGGCGCTTGGCTATGCCGACGACACCATCAAGGGCGACACTCCCAGCATCTCTTATGCAACGGTCTACCCCTTGGGCATGTTTGTGCGGGTCATCATTGCCCAAATGTTGATTATGTTTTTCGTATAGAATAGGGTTGGAATTTTCTTAGCTCCGTCACTTTCCAACACACGAAAAAGGCGTTCTTACCACACGGCAGATCTGTTGGTCTGCCTTTGAGGAATATTTAAAACGGTGGTGCAACGTTGAATACCATTTTCCGTCCTGTTATCGGGTGCCTGAACACAAGTTGTTCGGCATGGAGATACAGGCGGTCGGCACGCCGGCCGTACAGTTCGTCGCCTTTGATGGGATTGTCCAACCCGTCTTTGTGGGCGCAGTGCAGGCGCAGCTGATGGGTGCGCCCCGTGTGGGGATAGAGCGCCACCCGACAACCGCTTATTTGTTCATAATGGGTGAGTGCAGGCTTGCCGAACTCAAAGTCTACCACTTGTCGCGGACGGTCTTCCAAATCGGGGCGCAACGGCAAAGTTATGTTTCCCTTTTGTTTTGACAATGGTTTGCTCAAAACAGCCACATAGCGTTTCTTCACTTCATGCCCCGCAAACTGAGTTTGCAGGTCTTTATAGGCTTCCACAGACTTGGCTACCACCATCAGTCCGCTTGTCGCCATATCCAGTCGATGCACGATGAGCGGACCGGTGGCTTGGGGATAACGCCTCCGCATGATACTCTGCACGCTTTCCCGACCGTTTTTCCCCGGTACGGCAAGCATTCCTGCCGGCTTATTGACGATGCAGATTACCTCGTCTTCGTACACGGTTTCCAGCTCAAGTGCCTTGTCTTGTTCCAAAGGATTAGGTTCAACATCCATCCCTTGAAGCATCCATCGCAATATGGGTTTGCATTTCCCATTGCAGGCCGGATAGCATTGCAGATGGTGGCGCACCTCCTTTCGGGGACTTTCTCCCCACCAAAACATGGCCATGCTCACAGGTTTCAGACCATGAGCAAAGGCATATTGCAGGAGCTTTGGCTCACAACATTCTCCCGCCCCTGCGGGAGGAACCAACCGTCGGTCAGCAATGGCATTCCCAGACCTTTGCGAAGAAGACACCTCGATGTTCCTGTCGTCGAGGGCTTGGGTGGAAACAATGGATCGGTTGCCGTTTCTTAGCGTGAGGTTAGAGAAGGGTTGGCTGTCTGTTTGGAAGATATCGATAAGGTCTTTTTCTTCTCCCCGTGCATTTTTCATGACGAAACGCCTGAACAGCCACGTCTGCAGTGCGTCGCTCTTTTGACGTCTCAGGGCTTTCAGTTCTGTTATTTTTTCGCCTTTTTGCCGTTCCGTGTCCTCAAATTCTTCACGTTCAGCGCGCACCCTAAGTTTCCAACGATGCACTTCGGCATTTTCAAACTGTCGGCGGCGGATATATTTGTCATCGCTTTCCCCGTCTTTCTTGCCCTTGGGAAACACCGGTCGATTGCCGGCGCTTCGGCTTCCCTGCCATTGCTGCGGACGGGGCACGCGCTTGAGTTTCTCGTTTATTTTTACGATTTCAGCTTCTTCACGCTTGAAATATCCGTCGGGTTGGAGGTAATCGAACACTGCCGGGACAAAGTCCTCCCAATCGCTTCGCCCGCAGATCTGACCGCTGTAGCCGGCAAGATAAGAAAGGGAAGAATGAGGAGGGATGTGGGAAGATTTTGAAGCTGGAGAGGTATGTTCTACGACAAGCACGCCGAACATCTTGCCCTGCGCTATTTCTGCTTGAAATTCGGGGCTGATGGGACGGGATGAAAAATGCTGCGAGGGAGCACCGGAAAGAAATGCTGCAAGCTCGTCCATAGCCTGACGGCATAGGGCATCAGGGGTGTAATAGAAAGGATTGTTAAACCGTGATGATGGCTCAACAAAGGAGTGGAGAGGATGCTGAAGTTTGTTGTGTTGCAAAATGAGCAAATAAATTTCCTGCGGGCGAAGCTATTGGGGGAGTTTTCTCGTTAGGCCTCGATCAGTCCCAATTTTTTAAACGCTTCCATCAGCGGCTCGGCAAGCACTTTGGCATCGGGGTGGGGAGCACCGGTGGTGCCGATTGCCCGAAGGTCGAAGAAGTGTTTCCAATCTGAGACAAACGCGGTGTGCACCAGTTCGGTGTTGGTGTCAAGAGGCAGTACGGCGCGAGCCTCCTGAGCTGTCCGTCCCAAAGCGGTGAGATTCATGTAGGCTTGTTCGGCCGAAAAGTTGGCAAACACCCAGTTTTCCAAGTCACTGGCGGTGCCTTCACATACTTTTTGAAAAAGCATCGGTAGGTCTTTGGTGGTATATTTCAATACGGCGTCGCCTTGTTCACCCATCTGCTCCATCACCCAGACCGGCAGGTTGATTGTGATTTCATTGCCAAATTTGTCTTTCGCGTAGTTGCAGTAGCGTGTGCTCTGCTCGGCCATGGAGTTGGCTCGGTGGCGGTTGAACTCCCGCGTCGTCCCGATTTGGGTGGTGAAATGTACGGTGACGCGACGTTCGTGCCGGTGGGTCGGCTCCGTGAGATATTGCAAATCGTCCATCCATTTGTTTTCAACCAGCACACGCAGATTGGTCGTGACATACGCTTTGCCGTCTATTACGTTCGTATGGGAGAACTTGTTGTGCAGATAATGTTCAGCGATGGTCTTTTCTTTGTCCGCCTCCTGTGAGAGTGTCAGGTAGATGCTGCCATGCTCCAGCATTGCCGTGTGGTCGCTTCTGATCATTCTTTCTACAAAGGGTTTGGCCGAATCGGCGTTCCGTCGATTCTCGCTCTTGTAGCAAACGCGGCCGGCACGCTCTATCTGCTGATAGATGCCGTCGAGTCCCGGCTCCTGAATCCATATCTCAAAAACAGGCTTTTCTATTTTCATTGGTTTGATTTTTATGACATTGATGTATGCAAAGATAATAAATTAAACGCCATATTGCGGACAAATGAACAATATTATTCGTATTTTTGCAAGTGCTATGGACGAAGAATTATGTGTAAAACTGCTTCAGCAGCATGGTATCAAACCCACGAGCAACCGCATCTTGGTGGTGAAAGCACTGGCCGAGGAAGAGCATCCCTCATCGATTTCAGAATTGGAAAAAACCATCCTCACCATTGATAAAAGTGGCATATTCCGTAGTTTGATGGTGCTACGCAAGCATCATTTGGTCCATTCCTTAGAAGACGGCGACGGCGTTGTGAAATACGAATTGTGCTATAGCCACGACGAAGATGAGGACGACGACATACACGTGCATTTCTATTGTGAGCGCTGTCACCGGGTGTTTTGTCTGCACGACCTTCCCATTCCGCAGGTGGAACTGCCTGAGGGTTATGCCATGAAGACCATCAATTATATGGTGAAGGGGATATGCCCGGAATGTTCGCGCCGTAACTCCCGCTAAGTTATGCGGGAGATAAGGCAGAACAAAGTTTTATTTCTATCTCCAAACTATGTCACCCAAAACTTTCTCTCACACACTTCTCAACTGGTTTGCTGCCAATGGGCGCGACCTTCCCTGGCGCCACACGCATGACCCTTATGCGATATGGCTGAGCGAAATCATCTTGCAACAGACGCGCATCAGTCAGGGCGTGGCCTATTGGGAGCGGTTTATGGAGACCTATCCCACAGTCGACAAGTTGGCGGCAGCTTCCGAAGATGACGTGCTGAAGCTGTGGCAGGGATTGGGCTATTACAGCAGGGCG
The DNA here is from genome assembly GCA_001552765.1 of Bacteroidales bacterium KA00344. Classification (GTDB taxonomy): domain Bacteria; phylum Bacteroidota; class Bacteroidia; order Bacteroidales; family Bacteroidaceae; genus Prevotella. The sequence continues at coordinate 39,183 of KQ959400.1, forward strand.
CGCAATCTGCATAAGGCTGCCCGGCAGATCGTGTCGTTGGGCCATTTTCCCGACACATTGGACGGGCTCCAGAAGCTGAAGGGCGTGGGAGATTACACGGCGGCAGCCATTGCCTCGTTTGCTTTTGGCATACCGGCTGCGGCTGTAGATGGCAATTTCTACAGGGTGCTGTCGCGGATATTCGGCATCGGCACGCCCATCAATTCAACGGAGGGAAAGAAAGTGTTTCAGGCGTTGGCTGATGACATCATGGCTGTTGCATCGCAGCAGCGCGCTCCGGTTTCTGCCATCGATTGGGGCAGTGCGCACTTGGAGGGTGGCGCAGCGGCACTGAACGCGGCCATGATGGATTTCGGTGCTACGCAGTGCACACCGAAGTCGCCGGCCTGTGTGACTTGTCCGTTCAATGAGGATTGTGAAGCCTTGCGTCAGGGACGTGTAGACGAGTTGCCCGTCAAACTCAAAACGGTGAAGGTGAAACAGCGCCACTTCATCTATCTATACATCCGTTGCAACGGTCAGACGGCCATCCGGCGACGTGGCAGGGGAGATATATGGCAGGGTCTTTGGGAGCCGTATCTTGTTTCTCAAAGTCGGGGAAAGCCGGTTGCCGATAGCGTGTCTGGCGTTTCCGTGAAGTTGCCGAAGGAGATCGACGCCATGGCTGCCCGGACGAACGGTCACGCCCAAATGATTTGTCACGGGGTGAAACACGTATTGACGCATCAGGTGATTCTCGCTGATTTCTATTTGTTGGAAACGCATACGCGTCCCGAATTGCCCGCTGACTATATCTGGATAGACGAGGCGGATATAGACCGCTATGCCGTGCCCCGCCTCGTTGAAATTCTTTTGGAACGGCTGGCCAACCGTTAGGACAGTAATTGCAAGTTAGGAACGGAGTTCCTCCATATTTTTTCTACTGAGCCTATCTCAAGGTGTGAAATATGGTGTTTTAAGATTTTTGTGACCTGTATGTTTTTTAAAAACTTATTCCAACCCCAACCATGTACATATTGCCAACATTGGACGTAACCGGTGTTTTTATGGCAGTCTCGATCGTTATTTTTCCCAATCTCGTACCTAATCCGTATGCCATATAGTTATCTTCGTCCCCCCAATGGGTACCCATTCTTAAGCTGAGATAACGGCATACGCTGTAGACTGCACCCATCGAGAAGGTGCAACTGCTTTTGACGCGTCCATTACCTACATAGGCTCCAGATTCTGCAGCGACAGTAAGTTTTTGTTTGCCCCATGTCGGTAAAGAGATGTTTCCACCTATAAATGCGAGTGGGGTAAGCATTTTGGTGGTGTTCTGATAGCTGTAAAAGCCAACGTTTCGGATTCCCAAGGCGGCGGTATATGCCATATTGTGCCAATGTGAGGAGTATGCTGCACCTGTGTTCAGCGCACAGCCATTCGTAGTCAACAATGTCCTCTCGCTCATCAGTGCCGCCGTGGCATATACGGACAGGCTGCTGTTTAGTTGCAAGGCGTATCCCATGTCGAATGAGAAGCTACGCATGCATTTCCCGTTTCCGGGTACCTGGTTCATGTCTTTATCCACGTTTTGTTCCAGCTTGCCCATGTCAAGGTATCGCATTCCTACGTATACAGCCTGTTTTTCACGTCGCCAAGCCATGGTAAGCGTGTGCCATGTATAGTTGTTGACATGCTCAGCATTGTCGATGTAACCTAATTGATAATCGGCTCTCATAGACGTGTCTTGCGTCATAAAAATATTGGATGGCTGTGTGTAGACGTAGCAACCGCCATCTCGCAAAGTTGTAGTCCCGCCCATACTAAGGGAGCGGGGTGATGAGGGTAGGTCTGTGATGGGAAAAGGTCGGCCTTGCGCCATCGCGTGGCATGAGACGAGGCATCCGATTACGATGAGGAGATATTTATTCATGGCGTTATTTTTTAACGAACATTTCTTGGTAGGTCTTGCCTTGGCAGGTTATGTAGAGCGTGTATTGCCCCACCGTGAGGCTTGACACATCCATTGAATAAGTGCGCTTGTCAGCATCTAAAGAGGAAGTGTCAAAAGCGTTAGCTTTAACCAGTTTACCCGCCACATTCCTTATTTCCCACTTTACATGGCCATCAATGGTATCTCCCACCTTAAGATATAATGTTCCAGTGGTCATCGTGGGAAACAAACTGTATATACCTTCATTCCGATATACAAACACGTCGAAGGTCATCGTGCAGCTCTGTCCGTGCTTGTCAGTGGCTTTTATGTGTATTTGTCGCTGTCCCCACGTGGAGCCCATCACGTTCATACGACCATCTTTGACGGAGATATCTGTTCCCTGGTCTTCACTGTTTATCAGTTCGTACCGAACTGAGTTCACGTCTTCATCGTCCGTTATTTCGCGTAAATCAATTTGCGTGCACTCACCCAACCGCAGTCGTATCTTCTGCGCCTGACTCTTCATCGAGGGGACTTTGTCTGCCACCACCTCTATGACGAATCGATAGGAACTTTTGGCACCAAACTCATCTCTTGCGCTAACTGTGACAGGATAAACACCCGGCATGTATTGCCTGGCCTCTATGCGTATATTCACCCCGGATTTAGTATGGACGATTCGCAATCTATCAACAGTACTGAAGGCCACAGTCCATTTATGGTTCTCAGGGTCTTCGATGTGCAGCGTGATGTCTTTGGTGTCATTGCCGGCTAACGTTATGCGCTCGCTTTCAATGTCTGCTGTAATTTGTGGAGGAGTGTTGTTAAGTGTCGCAATGCTGTTGGGCAACACGGCCAATGTTGATTGGTGTCCATTTCTTGCCTCTGCCAATATGCCAAAATAATATTTTGTATTGTTATCCAAATGCGTGATGGTATATTGAAACACTTGGTTGTCTGTGGCAAATTGGGCAGGAATGTTGTACGCTTGGACATCCTTGTTGGTGTAATTGGCTGATGTAATGGGATTCTTGGAATAATAGAGCACGTATTTTTGTAATGAGCCATCAGCCCCGTTGTTTTTTGATGTCCACGCCATCCTTATTTTACCATAATCGGGTGTAGCCTGATTAACAAGGAAAATGGGTGCTGCGGGAGTTATGTCGTGGTCGTAATCGGCCAGTGCCACGAGTGCGTCGGCATAGCCACTGCCCATGGAGTTGCGATATGTCTCGGTTAAATACGTGTTGTAATCTATTGGGCGAACACCTGTCAATAGTCTTTCCCTAAGTTGTTTGGCGGTGAAATGCCCGTTACCATATTTAGAAACGATAAGCGCCGCGATGGCCGACACGTGTGGTGTGGCCATTGACGTGCCTTGCATATAGGCATATCCGCCATTGGGATGAGCCGTGGTGGCAGGCACGGTGCTCAATATGGCAGACGTGGGCTGGCCTTCCTGCAACGGATAAAGCTCATTTACCGGTTTTGAACCACCTGGGGCCGAGATGTCGGTCCACGAACCATAGTTGGTGTACCAAGATGCACTAAAATCGGGGTTGAAAGATGATACCGACACCACAGACGATTCCGCCGAAGGCATGCTGGGGGCGGATGTGGCATCGTTTCCGGCGGCAAATACCACCAATCCACCTTGCATCAATGGTTTGTCAGTCTTGTTGCCGCCTGCATAGGTGTTAAAATAATGGATGGCATCTTTAATAACTTGTGGGGTTTGTTTCATGATACGATCGTATCCCCACGAGTTTTGGCTGATTACCGCTCCGTTATTGGCACCATATACTATTGCCGCCGCCTCGCGGTTGCGGTCTCCCGTGCCGATGGTTTCCGAGGAATGTTTGTCAGATGGGTCGTAATTGGGATTGTTTCTGAATATCTGACAGCACATCAGTCTAACCCCCGTGTCGGGATTACCATTACCTCCTGCTATGCCGCTGATACCTTTTGCATTGTTGTTGCGTGCGGCGATAATCCCCGCGACATGCGTGGCGTGGCGAGTGGGAGTGATGAGCGCGTTGTCTTCCGTAAAGTTATAACCGTACACATCGTCTACATATCCATTATTATCGTCGTCGATACCATTGCCTGGTATTTCATTTTTGTTAATCCAAAAGCTGCCTTGTAAATCTTCATGATGAATGTCTATGCCACCATCCACGACGGCAACGACCACTGACGGGTCGCCGGTTGTTTGCCGCCAAGCCGCTTCGGCATTGATGTCGGCATGCGCAATACTGCTTGTGATGCGCTTTCCCGTAGCGTCAGTATAATTCCCTATATTGCCATTGTTACGCAGATTCCACTGTTTGTCGTACAAGGGGTCGTTAAAATATGTGCCCTCGTTTGCTCGTGTCTGCGAGTTGTCATCGCCCGGTATGTATTCAGAGCTTTCCAAAACAGCATGGTAAGCAGGCTCGGTATAGTCTGCGATAGATTCTAATTGATGTTGGGTGACAGCCCTTGTGCCACACGTTTTGGTGCTGTCCATAGCGATGGAGTACCATGTGTTGAGCGCGGCAGCTTGTTGCCTGTGCTCATCCTTGCCGGCAAAGGGAAAGATGCGCTCTATTTTATTGGCTCCGACATCACGCAAATATGTATCCAGCAAGTCACTTCCTGTTGGTATGGACAGCGTGTTTTTTGAGTTGTCTATTTGCTGTATGACACATGCCTTTAGCTTGATATTTAATCTGTTGGGTATGATAGAGGCGTTGTGCGACTCGGTTTGACGTGTCAGGTCGGTGGTAGTTATCGTGTCGGTGCATGCCGTAAAGGCGATAATGGCTATTGCTGCCAATAACCGTTGGGCAACATGAAAGCTGAATGTTATGCTGTTTGAGAACATGATACAAGTATAAAAATTAGAAGAAGTAGAACAAACTACAATGCATTGCTGTTATTTTCCGATAGTCAGAGCGCATGTAGGACAAGATAGTTTCGATGCCAAACCATTGCCTTCCTTTTAGGTTTCGGGCATAGCCCATACGCATCGATAAACGTTGTGCGTTCTCTCCACGCAGCAAATAGGGCGTGTAGGCATGAGCATCGACAAACTTGTCGAAAGGAATGGGCACCGAATAATAATTTTTTATTCCTTGTCGCATGTCGAGAAGAAAGTCTGCCACAAGGCTGTTTTTGGTATTGCTCATGGCATAGCCGGTACCAAGCGATGGAGAAAAAGAGTGATTGGTTATCTTCATTCGTGGCGAAACGTAACTCTCTTGGTAATCATAATAGTTGGCTGCCGCCATCATGTATACCTGATGCCCTATGGACAAAGGCAGAATGTACTTGGCACGTAGGTCTACAGACTGGCTCCGGGCTTTATATAGCTGTCCGCTTCCCACTTTTTTCGCATCATAAATGTATTGCTCTTTATTTTGTATTTGGTTTTCGTAGATATTTTCTACACCTTTTTTGATATTTTCGTTGCCCATCAATTGTATGTGCAAGGATGAGCTTTCGAACTGTCTGTCCAGTATTACTTGTTGGCTGAACCTGTGTGTATGAAGTTCGAATAGGTTTTTGAACGAAGTTTCCTCAGTGCAGGCGTGGTGGTAATTGTATGACAGATGGGTGGCAACGTCCCATTCGTCTTCAGTTTTCCCGTCTCTTTGCCAGAGCATTTCGGTCGTAACCCCTTCTATTTTTTGTGTCCTTCCGTATGCCAACGTGCCTTTGCTCTCCTGACGATGCCATTGCCCAAATCCATAAAACTGGAAAAAACGTATGCCGTCTGACACCGTGTTGGCCGATATGGACTGCCTGTTTAGCTCGGGAGTTACTTTGATGGCGTAAAGATTTTGGCGGTGAACATATGCCATATTTAGTCCCAATGTTAACCAATAGGAGTAATTTGACTGTTTGGGATTGTCCGGGCGTGACTGCGCAATGCCTTCGTATAGGGCGTCGATGCCATAGAAGAGCCTGCCCAATCGGAAGCCGTAGCCACCTTTAAGATAATAAACTTCTTGGCGCAGCCAGCCCTTGGACAGCGTGTCACCTACAAAATAGGGTTTGTAAAGTTCTGGTTGGGTGGCATAATTATATGTCACACCGTCTTTGCCACGGTATATGTAAGTCGCGTTTCCGAATATGGTACCATGATTGGTGCGGTATGTTCCTGATGCAGCAATGTCTCCATCAAAGAGTTTGCATCCATTGTACGACAGATATTTACCCGATGTATTGACATGGTTAATGCTTGATTTGAGCATATTGACATTATCGCGACGGCAGCTTTTAAAGTAAGTGCTGCTATCGTTGAGCGATTGCATAAATTGAAAGAGCGCGGCATTCTTACGCATAAGATATACAGCGCTGTTCTCAATATCAGTATTATGAAATGGCATTGGCTCAACATAGGGGGAACTGGCCAACCTGTCTCCACTCAACAGATAGGTTAAGTTGTTCTGCGCGAAAATATTTTGAACGCTAGTAGATAGCAACAAGCCGATAATGTAAATAGGTATTCTCATATTGCTTAAAAAAAGTTGACCGTGAGTTCTGCGCCAAAGAATGGTTTGTGCCAGCTTCGCGTCGTTTGATAATATGCATTTACATATTTAGGATTAATCTGTATAATATTGTTGGCGAAGAACGAAAGTTTGAACGAGCGCCCCATCTCCTTTGTCAATTTTATATTCCATAGAAGCGAGACGGGAGCTTTGTTTACGTTGTACCGAGCACCTGTAAATTCGCGTTTGAGCGATTGGAGTATTGGATTTCGTTCCAATTCTTCATAGCGAAAACGATGAATGACACCATCACAATCGAGGTAATTTGCCGGATATATATCAACATCCTTACCTAATCTGCTTTTAGTGAACCATACGGTCTGTATAAAGTTGGTAAAGATGAGTTTCCATTGAGGTAGCCTTGTGTTAATCCACATGTTGGTATTGAGGCTTGATGCATATTTTTTTTCAAATCCATCGTACAGTCCCACGTAGGGATAAGGCTTGTCGTTCTGGATAGTGCCTGGCCAATACATGACAGGAACACCGTCGGTATAGATGGTATGATAGTAAGCGCCATTGACCTCTATGTCTGACTTTATTGCAGTTAGGGTGGGAATGTGTATTCGGTATTCCAATCCTTTTTTGATTACTTTCGCGCTGTTTTTGGGCATTCGATTAGATAAAAAAGAGTGCATGATCCGAGAGAAGAAGTCCTTGCGTGAGGGCTTGGTGCTAACGGGATGTTTCAATTGATAATAATAGGTATATGTCACTGGCTCGTATTGCGTGAAGTATTCGATGCCATCGCTCATCTCCTCATGAAACGCCGACAGGTTTATTTTCCATCCATGACAAGAAAAGTCGTAGCCTATTTCCCACTTTTTGTTTTTGTTTTCATGCAGATGCGGATTGGAGGGGTCGGTTATATGCGTGTCAAGTATGAGACGTCGCTTACTTTCGTCATTGAAGTAGGCGTTCATAACCATCAAATCATGGTATACCTTATCAGGATACAGATAGTCGGCAGAGGGCAGCTTGTTTTCAACTCCATATCCTATGCGAAACGTGTTTTGCGTATGATGAGCCCCTGCTATGGTATAAGCCAATTGTATGCGAGGCTCTAACAACGGTTTGCCGTGCAGGTCATAATGTTGTGGAAGATTGAGCATCATGGCCTCTCTAACGCCTATGCGCATGTTAACCTCGTTGCGTCGTGCCTGAAAACGCAATGTCATCTCCGCAAACGCAGCCTGATTGACCAATGCGGGGATGTCGCTGTTCTTGCGCGGACGTATGAAACTGCTTGTTGGAAATGGAGGACGTTGAGAATTCATAATCGTTCCGTCTCCTATGTTTTTGGTATAATTCAGAGAAGATCCGAGTAACAGGTTGTAGTTTAGGTGTTTGCTCCACTTACCAAATTTTTGTCCACAAAGTTGTGCGAATGTATTGATAGGACGATTGATGATTTCGTAATATGTGTCGTAGGTGGATGGCAGGAAGATACCGTCGTGTTCACCTTCGCCGTGAGACTGTGGCATGGGAGTGACAGAATGGTTGACAACATGCTTGTGATGTTCCAATTTGTTGTTGGTATAGTCGACCGACGTCACCAGTTCTATGTAGTCAATCCATGGTAGTTCGAGAGCCATCTTCAATTTGGCGGAGAAGTCAAGGCGTTGGTATAAGGTGTTATATTTCTCCTGGTAAGCCTTGATCAATGCATCTGTCTTGTTGTTGTTGAATGATGTCACACAGCTTCCGCGCATGTTTAAGTCTATGGTTTTGCCCCACCACTGACGTTTGTTGTTATAATTGAGTTGTGTTGTGACGCGGTTGTACGCTCCGCGCGTGTCGGCAATATCTGCGGCAGACTGCACAATATCTGCGCCGATATATAGCGTTCCCAACTGTTCCGACAACAAAAAGCCCTTGCCGGCATATACCAGTTTATTTAAGGGGTCAAACTTAGCTCTCATTCTTAATGGGCTTTTGCCTTGCTTCAAATCTATTTTGATAGCTCCGGAGCTAAGGTTGCCTTCTTTGGCCGACGATATTCCACGTGTTACCGTGATGCGTTCGATATGGTCGGTGGATATGGTTCGCAGGTCTATCCCGGTGTTGGCAGTCACATTGCCGTTAGGGTCAGCTATGGAAGATCCTGTCAGTCCGCTCAGCTGCATACGCATGCCATCATTTTGTATGGGTACTCCATTGATAGAAACGCCCATTCCAAAGGCCGTGGCAAGGTCTGTTCCCACCTGCCGAGAGCTGATGAGCGTGTTGTTTTGAATGTTATTGCTGCCCATCTTTCCACCTGGTAACAATACAAAAATATCATTCAAAGACGTGGGTTGTATGTATTCTAAGGCTTCTTGATTGATTGTGGCCTCGCTTCCAATTTTGCTATTATATTTGGCGGTAACGGTAAAGTCGCGTAGCGTAACACTTTGCTCGAGCATCGCAACATTCAGAGACGCGGTGCCAGCCTTGACGCTTATCTCTTGTGTGGCGTAGCCCATGCATGATATTCTGAGTCGGTAATCACCGCTAAAAGCGTGGCGAAAGACATACCGCCCCTGTACGTCGGCCATAACGCCTTTGCCAATTTCTATAGCGTAGACGCTGGCAAAACTCACGGGTTGCATGGTCTTAGTGTCGTATATTTTGCCTTGTAGGATGTTTTGTGCGAGTGAAACAGACGCGAGGCTTAACTGAAACACAAGGGAAAGAAACAATTTGTAACGCATGAAGAATAGAAACAATATATGAAAACGACACTAAGACGCATGCGTAATGCACCTTAGTGTCGACGTTTAGTGCAGCTGATAAAGGGTTGCACGCTCAATCAGATGTCTATTTTTTGATATAGTTTTTCTGCCCATTGGCTATAACAACAAAGTCATCAGTGCTGTTGTTGGTATCTTGCAGATAACCTTTTTCGGCCGTTTTACGTTGTACAAACAGACCTTTGAAACCGCCCATCATGCCCGGCGTGTCGTCAATCAATACGGCACCGCGATCAATGTTATTTGGCAGAGCCTTGTGAACGAGCGACCCCTTGGCACCAATCTCAACACCATCGATGATAGTATTGGTAGGAAGAACAACATAATCTTGCTTTTTTGTCGTATAAGCATTGGGGTTGATCATTGCCACCTTGTTCTCATTGCAATATTGAGTAGCGTCTTCTTTTGTTTTTACAAGCATAATAGAGATACCTCCTCCATATCCCCATTGAAAGGCTTGAAACGTAGAAAAGTTTACAATCATATTGTCTACTTCTGGATTATCAACTGTCATGGCATATTGATGGGGAACAAAAATCTCGAAGTTGGCTCCTGTCAAATTACGCGCTTTTGCTTTCTTTCCACCTTCGCTATGGTCTACGGCCGAGTGCGCAATGACTATGCTTTGGCCGGGTTGCACGAGGTGTTCACGCCCTTTGCCGGGAATAGTGTAAAGCTGGCTGATGATAATTTTATCCTTTTTAAGGTATTCGGCCATTTCTCCTGCTTCTGAATCATTAGGATCCGCGGCAATCGCAACACTTAGACCGTCTGCGTATAATGGTTGGTCACTGATATTTTTAATGGTGAGATATTCTTCATAATAATTACGATCGTATGCCCCATCGTTTGAGGAACAGTTGAAAAACAGCTCGTCCAAAACAAAGGTCTTGTCTAAAGTCTCAAAAATTGGTTTGACGACAAGTTTCAGCTCGGCGTTCTTTTGGCTAAGCGTATAATTGTCTATTGCGCCATACATGGTGCAAGCACCATTCTCTGCGTCTTCAGCTGTTATTTTGTATGTACCCTGTGGGAGTGTTGTTGTGGCAATCCCTTTGTCGTTAACGGTAGCCGTAGTCGTTGCCCCCGATTTTTGTTCGGTTAGTTTAACCTGAAACTTAGTGTACATGGAAGCGTCATTTACGCCTTCAATTTGTATAGATAGTGCACACAGTTGTTCTTGCTCATCTTCCGAACATGAATATAGCGTAATAAAGGAAAGTGTGGCTATGAACATCCATAATAACTTTTTCATTCTGAAATAATTTTAAATGTTTGAATATGTATGACAAAATTTCGTTTGCAAAGATATAGGTAATAACATTCTGTTGCAATACCTATTAATGGGTATTTATAAATGTGACTTATATTATGTCCTCGCCTTTAAATAAAGAGGGAACACAAAATGTTTCAGGTTTAAGGCCAATATTATACCTGACGTTTTTTACCATTCGGACAATCGGGAATTTACCGTTGTTTTTATATATGTAAAGAATAGTTACCGTTTTTCCGTGATTATTTTCTCGTCATCCAGCGCAAAAAGGGCTATGTTTCTGCCCTCATTGTTCCCTCGCCCAACCCGAAAACAGCCCAGTTTGTATGTTCCGTATTCCGTCCTATCACGGCGGAGCCTTAACGGCGGTATGGTTAAGG
>KQ959400.1:50123-106053 GCA_001552765.1 Bacteroidales bacterium KA00344
TAACGGCGGTATGGTTAAGGCCTAACCGCAGCGCGACTAAGCCTCACCCGCATTGCGGTTGAGCCGTTCTCGCACTGCCGTTAGATATGCAACCGCGAAGGAATAAACTGAGGGCGCGAAGGGGCTTTTATAAAACACGTTGATTATCAGTGGATTACGAATTATCGCAAATTTAACGAATTTCGAGCCGTAACAGATTTATTTCAGAATAAACGAAAAATAAAGGGGTGTTTGTAAAGATAAATACAAACACTCGACACTTCCAAACATTACCGAATATTCAAGGAGAGGGGGAGAGGCTTGCGCTCCGTTCAGCGGTAGAGTTTCAATACTTCGTTGTGAATATTCTTGGGCACAAGACCGTCGATGATCTGCCCCTTCTTGACGCGTTGGCGTATGTCGGTGCTGCTGATGGGGTAGAGCCGGGTATTGACGAGATGCACATTCGAAGGCAGGGAGGCTTCATCAATGGGGAAGCCTTTGCGTGGATAAACCGCGATTTCGTGGTGGGCGAGAATGTATGTTGGTTCGGCCCATCGGTCGAAGGCTAACCAGTTGTCGGCACCGATGATGAGAACGAACTGACGGTCGGGATAATCGGTGGCGAGATGTTTGAGCGTGTTCCATGTATAGGAGGGCTTGGGGAGGTGGAACTCGTAGTCGGAGGCCATGAGACGCGGCTCGTCTTGGAGCGCCTTTCGGGTGAGGCCGAGTCGCAGATCATCGGCAAGAAGGTCGTTGTTGGTTGTTTTGAAGGGGTTGAGTGGGGAGACGACAAACCAAATTTCGTCGAGTGCGGCCTCTTTCAGAATCTGTTGGGCCAAGGCGATGTGCCCGGTATGAATGGGGTTGAAGCTGCCGCCGAAGACACCTATACGCTTCTTCGGCGGGAGCGCATCGGTGTGCGGGGTGTGATTTTGGGTTGGGTTGGCGGTCATGTTCTTCGACGCTGAATGGTGGATAACGGTTGATGGTGCACCTCCCCAGAGAGCCGGACGATTATCGGGCAAGGAAGTCGCTGACGATTTTCAGAGCTTCGGCCTGTGCCGTAGCCAAGTCGTCGTTGATGATGATGCGGTCGAACTGATCGGCAAAAGTGAGTTCGTACTCGGCTTTGGCCAGTCGCTGCTCGATCACTTCGGGGGTGTCGGTGCCACGCCCAACGAGCCGGCGACGCAGTTCCTCGACCGATGGGGGCTGTATGAACACGCTCAGCGCACGGTCGCCATAGAATTTCTTGATGTTGCAACCGCCCTTCACATCGACGTCGAACACCACATTCTGGCCCGCCTCACACTGGTTTTCGACCTGTGATTTCAATGTGCCGTAGAAGCGGTTGGGGTACACTTCCTCGTACTCCAAAAACTCATCGTTGGCGATTTTCGTTTTGAACGCTTCGGGAGAGAGAAAAAAATATTCTACTCCGTGACGCTCGGTGCCGCGTGGCGCACGACTGGTGCACGATATGGAGAAGGCCAATCGCAGTTCGGGATGCTCTTGCATGAGGAAGTTTACGATGGTGCTCTTGCCGCTTCCGCTCGGAGCACTGAAGATAACAAGCTTGGCTTGATGGTCTGTGTTGGGTGAAGTGGTGTTCATTGTCGGGGAGATCTTGAAGATTGTAAACGTATGACGGAAAAATGTGGAATGGTGGAGGGTGCGGAGGTTTTACAATGCGTTGAGCACCTGCTCCTTGATTTGTTCCAGCTCGTCCTTCATCTGGACGACAATGTTCTGCATTTCTGCCTGATTGCTTTTGGAGCCGGTGGTGTTGATTTCGCGCCCCATCTCCTGTGCGATGAAGCCGAGTTTCTTGCCGTTGGCACGGCTTTCGGCCATGGTTTCTCGGAAATACTTCAGATGGTTGGTCAGACGTTGCTTCTCCTCGCTGATGTCGAGCTTCCCAATATAATAAATAAGTTCTTGCTCAAGTCGGTTTTGGTTGTAATCCACTTCGGGAATCTGCTCCAGCCCTTTGACAATCATCTCTCTGATTTTGGGCACACGACTCTCCTCGAAAGGCTCTATAGACTTGAGCAAGGCCTCAATATTGTCGATCTTTTCGTGGAATTTCTTTTCCAATGCAGCACCTTCCTGACGGCGGAATTCCAGAATATCGACAAGGGCCTTATCGATGGCTTCGCATACGGCATTCCACTCGTCGTCTTCGAGTTTCTCTATATCGGTTTTGAGTAGAACGTCCGGCATATTCAACAAAGTGGCATACCAGTCGGTGGGTTCGGGGATGCCCGTTTTGGCGGAAATGTCTTTGATTTGCTTGTAATAATTCTCAACAAGCGCGATATTAATTGGGGTGGCATCAACCAGTGTGGCTTTTTCTATCCAAATGGAGAAATCAACCTTCCCTCTGGTCAGTGCGGCGGCAAGTTTCTGGCGTATCTCCATCTCTTTCTCACGATAGAGTGGAGCTATACGAACGGATAGATCCAGATTCTTGCTGTTCAGGGATTTAATCTCGACATTGATTTTCTTCTCTCTGTAGATTACAACAGACTTGCCGTAACCCGTCATCGACTGTATCATAGTTACTTTCAAGTTAAATTTCTGCAAAAGTACAAAAAATGGAGGAAAAAAGACTAAATTTGCACTTTATTAATACTATTGCCAACAAACATGAGTTTGGAAGCTCAAGGAGTTGGAGTGATTGAGGAAGTCGACAGACACGAGTTTCGGAAAATAATGAGGCTTGGCCGGTCGTCTCCGGTTGCTTGGCCGGTCGTTCATTCCGAAGTCATCTTTGACTTTGAAACAGTTGGGTTAAGTCGGAATATGATTTTTTTAACATAAAAACAGTACGATATTATGTCATGTATATTGTATATTGAAACGAGTACCAATGTGTGTTCGGTTGCCGTGAGTGAAGACGGCGGTTGTATTTTTCATCAGGAAGACCACACGGGGCCTAATCATGCGGAGAAACTCGGCACATACGTTGATGAGGCTCTCTCGTTTATAGACAGCCATGCCATACCTTTGGACGCGGTGGCCGTGAGTTGCGGGCCGGGATCATATACGGGTTTGCGCATTGGTGTGTCGATGGGCAAGGGGGTGTGTTATGGACGTAACGTGAAACTCATCGGGGTACCCACGTTGGAACTGTTGTGCGTTCCTGTGCTGCTCAGGGAAAGAGTTGCCGAAGAAAACGCATTGCTCTGCCCCATGCTCGACGCCCGCAGGATGGAGGTTTACGCACAGGTGTTCGACCGCTCGCTGAACGAGGTACGCCCCATTCATGCCGATGTGGTGGACGAGGAAACATACAGAGAATATCTGGATAAGGGACCGGTGTATTTCTTTGGTAACGGAGCCATGAAGTGCAAGGATATTATCAATCATCCCAACGCTCGTTTTATAGAAGGAATTGAGCCGCTTGCCAAGAATATGTTGCCGTTGGCAGAAAAGCGGGTGGCGCTCGAACAGTATGAGGACGTGGCCTATTTTGTGCCATTCTACCTCAAGGATTTCGTGGCTAAACAGCCTCGCAAACTGTTGTAAAGACTTTCCGTCATTCTCTCTGTCGGGGGAGATTAGGCGGAAAAGCAGATTGTTTCAAGCAAATGCCATACGGGCCTCCTTATGGCATTCCTCTCTCAAGAGAGGGGATTAGGTTAGGAGAGGCTTTTATTATGAAGATAGACGGATTGGATTATAACACACAACGTGAGAAACTTGTGCTGCCGGAATACGGTAGGGAAGTGCAGAACATGGTGAATCATGCACTGACATTAGAGGACAAGGCCGAGCGCCAACGCTGTGCGGAAACCATCATTGTAACTATGGAACGGATGTTTCCGCAGATGCGTAACAGTGCCGGTTACAAGCAGAAACTATGGGATCATCTGGCCTTGATGAGCGATTTTAAGCTCGATATAGACTGGCCTTACGATGTGTCTCAGGCAAAGACTATTGGCAACAAACCGGAGCCGATGGACTATCCGAAGCAGCAAATACCCGTGCGCCATTATGGGCGTATGATGTTTGGCATCTTTGACAAACTCAAATCAATGCCCGATGGTGACGAATTTGATGCTTTGGTGAGGCTGGCTGCCAATCAGATGAAGCGCGATTTGATGCAGTGGAGCCACAGTTGCAGCGACGAAAAGGTGGCCGATGACTTGGCACGATACACCGATGGACGTGTGCAGCTGGACTTGAACACCTTTAAGTTCGATAAGATAACGATGCGCGAGACTGAGAAAAAGCGCAGAAGGAAATAGCCTATGGAGTCATTTATCATCGAAGGAGGGCATAAGCTCAGCGGAACAATAACCCCACAGGGAGCTAAAAACGAGGCGTTGCAGGTGATTTGTGCAACGCTGCTCACGAATGAGGAGGTAAGAATCTCGAATATTCCCGATATTCTGGATGTGAACAATTTGATCAAATTGCTCACTGATATTGGTGTGAAGGTAACTAAAAACAGTCGTCATGACTATACCTTCAAGGCCGAAATGCTGAATCTGGACTATCTTGACAGCCCTGAATTTGTGAAGAAAAGTTCTTCGCTTCGCGGCTCGGTGCTGATGATTGGACCGCTGCTCGGTCGTTTCGGAAGGGCTGCGGTGGCCAAGCCCGGAGGTGACAAGATAGGACGACGGAGGCTCGATACCCACTTCTTAGGCTTCAAAAAATTAGGCGCGGAGTTCATGTATAACGTATCTCGTGATATTTACCGGATAGAAGCTGCCCAACTGAAAGGTACGTATATGTTGCTCGACGAGGCGTCGGTAACGGGTACGGCCAATATCATTATGGCTGCCGTGATGGCCGAAGGAGTAACTACCATTTATAATGCTGCGTGTGAGCCGTATATCCAACAGCTGTGTCACCTGCTCAATGCGATGGGGGCGAACATCAGTGGGATAGGCAGTAACCTGCTCACGATAGTGGGAGTAAAGAAGCTTCACGGCGCAAAACACAGACTGTTGCCCGATATGATTGAGGTCGGATCGTTCATTGGGATGGCCGCCATGGTGGGTAACGGTGTGCGGATTAAGGACGTTTCGGTGAAGGATTTGGGTCTGATACCCGAAGCATTTCGCCGTCTCGGTGTGGAAATTAAGGTCGAAGGTGAAGACCTTTTCATACCACATCAGGACAACTATGTGGTGGAATCGTTTATCGACGGCACCATCATGACGTTGGCAGACGCCCCCTGGCCCGGTCTCACGCCGGATCTCCTGTCGGTACTTCTTGTCGTGGCCACACAGGCGAGAGGGTCCGTACTGATTCATCAGAAGATGTTTGAAAGCCGTCTTTTCTTCGTCGACAAACTCATAGATATGCGTGCTCAGATTATCCTTTGCGACCCACATCGGGCTGTTGTGGTGGGACAGGATCGTCGCATCACACTCCGTGCCGGTAGGATGACAAGCCCTGATATTCGCGCGGGTATCGCTTTGCTCATTGCAGCCATGAGTGCTGACGGGGTGAGTCGCATCGAAAATATCGCCCAGATAGACCGAGGCTATGAAGATATAGAGCATAGGTTGAACAAGTTGGGCGCCAAAATCAAACGTGTTGATGATTAGAAAAGAAGACGTTTACAACATCGGGCGACTGGGAAAACCTCATGGTGTGAAAGGCGAAACGTCGTTTTGGTTTAGCGACGACGTGTTCGACCGGATGGATGCCGACTATCTCGTGTTGGAGATTGACGGCATCCTCGTTCCGTTTTTTATAGAGGAGTATCGCTTTCGGTCGGATGATTTGGCGTTCGTGAAGTTCGAAGACATAGACACTGAAGACCGGGCGCGCGAACTGACAGGCTGCAACGTGTATTTTCCGAGAGAAGATTCGGATGCCGATGAGGATCATTTGGCATGGTCGGAAATCGTCGGTTATCAGGTCATTGATGCCCAATCGGGCGCGCCTTTGGGTGTTATCAGAGGGGTAGACGACGCTACAATCAACACTTTGTTTGATGTAACGACGCTCGATGGGGATGAACTGCTCATTCCTGCAAACGCGGAACTGATCACGGAAGTAGACAGAAAAGCGCGCCGCGTCACCATGAACATTCCTGAAGGACTGCTCGATTTGGGATGAACAGAATAGCAAAGCGTAAGAAAGAAAGTAGATATGAATAAACAACAAATATGTATTCTTGGCAGCACAGGCTCCATAGGCACACAGGCTCTCGATGTTATCGCACAACATTCCGACCGCTACGAGGTGTACTGCCTGACTGCCAACAACAGCGTGGAAAAGCTGGCCGAGCAGGCCCGACGGTTTAATCCTGCCTGCGTTGTGATTGCCAATGAGGAGCATTACGACCGACTGAAAGATCTCCTGAACGACCATCCGGACATCAAAGTCTATGCCGGCGCAGAAGCGTTGAATCAGGTTGTTGAGGCCGATCCGGTGAATATCGTGTTGGCTTCGATGGTGGGCTTCTCCGGGTTGGTACCGACAATTCATGCCATCAAGGCCGGCAAGAAAATTGCTTTGGCCAACAAGGAAACACTTGTGGTGGCCGGAGAGTTGATGCTACAGCTGGTGCAGCAGTATCACGTGGACCTCCTGCCAGTCGATTCGGAGCACAGTGCTATCTTCCAGAGCCTTGTGGGCGAGGATATGAACGAGGTGGAGAAGATTCTGCTGACGTGTTCGGGCGGTCCGTTCCGGGAGTTTAGCCACGACCAACTGCAGCGTGTCACAGCCGCCGATGCCCTGAAACATCCCACGTGGGATATGGGAGCGAAGATCACGATCGACTCTGCCACGCTGATGAACAAGGGTTTTGAAGTGATGGAGGCCAAATGGCTGTTTGGCGTACCGGCCGAGAAGATACAGGTGTTAATCCATCCACAGAGCATCGTTCACAGCGGAGTGGAGTTCAAGGATGGTGCGGTGAAAGCACAATTAGGGGTGCCCGATATGCGCCTGCCCATTCAGTATGCCTTCTCTTTCCCCCAACGTTTGCCTTTAAAGGGCGAGCGTCTCGATCTGTTCAAGGCGCGGAGCTTGGAGTTTTTCGAGCCCGACATCAACAAATTCAAATGCCTTGCACTGGCCTATGAAGCCATCAGTCGTGGCGGCAATATGCCTTGCATCCTCAATGCAGCTAACGAGGTGGTGAATGCAGCATTCCGACGCGACGAGTGTACATTCCCGAATATGGCTGAAATCATAGAGAAGACCATGCAACAGACCACTTTTGACAATAATCCCGACCTCGATGTCTACTTGCAGACAGACCGTGAGGCACGAGAAATAGCAACGAGAATATTAAACAATAAGTAAATTTATGGGGGCAGCTGGGATATAAGGGCCTGTTCAGGTGAAGCCGATACCCCGCCCAATGACAGGTGCACGATAGGCAAAGTTTTCGTATTCCCAATCATACAACGCCCAAATACCCTTCCCCCAACAACCGAATAAAAATCAATGGAAATCTTTTTAATCAAGCTTCTGCAGTTCATTTTGTCCATCTCCCTGCTCGTTCTCTTGCATGAGGGCGGCCACATGCTTGCATCAAAGCTGTTTGGTGTGAGAGTGGAAAAATTCTTTATATTCTTCGATGTGAGCATCGGCAAGTGGCGCGGAAAGCTCTTTAGTTTTAAGCCTAAGGGCGGAGAAACCGAGTATGGATTAGGATGGCTGCCCCTCGGAGGCTATTGCAAAATATCGGGAATGATCGACGAGAGCATGGACACCGAGCAGATGAAGCGTGAACCGCAGCCTTGGGAATTTCGCACGAAGCCGGCCTGGCAGCGCCTTATCATCATGGTGGCCGGAGTGTTTGTCAATTTTGTGTTGGCATTGTTTATTTACTCCATGATCATGTTCCATTGGGGCGAGAGTTATATCGGCATGAAGGACATGAGCTATGGCATGAAATTCAACTCAGAAGCCAAAGAACTCGGATTCCGGGATGGTGACATTCTTGTGGGCACCAATATCCGCGAGTTCCGCGATTTCAATGTAGACGTGTATCGAGACCTTTCCAAAGCCGAATATGCGGAGGTGATTCGCGGTGGCAAGAGGGTGCGCATCGATCTGCCGGGCAACGTAAATCTGCTCAATATGTTGAAGTCTACGCCCAAATTTGTTGCGCCGTTCACCCCGGCAATCGTCGATACCGTGCTTCAAAAAATGCCGGTAGCTGAGGGCAGCACAGACTCTGTAGCAACGCCGGCTGCACAGATTGGATTGGCCAAGAACGATAAAATTCTTTCTCTGAACGGCAAGGCGATAGACTCGTATAATGAGTTTTTCAACGAAATTGGGAGGATAGAAGACCAGCTGATGGCTGTCACGACACACCGCGACAGTGTGAATCTGCGCAGTGTGACGCTCACGGTGGCTAAGGCCGGAAGCGATAGGGTAGACACTTTGAAGACCATGCTTACGCCCGATCTGAAGTTGGGTTTTGCCGTTCCCAGTCTCTACAAGATGTATGAAGCCAACATGACACACATCTCCTATGGTTTCTTGGAGAGCTTCCCCGCCGGCGTGAAATACGGTTGGAACGTGCTTGCCGGATACGTGAGCGACATGAAGTATGTGTTTACGGCCGACGGCGCAAAGAGTTTAGGCGGTTTCGGAGCCATCGGCAGCCTGTTTCCGGCAACTTGGGATTGGTATATGTTCTGGAGGATGACCGCATTCCTGAGCATCATCCTTGCTTTCATGAACATTCTGCCCATCCCTGCGCTTGATGGCGGACACGTGCTTTTCCTGCTCTATGAAATCATCGCACGCCGCAAGCCCTCTGAAAAGTTCATGATACGTGCCGAGTATGCCGGTATCATCATATTGCTTTTGCTCATGATCGTGGCCAACCTGAACGATGTGTTGAGGTGGCTTGGGGTGATGTAGCGATAGGTTTTTTATCATCAATCAGGCATGAACATTCTCAGATTTATCAAGAACTGGACATTGCCGGTAGCCATGACAACGGGTGTCGTGGTCTACCTGCTGTTCCATTTCGTGTCTATTCTGCAACCCATAGGACGTTGGTATGCGCCCTATAACGACAATGTGCTGCCCGACTTTATGTTTCTGATATTGTTTGTCACCTTTTGCAAAGTGGACTACAAACGGCTGTTGCCGGTGAAATGGCACTTCTGGATAGGTTTTCAGCAGGTCGTTTTCGTGTTGGCACTGGTCGGATTGATACTGGGTTTCAACATTACAGGCAATGGACTGATTATGCTCGAAGCCATCTTGGTGTGCATCATCGGACCGACAGCCTCTGCCGCTGCGGTGGTGACGGCCAAGCTGGGCGGCAGCTTGGAGGAGATGACCACTTATACTTTTATATCCAATTTAATCTCCGCCCTGCTCATACCCTTATGTTTCCCACTCCTCCCACAGACCGCAACTGCTGCTGCCGACATTGATTTTTTGCCTTTATTCTTTCAAATATTGTGGAAAGTGAGCATGGTGCTCCTGCTTCCTATGTTGTTGGCCTATGTTGTAAAGCACCGGATGCATAGGGTTTACCATTGGATTGTCAATATCAAAGACCTAAGCTATTATATGTGGGGATGCTCGCTCGTCGTGGTGACCGGCACCACAGCCATGAACATTCGCGAGGCATGGGAGCACACATCGGTGTTTTTTCTCGTATCTATTGCCTTTATGGCTCTGATTCTCTGCATTGTCCAGTTTGCCACCGGCCGTTTCATCGGACATTATTTCGACAAGACCATTGAGGCTGGTCAGGGTCTTGGGCAAAAGAACACGGCCTTTTCCATCTGGGTGGCCACCGCTTTCCTCAATCCTCTTTCGTCCGTAGGTCCCGGTTGTTACATCCTCTGGCAGAACATCATCAACTCTGTGGAAATATGGATATATCGCAGAAAGGGACTTGAACAATCCTCATGATTCTCTTTGCTCATTGTTTGATGTATCCTATACGTCCATCCCGTTTTTTCTCTTTCCGAACATGGATAAAACAAATAGCCATTCCCGTCTGACAGACAGAAATGGCTATTGCCTATTGTTTTTGTTCTCCCATCTTCCCTTTTGTTGAAGTGTAGGAGATGTTTCGTGTACGTTAGGATGGGGTTATCCGTAGATAACGTTCCCGTTCTCGTCCTTGTATTCGTCAAGTCCTTTCTCATAGGTGGCCATCGCGCGCAGGCTCATGCCCACGTTGGAGAAACCGCCATCGTGATAGAGGTTTTGCATCGTTACCTTGCGGGTGAGGTCTGAGAACATCACGATGCAATAATCGGCACACTCTTCTGCACTGGCGTTGCCGAGCGGCGACATGCGGTTGGCAAAGTCGTAGAGCTTGTCCATGCCTTTCACGCCCTGTCCGGCAGTGGTCATCGTGGGCGACTGAGAGATGGTGTTGATGCGCACGTGGTGCTCGCGGCCATAGATGTAGCCGAAGCTGCGGGCAATGCTCTCCAGCAGCGCCTTGGCATCAGCCATGTCGTTGTAGCCGTAAAATGTGCGTTGGGCGGCCACGTAGGACAGAGCCACGATAGAGCCATATTCGCTGATGGCATTGAGCTTCTTGGCGCTCTGAATCATTTTGTGGAATGAAACGGCGGAGATATCAAGCGTGGTGTCGAGCATCTTGTAGTCCAGATCGTCGTAGGTGCGGTGCTTGCGCACGTTAGGCGACATACCGATGGCATGGAGTACGAAGTCGATTTTGCCTCCCAACACCTCCATGGAGCGACGAAATACATTTTCCAAATCTTCCACGCTGGTGGCATCGGCCGGAATAACTTCGCAGTTGAGCTTCTCAGACAAAGCGGTCACCGTACCCATGCGAACGGCTACGGGTGTATTAGATAAGGTGATGGTTGCTCCTTCTTCAACGGCGCGTTCAGCTACTTTCCATGCGATGGATTTCTCATTGAGGGCACCAAAGATGATACCTCTTTTACCTTTTAATAAACTATTACTCATAATCTATCTTTTATTTTAAACTGTTGCAAAGTTACTACTTTTGTGGGAATTTGCGAACTATTATACCGTAAAAACACCCCGTGGTGGGATTGAGCATTGACAGAATGCTGTTTTTCGAGTAAAGAGCGTAACCGATTATTGGACTGATTGCATCTGCGGTTTGTATTGAAAATCAAGAAGAAAAGACACCAAAGCAATAATTACAACAAACAGTTTTTGACTTACGGGTGGTTTTTGTAGCATCCTGTTTGAGACAAAATCTTGTTGGGATGAAGATATCCAAAACACGTTGGACGGCCGATAAATGAATATCATGTGCTATGCTTCCACTCCTCTATGTGTAAATTTAGATTACCATTTTTCGATGAATATTTTTGAAGCATCCAGCGCAAAAAGAGCTATGTTTCAGCCGTCATTTTCAGTTTGTGCGACAAGAAAAAGTCGCGGCCGTCGCGATTAGGCTTCTTCCGTGGTGCCGTTAGGGCGTTTAGGTCATGCGATTAGGCTCTATCCGCACTGCAGTTAAGGCCCTTTCGCCCTGCCGTTCGATATGCAATCTCGAAGGATCAAATAGGGGATATGAATGTGTACTTGCAGAAAGACTTGATAATCAACAGACTATGAATTCCTCAAATTTTGCGATTTTTCGGACGGGAACAAAGTTTTTTCAGAATACGCGAATTTTGAAGGGGTGTTTGTAAAGAAAAAACGTAACAATTATCTATAACTGCGAATGAAACGAATGGCACAATTTTTGGATGAATAGAGAAGCTGCGGACTGAAACAAATGACATAGGCTTCGGACGGGAGAGAAACTACTTTTTGAACGGATAAAACGGAACAATCGGAATAGTAGGATTTCGAAGGAGTTGTAGAGGGAGATAGGGGGTAGTTTGATTGTGCGGATTGGTCAGAAAAGTCAGAAGTGTCTGAATTCTGATAGAGCCGATAGGCGAGAGAGGACGTTTTAAAAAGGATGTTAAAAATATAAAACTTAGTTAAATATATATAATTCGAGGTGTGTAAGCAGAATATTGTTGGTGTGGTCTGATAAAAATGAGTAATTTTGCAGACCGATTGTTTTTGGGGCACGCTTAGAGCCCCACGCACATTGTGTTAATAGTGATGCCTTTGGCCGGACATCATGGTTAGTGAATCAATGGTGCAGCAGAGCTAAAGCCATGGATGGTCTCTTTTAGACTGGAGGCGCCGTGAGGTCTCTGTTTAATAACAGTATTAAAAACGTTTTTTAGTAGTAAATTTAAAATTTAAAATGGACACTTTAAGTTACAAAACTATTTCCGCTAATAGGGAAACAGTAAATAAGGAGTGGGTTGTAGTTGATGCTACGGACCAGATAGTGGGTCGTCTCTGCTCCAAGGTTGCTAAGCTGATTCGCGGAAAGTACAAGCCAAACTTCACACCTCATGTAGACTGCGGTGACAATGTCATCATTATCAATGCCGAGAAGATTGTTTTCTCCGGCAAGAAGGAAACCGATAAGGTTTACACTCGTTACACTGGTTATCCTGGTGGACAGCGCTTCAACACGCCTGCAGAACTTCGTTCTCGCAAGGGTGGTGTAGAGAAGATTATCCGTCATGCTGTTAAGGGAATGTTGCCCAAGGGTCGTTTAGGACGCGCTTTACTCGACAACCTTTATGTATTTGAAGGCCCGGAGCATGATAAGACAGCTCAGAAGCCAAAGAATATCGATATTAACCAGTATAAATAA
Source organism: Bacteroidales bacterium KA00344 (assembly GCA_001552765.1). Lineage (GTDB taxonomy): Bacteria > Bacteroidota > Bacteroidia > Bacteroidales > Bacteroidaceae > Prevotella. The sequence goes on from KQ959400.1 coordinate 62,755, forward strand.
TTTAAGGAGAAAAGATGGAAGTTATTAACGCAATTGGTCGCCGCAAGAGTGCTGTAGCTCGTATTTACCTTACTGAGGGTACCGGCAAGATCACTATCAATAAGAAAGATATAAAGGACTTTTTCCCATCAGCTATCCTGCAGTACGTGGTTAAGCAGCCATTGGAACTTCTGGGAGTTGCTGAGAAGTATGATATCAAGGCAAACCTTGATGGCGGTGGCTTCACCGGCCAGAGCCAGGCTTTGCGTCTTGCCATTGCCCGTGCATTGGTGAAGATCAACGCTGAAGACAAGAAAACGCTGAAGAACGAAGGATTTCTCACACGCGACAGCCGTGCTGTTGAGCGCAAGAAGCCGGGTCAGCCCGGAGCTCGTCGTCGCTTCCAGTTCAGCAAGCGATAATTTTGTAATTCAAAATTCACAATTCACAATTCAAAATTTGGCTGCGGATGCTATGTTCCTGTCAAATGTGCATTGTGGGTTGCAGGCTGCTTAATCTCATGATTGACCTGTAACATCGCGACAGCCAAATTGTGAAAGACTGCAAAGACAGCTTAATTTCATAAGGTTTCTACCGTTGCATCGATATCGTGCAAATAACGGCGTGAGCCTAATTATGAATTATGAATTGTGAATTATGAATTACAAAAGCCGTTTAGTATCTAAACCGGCGAGATTCCTGTGGACTACTCGTTGGCTGATTCTAAGAGAATTAAAAAAGAAAGTAAACAATTTTAAAAGAAAGAAAGACAATGTCAAGAACAAATTTTGACCAGTTATTACAGGCAGGCTGTCACTTCGGCCACCTCAAGCGTAAGTGGAACCCCGCTATGGCTCCTTATATCTTCATGGAGCGTAACGGTATTCATATCATCGATTTGAACAAGACAGTAGCCAAGATTGATGAGGCTGCTGAAGCTCTGAAGAATCTTGCCAAGAGTGGCAAGAAGATTCTGTTCGTCGCTACTAAAAAACAAACCAAGGATATCATTGCTGATAAGGCTGGATCGGTTAATATGCCATACGTTACGGAGCGTTGGGCAGGCGGTACGCTTACCAACTTCCCCACTATCCGTAAGGCTGTTAAGAAAATGACGAACATCGACAAATTGATGGCCGACGGTACATTCTCAAACCTTTCAAAGCGTGAAATTCTGCAGATCAACCGTCAGCGTGCCAAACTGGAGAAAAACTTGGGTTCTATCGCCGACCTTACCCGTCTGCCGTCTGCACTGTTTGTTGTAGACGTGATGAAGGAACGCATTGCTGTTCATGAGGCCAAACGTCTGGGTATTCCTGTGTTCGGTATTGTAGATACCAATTCAGATCCACGCGACATCGACTTCATCATTCCGGCTAACGACGATGCAAAAGATTCTGTAGAAGTAATCTTGAGCGCCGTTTGTGCTGCTATTGCAGAGGGCTTGGAAGAGCGTAAGGCTGAGAAGGCTGACGAAAAGGCAGCTGCTGAACAGACAGAAGAGGCTGCCGAGGGCAAGCGTCGTTCTCGTCGTGCTCGCAAGGACGAGGCTCCTGTAGAGGAAGAAGTTGCTCCTGTAGAGGAGGAAGCAGCTCCTGTAGAGGAGGAAGCAGCTCCTGCCAAGGAAGACGCTCCCGCTGCTGAGTAATAACTATCCGTAGGGTCTTATAGGATGGAATAGGTGCTATTGTGACCCTATTGCTCTTCCTATAAGACCTTATTCATTTATATTTAAAACATCATTAAAATATTAGATAAATATGGCTGTATCAATTGAAGATATAAAGAAACTCCGCACAATGACCGGAGCTGGTATGAAAGACTGTAAGAATGCTCTCGCAGAGGCTAATGGTGACATCGATAAGGCCGTAGAGCTTGTGCGTGAACGCGGATTGGCTATTGCTGCTAAGCGTTCTGACCGCGAGGCTTCTAACGGTTGTGTGCTCGTAAAATACGAGAACGGCTTCGCTGCCATGATAGGCTTGAAGTGTGAGACCGACTTTGTTGCCAATGGTGCTGATTATGTTGCCTTGGCTCAGGAGATACTCGATGCTGCTGTAGCAGCCAAGGCCAAGACTCTGGACGAGGTAAATGCTTTGACGCTGAGTGATGGTCTTACTATTGCAGAGGCAGTAACTCGCCGTTCCGGTGTGGTAGGTGAGAAGATGGAACTCGACGGCTACAACGTGCTCGAAGGTGACAACATCTATACATACGACCACATGGGCAAACACACATTGTGTACGCTCGTACAGCTTTCTGCTGCCAACGAAGATGCTGGCCACAAGGTGGCTATGCAGGTTGCTGCAATGAAGCCGATAGCTCTTGACGAGGCTTCTGTATCACAGGAAGTGAAGGATGAGGAATACAAGGTTGCCGTATCCAAGACGAAGGAAGAACAGGTTGAACGTCAGGTTAATGTGGCTTTGAAGAAGGCCGGTATCAATGCTAATCTTGTTGATTCGGATGATCATATCGAATCTAATGTCAAGAAGGGCTGGTTGACACAGGAAGATGCCAACAAGGCTAAGGAAATTCGTGAGAAGGTGTCTGTTGAGGCAGCTGCAAACTTGAAGGAGCAGATGATTGAGAACATTGCCAAGGGACGTCTTGCCAAGTTCTTCAAGGATAACTGCCTCGTAGATCAGGAGTTCCAGTTCGCCGATGGTGACAAGATTTCCGTTGCAAACTGGCTCGATCAGCAGGCTAAGGGCATGAAGGTAGTTGCCTACAAGCGCTTCGGTCTTTCTGCTGACTAATCGCTCTTGAAATAATACATTATTATATAAGAAGTCATGGAAGAACATTCTCCCATGACTTTTTTGTTTTTTTGTAGCGATATAGCGTCGCGGGAGACTTGTTTTTTGTACCTTTGTAAGATGCTATCCCATACATTCCATTTCATGGTAAGACTTCTATTCATATTCCTATGCGCTTTCTGGGCCTTGTGTGTGGGTGCTCAGCGTCCTGCTTTGGGTAAGATGTCGCCGTTTGTGCGTGAAGCTTACTATGCCACTTCGCAGCATGACGGCCACTCCGCTTCACCTTCGACACGAGCTGTGATGCGGTCGCCAAGGTCGATGATAGCCTTTGTCAAGCTCACCGATAACAATGTTCATGTGTTGGAACAGTATGGATGTCGCGTGTTGGCCTGCTATGGGGATATTTGTATTGCGGATATACCGTTGGACAAGCTGGCAGCATTGTCACTCGACAAGAGCGTGAAACGCATTGAGGCCGGTCCTCGCGCAACGGCACAACTCGATACCACCGCCACAATCGTGAAAGCTAACCGGGTGTATGATGGGCTTAACCTGCCGCGTGGATATACCGGGAAGGGGGTTGTTGTGGGTGTTCAGGACATTGGTTTCGACCTGACGCACCCCAACTTTTACACTGCCGATATGTCGCAATATCGCATCAAGGCCATGTGGGACCAGCTATCGGAAGATACCCTTGCGAGTACGTTGCCCGTCGGGCGCGACTATGTCGGAGAGGAGGCTTTGCTCCGGATAGGCCGTCCGCGTGATGGCATGACACAGACACACGGCACCCATACCACCGGCATTGCTGCGGGAAGCGGGGCAGAAGGCGATGGAAAAGTGTCGCCATATCGCGGTATTGCTTACGACAGTGACATCTGCTTGGTGTGTAACGCTACCTCCGACGACCGGGAACTCATTGATCCCAAGGACTATTACAAATACACATACGCTCTCGATGCGCTTGGTTTCAAATATATTTTCGACTATGCCGACCGTGTGGGGAAACCCTGTGTGATTAACTTCAGCGAGGGATCGACGCAGGATTTCCATGGGTATGACAACCTATACTACGAGATGCTCGATTCGCTTGTGGGTCCGGGGCATATTCTTGTAGCCTCGGCGGGCAACGACGGAGAGCACATTACACATATCAAGAAGACCCCATCGCAGGAAAAGGCCGGTATTTTTGTAGGCACTCCAAATCCCGGACTGCAGCCGGTGATTGCCACGACCAAGAGCACCGGCAACTTCACTATGCAAATTAAACTGTATGTGGATGTCAACAAACCCTTCTTAAAGGAGATTCGGATGGATGAGGTGTTGGCTTCTCAGGATTCCACCTACATCGATTCGGTGACTTTGGGCTCGCACACTTTTTGCTTTGAGGCCATCGCCTATCGTTCGAGTTATAATCCAAACGATGTGATATGCGACTGGATTATCCCTGTCATCGATACAGAGAAAACAAAAGCAGTGAATACCTCCGTGTGCCTCACGCAGTCGGATGCGGATGTGGAGATGTTTCGATCGAGTGGCTATTTCTGGCCTTCCAATCTCGATCCAACGCTCAACGACGGCGACAACACCTACAGTGTACTGTCTCCGGGCAGTGCGCCAAGCGTCATCAGTGTGGGCGCTACGGCTTATCGCACGGGCTTTGTCAATTATCTCGGCGAAACCAAAGTATATGACAAGGGTGTCAATGGGGTGCGCACACCGTTCTCTGCGGTCGGTCCCACATGGGATGGACGCACCAAACCCGATGTGATGGCACCGGGACAGAACATCGTCTCCTCTTACAGCTCGTTTTATATCGAAAACAACAGCCACAACGGGGAAGCCCTACAAAGCGACGTCCGGCATTTCGACTACAACGGACGCACGTATGCATGGAACAGCAATGGGGGAACATCAATGGCTGCACCTGTCGTAACCGGAGTGATTGCTCTATGGCTTGAGGCCGATCCCACGCTCACCATGCAGGACTGTCTCGATATTTTTGACAAGACTTGCCGTCGTTATGATGCCACCTTGAGTTATCCAAACAACCTCTATGGTTATGGCGAGATTGACGCTTACGAGGGGTTGAAGCTCGTGTTGGAGCGAAAAACAGCTGGTGTGAAGGACAACAGGTCTACTGTCGCAACCGACAATCGCATCTACTCCATCAATGGACAGTATATGGGAACGGATGCGACCAAACTACCACGAGGCCTCTATATCAGACAGGGGCGGAAGTTTGTGGTAAGCAATTAACATTCTTCGCTGCCAAAAATATAGCATCGTGACGCAGCCGTGACTTTGTGATGCAGGAATGGAACAACACGCATTAACAACGAACTAATACAGACTGAACAATGAAGATATTTGCGATTGGGATGAATTATGCCTTGCACAATAAAGAGATGCATGGTACGTTATTGAAAACGGAGGAGCCGGTTATATTCCTAAAACCGGATTCAAGCCTGCTCAAGGACGGCAAACCGTTCTTCATTCCCGACCATCTGGGACGGATAGAATACGAGACAGAAATGGTGGTGCGTATCTGCAAGCTGGGCAAAACTGTTTCGGAGCGATTTGCACCGCGCTATTATGATGCTGTAACGGTGGGCATAGACTTCACCGCCCGCGAACTCCAGAGGGAGATGATAGCAAAGGGACGTCCCTGGGACTTGGCCAAAGGTTTCGACGGTGCAGCCTGCATTGGCGAGTGGATAGACAAAGATAAATTCCTGGACATACAGCGCATCAGGTTTCATCTCGACATCAACGGGCAAACAGTTCAGGAGGGATGCACGAGCGATATGCTCTATAAGGTGGACGAAATCATCTCTTACATTAGCCAATATTATACACTCAAGACGGGCGATATTCTCTTTACAGGTACGCCTGCCGGTGTAGGTCCGGTGCGAATAGATGACCATCTGGAAGGTTATTTGGAGGATAGAAAGGTGTTGGACTTCCGTTGCAAATGAAAATGAAGATGGTTAGGAAGACAGGTGGTTCAACAGAGGTCGGAACAAAGGACCGTCCTTCAACTCTTATTCAAACAAAATGAACATCAACAGACGATTTTGGGGAATGGTAATGGCCTTGTGCATGTGCCTCACGGGCTCGGCACAGCGCTTCTTTAATCTTACTTCTGATGAGGTGGAGATAGACTCGATGTTGCCGCAATTTGCCTATTCAATGCCGTTGGATGGTAATTTCCAAGATTCCGTCTATGCGTCGTCGATACTCTATCCTGAGTTTATCGACATGACTCCACGCGATGTACAGAATTATCGCAAGTTGTCCGGCGATAGTCTTCCTGTGCTTCCCGAAATTCAGCAACGCATTGTTTTAGACCGAAAGCAGGGGGCGTTGGAGGTGCAATTCTGTCCTTTGGTCTATCGCGAAGGACGTTATCAGATACTTGTGAGTTTCATGCTGCGCATTGATTCTAAAGTGAAGAATCGTTCAATCTGGCGTGTTTCAGCCATGACACGAGCCGCAGCCAAGGCTTCGCGATATGCCGATCACTCGGTTTTGGCATCGGGCAGATGGGCAAAGATACGCGTTTCGGAAACGGGTGTGTACCAGCTCACAAGCGAATTGATACGCAAAGCAGGTTTTTCAGACCTGAACAAGGTAAAGGTTTATGGTTATGGCGGAAACTTGCAGAACGAAACTTTGGTAGGTAGTGAGCTGCAGGCGCTCGACGATCTGAAAGAGGTGCCCACGTGTACTGTGAACGGCAAACGGTTGTTTTATGCCAAAGGGCCTGTAAGTTGGAGCAGCAACACCGCTTCGCGACGCACCAGAAATCCCTATTCCGACTATGGTTACTATTTCCTTACGGAAAGCGACGCAGCACCGACAAGCATCGATTCGACCGCTTTTCTTAGTTCATTTTACCCCTCTCCCAACGATTATCACTCACTTTATGAGGTAGACGGCTATAGCTGGTATCACGGCGGGAGAAACCTTTTCGATACAGAGAGCATTACCCAAGGGCGCGCCAAAACTGTGGTGATGACCAATCGCAGCGGTTCTACAACCGGAGTCCTATCGGTCAATCTGACTTCCGGAACTCCGGTACAGGTCGAAGTGATGGTAAACGATAGGGTGTTGGGCACGTTGGAGATAAACTCTGGTGCATTTGGAGAATATAATAAAGGGCGGGAGGTGAGCCGCAGTTATACGCTGACAAAGCTCCATGCCACCGATACCGTAAAGCTAAAAAATATTCAGGGAGGTCCGTTCCGATTGGATTATGTGTCGATGGCGTGGGACAAGGCAGCACCGGCGCCGAATCTCACCGGCTCATTCGCCACGCCGGAGTATGTGTACAACATCACTAATCAGGACCATCATGCCGACAAAGCCGCCGACATGATTATCATTATTCCCACCTCTCAGAAACTCTTGGCACAGGCCCGGCGCTTGGCCGATTTCCACACGGCACACGATTCTATGCGTGTGCGCATTGTCCCGGCTGACGAACTTTATAATGAGTATGCCAGCGGCACACCTGATGCAAACGCGTACCGCCGTTACTTAAAGATGCTCTACGACCGTGCAGAGAGCGAAAAGGATATGCCCCGATACCTGCTACTCTTTGGCGATTGTGTGTGGGACAACCGCATGCTCACCTCCGATTGTCGAAATCTCAACCCTGATGACTATTTGCTTTGCTTTGAAAGCGAAAACTCCTTCAACAAGGTTACGTGTTATGTAGACGATGGTTTCTTCTGTTTGCTGGATGATGGAGAAGGCGCCAATCCACAGAGGTCGGACAAATTGGATATGGCTGTCGGTCGCTTTCCGGTGACAACGGAGGACGAGGCCAGGGTGATGGTGGACAAGACTATCAGTTATACCAAAAACGCTAATGCCGGCGCTTGGCAAAACGTGTTGATGTTCATGGGCGATGACGGCAACGATAATCTTCACATGACGCATGTGGACGAGGCTGCCGAAGATATAGCCCAACGCTATTCCGGATATCAAATCAAGAAGGTGATGTGGGATGCGTATAAAGGAGTAGCCACCTCTACGGGCAATACTTACCCGGAAGTGACGCGCGTCATCAAGCAACAGCAGGCTGCGGGTGCACTGATCATGGATTATGTGGGACATGGGCGCGAGGACCAGATGTCCCATGAAAGAGTGCTCAACCTCAAAGATTTTGAGGCTTTCAGCAATAAGAATCTGCCCCTTTGGATTACCGCTTCGTGCGACATCATGCCTTTCGACGGTGTAGAGTCAAACATCGGAGAAGCAGCAGTGCTGAATCCCAAGGGTGGAGCGGTAGCTTTCTTCGGTACCACGCGTACGGTATATGCCAACTATAATAAGGTTATCAATATGGCATTCCTGCGTCAGGTGTTGAGCAGGGAGAACGGCAAGGCCGTGACATTGGGTGAGGCGCAGCGTCGTGCCAAGAATTTGATGATAACCACCGGGGCTGACCGCACGACCAACAAACTTCAATATTCGCTGTTGGGAGACCCGGCTCTGTCGTTGAATTTGCCCTCATTGAAGGTGATAGTGGACTCTATCAATGGTGTATCGACGGCCGCTTCCGGCAGTACGGCTCATCTGAAGGCAGGCGGTATAGCCCGTGTGAGTGGACATATCGAGCATGGCGAAGGCTTCGATGGCGTGCTGACAGCTGTGGTGAGAGATTCGCGTCAGCTCATAACGGGTAGATTGAATGTCAGCGCCGATGCCGATGAGCCTGTGAAATTCTACGACCGGACAAATGTATTATATAATGGGGCAGACAGCGTTCGTAACGGACGCTTCGATTTTTCGTTTGCCGTACCCAAAGACATTAATTATTCCGGTGACAACGGTCTGATGAATCTTTATGCCGTGAACGCGGACCACACGCTGATAGCCAACGGTGCTAACAGCAATTATATTGTCGGAGGCACCAACGAGGCCGAAGCAGACTCTGTAGGGCCGAAGATATATTGCTATCTGAACACACCTGATTTTGAGAATGGTGGTCGTGTGAACATAACGCCTTATTTTGTGGCACAGCTGAAAGATAAAGACGGAATCAATGCCAGTGGCAACGGCATTGGGCACGACCTACAACTCATTATTGATGGCGATCCCTCGAAAACGTATGTGCTGAACGAATATTTCCAATACGATTTTGGCACCTATACGAGTGGCACAGTGGCATTCAGTATTCCGGATTTGGAGCCGGGTAAGCACAGTTTGCTGTTTCGTGCGTGGGATGTCCAGAACAATTCTTCCACCGCAACGCTCGACTTCACAGTGGTAAAATCACTCAAACCTTCTATATACAGTGTGGATGTATCGACCAACCCGGCTTCCACATCCACGACATTCATCGTCAGCCATGATATGAACGGCAGCAATATGGACGTTGTTATCGATGTTTTCGATACCAGCGGACGCTTATTGTGGACGCATAGCGAATCGGGAGTGTCAACCAATGGAACTTACACCGTAGATTGGGATCTGACCCAGGCCAATGGCGGAAGGCTTCAAACGGGAGTGTATCTCTATCGTGTGCGTTTGGCGAGCGATGGCAGCGCGGAAGCCTCCAAGGCCAAGAAACTTGTTGTGATAAGCAATAATTAGGCTTGTAGCAACGTTTATAGTATTGAAACAGAACACTGATTATAGAAAATGAGCAAATTCCAGAGAATATGGGCGATACTGATGATGTGCGGTTGTGCACTCACACTGTCTGCCGAAGACAAGCAAGATATGTTTCACCCGGTGAGAGCGTCGGTAACCTCGCAGACCATTGCGCCCGATGCCCGTGCGGCGGGCTTGGGTGATGTGGGTGCAGCAACCGACCCCGATGCGGTTTCCCAATATTGGAACCCCGCCAAATATCCATTCACCATCAGCCGTGCGGGAGTGGCCCTGAACTATACGCCTTGGCTCCGTCAGTTGGTCAACGACATGGATTTGGCCTATCTGGCCGGCTATTATCGCATTGGCGACTATAGTGCCGTGTCCGGCTCGATGCGCTATTTCTCCCTTGGCGAGGTGATGACGAGCATGGACAAAAATGCCATGACCATTAATCCTTATGAGATGTCGCTGGACGTGGCTTACTCGCTCATGCTGAGTGAGAAGTTCTCGATTGCGGCAGCCGTGCGCTGGATTTATTCAGATTTGACGTGGAACTATACCAGCGACACATCGCCCGGGTCGGCTTTTGCGGCGGATATAGCTGCTTATTATCAGAATTACCTGAACATCGGCGATCGCGAATGTCAGTTGGGATTGGGTCTGAACATCTCCAACATAGGTAGTAAGATTAACTTCGGAGGCGACGACAACAGCGAGTTTATCCCGACAAATATGCGTTTGGGCGCATCGCTGATGATTCCGCTGGATGAGTATAACCGTTTTACCATAGCCGCAGATGCCAACAAGCTGCTGGTGCCGACCTATCCTACCGAAGAGCAGTATAACAAGGCCAAGGACAAAGACAAATATAACGACTATCAGGACTATGTGCAGAAGAAGTATTACGACAACTCTTCTATAGGCGGAATATTTAAGAGTTTTGGTGATGCTCCTAACGGATTCAAGGAGGAACTGCAGGAAATCCAGTGGAGTGTCGGTGCAGAATATGTTTACCACGACCAGTTTGCGTTGCGTGCGGGCTATCACGACCAACATGCCAACAAGGGTAACATGAAGTATTTCACGGTGGGAGCCGGATTCAAGATGAGCGTATTCTCACTCGATGCCGGCTATGTCATCGCTGTGGCTAAGAGTAATCCGTTGGACCAGACGCTGCGTTTCACGCTGAGTTTTGATATGGACGGTATCAAGGATTTGTTTAACAGAAGGTGATTTTGTAAGGAGTTAAGACGGGAACAGAGCTTCCTGCAAAGGCGGAATGCGGCCATATAGATTGGTGTGAGGATTTGATTTCCCGACGGCTTAACTCCTGCTCTTAAGAAGAAAGATATGACTATCAGAGTTGGAATGGGTTACGATGTTCACAAGTTGGTGAAAGGTCGTGACCTTTTTTTAGGCGGTATTAAGATTGAGCATAGTGAGGGGCTGTTGGGGCACAGTGATGCCGACGTGCTGCTCCATGCTGTTTGCGACGCGTTGTTGGGCGCTGCCAATATGCGCGACATAGGCTACCATTTTCCCGATACCAGCGAGAAAACGCTCAATATGGACAGTAAGGTGATTCTGAAAAAGACCATAGAGCTGTTGGCTGAACGCGGCTACCGACTTGGCAATATTGATGCCACCGTTTGTGCAGAGCATCCGAAGCTCAATCCCCATATTCCCGCCATGAAGGCATGTATGGCCAAGATTATCGGATGTGATGAAGACTGTATCAGCATCAAGGCGACAACATCAGAGAAAATGGGTTTTGTGGGGCGCGAGGAAGGAATGGCAGCTTATGCAGTGTGCCTGATAGAACGCGACTGATAGGCTCTGATGGGGATGAGATGAAGCCATTCGACTAATGTTATTCGATTGGAAAAATTTGCCCTGAAAGGCTTTGACTATGCTTTCCACAAACGTAAACGGCCTGCCTTTAAAGCCTTAAAAAGAGCCGTTTGCAGCCTTTCCCATGCTTTTGTGTCGGCGAGAGTTCTGACCAAAAGCAACTATGGAAAGTGAGGCGAGAAGTTTGGGATTGTGATTGAAGATAACAAAAAAATACGCTGAAACTCATCAACGAGCTTCAGCGTACATCTTATGTTTAACTAAAAAAACTTTTTCGAATCGAATGAAAACCTCACGGCCTTCATTGTCATCCGTTAAACAATCTATCAAATCTACCTTAAACCTAATAACTAAAAACCTAAATCTATTACTACTAACCTAAACAATCTATTAACCTTTTGATGTTGCAAATATACGGCAAATATTTCGTTGCCACAACCTTTTGATGTCGGTAAAGTTGAAAAACAGGTATTTTCTTGATACAAATCAATAGATTGTGTACGGACACAGGTTGCAATCGTCTCCTTTTTTGATCATTTCGTCAAATGAATAGCCCCCGTTTGCTCCCGCTAATCAAGTTTTCGGGATATGAGGACAGTTTGGGGCAAATCAGTTTGTCCGTGAAGACGCACGGCCGTTCGGGCGAATTTCAACAAACACTGATGGGCTTTGTCATCCAAATTTTTGCTTAAATTCACCCTGAAAATACTCATGACTTATATTGGAAGCAGCAATTTTCATATATGCCACAATTCCTTGTTACCCTGTCACGCATTTTTGATGTGTAAAAATAGATTACCGTTTTTCGATGATTATTTTCGGAGCAACCAGCGCAAAAAGGGCTATGTTTTGCCCCTCTTTATCTGTCCTCAATGTGTGAAAACAGCCCCTGTAGTGGGAATTTTATTTCGCCATATCATGGCGGAGGCTTAACGGCAATGTGGTTGAGGCCTAATCGCAGGGCGACTAAGCTTCATCCACATTGCGTTTAAGGCCCTTTCGCACTGCCATTAGATACTCAATCGCATGGCAGGAAAGTGAGGAAATAAGAGCTTAGTTTTGAAATACTCTGATTGTCAGAGAGATACGAAAATGCTTAAATTTTGCGTATTTCGGGCGACGGAGGGTTTGATTTGAAATAAGCGAAGCATTTTGGGACATTTGTAAATAAAATGTACGCGAAATTTTGATCAACTTCGAGTTGCACATATTGTGCAAACATTGGATGGGAGGGAGAATTGCCTTTGAATTTTCGAGGACTGAAAGGATATTTGTTCAGTAAAATGCAAACCGTTAATGCTGCCAAACCTTGTTACAGAACAATGGTAACGGGATGTATTGACATACCGGATATTTCCGGACGTGGAGTCGGAAGGATTTGAAATTAAACGGCGCAGGACATAATATTTGATGGGTTGAATTCTTTTTCCACTACTTTTTATTACCTTTGTGATATTAAGACCGGATAGGATGCGAGTACTTTTAGTGAATACAAGTGAACGAGCCGGAGGAGCCGCAGTGGCTACCGGACGATTGATGGAAGCCTTGAACAACAATGGTGTCAAGGCAAGTATGCTGGTGGCAACAAAGGAAACCGACAACATCAATGTGGTTGGGTTGCCACGTTCATGGCGCCATCGCCTGGCTTTTCTGTGGGAACGTTTGTGTATTTTCGTGCATCTGCGCTTTTCTAAGAAGCACTTATTTGAATTGGATATAGCCAATGCAGGGGTCGATATAACGTCGTTGCCGGAGTTTAAGCGTGCAGACATCATTCATTTGGCCTGGATAAATCAGGGTATGTTGTCGTTGGCAGGCATTCGCGAGATTCTGAAGAGTGGAAAGCCGGTGGTGTGGACCATGCACGATTTGTGGCCGGCATCGAGCATCTGTCATCTGTCTTTAGGGTGTGAGAAATTCAAATCACACTGCTCTCATTGCAAATATCTTCCGCACGGAGGCGGTGACAAGGACTTGTCTTATCGGATCTGGGAGAAGAAAAACAGTTTTTTCAAGCCCTACAATATCTCTTTTGTGGCTTGCAGCAAATGGCTGGCGACGGAAGCCAAGGCGAGCGGGGTGATTCGGGGACAGATTGTGACGGATATACCTAACCCCCTGAATACTTCTGTTTTTCGCAAAAAAGACAAACTGGCGGCCAGAACGGCTTTGGATTTGCCGCACGATAGGCGTCTGATAGCGTTTATAGCCCAGAAGGCAACGAATGTCAATAAGGGCATGAACTATCTGATAGAGGCTTGTAACCGATTGGTGTCAGAACATCCTGAGATGCGCGATAATACAGGCGTGGTGATATTGGGTGGTCACGCCGAAGCGTTCGAGGGGCAGTTTGAAATGCCCGTTTATCCTTTGGGATATATCAGTGAGGAGAAGAAAATCGTAGAGGTTTATAATGCGATAGATGTTTTCATATTACCCTCGCTTTCGGAAAACCTGCCCAACACCATTATGGAGGCAATGGCTTGTGGCGTGCCTTGCGTGGGCTTTAGGGTAGGAGGAATTGCCGAAATGATAGACCACCACAAGAATGGATATGTGGCGCTGTTCAAAAGTGCGTCCGACTTGGCGAGGGGAATACGCTGGGTGCTGGATGAGGCCGACTACGACAGTTTGAGCCATAATGCAATAAAAAAGGTTGTGTCACGCTATTCTCAACAGGTCGTGGCCATGAAATATATAGAAATTTATAACCATGCTGCGGCATCCAAAAGATATGCTTTATGATAAAATTTACGATAATCACCTGTACTTTCAATGCTGAACATGAGCTTCAACGCACGCTTGACAGTGTGATGGAGCAGTCGCATGCCAACATTGAGCATCTTATCATCGACGGTTTGTCGAGTGACCGTACGGTCGCTATGGCTCAAGCCTACATGGCAAAGGTGTATAACTTGAATGTCGGACTGCAGGTAGAGGTTGTGTCTGAGAAAGATTGCGGGCTTTATGATGCGATGAACAAAGGCATTGGGATGGCTACCGGCGACTATCTGGTATTTCTGAATGCGGGTGATGTGTTTCCTGCGCCGGATACGTTGGAGCACATTTCCAATGGCCTGGTTGAAGGAGAGGAGCTGCCCGGAGTGCTCTACGGAAACGCGGACATCGTGGATGATGAGGGCTGTTTTATTCGTCATCGTCGGTTGCAGCCACCTGAGAAACTGTCGTGGCGTTCTTTCAGGCAAGGAATGGTGGTTTGTCATCAGTCGTTTTATGCCCGCACGGATCTTGCCAAAGCCACGCCTTATCATCTGAAATATCGGTATTCTGCCGATGTGGACTGGTGTATCAGGATTATGAAAGCGGCCGAAAAGAGAGGTTTGGTGTTAAAAAATATAGATGATGTTTTGGTAAACTATCTTGAGGGAGGAATGACTGCTAAAAATCATTGGGCTTCATTGAAGGAGCGTTTCCATGTCATGGTTGCCCATTTTGGACTCTTTACCACCGTCGCCATGCATCTTTGGTTTGTTGTTAGGTCTGTAATCAAGAGATAGTTCAAACCTTATTCCATAACGGATTGCATTAACCATCAGCGCCCGAATGATATAATGATTCATTCGGGCGCTGATGGTTGTCTGTGTTTGTCAGCTTTTTATGGCTGTCGGCAACGTGTGTTGCCTATAATATTGAGTATCTTTGATAAACGGATTATATTTCCTCAAATCTCTGTTTGTGTACCTTGTCTCTAAAGAAAAAAGGTTTTTTCTTTATTCCGCTGGCTTATAAATCGTGATTTTTATGTACCTCAGATACTCAGTTTATATATATCTGATAATCTGTCCGGGACGTATAGCCTGATTTCTTCTGTAGCCGTTTAGGCGGCAAAGCTTGTCTACTGTTACACCGACTTTGCTGGCGATGGATTCGAGCGTATCTCCCTTGAGAACCTTATAGTACACACGCTCTGGCTGGTTGATGGTGTTTCTGACTGCCGTAGACGCCAAATCTGCACTGTGTCCGGGTGTGCCGTAGATTTGGTCGCGTGTATATCCGCCATTGCCTACCTTTCCTCTCTCACGGGTAGCGATGGTAGACTCCTTTTGATAGGAGTCCTTGCTGAACAATACTTGGTCTGCAACCACGTCTTGATTACGGAAATCGAAGAACAGTGCAGGGTTCAAGGCGACACCGCAAAGACGGGTCTCAAAGTGCAGGTGTGATCCCGTGCTGCGCCCGGTGTTGCCACCGAGACCGATGGGCTCTCCTGCTCTTACCACTTGATTCTCCTTTACCAGATGTTTGCTGAGGTGCCCGTAGATTGTCTCTAAACCGTTGGGGTGGCGAATAACAACGTAGTTGCCGTATCCTCTGCGCTCATATTTCACAATGCGTACCTTGCCGTTGAAAGCCGAACGGATTGTGTCGCCGATATAAACTTTGATGTCGAGCCCTTTGTGTTGGCGTCCCCAGCGACTACCGAAATTGCTGGTAACAACACGGCTTGGGGTGGGCATGCAGAAATGGCGGAGGTTAATAACGAAAGAGTCGGGCAGCTCTGTGGCACGGTGTGCGTATTGATTATTCCAATCATCTCCGTAAAGCAGGGCTGCGGGAGACTGCATATTCTCTCTTGCAACAACAGACCGTATCTCTATGGAGTCAAGTTTCTTAGCACGTCGATCTACTGGTGCTTGTCTGGCCAGCAGGTCTTGGCCGGCAACCGGTATCGCCACAAGGGCGAAAAGAAGAGATATAGTCAGGGTCTTTGCAGTCTTTTTCAGAGTCATAAATTCTAATTTATATCTTAGGTTTTATTGTGTTCGAGAAAGCAAAATGTTCCTCAAAATAGAAAAATAAAGTGCATAATAGATTGCTCTTCAATTTTCAAAAGACTTCGCAAAGATAATAAAAAATTGTGTTTATTACCACAATCAACAAAAAAAATAATTGCGTTTTAACACAAAAAGGTGTTTTTCAGCAAGGTATTAACATTTTAATAAGTTTATTTACTATATTGTAATTATTTCATCCTTACTCTTGATGTGCGTCAAGCGGATATTCGTTTTTCCCCTGTCAAACTTCAATGGTCTGAATATTTCGGATATAATCGATGTTGAGCGAATGCCAATTTTGCCCCGCTTAACTGATGGCCGACCAATTGATATGTGTGTTTCTTAGTTCCTTGAGCCGATTCCAGAATATGGAATATTGTGCTTTTTCACAGCGAGGGTCATCGTCTATAATCTTCTGTGCTTCGTTTCGCGCGAGCTGTACAATCTGACTGTCACGGGCAATATCGGCTATTTTCAAGTCGAAAGCAATGCCGCTTTGCTGCGTTCCTTCCAAGTCGCCGGGACCGCGAAGTTTCAGATCGGCTTCGGCAATGCGGAATCCGTCGTTGGTTTGGCACATAATGTCGATGCGCTTACGTGTTTCGGCTCCCAATTCATAGCTCGTAACGAGCAGACAATAGCTTTGGTCGGCTCCTCGTCCAACGCGTCCCCGCAGTTGGTGAAGCTGCGAAAGTCCGAATCTCTGGGCGTCGAGAATTACCATTACCGATGCATTCGGGACGTTCACGCCCACCTCAATCACCGTTGTGGCTACCAGAATTTGAGTCTCTCCACTCACAAACTTCTGCATCTCAGCTTCTTTTTCTTTTGGTTTCATGCGCCCATGCACCTTGCTTAGTCGAAACTCCGGGAAGACCTCACATAGTTTCTTGTAGCCGTCTTCGAGGTTTTTCAAATCGCTTTTCTCGCTTTCTTCAATCAATGGGAAAACGATGTAGACCTGCCTGCCCTCGTGAACTTGCTGACGTATACCATTATATAATGAGACGGTTTGGTTGTCGAATTTATGGATTGTCATCACCGGTTTGCGTCCGGGTGGCAGTTCGTCGATCACGCTCACGTCCAAATCGCCATAAATGGTCATGGCCAAGGTACGTGGAATGGGGGTTGCCGTCATCACCAAAATATGGGGCGGACGCTCGCTCTTGCCCCAGAGTTTGGCACGTTGTGCCACGCCGAAGCGGTGCTGCTCATCAACTACGGCCATCCCCAATTGTTTGAATTGCACAGTATCCTCGATGATGGCGTGTGTGCCCACCAGAATATCAATCTTTCCTTCAACCAGATTCTCTAGAATCTTCTTTCGTTTCTTGCCTTTCACAATGCCCGTAAGCAACTCCACCCTCACCGGTAAATCCTGTAGAAAAGCGCGAATTGTATCGAGATGTTGTTCGGCAAGAATCTCAGTTGGGGCCATGATGCAAGTCTGAAATCCATTGTCTATGGCAATGAGCATGGACATCAGCGCCACCAATGTCTTGCCGGACCCTACGTCGCCTTGCAGCAATCTGTTCATCTGATGGCCCGAACGCATATCGTCGCGTATTTCGTGTATCACCCGTTTTTGTGCCTGAGTGAGGTCGAAGGGCAGTTTTTCCGCGAAGAAATTGTTGAATATGGGTCCTATCTTTCCAAAGATATAGCCTTTGTATTTGCGTCGATGCTCTGAGGCATAACGCAGGATGTTGAGCTGCACATAGAACAGTTCCTCAAACTTCAAGCGCACTTGGGCACGCTGCACATCGTCCAACGTCTGCGGGTAGTGTATTTTTCGATAAGCATCTTCACGGGACATGAGGTTTAGTCGACTGACCATCGATGGTAACAGTGTTTCCTGAATCGAGCCTGCCGGAATTTTCGTGGCGAGGGTTTTGGTGAGCCTTTCTACCGACCTCGACATCATTCCCCGCTTCTTCATCGTTTCTGTGGTGCTATAGTAGGGCTGCATCCCCATCTCGTCCAATTTCAAATCGGCCACCCTGTCAATCTCCGGGTGTGCAAACTGATACCGTCCTTGAAACACGGTGGGCTTGCCAAAAACGATGTATTCCTCGCCTATTTTATAGTTGTTATAAACATATTTTGCCCCACGAAACCACACCAAATCCACCACGCCAAACCCATCTGAGAAGTGGGCGACGACGCGTTTACTGCGTGCTCCCATTGCAAATTCCTCAAAACTCAGAATCTTTCCCTTAACCTGTACAAAGGGCATTTCGCCGGACAGCTCAATGATGCGGTAAATCTTTGTGCGGTCTACGTATTTATAAGGATAGTATTCCAGCAGGTCGCCCCATGTTTGGATATTGAGTTCTTTGTTCAATATCTCTTTTTTCTTTGGGCCGACGCCGGGCAGATACATGATGTCTTGATCTAAAAGATTTAACATAATGCATAATTCATAATGCATAATTCACAATTCCATCACCTTGCTGATAAGGGCAATGGTGAAAATGCATCGTTCAAAAGGAAATGTTATGACTTGCAAGAAATAAAAGTTGATTTGACTATGGAAGTCAAAAGTTTTATCAGTTCAACGCAATCATCGAGTAAGCTTTTTGCTTGTTCATTGCTGATATAACCGGCATCTCTTAGCAATTCAATCCAGTATTCAGTTTCGCTCGCTTCTTTCAATGCAATATTCATCTTGCTTCCAAAGTCGGCCTTAGACTGTCCGCGTATGGCTTCCTTGACATTTGCACCGATGCTTGTACCGCATCGCAGCAACTGGTTTCCGATAATATAGTTTCCATCTTTGTTGCACAGATATTTGTATAGCTTGACACACCTCACTGAAAAGCTCTTGGTTTTGACGACAATAATATTTTCTTCAGATGACTTCATGAGCGTAATGCTTTAATCTCATAATTAAATTGTCTCCATATAGAACTCGATTCTTATCCGTCTTCCATTTTCCGTAATAATCAGGTTATGGTAATGGAATTATGCATTATGAATTATGCATTATAAATTAAACAATCCGCGAGTTTCAGGTCGAATGGTGTGGTGAGTTTGATGTTCTCTCTGTTTCCCTCCACCATCGTTACTTGGCACCCCAAACTCTCTATCACCGAGGCGTCATCGGTGAAGGTTTCGCGGTCGGGCTGATTGAAAGCCTGCTTGGCCAATGCCAGGTCGAAGCATTGAGGCGTCTGTACCGAGCGGAAGTGGTCGCGCATCACGTTGTGCCCATGCCCCCGATCGACATACCGTAACGTCTCGGTAATCGGCATCACGGGAATGGCCGCGTAGTCGTCGCGGGCGGCTTCGAAACAACGCTCTATCACGGCATTCGATACAAATGGACGCACACCGTCGTGTATGGCCACTATTCCCTCCGCGTCATCGGGGATGAGAGCCAGTCCGTTTTTGGACGATTGGAAGCGGGTTTCACCGCCATCGGCAATCTGGTGTGGCGTGTTGAAATCATGTTTCCGGCACAGTTCGCGCCAGAATTCCTGCTGGTCTTTGGGCAGTACGAGGATAATCTTCAGTGCCGGGCTGTACTCCTGAAACCGCTCAATGGTGCGCATCAACACCGGCTTGCCACCAATGGGCAGGAACTGTTTGGGCAATTCGCTCCCCATGCGCAGTCCCTTGCCACCGGCAACAATGATTACATAATCCATAAATTCAGTATATAATGGTGGTTGTGTTTATTTGCCCATGAGGTGGTCGTACCGCATACCCACCTGCACATCGGCCGATTTCTCCTCGCCTACAAAGTAGCTGAGGATGCGATAGGCGTAGGGGAGGACGGCTGCCGGGCCTTCGCCGGTGATGATGTTGCCGTCTTCTTGGAAGAGTTCTGCCGTGTAGGTAGCACCGGTGAGGTATTTTTCAAAGCCCGGATAACACGTAGCCTTCTTGCCTTCGAGCAGACCGAGTGACCCAAGCACCATCGGACCCGCACAGATGGCGCCGATGCGTTTGCCCCGCTTGTGCTGCGCCATGAGCGCTTGTCGCACCCCCTCGTGGTTGTTCAGGTTGCTTGCTCCGGGCATGCCGCCGGGCAATAGCAGGATGTCGGCATCATCGAAGTTGGCTGCGTCCTCAAATTTCATATCAGCCTTGACGGTTACGCCATGTGCCGACTCCACATATTCGGAGCCTGTAATGCTCACGGTTTTTACTTCCACGCCACCGCGACGCAGAATATCAACGGGTGCCAATGCCTCGATTTCCTCGAAACCATTGGCGAGAAATGTATAAACTTTAGCCATAATATAGTTTTTTAGTTCAGTTCTGTTAGTGGCAGAACAATAAAATATATCACAAACTTACACAAAAAAAATGAGAAATCCCATTAAAATAGGCAATAATTTCTTGTGCAACAGCCTGCTTGCAGTGTTATTTTTCCCTCTGTTTGCTGTATGGGAGAGGGTCGGACACATTTATTCTATGCTAACCATCGTTACGTCGTCAAACTCCTCCATGTCGTCGAGAATTAGTCGGTTGTGGTTGTGCGACTGCACTTTGATTTCCATCTTCACCTCGTACAGGCTTCCCTGCGAGGTGTGGCGACTGTGCAGTTCGAATGAAAACACTTCCAGACAGTGGCTTTTGATTTGCTCAACCACGCGTTGGGCACTTTCCCGCGTGGGTGAAGAAAACGACACTTGCAGTGTTGTTGTGGTGGTCTGTGGAATGATTTTGTTAAGCACTTCGAGCCCTAACAATATGAGGACGGTAACGATGGCAGCAAGGGCATACATCCCCACGCCGCACGTCATGCCTATAGCGGCGGTGACCCACAGGCCGGCTGCCGTGGTGAGTCCGCGCACCGTGTTCTTCTGAAACACGATGAGACCTGCGCCGATGAAACCGATTCCCGAAACCACCTGTGCCGCCACGCGCGAACTATCCTTTACTCCGTCGCCAAAACCGTATTGTGAAATAATGGTGAAGAGGGCGGCACCCAAGGCCACTAAGAAGTGAGTGCGAAATCCGGCGTCTTTGGAACGGTACTCGCGTTCGAGCCCGATGATGCCACCAAGAGCAAGGGCGGCGATGAGCCTGAGGCTGTGTTCTATGATGAAAGTATGCATGGTTTAAACAAAGTTTGATGGAACTAACAAATATACAATGTTTTTATCAGCAAACCAAACAAACCGGCAATATATTGCAATAAAAAGATTGTTGTCGTGTTTTTGCAGACCATTTAATGGGAAAGTAATCAGAAGGATGGCTCAAAGTCGGTATGTCCAGCCTTCATTTGATGGTGAAGATAAACAGTCCGGCAGTGGAGTCGAGGTGGTATTCTGCTGTTTCGAACGTGAATTTTTTTCATGATTTCACGCCGTCTTTATGCTTCGATATGTAAAAAATGATTACCATTTTTTGAGGTTTATATTTTAATCATTTAGCGCAAAAAGGGCTATGTTTTTCCGCTTGTTATCAGTTTGCACAACAAAAAAACAGTCCTCTTTTCGTGTTTTGAATTCCGTCCTGTCATGACGGAGGCTCAAAGGCACTGCGATTAGGCCCTAACGGCACTGCGATTAGGCTTCATTCGCCTTGCGTTTAAAGCCTTCTCGCGATGCCATTCGATATGTAACCGCAGATGAAAACGATGAGGAGAAAAAGTGGGAAAATTGAAACGTATTGATTATCAACGAACTGTGAATTGCTGTAATTTTGGCGAATTTCAGCCCGAAGGAAAGTTATTTTCAAATAAGCGAAGCATTTGGGACTGTTTGTAAAGTAATATTACTCGAATAGTTGCTCGGCAAAGAAGTGAGCAGATAGAACGGATTACGGACGGGAATACTACTGTGTTTCAGAGTGAACGAAGCGCGTGGATCCGCCGTCTTAACAGAATTTTGTTGATAAATATATGGCCTTCAAAACATTACGGAACGGTTGTGAGCTAAGGATAATATGGGCGTTTGTGCCAATAAACCTGTTAATTTAGCGCAAAAATAATGGAATAAAACTGTCTGAAGACTTGCCATGTTAACTATTCTATGTAAATTTGCAACAGGAGCAATCGGTAAAGGCGTCGGCAGGAAGCAACGTGAGATTGGCGGGAGATTGCTCTGGTCACGGTATGGGTTTTGTGTCCAAACCGTTTGGTTATGTATTAATAATTTGAGATGTATGACAAATCGGAAACTTCGTTTTGCACTTATAGGCAATGAATACCAAGCTCGCAAGTCTGTGGCTATCCACCGGATTCTCGACTATTTGAAGAAGCGCGAAGCAGAAGTGTTTATCGACCGCTCCTATTTTAATTTTCTGACACAGGATCAGCATTTGGACATCGATTGCTCGGAGGTGTTCGACGATGACGACTTTGAGGCCGATTTTGTGGTTTCCTTAGGTGGCGACGGCACTTTCCTGAAAGCTGCCGACCGTGTGGTGTGTCGTGGCATCCCCATTCTCGGTGTCAATATGGGGCGACTGGGATTCCTTGCAGATGTGCTGCCAACGGAAATCGAGTCTGCGCTCAACGAGATCTATAACGGCACTTATCATTTGGAGGCACACTCGGTCATCAAGATTGAGGTGGACGGTGAGGAGATTTCGGGTAGTCCGTACGCTCTGAACGACATCGCACTGCTCAAGCGCGACAACGCCTCGATGATTTCCATACGTTGCAGCATCAACGGACAGTTTCTGGTAACCTATCAGGCCGACGGACTGATTATCTCCACACCGACAGGCAGCACGGCCTACAATCTCTCCAACGGCGGTCCCATCATTGTGCCGTCGGCCCATAATCTGTGCATCACCCCGGTGGCACCCCATAGCCTGAACGTGCGGCCGATCGTCATCAATGATGATTGCGTGATCGACATTGAGGTGGAAAGCCGCAATCACAACTTCCTCGCAGCCATAGACGGACGGTCGGAAAAGCTGCGTCAGGGGTCGAGAATTCGCATCATGAAGGCTCCATACCAGATACAAATTGTGAAACAACAGGCCACGCACTACTTCTCCACGCTGCGCGATAAGCTGATGTGGGGAGTGGATCAGAGGTAAAATTCGGAAGGCTTAAAACATGAACAAGTGAAAATTTCAAATCCACAGCAATATATGACAAGCATCAGACAGACAATCTTGCATGTCCTCTCCCGGATGGAATTGGGTAAATTCCTGCGTTGGCTCTGGGACGCTTGGCGCGGCAACAGGCTCCAAGCGACGCTCAATGCGCTTATCGGGCTTGGCACGGTAGGTGTTTCGCTGGCTCAGGTCTGGGCCGTTCAGCATGCCATCGATGTGGCTGCGGGGTCGGTTGATGGCTCACTGTATGCTGCGGTGGGACTTATGGGCGGACTCGTTTTGTGTGGGTTTGCGTTGAACATATCGGGTGTTTGGGTGCGCAACATTCTGGGTGTTCGGGCACAAAACCGCATGCAGCAGCGTATGCTCGATCGTATATTGCGCTCGCAGTGGCAAGGCAAGGAGGCGCTCCATTCGGGCGACGTGCTCAACCGGTTGGAGATTGATGTTGGCAATGTGGTGACCTTTCTCACAGAGGTCATTCCCAACACGCTGTCGGTATTGGCACTGTTTATCGGTGCCTTTTGGTATTTATTCTCGATGGATGCCACGCTGGCCCTCATCACAGTGGCCATTATCCCTGTGTTTGTCTTGCTCAGCAAAGTGTATGTCAGTAGGATGCGCAAGCTCAACCGTGCTGTCCGTAGTTCGGATTCAGACGTACAAAGCGTGCTTCAGGAAACCATACAAAACCGTATGCTCATCAAGACGTTGGAGAGCGAGGGGCCGATGGTGGACCGCTTGGAGACGACGCAGGGCATATTGCGCCATAGGGTGGTGAAGCGTACGGCGTTTTCGGTGCTCAGCAACTTCATTCTCAATTTTGGATTTGCGGCGGGCTACCTCGTGGCTTTCCTTTGGGCAGCCGTGCGATTGGCCGACCACACCCTGACGTTTGGTGGTATGACGGCATTCTTGCAGTTGGTAAACCGCATCCAAAGTCCTGCGCGCAGCTTGACCAAACTTGTTCCTGCCTTTGTCTCTGTGTTCACGGCTGTTGAGCGACTGATGGAGTTGGAAGAAAATCCGTTGGAGGAACAGGGTACGCCTATCGAACTGTCGGCCCCCTGTGGCGTGAGATTGCAGCAGGTGTCCTATCGTTATGATGATGTGGATGGCGACGTGATCCGCGATCTCGACTTCGACTTCCGACCAGGGTCGTGTACGGCTGTGCTGGGCGAAACGGGGGCGGGCAAAACCACACTCGTAAGAATGATTTTGGGACTTGTAGCTCCACAGCATGGCACGGTAGAGATTTACAACGATAGAAAGCGTAGGGTGTTGAGCCCTCGACTGCGCTGCAACTTTGTGTATGTGCCGCAGGGCAACACCCTGATGAGTGGCACCATACGCGATAATCTGCGTTTGGGCAAGCTCGATGCAACCGATGAGGAGATGGAGGAAGCGTTGAAAAAGAGTTGTGCAGAGTTTGTAATGGAGTTGCCCGAGGGGCTGGACACGGTGTGTTCAGAGTCGGGTGGGGGACTGTCTGAAGGACAGGCGCAGCGCATCGCCATAGCCCGTGCGTTGTTGCGCGACCGTAGCATCATGCTTTTCGATGAGGCCACGTCGGCCCTCGACCCTGAGACCGAACGGCACCTGCTCCAAAACATACTGGCCGCGCACGACAAGACCGTTATCTTTATCACCCACCGCCCGGCGGTGGTAGACTATTGTGACCAGACCCTGACGATTGAAAAAATATAAAACTAAATCATAAGCAATGAAAAAATATTTGTTTTTAACCATGCTTCTGCTGGTGGGAGCCATCGGCGTGAATGCCCAGCAGAACGATGAAGATCCCGATGTGAAATATGCTGCCGACCTGCTCCGCCCGGGCACGGTGGCCCCGGAATTTGTCGTAGACGCTAAAGACACCACAGATAACACCTCTTTAAGCAGCTTTCGAGGGCGCTACGTGGTGATCGATTTCTGGGCATCGTGGTGCCCGGATTGCCGTAAGGACATTCCTAAGGTGAAGCAACTCCACGATGAGTACAGTCCGATGGGTGTGCAGTTCATTGGTGTTTCGTTCGACACCGACCGCGATGCGTGGGCCGGCTGCATCCAAAAGAACAACATGAACTGGCTGCACTACAGCGAGTTGAAGAAATGGAAGAAGGAGAGTAAAATAGATCAGGACTATCATGTCAATTGGATTCCCACCTATTATATCATAGACCCGGACGGCAAAGTGCTACTTGGCACGGTGGTGTTGGATAAAGTAGAAAACGAACTTCGCAAGTTGAGTGAGAATGGTTTGATAGGCAAACGAGAGGTTGAAGATGATAAGTGCTGGGCGACACCTGATGCCCCGGAGTTTCCCGGTGGAGAAGTGGCGCGACAAAAATTTGTATCCGACAATCTCAAATATCCCGATATAGCGATACAATACGGGGCAGAGGGAAAGGTAATCATGATGCTTGAGGTAGACGAAAACGGCAAATGTGGTAATTTCAAGGCCGTGGATTGCACTATTTCAAACTACAATCGTGCCAAATTTGACAAGCTGACCACCTTCAAACAAGAAGAGCTGAAGAAGGCTATATCGCTTGCTTTTGCCAAAGAAGCCTATAAAGTGCTGAAAAAAATGCCTGTGTGGAAGCCGGGAATGTGGAATGGTAAACCGGTCAGGATAAAAATTCGTCAGACCTTTAGATATAATCTTAAATAGTTTGCCGGGCTGCAACCTTTTGTCGTTTCGGCTCGTCAAAGATAACGATGATACATCTCAAAGATATAAACAAAACCTACTTCGGCGCGCAGCCGCTGCATGTGCTCAAGGGAATCAACCTCGATATCGAGGAGGGTGAGTTCGTTTCGATCATGGGAGCGTCAGGATCGGGCAAGTCTACGCTGCTCAACATTCTCGGCATCCTCGACAATTATGACAGCGGTGAGTATCTGCTGGCCGGTACGCTCATCAAGAATTTGAGCGAGAAACGAAGTGCTGAGTACCGCAATCGGTTCATAGGCTTCATCTTCCAGAGTTTCAATCTCATTGGCTTCAAGACGGCTGTGGAGAATGTGGAGCTGCCACTGCTCTACCAAGGAGTGTCTCGTCGCAGGCGCCATCAGATGGCGTTGGAATATCTTGAGCGATTGGAGCTGCTGCCTTGGGCCGACCATTATCCCAACGAAATGTCCGGAGGGCAGAAGCAGCGTGTGGCCATCGCCCGCGCGCTCATCACCAATCCCAAGATTATCTTGGCCGATGAGCCTACCGGCGCGCTCGATTCCAAAACGAGTGTGGAGGTGATGAAACTGCTCAAAAGACTCAACTCGGAGGAAGGCAAGACCATCGTGGTGGTGACACACGAGAGCGGTGTGGCCAACGAAACCAACAAAATCGTGCATATCAAGGATGGTATGATAGGCAAAATCGAGGAAAACCTTGATCACAACTCGTCGCCGTTCGGAGTGAATGGACTGATGAAATAGGAGGCCGATATGTTTGATATTCTTGAAGAAATATGGGCAACGGCACGCCGCAACAGGCTGCGCACGGTGTTGACAGGCTTTGCTGTGGCGTGGGGAATATTCATGATTATCTTCCTCTTGGGTGCCGGCAACGGGTTTATTAACGCTGTTGAGCACAATACGTCTAACTTTTTGGCCAACTCTATGCAGGTGAGCGGAGGCCGAACATCCAAGGCTTACGAGGGCATGAACGAAGGAAGGGAAATCACACTCAACGATCGGGATATGCAAAACACCAAGCATAAGCACACCAATGTGGTCAGGGAGTTGGGCGCACAGGTCACGCAGAGCGGCGTTCAAGTGTCTTATGGCACCAACTATGTCAGTGGAACGATATGTGGTGTTTATCCCAACCTGATGCATATCAACAAGATAGAGATGTTGTACGGACGCTTTGTCAACGACATGGACAATGACCAGAGGCGCAAAGCAATGGTCATTAGCGAGAACCAAGCTAAGGAATTGGTGGATGGTGACATAGCCAGCTTGGTGGGAAAAGATGTCAAGGTAGACAATTCCGTGTTCCAAATCGTGGGTATTTACAAAAGCGATTTAAGCCAGATGAACACCCAGTTTTACTGTCCTTTCAACACCGTTCGTACCATATATAATCGTGGCGACGAGGTGGAAAACATCATTTTTTCTTTCGACGGACTGAACAGTGTGCAGGAAAACGAGGATTTTGAGAAACTCTACAAAACCGATTTGAACGCTAACCACCATGCCGCCCCCGATGATGACAATGCGGTTTGGATTTGGAATAGGTTTACCCAAAATCTCCAAATGAACACGGGTATGTCCATTATCCGCACCGCTCTGTGGATCATCGGCATTTTTACGTTGCTCTCAGGTATTGTCGGCGTGAGCAATATCATGCTCATTACCGTCAAGGAGCGCACCCGCGAGTTTGGCGTGCGCAAGGCCATCGGAGCCACGCCATGGTCCATTCTTCGGCTCATCATTATCGAGAGCGTGATCATCACCACCTTTTTCGGATACATCGGTATGCTTCTCGGCATTGGGGCCAACGCCTATTTGGATGCCACCGCTGGGTCAAAGACAGTGGATTCGGGATTGTTTGAGATGACCATATTTCTGAATCCTACGGTGGGATTAGGTGTTTGTTTGGAAGCCACATTGGTAATGATTGTGGCCGGAACCATTGCCGGGCTGGTGCCGGCAGGGCGTGCGGCGCACATCAAGCCTATCGATGCGTTGAGAGCTGAATGAGACAAGGCATGACAATAATGATATCAACAGAGTACGAACAATGAAGTTTGACATTGACACATATCGTGAAATATTGGATACGCTCACTCGAAACAAGACGCGTTCGTTCCTCACGGGATTCGGCGTTTTCTGGGGAGTATTCATGTTGGTGGTGCTCATTGGTGGTGGCGATGGACTGGAAGAATTGTTGGCCAAAAACTTTCAGGGGTTTGCTACAAACTCTGCATTCACTTTCGCTCAGCCCACCACCAAGCCTTATGAGGGCTTCCGCAAGGGTCGTCAATGGAATATGACGTATAGGGATGTGGAGAGATTGCGCGCCCATGTGCCTGAGTTGGACGTCGTTACCCCATTGGTGACAGAGTGGGGTAAAACCTTCGTGGCCGGCGATAAAAAGTTTGTGGGCAATGTCAAAGGCATTTATCCCGAATACACCAAAGTAGAGGAGCCGACCATTTTATATGGCCGTTACCTCAATGATATGGACATAGCGGAAGACCGTAAGGTGTGCGTGATAGGCAAGAAGGTTTACAAGACACTCTTCCCCAACGGTGGAAACCCATGCGGACAGCTGGTGCGCGTAGACTCATTGTATTTCAATGTGGTGGGCGTGGATTACAGTCCGGGAAACATGAACATCAATGGCAACGTGCAGGAAAGTGTTACGATTCCGCTCACCATTATGCAGCGGGTCTATAATTTGGGCGATGTGGTACACATCATTTGTGTCACGGGCAAGCCCGGTGTGACTATGGGCAATCTGACGCAGCCCTTGCGAGAAGTCATCGGAAGGGCACATCGTGTGGACCCAACCGATGAGAAGGCCATCTCGGTGTTCAATACCGAGGTGATGTATGGCATGGTGGACAGTTTGTTTGAGGGTGTCAACTTCCTGATTTGGCTGGTCGGTATAGGTACGCTGCTGGCCGGGGGCATCGGTGTTTCAAACATCATGATGGTCACGGTACGTGAGCGTACCACCGAGATTGGCATCAGGCGAGCCATCGGAGCCACGCCCAAGATGATACTGTCGCAAATCGTTTCGGAGAGCATCGTGCTCACCACGGTGGCCGGCATGAGCGGCATACTGTTCGCGGTGTTCGTCTTGCAGATGCTTGAAGTGGCCAATACCAACGACGGCATCATGGCGGCCCACTTCCAAATCGGTTTTTGGGCGGCACTCGGAGCGTTGGCTTTCCTTTGTGTGCTGGGCGTGGTGGCCGGCCTTGCGCCTGCCATTAGGGCCATGAGCATCAAGCCGGTGGATGCCATGAGAGATGAGTAATTCATAATTCACAATTCAAAATTCATAATTGGTGATGAAAAAATATTTCAAATTTATCATTGCGGCGCTGGTGCTGCTTATTTTTATCGGAACATTCATATTCCTCTGGCAAAAGAGCAGGCCGCAACCGGTGGCCTACGAGGAGTTTGTGCCCACCATGAAAGATGTGCATAAAACTGCGGTGGTGACCGGCAAGATAGAGCCTCGCAACGAGGTGAATGTCAAACCACAGATATCGGGTATCATCACCAATATATACAAAGAGGCTGGCGATATGGTGATCGCCGGTGAGGTGATAGCCAAGGTAAAGGTCATCCCCGACATGAATATGCTCAGCTCGGCACAGGCGAGAGTGCGCTCGGCGAAGATTGTGCTGAATCAAGCCAAGGTGGACTACGATCGGCAAAAAACGCTTTACGACAAGGGATTGATAGCCGGTAATGACTATGACCAAGTGCGCAAGGCATACCTACAAGCCAAGGAGGAGGTGCGGGCCGCCAACGATAACCTGCAGGTGGTGCGCGACGGCGTGTCGGCGCAAAATGCCAATACCAGCAGCACGCTCATACGTTCCACCATCAGCGGACTCATCCTCGACGTGCCTGTCAAGGTGGGAAACACCGTCATCCTGTCCAACACATTCAACGATGGTACCACCATCGCCTCGGTGGCCAACATGGGCGACCTGATTTTCAGGGGCAATGTGGACGAGACTGAAGTGGGACAGATTATTGTGGGAATGCCCATGAAAATCACCATTGGTGCCATGGAGGGCGAGAAACTCACCGCTTCGCTGGAGTATATCTCGCCTAAGGCTGTGGAAAACAATGGTGCCAATCAGTTCGAGATCAAGGCAGCAGTGCAAGGAACGAGTGGCACGAAGATTCGTTCGGGCTACAGCGCCAACGCGGAGATAGTGTTGAAAGAGGCGAAAGGGGTGCTTACCGTGCCGGAAAGCGCCATTGAGTTTGAAGGCACCGACACTTATGTGTATGTCGTTGGCGGCACGGACGATAATAAAACATACACCCGCCGCAAGGTTGTGACGGGGCTGAGCGATGGCCTTAACATCCAAATCAAGAGCGGACTGAAGAAGAACGAGAAGGTACGCGGACCCAAGAAAGTGAAGCAAGAGGAAACAAAAGAGGAGTAGACAGTTGTAGGCTCATGTAGCCGACCACATTGATAATAGACAATTATAGGCTCCCATACGTTTTTGTAGAAATCTATAAAAACGTATGGGAGCCTGTGATTTTATCGGTGAATATGCAGATATTTCTTACCCCCTGCGATGTAGAGGCCTTGCGGAAGGTTGCCTGAGGCAGAAACACGCTGGCCTTGGAGGTTATAGATGGGGGTGGCAACGAGAGAGCCGGTAGCGGACTTGGAAGAACGGTTGTTGTTAGGCAACCCATCGATAAGGATGTTCGAGATGCCAGTTGGATCTTTGCCGATAAACCGCTGCAACTCAAACATGGCGGCGAGTGGCTTGCCGGTGTTCTGCGTATATAGCGAAGCATTCCACCAAGAACTACGGGCAGGATTGGCATCGGCCCAGAACTCATTGTCCTCCGGCATCCACCAGAAGAGTCCGGTAACCTTCGGATGTTTGTCGATCTCGTTGATCAAATCGCTGGTAAACTTTTTCTGTCCGGCTTCGGTGAGCGGCCAAGTCTTTTGCACGGTAGATGAATATTTGCTGCCCAATGCCCATCTTGCGCCGTACCCAGTCTCCACAATCATGATGTCTTTATCGCCATGCTTGCTTTCCAACGTATTGAGTGCTGAGGAAAGCGTGCCGAGTGTTCCGTGATAATCAGGATAATAGCTCAGTCCGATGATGTCGTAATCCAACTGATTGCCTAACGTGTTATAGAAGTTCGTAACGTTCCACGGATTGCTCAGCTCTGTATGGATAACGATTTTTGCCTCCGGACACACCTCCTTGCAACCCTTCACGCCTGCCTTCAGATATTTCACGAAATTGGCGAACGTGCCACCCTTATAGCCCCTACCATCAGGTAGGCAGTGGCCTGTAGGCCACATCATGCCATTGGTGATTTCGTTTCCCGGCTGAATGAAGTCGGGCACTACCCCGTTTTCTTTCATATACTTCAGGCTTCTTACCGTGTACCGGTAAACGCTGTCGGCCAACACGTTGGGGTCGCTGCTGTTCCAGGCCGCGGGTGTGGAGTGTTGTCCCGGGTCGGTCCACGTGTCGGAATAATGGAAATCCAACATCAGCGCGTAACCCTCGTCCTTGATGCGTTTGCCCAATGCCGTTGCATAGGCGAGGTCTTGCCTCGCTCCCCATGCCTTATGTTCGTCGGGTGCTTTCGACGGGTCTACGAACACGCGGACGCGCATGGCATTCCAGCCTGCTTTTTCACCGAAATATTTCAGCGGCTCCACCTGCACGCCGTCTTGGTCAAGATAGCGCACCCCATGCTTCTCGTATGTTGGCAGCAACGAGATGTCACCTCCAACATATTTTTGTTGTGCCTGCGCCATGATAGGAAACAGGCATGCTCCAATAATAATTTTGATAATCTTATGCATATTAGTTGATAAATAGGTTGTTGCAAATATACGAATAAAACAGCAAATACAAACAAGAAAAGGGTCGCAGATTGAAACAAGACGTCATCGAAAAACTTTCGACAGCTACCCCGCTTAATCTGCGACCCGAAGGATAATAGATTATATTTACTGAATGATCACTTTTTTTCCATGGTGTATGTAGATGCCTTTCTGTGTGGGACGAGCCACCTTTACGCCGGTGAGCGTGTACCATGCGTTGTCGGCAACCGATGCTTGGGTCAGCCCCTTGATGTCGAGCGTCGGGTCGGATTGCGTGGAGTTCATGTTGTACCATCCGTTGTCGGTAAACACCATGTCTGCGGTTTGGTTTCCTGTTCCATTGCCTCCGTTATTGAAAATGATTTTGCTTGGCGGAACGGTCTCCGAGCCGTAGTAGCACCACTTCCAGATGTAGCCGCCATCCTTTGATTTGCCCACGCGATAAACGTGATCCTTGTCGCCGGGCCAATGGGCATTGTTGTCGGGCGTGTAGTTGGCGCCACCCTCAATCCATGCCCAGGCATGAACTTCAATGTCGGCCGACCAAGTTGCCGGGGCAATGAAATTGGCAGAGAATGTGTAGCCCGCGGGCGGTGTTTCAAAGGTTTCGTCTTCCGGCTTGGCAAACGTGTAATTGCGGGTCGTGGTCGAGGTCACACTTCCATTCACCAGCAAGCCCACTTTCAGGGTGCAGTTGTCAGAAATGGTGATGCTCGTTCCGCCGGCAACAACTTTGCCGTTGGTGGCAGAGGGGGTGGAACCGTCGGTGGTGTAGACCAGTTGAGCACTGCTCTCGGCAGACACAGCTGTCAGTTTGGTGTTGAAGGCCTCAGTGTATGTTCCCGAAGGCTTGTCAGCGAAAGCCACCTCTGTATTCGGCGAGAGGTAGTAGGCATAGTGATGACCGCTGAGAATTTTGACATAGCGGTTGGCGGCCGGCTCGCTGTAGTTTGCGCCAACCATGACAAGCAGCTTTCCTTTGCTGCCGGTTACAATATTACCGAAATAGCTTGCAGCGCTGCGATAGTTGGAGTAGGAACTGGTGTTGGTGATGCCGGCAGTCTTGCGGGCATCGATCATGGCTTTTATCTCATAGGGATAGGCCAGATAGTGTTTGTAGAACACGCAGGGTGTACCCGGCATGGCCAAGAGGAACGCATTGGCTGCCAACGTATCCTTCTCCAGCGCCCCATTGCTTTCGCCATTGTCTCTCTTCTCCGTATCGTGGTTTTCAATGAAGGTCACGGCGTATCTGTAGTAACTTTGGTCGCTGTTCGTGCTTACGATTGGCCAGTTGCTGCCGTTCGGCTTCCCGAGACTGTTCCAATTTCCGCTATTGGCAGCATTAGTCACCGTGTATTTGAAGTCAAAGTCGAAAGCCGCGCTGTGCTTTTCGGTGTAATCAATCCATTGCTTGATTTTGGATGATCCATCCCAAAACTCGCCTACGGAAAATTCAACACCGGCGGCATTATTGTAGTCGCGCACGCGTGACGCCCAAAATCCTTTCACCATGTCGTATCGGAAGCCTACATAGCCCAAATCCTTGACGAGAAACTGCTGATAAGCCTTGACGATATTCTGCACGTTGGCACTCTTGTGGTCCAAGTCGCGCATGCCGTCCCAGCCTTCGCCCTCGTCAGGGTTGGAGCTGAGGGAAACGCCGTCTTTATCGGCTTGCGTTTTCGTTTTGCCGTTGCAGTCATTGGCCACGATGTCTGTGGTTTTCAGCTGATAGGTCACGCCGTTATAGGTTTCGGCGGGAAATCCCCACCAGCCTTTGGTGTTGTGGTGATTAATCACCACGTCGGCTATTGTGCCTATGCCGTTGGCCTTGAACGTGCTGATCATCGACTTCAAATCCTGTTGCGTTCCGAACGAGGAGTTTTGGTCGAAGTAGTAGTAGGGGTCGTAGCCCATCGAGGTGGAGTTGAGGCATTTGCCGCTCTGCGGCACCCATACGAGGTCGAAATAGCCCTTGAAATCTCCGGCCTGGCCCTCCAGTTTGGTCCATTTAGACTTTATGAAGCTGTCCCAGTAGAATCCCTGGAGCATCACACCACTGTAGTTGGCGGGCCATCCCTGTGCCATTAAACTCATCGGCAGCAGTAGAGCTGCCAATACCAAAGTGTAGAATCGTTTCATGATTGTATTTTTAGGTTTTTATTATGCGCTAAGTTACAACAAAATGAGCATGTTTCAATGAATTGCCTGCATGATAATGATGTTGTTTTTGTGCAATCGATTGTCTTGCTCGTTAATTGTTTGAAAAATTCTTGACAAACACCCCTGTAAAACTCGCTTATTTCAAAACAATTTTACTTCCGTCCTGAAAATCGCGAAATTTTCGAAATTCGTAGTTTGTTGATAATCAAGAAATTCCGTTAAAACCCTTTTTTATCCCCTTTCTTGTCGTTTGCGGTTGCATATCGAATGGCATCGCGGAAAGGCTTTAAACGCATTGCGGTTGAGGCTTAACCGCAATGTCGATAAGGCTTAATCGTACTGCCATTAAGCCTCCGTCATGATACGTCGGTATGAAAAACGCAACAGGAGGGCTGTTTTCACATTTTACGAATAGCTGAAGACGGCAGAAATATAGCCCTTTTTGCGCTGAATGTACGGAAAATAATCACTCGAAAATGGTATTTATTGTTTACACAGAGAAATGACCGGATAGGGTCACCCGATTGTAAAATACATATCAGCGGGGAATGTGGCATTTCTTGGATGGGTGAGCGTTTGAAACGACAACAAAGCATAAAAAAAGGCGACACCCAATGGTGAGTGTCGCCCTGAAACGTCATTTTATTTAGAATGATTACCTATTGAAGATACGATTATAGGTTATTGTGAGTATGTCCCTTATTTCGCTTTCAGTTCAGCGTAGGGGGCACGGTCTGTGTTCTCCAAGTGGAGAATGATGTCGAAGGTACCCGACTGGGCAACGGGAATGTTATCGTTGCTTCCCTGAATGAGCTTACCGAGCGATCCGCCGAGATTCACACCGCTCCAGCTGCCGTCTCCATCCTTGAACTTGATGGACTTGCCGGCTTCGAGCTTCACGCCCTTGGCTTCCCAAGTCTTGTTGGCGGCGTTCCATGTCATGGTTACGCCTGCGCCCCACTGGTCAGCGTTGCCAACGAGGGCATCGCCCACTACATGCATCTCCTTGAAGGGTTTCAGCGTGTAGGACATGGATGTGAGGTCTACGGTCACGAAGTAGAAGCCCGTTTCGGGAGCAGGAATATTTTGGCTGCCGTCTGCCGTGAGTTTGCCCTCGCCGTTGTATTCCCAGTCGCCGCTCCAATCGTCGCCACCATTGGGTTTGAACTTAAATTCACCGTCGAGATAGAACGCACCGTAGTATTTGCCATCGGAGTTAGGTCCGTACATAGCGTAGGGATGTTCGCCCCACTTGCTGTTGTTGCCCACCTCGTAGATAAATTCAGAGAAGTTGATGCCCTTCACGGTATAGGTGTATTCCATCATGTTGATGGTCACAGACACATAGCGGGAACCTGCGGGAACCATGAACGTACCGTCGTCGGAGAGTTTGGCTCGGCGCTCCATAGAACCGGTTTCGCCATTCTTGCCGTTGCCACTCGTGGTACCCAAGAGCATAGACCAGTCGTTCTTGTTTGTGATACCGTCGCAGGCCTTATCGTCACCAATGGCAAACCATGTATCCTTGGTCGCATCTACAGGGAAAGTGATGGTAAAGACGGGGTCGTCATACACGTTGGTTTCGCTGTGGCTGAACTTCAAAGGTTTCGTAGCTGCCGATTTTGCCCAGTCGTTGGGACCGCCAATGATATAATAGGCCTCTGCGATGTCGGGCTTGACTGTGGTCACGGTGTAAACAATCTTACCGGCATCGATGAGTGCTGCCTGCCCGTTTTTCACAGCATTGAGATACACCTGCGCATCAAACTTGCGAGCCACAGGATTTTTGCCGAAGGCCTGCTCGATGAGAGCCTGCAAATCGGCCTTAGAAGCATGCCCGTCGAGGGTCGTGTTTACAACGGTAGCCTTGGCCTCGCTTGCACCCTGTGGCGTTAGCTCCACACGAGCTTTGCCCAGTGCATATCCCTCGGGCAGGGTGGCCGTGGTGAGAGCAAACACCGGAACGGCGTCTACTCCCTCGGTAAGTGTTTGCGGCTCTACGGCCGATGCCTTAAAACCAGGAATGGTGATGGCGGCTTCCTGCGGATTGGACTGCGGAGCAGCCCAGTCGGCGTAGTCGTCATTGCAGGAACTCGTGAAGAGTCCTGCAATAGCGAGTGTCAGATATAATGATATTTTTTTCATATCTATTGTTTTCTTTAGTCAACTTGGATTATTGTTACTTGATCTCACCGGTTTCCGATGTAAAGTTCATGTAGATCTTTTGGCCCTTTGTGCCTTGGACGCGATCTTGGTCGCCGCCCTTGCCACGATACTTGATGACCTTGTCGAATACCATAAACTCAGTCTTCCACCAGTCATAGTCAGGAAGTTTCACATACACACGCACACCGCCGTCACCTGAGGTATTGTTGGCAAATGCGGGTGACTCAAAGTTTCCGTCAGCCGTTGTAGGAACGGTGAACATCGCACCATCTTCCAGTTCTTTCCAATCGGCTCCGGCAGTTGCGGTTCCCATGAGCCATACCTCGGGTTTATTGAATCTCACGTCGTAGACAATGTCTCGACCGGATACAGAGGTGGTGACGATCATCAGATACCAACCCGGCTTGGACGAGGCGATGTTGCCGTCAGCCTCGATAATCTCGCTGCCGAGTTCGCTCGCAGCATTGACTACTATCTTGGAGAAGCCTACTTCGTTGCCGTCCCATGCCTTGGAGGTGTTGAACTTGATACCTTTTCCATCGATGTAGACCAGATGCCAGAACATGTTGTCGGTGTCATAAACTGGAGTCATGACCAAGGAAGTCTCCCAGCTCCAGTTGTTGAAGTTACCCGTGATATAGATGTTCTCAGGCAGCGTAACGGGAGGCAAAGCGTAACTCAGGTTAACTTTGTTCAGCGTTACTACGTTGGAAGTGATAGACGTACCCGACACGCTACCACCTGTCTTGCTGGTCATGACAGCCTTGGCGCGGACATAAACGGGGATGGTCATCGGGAAGTCGGAATCCTTTTTGCCGGCGTTCAGTTCCAAGGTGGTCAACGTACTGGCCAGCTCGGCAACGTCAAGGTTCATCCTGGCAGAGGTGAATGTCTGGGAGAGAGCCGTTGCATCGCTCATGTCGCTCTTGGTAGCCACCTCTACAGTGTAGGACGTTACGGCCGGAAAACCGTAGTCTGGCTGTGAGCAGGTGAGCTCCAAGGTGCTGGAGTTGGCCAGGTCAATAACATTGTTTGCCGCAATACTTGGGGTATTCAGCACGAATGTCGTGGGAGTTGTCAGCACAGGATTGCTGGCATTGTCGTCCTCACAGGAAGTAAGGAGAGCAAAGCTGCATAGCAGCAGCAGTGATGACTTAAATATATTTTTCATTTTCGAACTTTTTTAGATAGTTAGTAATCCTTGTTCTGCACCAGGTTTTCGTTGACAGTCATATCCTGTGTAGGAATGGCAAAGATGTTCTTGCTGGATGAGAACTGGGTTCCCTCAAAGGCTCCGCCCTTCCACTGCCAAGTATAATTGTTGCTGCCACCAAAGTAGCCGAAGCGGATCAAGGTGGGCCGACGGATTCCCTCGAAGTAGAACTCGCGGCTCCACTCGTCGCAGATATCCTTCATGGTCCATGTGGTCTTTTTCTCTGCATTGGCACGTGTACGCAGTGCGTTGAGTGCGTTCATGCCTTCGGTTGTCACCTTATTGCCGTTGAGGCGAGCATCTGCCTCGGCAAAGATGAGGTAGGCCTCAGCTGTTCGGAAGAAGAAAAAGTCGGCATCGGGGAACTGACTGCTGTGACCGGAAGAACCGTCTGTCTTGAAGTTATTGAACTTCAGGGTGGCAAAGCCATTCTTGAACGTGCCTACCTCGGTGTTGTCGAGGGTACGACCCTCGCCGTCGAAGATGGCACGGTCGTCGCCTGCAGCCTCGGGCATCATGTATGCATTGACATTGGGTGCGTCGTTGCGCGGGAAGAACTTGCGGATGAGGTCGGGACGACAACGGTTACCGCTCCAGGACTCTTTGGTGTTGTTTCCCTTAGTCCCATCAATCCTTACGCAAGCCTCTTTGTCTATGGGACCGGCCATAAGGAATAAGGATGTACCCCAAGAAGTGGTGGTGATACCATCCTGCACGATGGGGAAGATACCTTCTACAGATGCACCATTGGTGCCATTATCGCCCATAAACAACTGCTGATAGGCAGACCAGGTCTGGCCGGAAGGGTCCTTCTTGGCTGTGGTGTAAAGCTTATAGGGAGAGTTCATCACCTTCTGGGCATACTCCTTGGCCTTAGACCAGTTGGGCGTGCCGGTGTAAACCTCTGCATTCAGATACAGACGGGCCAGCAATATCCAGCAGGCAGCCTGATCCACACGGCCGTAGCCGGCTTCTCCTTCCTTCTTGGGCTGAGCCTTAGACAGCTTGCCTTCAATGTCGAGCAGTTCGCTTTCGATCCATTTGTAAAGGTCGGCGCGCTGAATTTGCTTGGGTTTTTCTGATGAAATGGCTGTTGTAAAAGGCACGTTACCAAAGCAATCCATCAACATATAGTAGTTGAGTGCACGCAGGAAACGAACTTCTGCGGTCATCGTCGCGTCCTCTTCGGCAAATTGAGTGAGATACTGGTTGCAAACGGTTACTCCAAAATACAAGCGATAATAGAAACCGCGAAGCATTGGGTGAGAGGCATCGTAACTGTTGAAATTGAATGCCGCAACCCCCTCGTCTCCCCATCCGCAGATGGCTTCGTCTGTCGTAAGTTCGTTAGCATTGAACATCTGGCGCACATATCCGGTTGTACCGCCATCAAGACCATCGACATCGCAGTCACCACTGGCACCGCCCTGACCAGCTACGGCAATGTTTGCATAACACTTGTTCATCAGCTGACTTGCTGTAACCTGAGTCACAATATCCGGATCTTTGGGAGAAATCTCCAGCACATCAGAGCATGAAGACATTCCAAATGTCAGTGCAAGAGCTGCTGCCGGAAGTATATTTTTTATATAGGTTTTCATAATTGATCTATCCTTGTTTAAATTTAGAAATTAAGACTTAATCCAACGGTTGCCGAGAAAGGACGTGGATAAAGGTTGTTGTCGATGCCGCCAAACACTTCCGGGTCGATGCCCTCGTACTTGGTGATGGTGAAAACATTGTTCACGGCTCCATACAAACGACCGCTGATTCCCTGCCAGTTTGCACCCTTGAAGAGGTTGTTGAAGCTATAGCCCAATGTGATATTGTCACATTTCAAGAACGAAGCATTCTGTACCCAACGGTC
This sequence comes from Bacteroidales bacterium KA00344, assembly GCA_001552765.1. Classification (GTDB taxonomy): domain Bacteria; phylum Bacteroidota; class Bacteroidia; order Bacteroidales; family Bacteroidaceae; genus Prevotella. Next base: position 101,765 of record KQ959400.1, read on the forward strand.
TGAAAGCGTGGAGGTTGTCTCGTAGGTTTGCCATTTGTAAGGCAAAACATATTGCGGACGGTTAGAAAGATAGTTGTGACTGCTGTAAATCTCACTGACATTCAGGTTTGATTTTCCGGCCATTCCGTCGTTGTAGACATAGTTGCCAATGCTTGCACGAAGCGAGAAGCCGAAATCCCAGTTCTTATATTCCAGACGAGAGGCAAAGCCCATCGTCACGGGAGCAGCCGGACTCTTGTAGAAATATTTGTCGGCATCGGTAATTTGGCCATCTGCATTTCGGTCTACCACGACCCCCTCAAGAGGCATGCCATTCTTGTCATACACCTGCTGGAACACATAGAACGAACTTGCAGGATGTCCAACGGCGTGTGCTTGAGCATTAACTCCGACACCAGCCGATACTCCACCCGTAGGCACAAAGTAACCCTTGTCCTTGCCACCGGTCAGTTTGGTGATGGAGTTCTGGTTGTAAGTGAAGTTGTAATCGAGTGTCCAGTTCCAGTCCTTGGTGTTCAAGGCAAGCCAATGGAAGCTGGCTTCCACACCGGTATTCTTCATGTCACCGATGTTTGAGCGCAATGTATTCTTGAAGTTAGCACCGGCAGGAACATACACCGTATTGAGCAAGTCGGTCGTCTTGCGATAATACCAGTCCACCGTACCGGTTAGTCTCTGGTTGAAGATTCCCCAGTCCAGACCTATATTATAGGTGGTGGTGGTCTCCCATGTCAGCGAATGGTTTACTGCGGCAGGGCGAGCCATCGTGCCGTCTCCCGATAGTGGATAGTAAGAATCCGGTCCGGCGTTCATTGTGTATGAGGTATAGTAACTGAAATCATCAATGCCTTCCTGCTGACCGGTCTGTCCATAACCCAGACGGAGCTTCAGATTAGAAAGCCATTCGATGTCCTTAAACTTATTTTCATCTTTGATGCGCCATGCAAAGGCGAAAGAGGGGAAGTAGCCCCACTGCTGGTTGGGGTAAGGTTTGAGCCAGTTGAAACGTGTGGATCCGTCTGCACGGAATGTTGCTGTAAGCATGTAACGACTATCCATGAGCGACCAGTTGGCACGTCCGAAGAACGAGAGCAGACGGTTTTCCGTCGGGTCGTAGTATGGATCGATGGTACCGTCGCCATCATAGTCTTTGCCTTTGGGCTTGTAAATGGTCCCGGCAAGCTTCTTGTCGTTGTTGGTTTCGGGATAATAGCCATAGTAAAAGTTATGCGTGCTTTTTGTAAAGCGCTGGTATTCCGATCCGAGCATGATGTCAAAGTGGTTCATGGCCTTGTCGTTGAAGTCATGATAGTACTGTACATATCCACTCATCGTATAGCTCTGCTTGTCGATTTTCTCCCAACCGTGGTTGCCATAGTACACTCTTTCTCTGCTTGGATAGGCCGGACTTTCGTCGAGCACTTGCTTACCGGTTGCGATGTCGGCACCAGCCGTAGCGTGGAAACGCAGGTCTTCGAAACCATGTACCTTATAGTCAAGGTCAATATTACCCACGAAGTCCTTAGATTTGGCACTTTCGTTGTGCAGATGGAGCATGGCTACAGGGTTGGCAGTAGCCTGATCGTTGTAGGTCAAAGGCCATGTCGGGTCGTTGAGCGACGTGCCAGGCATTGTCCACTCGTAGTAACCGCCGAAGTTTTTGTACTTATCCTCTGTGCTGTAAACTGGTTTTGTGGGGTCCATCATCACGGCAGCGCCGATGGCACCAGTGTTGGCATACTTGGTGTCGGCATACATGCCCTTGAGGTTCAGGTTTATGTTCAGATGATTGTCGAACAGGCTGGGACTCAGGTTCACTGCAGCTGTATAACGCTTGAAATCTGAGGTTTTCAGAATACCTTCCTGTCCGGTGTAGCCCAACGATACGCGGTAAGGCAGTGTGGCACCGGCAGACCCTGTCACTGTTACACCATGATCTTGCGAAAAGGCCGTCTGGTAGATTTCGTTCTGCCAGTCAGTGTTGGCCTTACCTAGTGCACCCACAGCCTCGTCATAGCGACTGTTGCCCTCATAGAGTTTCTTAACAAATTCACGATACTCATCTCCGTTCATCACATCGATGGTTTTGCGCTTCATGCTCACCGTTGCACTACCATTATAACTAATGCTGAGCTTCTGTCCTTTGCGTCCTTTCTTGGTGGTAATGATGATCACACCATTCGAACCACGGCTACCATATATGGCAGTAGCAGATGCGTCCTTCAGGATATTGAAGCTTTCGATGTCCTGCGGATTGACCAACGACAGTGGATTGGACAGACCTTTCACACCATTGTTATCCATCGGAACGCCATCGATAACAATCAGCGGGTCGTTGGAAGCGTTGAGCGAAGAACCACCACGCACGCGGATGGTTGCACCTGCACCAGGAGCACCATTGTTGCTTGTCACATTCACACCGGCAATCTTACCGCCGATCATGTCCTGTGCATTCACCACCAGACCCTTATTTTTGGAATCCGGCTTCAACGCTGTCACCGAACCGGTGAGGTCTGATTTCTTTACGGCACCATAACCGATAACCACCACTTCGTTAAGAGACTTGTGCTCTTCTTGCATGGTAATCACCAGTTCGCTGCTGGCGGTTACTTTGACTTCCTCAAATCCGATATAAGAAACGGAGATGATGGTACCTGCAGGAACGTTCAAGGTAAAGTTACCGTCGATGTCTGTCACTTCACCGCCTTCTTGGCCATTGGCCCGAATGGTTGCTCCGATGATTGGCTCGCCGGTTGCATCTTTGACGTGCCCTTTGACAACCACTTGCTGTGCAAAAGAGACTGCTGCAAAGGCTAACCCACATAATAGTGTGAGTGCCCTATGAGACACAGTAAATTTTTTCTGCTTCATCATTTTTGGTTTTTAAGTTTAAATATATATAATTGTGGTATATTTTCTTTAGGCTTGCATCTCAACCACGCATCTTAGTCTTTTTATATTAGGTAGATTGTCGATTCTAAAGTGGTGAGAAGCACTGATTACGCCGTTTGATATTGCAAAAATAGCTTTATTTTACAGACTTCGATGTTTTTTAACATTAAATTCAATGATATGGTTGTGCAAACGATTGCGCAGCGAAATGCAAATGTTTGTTTTTCGTATAGGCTATGTTATGATATAAATGCTTATTTTTGCAATATAGAGTTGGTGTTTATGCAATAAAGTGGTAACTTTGAATAATTCACAAGCTCTGCATCAAAGCCTAATGATGAAACATGAAACGATCTACACCGATAACGATGAAGGATATAGCCGAGGCGCTTGGAGTGTCTGTGGCTACCGTCTCTCGTGCTTTGAAAGATAGTCCCCGCATCAGTGAGGAACGACGTGAGATGATCCGGGCTTACGCGCGCGAACATAATTATATCCCCAACCTGTTGGCGGAGAGTTTGCGCAGCAGTCGTGTGAAGCCTTTGAAAATCATAGGGCTTATCCTCCCGCAATTTACGCACTTTTATTTTTCTTCGATCCTGAGCGGCATCGAGCAGGAGGCCATGTCGCGAGGTTATATCGTGATGGTGGGGCAGAGCTCCGAGCAATATAACAGAGAGGTGTTGCTTTGCGATCGCTTCTTCGAACATAAGGTGTGTGGCGTTATTGTTTCACAGGCAAAGGACACACAGCGCTACGACCATTTCCAGAAACTCATCGACCATGGTGTGCCTCTTGTGTTCTACGATCGTATTTGCACAGGCATCGACTGCAGCCGAGTGGTGGTGGACGACTATCAAGGGGCGTTCAATGCTGTTACCCATCTTATCAATAGTGGATGTCGCCGCATCGCTTTCTACGGATCGCCGATGACGCTCGAAATTTCAAAAAATCGCTACAATGGGTATCGTGATGCCTTGCTCCGACATGGCTTGAAGCCCGAAGATCGCTTCTTTCGTATCTGTGACAACCGTGCGGATGCTGAGGCTATCACTCCTAATTTGCTTGCTCAGGGCGACGTTCCTGATGCTTTCTTCGCTGTGAACGACGATACGGCTATAGGCATTCTTTATACGGTTAAGCGTATGGGGTATCGTGTTCCCGACGATATTTCGATTTGCGGATTCACCAACGGTCAGCGTGCTGTAGCCTGCGACCCAATGCTCACAACGGTAGAACAGCGTGGAGTGCAGGTGGGCGAGGAGACCGCTAATATCCTTATCAACAAGGTCGAAGGGCTGTCACCAATGGATAAGGTAGAGAAGAAGGTGGTGAGAACGAGGCTTGTGATACGAGGAACAACGAGGTAATTCACAATTCACAATTTTCAATTCACA
>KQ959400.1:106153-116093 GCA_001552765.1 Bacteroidales bacterium KA00344
TCACAATTCACAATTTTCAATTCACAATTATCCAGCCGTGTATGAGATGGGAAAGGAACTTCAATTCACAATTATTCGCAAGCTCATCAACTCGTCACAGTTTTTAATTCACAATTATTCAGTAGGATATGAAGCAAATAAGTGATAATATTATCATAGTAAAAAGCATGGCTTTCGCTGTCCGTTGTGTGAAGTTGGCTCGATATTTACGTGAAAGATACTGTGAATTTGAATTGGCAAGTCAGATATTAAGATGTGGAACGAGTATAGGAGCTAATGCCCGGGAAGCGCTAAGGGCACAAAGCCGGCCGGACTTTCATGCAAAAATGAGTATTGCTTTGCGCGAAGCAGAAGAGTCCAACTACTGGCTTGAATTATTATTCTAAGTGTCATATATTTCTGAACAAGAATACATGAGCATGAATAATGACTGTGTAGAAATTTGTAAATTGCTGATGTCTATTGTAAAATCAACATCGAAAGAAAATAAAACCAAATAAAGACCACATAGCAATCTCCACGAGGATGCTTTAATTGTGAATTGTAAATTATGAATTGTGAATTAAAAAAGCCCGATCAGTCTTTCTGGGGTTTATGGAACCTCAGTTTCGGATTCTTTGGCGTACAGATTGCGTACGCCCTGCAGAGTGCCAACATTTCGAGAATCTTCGCCACCCTTGGCGCCGATCCTCACAGTCTGAGTTATTTCTGGATTTTACCACCCTTGATGGGCATCATCGTACAGCCCATCGTGGGCACCTGTTCCGACAAGACGTGGACGCGCTGGGGACGGCGCATTCCTTACCTGTTTCTGGGAGCGGCGGTTGCCGTGTTGGTGATGTGCCTGCTGCCCAATGCCGGCTCGTTTGGCATGGCTGTGTCTACGGCCATGATATTCGGACTTGTCGCCCTGATGTTTCTTGACACCTCTATTAATATGGCCATGCAACCTTTCAAGATGTTGGTGGGCGATATGGTAAACGAGAAACAAAAAGCCACCGCCTATTCCATCCAGAGTTTTCTGTGCAATGCTGGATCGCTGGTAGGGTTTGTCTTCCCGTTCTTCTTTGCTTTTATCGGCATTGCCAACACGGCACCCAAGGGCACCGTCCCCGACTCCGTGATCTACAGCTTCTATGTAGGTGCCGCCATTCTCATTCTCTGTGTCCTCTATACAGTGAGCAAGGTGAAAGAGTGGGATCCTGTGGAATATGAGAAATATAATGGTGCAAAAACCGACGACAAGGAAGAGCATAAGGGCAGTGGGAACTGGCTTGTTCTCTTGAAAAATGCACCTTCCGCATTCTGGAAAGTCGGCCTCGTACAGTTTTTCTGCTGGTTTGCCTTCATGTACATGTGGACCTACACCAACGGCACGGTAGCCGCCAATGTGTGGGGAACAACTGATGTGACGAGCGAAGGCTATCAAACTGCAGGCAACTGGGTAGGCATACTCTTCGCCGTACAAGCCATCGGCTCCGTCATCTGGGCACCGATATTGCCCAAGTTTACCAACAGGAAACTGGCTTATGCCGCTTCCCTGCTGCTGGGCGGTGTGGGCTTCGTGTCGTGCGCCTTTGTCCACGACCAGTATCTGCTGTTCATTCCCTTCATGCTTATTGGTTGTGCGTGGGCTGCCATGCTGGCCATGCCCTTCACCTTCGTCACCAATGCCCTGCAGGGCTACGGTCACATGGGAGCTTATCTCGGCCTGTTCAATGGTACCATCTGTATTCCCCAGATTGTGGCCGCATCTGTCGGAGGCATCATTCTCGGTATGGTGGGCAGCGTGCAGAGCCACATGATGATTGTGGCCGGCGTCAGTTTGGTGTTAGGAGCCTTGGCGGTGCCACTTATTAAAGATGTCAGGGCATGAGCATCAAATCATTGCTTGTGGTTGGCTTTTGCGCTGCGGCCGTTTCGGCCCATGCGCAAAAGCCCTATCACGGCGACGGTGCGGATGATTGGTTGCGCTTTGTTCCCGTAGCCTCAGCCATCACGCTGAAAGCATGTGGCGTGGAGAGTGCCAGCTCGTGGAAGCGGTTTGCGGTTAACAGCGGCGCCTCCCTGGCCTTCACCGCCACCACCACTTGGGCAATGAAGCTTGCCATCCGCGAGCGTCGGCCCGATCACACCGACCGCCGCTCGTTTCCCTCCGGCCACACCTCCATAGCTTTTGCCGGTGCCACGATACTCGACAAGGAGTTCAGGCAGGTTTCACCATGGATTAGCGTGGCCGGCTATGCTGTGGCTACGGGCGTTGCCATAGACCGCGTGGCGCGCAACCGACATCACTGGCAAGACGTGGCTGCGGGCGCTGCAATAGGTGTTGGGGGAACGATTTTAGGCTATTGGCTGGGCGACAAGATCACCGGCGAACACAGCCGGTACAGCGTCGGTGTAGGTGCACAGGGCGTCACGGCCATTGTTTATCTTTGAACAATGCGTTTGCTGCAATGCAGAGCTTAATCATTGCTGCCCCGTTCTGCTTCGAAGAATGGGAGTAAAAGGAGGTGTATATTTCTTTACAAACACTCCTAAAATTTTCGTTTATTTAAAAATAATATTATTTTTGTCCGAAATACACGATTTTTGGCGAAATTCGCAATTTGCTGATAATCACGATGTTTGCTATTAATGCCTTTTTGTCTCCGGTTTTGCCATCGGCGATTGCATATCTAATGGCATCGCGAGAAGGCTTTAACCGCAAGGCGGATGGGGCTTAACCGTGTCGCCACTAAGGCTTAATCACATCGCCGTTAAGGCTCCGTCATGATATAGCAAAATAAAAAAATCACAAACGGGGAAATTTTTGCGTTGCAAGGATTCGTAAAGAGGAGCAGAACATAGCCTTTTTTGCGCTGGTTGTTCTGAAAATTATCACCGAAAAACGGTAAACAGTTTTTACAACTATGGGGGCTTTCTGGAGCCGGAGGGCAAGGACGTTTTGTATGGGGTAGTGGGAAAGTAATGCAGCTATGGATATTATGCGAGCAATGGGTTGATATTCCGGAGGACGCCTATCTCTACAGTTCGACTTTCAGCGGGTGCGTCAATCGTCGCACATTAGAGTTTCTGTTTCTTTCAAATGATACGGGGGGACCGTTTGTCTCAGCTGCGCAAGGGCGAGCGTTTGGTGCTTGTCGGGCAGGGTAAGGCTTTGTGCCACTAGGAAACTTTACACTCTGTCAGTATGGTGGAACACAGCATCAACGAATGGGTAACCGACCTCGATGTCTCGATTTTCGAGGACACCGTATGAGTTCAAGTTTTTTCTTAAAATCTCTCTAAAGAAAAAAGATTTCTTTAATTCGCAAATCGCAAATCACAGTTTCTATGTAAATTTGCAGAATGTAGTTGCATTTTGAATTTGCATCTATACCTTTTTTTTAAAACGTTTACATAAGAATTTAATAGAGTACAGAATGAATAGACTAACGAAAACACTATTTTCGGTGATAGCAATGTTAGCCTACGCTGTGTTTGCAAATGCAAACCCGATAACAAAGCGACAAGCTTCAGACATCGCTTCAAAGTATATTAAAAACCCGAAGCTATTGAACAACACCCCGCAAACTCGTTCTTCAAAATCAACACATCAGCCCGCTTACTACATCTTTACTGGTTCTGTTGACAATAAGTTTGTCATTATATCTGGAGAAAGCACACTAAACGAAGTGGTTGCTTATGGTAGTGGACAATTGAAAGACAGCAATAACGATACATCTTATTTCAAACAGTTTTTAAAAGATTATGAACGTGTGGTGAGGGCAGTACGAGCCAATCCCGCAAAAGCAGCACAAACATCATCTTTGGTGAAACGAAAAGTAGAGCCATTGCTTACCTGCAAGTGGAGCCAATACTATCCTTTCAATAAATATACTCCTGTTATCAGTGGACATACTACGCCTACAGGGTGCGTGGCAACAGCAACCGCACAAATGATGTTTTATCACAAATGGCCTAAAAATCGCCCTACAGAATATATTGCATCAACAGGTGATGAAGCCCGACAGAGTGCTACTTATTGGTGGGATGACATGAAAAATACTGTTGCAGAGGCATCTTCCGAACGTTCGGTACAAGCCGTTGGAGTATTGATGCGTGACATTGGCAAAGCAGTCAGAATGAGATATTATTACAAAGGAAGCGATTCTAATTTGCAGTACACATGTAATGCACTTCGCCATGTTTTTGATTATTCCGTGAAATTTCTTGATAAGGACTTTTTGCCAGCCAACCAATTTCATTCCAAAGTGATGCAAGAGTTGTCGGAAGGATATCCTATTTTGGTTGTAGGAGGGAACCATGCGTTTGTTTTCGACGGCTACGACGAACGAGGATTTATACATATCAATTGGGGATGGGAAGGTGAAAACGATGGTTATTTTGACATCAATACTGTTTATATGAACATTGTAGGGTATGGTATTACAGGTACTTTCTGGGATGACATGCAAGCTCTCTTAGCACATCCAAACAATGGAAAAGCCACCCCTTTTGAAGATATACCTCGCGGACTGGATGCCCGTGCCACCACAGCATTCACCATTGACAAAACGAAAGGGACGAGAACACAGTCTTTTAATGCTGAAATTAAAAAACTCGGCTCGAATAGTTCGGTGAAAGGTGAGCTGGGAGTGTTCACAGGAAAGGTGGGACTTGCACTTTATGACAGCAGCAATCATCTTGTTAAAGTATACCCAACAACAGATGCCAACCATACCTGGGCTACCATTTTTACAACCATGACCTTTGAGGTGAATAATTTTAATTTTGAAGGAGTGCCAGGCGGCAACTATCGTTTGGTACCAGTCTATTCGGAAGTACTTGATGCAAAGACTCAAAAAAGTGGCGAGTGGGTTTGCGTTAATGGCACCAATGAGATGCAAGTGCAGCTTTCAGACAATGAAGTTAATATTGAAACAAACAATCCAAAAGATGTCGTGGTGATGGAAAAGGCTCCCACCCTGCTCTCTCCTTTTTATGAAGATTCGGGCAATTACGCAGCTTTCAGTATCACCTTATATAATCCTGGACGCGAAGAGGTGCGTGGCGACTTGGTGATGACACTTAAAAATAAGGAAACAGGCGAAGAGTTTAATGGCTTTTTGCTCACTCCTAACGTCGTTGCACAACGTCTTGGAAGTACCACGTTCGCTATTAAAATGCTGTCACAATATTACAATTCGGGCAGAGTAGGAGCTTTAAAAACCGGCAAATATGATGTAGCCTTTTCTATCAAAGCAAACAGAAAAGGAGCGGAAATGCATATCCCCATCACCATGAAAGAACCATTCGAGGTTGATGTATTGCCTAACAACCATGAAGGAACCATTGAATTTAGTTATGTTGACTTCCTTGTGGATGGAAAAGAAGCCAATTACGCTACATTTGATTTGAATAAAATAGCCGAAATAGGATTGCAGGTGCACTCAAGAGTAAGTGGATATGGATTGAAAAATGGTTATTATGGAAATATTTATTACCGATTGTTGGATTTAACAACTAATAAATGGTTTGACTTGGGTGTTGTTCATCGTGTTTATTTGCCTTGTGAACAACCAAATGACAAAGCTCAAACACGTTTCACATTTCCTACTTCCAAATTAGAAGCCAACCATTCTTACGAAGTACATATAGAGATTGACAGAAATGGAAAGCGTGAGGATGTGTGGAATCCCTTGGCATTGCGCCATGTGTTCCATATGATAAACGAATCAACCGCCACATCTATAAAATCATATAAAAACTCAAAAAACACTCATCAGCACATCGTTAATCTGCAGGGAGTTCGTCAAACAAAGGAGTGGGACAGTCTGCCAACTGGTATTTATATTGTTGATGGCAAGAAGATATTGAAGAAATAAAAAACGACAAGCGAGTTCTATCTATCCCCTCGAAAATAATTTCAAAATTAGGCAAGACAATACAAAACCTCTGCAAATTCCAATCCACGTACGAAAGCCATTATTGGCAACAATAAGTTATATGTATAACTTAACGCTTCGGGTGGAATTTGCAGAGGTCTCCTTAAATACTCAGTATTTGTTTTTTAGATGCATCAATGCATCATAGTAGATACTGTATCATTAATACATGTTGTTTCTGAACATGGGAATGTCACCGTATTTTCCCCAGAAACCTAAAGATGTAATCTTGTTCTCGTTTTCAAATCTCCAGGCACATGTGGAAAAGATCTCCATCGGTCCCCAGTATGAGCCATAATATCTTACTCGTCTCTCTGGTTTGTAAAGATGAGTACCTTCACCGCCAAGGCCTTGCTCGCCCATATAGATATAGCAATAAGGTATGCGATAGTAGGTGCGGTTCAAGAACTGAAAGTTATAGATTCTGCCACAGGCATCACGCCCGAAGTTGTCCACGATGTCGTTCGGCTTTGACAGCGAGATGTTGGTACCATTGTAGGTCAGGAAATAAGCATTGCAGAAGTGACAGTTCGACTCTCGTCCGCAGCGGTCACGATTACCCTCCGGAACAAACTGTTGCAACAGGTTTTCGTCTTCTCCGAGGAGTGCAATCTGATAAATTTCGTCTTTGCAACGATCGAAAGTACCTTGGGCAACTCTTCTGGTATATCCAGTGATCAAGAGTGAGCCACCACTTGGCAGTACTTTTTTCTTGCGGTCGTTGTACAAGAACTGTGCGTTGTTTTCTTCCAGTTTACCCAAGTCAATCACGCCGGAAGCCCGCTCAGCGCTGCCAAATACAGAGCGAACGAGGTAATAACCCTCCAAGCTGATGTCATGGTCGCTGGTGTTCGTAATCTGAAGTATGTTTCGGTTGCAGCTTCTTTTCAGAGTCGTGTGGAACTGTGTTATGAGGAGACCGTTATCAGGATCAACGCTTTCTCGAGAAGACTCATCTGTAACTGTAATAGTGTATGTTATGTTATTCCTAAAATCAAAGCTTTTGCCTTTTGTTACCTTTTTATATTGTCGTGCATTACTCGAGTAAGTCCTATTACTGCCAAGGCTCACAGTGGTAGGTTGTTGCGATTTCTTATCAAGGATTGGCATGAACCATACTATTACGGGCTGGCTTTCCTGTTTTGCTTTTACCTGGAAGTTTTTTACATTATACCTGATGTTTCCCAACGAAGATGGGTCCGGACTCCATGTAATATCACCATTTTCTGATGAAGAGAGGTCGAGCGTGCCACTGGTAGATATTACGTCTGAATTTAACAACAAGTGATTGGGTACAAAATCTTGTTTTATATTCATTTTCACTGCAAACCAACTGCCAAGCGGCTTAAAGTTGATCGTGATAGATCCGTGGGGTTTAACAGGTGTGAGTGGAACGTAACACGGCAAGTTAAACTCTTCGGATGCAACATCTGCAGTATTAGACACCTCTATTTTGAACTTGCCATCAGATGTCATCAAGCTTGCCCATGCTCCGTTTTGCACACCAGGCTGCTTGCCCATAACGGCTGCAATATAGAGGTCACCTCTTCTTCTGTTAAAACCTGCTGGTATATTTACATCGAATGTTAATCGACGATTACTATGCATCGTCACCACGTTTCTAATGACACGACTCCTGCTACCTTGCTTGAAATACATGAACACAGGAATCCTTTCTCCGTCTTTCCAAAGGAAATCAATTCGTTTGGCCTTGTTATAATTCAACATGGTTCTCGTTCCCGGAGTTGCATTGAACGAACCATCAGCTTCAATGATGTCTAAAGAAGCAGTACCTGAAATCACCTCCGAAGTCTTTTCGGATGCGCCTTCTTGCACATCACAGAGTTCCTCACCCTGCGTACAACTGGCCAACAAGCCCAATGCAAAAATAGCCATCAGGCTCAACATGTGTTTTTTTAATACTCTTTTCATTGCTGATATTGTGTTTATTGTGTTTTCTATTACCATCCAACGCTCTCCCATTCTTCGCCGTCAGTCAGTTGGTCTTCTATAAAAGAATTAGGCTTGGCTAATGTCTCGCCACCTGTTCCACCAGGCCCACCGCCATCCCCACCCCCAGGAGATCCTGCCAATAATGCGGTTTCCATTTTGGGGACGATTACTTCTGTTATCGGAATTACATACCTTTTTTTCATAAATACCCTCACATTATGATAATTGTTGATTGTGTTTTATTGTCATTTCGGATAGGCTCTTCTTCAACAAGGAAGCCGTAATCTTCATAATTAGCGACCCACTCCGGTCTTTATAATTAGCGACCCACTCCGGTCTTTCGCGCCGTTTATCGGCCATGTGATAACAGCTTGTTTTGAGAGCCTCTTTGTGGGATTACAGATGTTTAATCTTATAATGAGGGCAAAGTTAGGCATCTTTGCTTTTCGACTGCATAACAAAATGTGTCATTGAGTTATCGTTTCGTTTCAATCTGACTATTATCACACTTTGAAACTTCAAATTTCAAAACATTGCAGTGTTTTGAAATACTGTTGTATTAACATGAAACATATTTATTAAGGTATATAAAAGGCTGTGACTGGCAATATTGTGGTTAATAATGTTAAATATATAATTCAAAATGTTAATATAATGCAAAAATAGTTTTAATTTTTGTAATATATATTTAATTTTACACGGTATATATTTTAAGAGAGAACCTATGCAAGTGTATTATTTGAACAAGCACTTGATGTGTGAACACTATCAGTGCAATAGTCCGACGGGGTTCAGAGTAGTAACAGAAAAGCAAGACGCGACAAGGCATACCGACCTATCGCGAACGGCCATGATCTTTTTGTTAAAAGGAAAGTTGAGCGTTTCGGGCAAGCGTTTTCCGAAATTCACGGTACGTCGAAACCAAATGTTTCCCATGCCCGCAGGCACAGACAACTCAATCACCTTTGTTCAGGACAGCATGCTGTTGGTGCTCTATTTTATAGACAGCAAGTTCAGGTTTTGTCACAGCATTCTCACTGACGAGATGATCAAGAATGCGCCTCAGCGCGACGATTGGCTGTTTGCTATGGACATGGTCAAGCCCTTAAAGGTGTTATCTCAGCAGATAGCCGACTACGTGATGGACGGACTTCTCTGCTGCGACATTCAGTTGATCAAGCAACGCGAGTTTACGGCCATCTTGCAAGCGTATTATCCCAAGGAAGAACTCCTCCCGTTTTTAAGTCCGCTGCTTCGGGTCAACCTGTCTTTTCAAGAAACCATTATGGGCATGGCGGGAACCTATCCGACTATCGACGAGATGGCCGATAAAGTTTGCATGAGTCGCCCAACGTTTATTCGCCACTTTAAAAAATGTTTTGGCGAGACGCCCAAGGCTTGGGTCAACAAGGTGAAGGGCGAGGCACTGTTCAAAGCTCTGCACAGCACCAACGACCAGATGGAGGAGATAGCAAGGCAGTTTAAGTTCTCCTCGGTACAGCGTATGTCTACATTTTGTAGGGAGACTCTCGGTGGAACGCCAAGCGAAATAAGAAATGGAGAGGTGACGCCGGAGCATGCTATGTGATGCAGTAGCATGAGAGATGGCGAAAATCACATTGAATATTATTATCAGAGCAGGACCTGTGCAAACGATTGCATAGGTTTTTTGATTATCTTTTATAGTGGTGCAAAGGGATAAAGAAAATAATTTGCTAACTTTGGGAATGAAATAAGCCTAAAAACATGAATTTAGTATTTAATGTGGATTACCAGACCAGATTCGGCGAAGATATTATGCTGAATCTGATAGAGGACGGTACTGTCAAGAAGCATAGAATGAGTACGGTAGATGGGCTGCGATGGAGTTTCCAATGGCAGTTTTCCGGCGATTGCGATGTACTGAACTATTACTACAGTGTGGAATATACGGGGGGCAGCGAAAGACATGAATGGACGACGCTGACACATCGTTTGGAACTCAACGCAAACCAAGCATCCGACTATACGTTATACGACCGCTGGACTGATATTCCGGAGGACGCCTATCTCTACAG
>KQ959400.1:116193-133580 GCA_001552765.1 Bacteroidales bacterium KA00344
ATTCCGGAGGACGCCTATCTCTACAGTTCGGCCTTCAGTGAGTGCGTCAATCGTCGTAAACTGGAGTTTCTGCCACCTTCGAACTATGCGAGGACCGTGCGTCTGGTCGTGCGTGCGCCTCAGCTGCGCGAGGGTGAACGTTTAATGCTTGTCGGGCAGGGTAAGGCTCTGGGCGACTGGGAAACTTTACACTCCGTCAGTATGGTGGAACACAACATCAACGAGTGGGTAACCGACCTTGATGCCTCGACTTTCGAGGACGGTCGTATGGAGTTCAAGTTTGTGGCGTTGAGCAAGGATGCCGAGGCCACACCCATGTGGGAGACGGGGCTGAATCGTATTGTGGAATTGCCTTCCATGCAAGATGGCGACGTCGTTGTGTACCATCTGGATCAAGCATTCTTCCCATTGTGCAATGAGAAGTTGGCCGGAACACTCGTTCCCGTGTTCTCCCTGCGGTCGAGGACCAGCTTCGGTATCGGTGATTTTGGCGATTTGCGCAAGATGGTGGATTATGTGGAGCGGAGCGGACAACGCGTTCTCCAGATACTTCCCATCAACGACACAACCATTACCCACACTTGGACCGACTCTTATCCCTATAGTTGTATCAGTGTGTTTGCACTGCATCCGCAATATGCCGACCTCAACCAGTTGCCAAAACTCAAGGACGGCAAGAAGCATAGCGACTTTGCAGCCCTGCGCGAACAACTCAACCAGTTGCCTCAGATAGACTACGAGCGTGTGAACAAAGCCAAGATAGATTATCTGCGTCTGCTGTTTGAGCAGGAGGGTAAGACTATGATGGGCACCCGTCAGTTCAAGGAATTCTTTGCTGAGAACGAACAGTGGCTGGTACCGTATGCACAGTATTCAACGCTTCGCGACAACTACGGCACGGCAGATTTCTCTCAGTGGCCCGACCATAACACATGGAATGAGGCCGACCGCAAGCCCCTTTCCAACCCTCGTAACAAGGCGTATAAAGAGGTGGAATTCTGGTATTTCGTGCAGTATATATTGAGTTCGCAGCTCAAAGACGTTCACGACTACGCACGCCGTCGTCATGTCATCCTCAAGGGAGACATCCCAATCGGGGTTAATCGCTACGGGTGTGACGTGTGGATGGAACCGAAATACTTCAACCTGAACGGACAGGCGGGGGCTCCACCTGATGATTTCTCGGTGAACGGACAGAACTGGGGCTTCCCCACCTATAACTGGGAGGAGATGCTCAAGGACGGTTGCCTGTGGTGGGTGCGCCGTTTCCAAAATATGGCTAAATTCTTCGATGCCTACCGCATTGATCATGTGTTGGGCTTCTTCCGCATCTGGCAGATCCCCAGCAATGCTGTTCATGGTCTGTTGGGCCATTTCCAGCCGGCACTGGGCATGTCCCGTGAGGAAATCGAGGGATATGGTTTGCCGTTCAACGAGCAGCATTTCTGCGAGCCATTCATCACCGACTGGATTCTCGACCGAATGTTTGGGGAGCGGGCAGAGGAAGTGAAAAAGAAATATCTCAATCATGCCCACGATGACGTTTGGGTGATGAAACCGGAGTTTGACACGCAGAAGAAGGTGGAGAAGGCTTTTGAAAAAGAGACCGTGCAAGACGAACTTAATCTGCGAGACGGCCTTTATGCCCTGATCTCGAATGTGCTCTTCGTTCGCGATGCCACCAATGAGCACGTGTTCCATCCACGAATATCGGCACAGTTCAACTTCACTTACGAGGCTCTCTACGACAAGGATAAGGCAGCGTTCAACCGTCTTTACAACGACTATTTCTATCGCCGCAACAACCAGTTCTGGTATCGTGAGGCAATGAAGAAGTTGCCGAGACTTGTCGAAGCCACCCGGATGTTGGTGTGTGCCGAAGATTTGGGAATGGTACCCGACTGTGTGCCATGGGTGATCAACGAGCTTCGAATTCTCTCCCTTGAGATACAGACGATGCCCAAGGATCCGCATGTGCGTTTCGGACATCTGCCCGGCAATCCGTATCGTTCGGTCTGCACATTCTCCACACACGATATGGCTACTTTGCGCCAGTGGTGGGACGAGAACTACGAACGCACGCAGGACTATTACAATTCGATGCTCTATCGTGGCGGTCCTGCTCCTCATCCATTACCCGGATGGTTGGCCCAAGACGTGGTTTCCCGCCAGCTCGCCTCGCCAAGTATGCTTTGTGTGCTGAGCCTTCAGGACTGGTTGGCTATCAGCGAGCGTCTCCGTCTGGAGGATGCCGATGCCGAACGCATCAACATTCCTTCCAATCCCCGTCACTATTGGCGCTACCGTATGCACCTGAACATTGAAGATCTGATGGTCGATGAGGAGTGGATGAACAGTGTGAGGGAACTGGTGAAGCAAAGCGGAAGAGGTTTTTAATTCATAATTCACAATTCATAATTCATAATTGGCCATCCGGAAACCACTTCGATAAGATGTTTAGAAATTTACGATAGGACCTTCGGAAACGTAGTGTGAGGAATTTTAGAAGCTTACGTTTGGACCTTCGGAAACGTAGTGAGGGCATTTGGAAGCTCTCGGTAGAACTTTCGGAAACATGATGTGGATCATTTGGATGCTCTCGATAGAACTTTTGGAAGCGATCGACTGAATGGTTAGAAACGTTGATTTGGCTGTTTGGCTGCCTTATGATGAGGTGTTTGGGTTTTATTTATAGGACTTTGACAATTCGCTTTTCATATAAACTGCTATAGCGGGCGGCCGAAAGTTGCTTGACAATGGCCTTTCCCTATTTACAAATAACAACTATGCGATTAAACATTTTATTAGCATCTATTCTTTTTTCTCTTCCTACTCTTGCTCAGGAAGTAAGTTCTCCCAATGGTCAGGTAACTGTGAAATTCGCGCTTACCGGCAATGGTGCGCCAACCTATGCCATGACCTACAAGGATAAACCTGTAGTGAAGAACTCGCGTCTCGGTCTTGAACTTGCGAAGGATAGGCACGCCACGAAGGGAATGCGTGAAACCAATCTGATGGATGGCTTCGTGAAAACCGACGTCCGCACCAGCACTTTTGATGAAACGTGGAAGCCGGTTTGGGGCGAAACTTCGACGATACGCAACCATTATAATGAGATGGCTGTTCATCTGTCACAGCCTTCATCCAAGCGCAATATCATTATCCGATTCCGCGTTTACGACGAGGGAATGGGACTGCGCTACGAGTTTCCACAGCAAGACTCGCTGACTTATTTCGTCATCAAGGACGAACACACACAGTTTGCCATGGCCGGAGACCATACGGCATGGTGGCTGCCGGGCGACTACGACACGCAGGAGCAGGAAACGCAGGAATCCAAACTCTCGGAGATTCGAGGTCGCTTCCACGATGCGGTGAACTGGGGCAACTCGTCGGTGGCGGTGTTCTCGCCTACGGGCGTGCAGACTTCGCTGCAGATGAAGAGCCAAGACGGGCTCTACATCAACATTCACGAGGCCGCCTGTGTGGACTATTCCACCATGCACCTCAACCTCGACGATAAGACCATGACGTTCGAGAGCTGGCTTACCCCTGACGCAACGGGCATGAAGGGCTATATGCAGACACCCTGCCAGAGTCCTTGGCGCACGGTGATGGTGAGCGACGATGCCCGCGATATGCTTGCGAGCAACCTCATTCTCAACCTCAACGAGCCCTGCAAGATTGAGGATACAAGCTGGATTCACCCCACGAAATACTGCGGAGTGTGGTGGGAAATGATTGTCGGCAAGAGTTCGTGGAACTATACCGACGAGTTCCCCTCCATCAAACTCGACCAAATAGACTGGTCGAAAGCTAAGCCCAACGGCCGTCATGGTGCCAATACCGACAAGGTAAAACGCTACATCGATTTCGCTGCCAAGAACGGACTTGACCAAGTTTTGGTTGAAGGATGGAACGTTGGATGGGAAGATTGGGCCGGCCATTGGAAGCAGGATGTGTTCGATTTTGTTACACCTTATCCAGACTTCGACCTTGAAGGGCTGAACAAATACGCGCATTCCAAGGGTGTGAAACTCATGATGCACCATGAGACATCGTCAAGTGTCATCAACTATGAGCGTCATTTGAAAGATGCTTTCAACTTGATGAACAAATACGGATATGATGCCGTGAAGACGGGTTATGTGGGCGACATCATCCCCCGTGGCGATTACCACTATTCTCAATTCATGAACAATCATTATATGCATGTGGTAAAGGAGGCGGCCAAGCACCGCATCATGGTCAATGCACATGAGGCTGTGCGCCCCACCGGACTGTGTCGCACATGGCCCAACATGGTGGGCAATGAGAGTGCGCGCGGTGGAGAGTATGAGGCTTTTGGCGGAAGCAAGCCCAACCACACCGTCATCCTGCCGTTTACACGCCTGCAGGGTGGTCCGATGGACTACACACCGGGCATTTTCGTCACCAAGCTCTCTGATTGGAGCGACAATCCAAGCTATGTGCGTTCGACCCTTGTCGGTCAGCTGGCATTGTATCTCACGATGTACAGTCCGTTGCAGATGGCTGCCGATTTGCCCGAACACTATGAGCGTTTCGACGATGCCTTCCAGTTCATTCGTGACGTGGCATGCGACTGGGACGACTCCAAATACCTTGAGGCAGAGCCGGCCCGCTATGTCACTGTGGCTCGCAAGGCCAAGGGAACGGACAACTGGTTTGTGGGCGGCAAGTGTAACGAGGACGGGCACCTCAGTGTGGTGAAACTAGATTTCCTCGACAAAGGTCGCAAATACAACTGTACCATCTATGCCGACGGCAAGAATGCCGACTACAAGAACAATCCACAGGCCTACACTATCACACACAAGACGGTGAAGCGTGGCGATGTGCTGAAGATCAAACAGGCCAGTGGCGGCGGTTTTGCCGTGTCGTTGTTTGCTAAATAGCACATGGCAACAGAACTTTTATGACGTTACGAAATATTTCGGATTAAAGGGAAAGGCGGGAAGCCTAACCCATTGAGAGTGTATAATAGGCAAGGCGTTGCTTATCCCAAAGGGGATGAAAGCAGTGCCTTGCATTGTTTAAAGAAAATACTATAAAGATGATACGAAAAATGTTTTTTGCAGGAGTTCTCTCGTTATTGATAGGTCAGCACGTAGGCGCACAGACCTTTGACGAGATGGTTTATAGTGCGAAATCTACGGTTTTCAACCTCAACGCTCCTACCAGCGCCAAGCGTGTGAAGGTTAAATTGTATACCGACGCGTTAGGCGGAAAGCCTGTCAAAACGCTGTCGATGAAACGTGTGGGCAATGATCGATGGAGCAAGACGGTGAAAGGAGACTGGAAGGGTAAGTTCTATACTTTCGATATCCCGTCGCTTGGCAAGGGCGAAACACCGGGAACTTTTGCCAAGGCCGTAGGCGTGAACGGCAGGCGGGGAGCCATCATCGACCTGAAGACTACCAATCCTGTGGGATGGGAACATGATGTCAGGCCGGCATTGACGTCGCCTGCAGATCTTGTCATCTATGAAATGCACCACAGGGACTTTTCCATTGATGCGTCGTCCGGACTAAAACACAAAGGAAAATACCTGGCACTCACCGAGCCTAAAGCCATCGATCATCTGATGTCGCTGGGTGTTAATGCCGTACATATTCTCCCCTCCTACGATTATGCCTCAGTGGATGAGACAAAACTCGACCAGCCTCAGTATAACTGGGGTTACGACCCACTGAACTACAATGTGCCGGAAGGCTCGTATGCTACGGACCCCTACAACCCCGAAGTGCGCATCAAGGAGTTCAAGCAGATGGTGCAGGCACTGCACAAGGCGGGCATCCGCGTCATTCTCGACGTGGTGTATAACCATACTTTCGACATCGACGGCAGCAATTTCCAACGCACTTACCCCGACTATTATTATCGGAAGAATGCCGATGGTACCTACTCTGACGGATCGGGCTGTGGCAACGAAACAGCCTCGGAGAAGCCGTTGATGCGCGAATTCATGATTGAGAGCATGAAATATTGGGCTACGGAATATCACATCGATGGCTTCCGCGTGGATTTGATGGGTGTGCACGATATAGAAACAATGAACCTCATTCGCGAGGAAATGGACAGGATAGACCCATCAATATATATATATGGTGAGGGCTGGAGTGCAGGAACGTGTGCCTATCCTACGGAAAAGCTGGCACTCAAGGCCAACGTTAAACAGATGCCGCACATCGGTGCTTTCAGCGACGAACTGCGCGATGCGCTCCGTGGCCCGTTCTCGGACGACAGCAAGGGGGCGTTTCTCGCCGGCATCGCAGGGCTGGAAGAGAGCATCAAGTTTGGCATTGCAGGTGCGATAGCACATCCACAGGTGGACATGAGCAAGGTAAACTACGCCAAAGAGGCGTGGGCCACAGAGCCGACACAGATGATCAGCTATGTGAGCTGCCACGACGACATGTGTCTGAATGACCGCCTGAAAGCCAGCATACCCAACCTTACGGTGGAGGAGCAGATACGACTGAATCTCTTGGCGCAGACTGCGGTTTTTACATCGCAGGGCGTGCCTTTCATGCTCAGTGGCGAGGAGATGTTCAGAGACAAGAAGGGGGTGCACAACAGCTACAAATCACCCGACAGCATCAACCACCTCGATTGGAACAATTTGCAACGCTATCCGCAGGTTTTTGCATATTACAAGAATCTAATTGAGTTGCGAAAGCGGTATAGCGCGTTCCGTATGGGCAACGCAGAGGCTGTCCGCCGCAACCTGACGTTCTTGCCAACTCAGCCCTGTGTGGTAGGCTACCGACTGTTCGACGGGCCTACACAGAGCTATATCTACGTGTTGCTCAATGGCAACAAGACCGAACGTGAGGTGCGGTTGCCATACGGCGTGTACGACGTGCTATGCTATGACGGCATGATTGATGTGAACGGAATAGAGAAACTGTTTGTTGATGAGGATGCTGGTATGGCGATAGTGCCAGCCCAATCAGCCATGATATTGAAAATAAGAACGGCAAATTAATACGATATGAAAAAAGCAATATTCTTCTTTTGTCTTTTAATGCAAACGTTTTGTATGAACGCAAAGGTCAAGGTCACCCGCATAGACCCCACCGACTGGTACGTGGGCATGAAGGATGCGAGTCTGCAAATCATGTTCTACGGCAACGATCTACAGGGCGCTGACGTTACCACCGATTATGCGGGGGTAAGCGTAGACAGTGTGGTCTCATTGCCCAACACGCATTATCTGCTGGCCTATCTCAACTTGCGGGATGCCAAGTCGGGCACGATGACCCTTAAGCTAACCAAGGGGAAGACCACTACAAAAGTGCAATACGTGCTCAAGGAGCGCGAGATGAGCGGCGACAAACGCATGGGATTCACCAACGCCGACGTGCTCTACATGCTCATGCCCGACCGCTTTGCCAACGGCAATGGCAAGAACGACCAAATCAAGGGCATGAACACGTATGTCTGCGACCGTACCCAACCGTCGCTGCGCCATGGCGGAGACCTTGAGGGCATACGCCAACACTTGGACTATTTCAATCAACTGGGAGTCACGGCGCTGTGGTTTACTCCCGTGCTGGAGAACAATTCTCCCGACGGTCGTGGTTTCAGCACCTATCATGGCTATGCAACAACCGACTATTATCAGGTGGACCCACGCTTCGGCACTAACGAGGAATATCGCCGGCTCATCGACGAAGCTCATCAAAAGGGGCTGAAAGTGGTGATGGATATGATTTTCAACCACTGCGGTTTGGAGCATCCCTGGATAGACGAGATTCCCTCGCCCGACTGGTTTAACTACCCCGAATGGCTCGGAGAAAGACGTAACACCGGGCGAAACATGCAGACCGGACTGCCCGATGGAACAGAGGTAAAATCCAAATACTTGCAGACAAGCTACAAGCTCACGCCGGTACTCGACCCCTACGCGTCGAAAGTGGATATGAAAGAGACTGTCGACGGATGGTTTGTACCTTCCATGCCCGACCTCAACCAGCGCAACCCGCACGTGATAAAATATCTCATCCAAAACTCGATTTGGTGGATTGAGAGCGTGGGCATTGACGGCATTCGCATGGATACCTACCCTTACGCCGACCGTCGGGCAATGGCAGAATGGATGAAAACACTCGACACAGAATACCCTAACTTCAATGTGGTGGGCGAAACTTGGGTTACCGAGCCGGCCTATACTGCCGCATGGCAAAAAGATTCGAAGTTGTCGGAAGTGAACAGTTACTTGAAATCGGTGATGGATTTCAGTTTCTTTGAGAAAATAAACAAAGCCAAAAACGAGGAAACAGACGATTGGTGGGAAGGGCTCAACCGTATCTACAACAGTCTGGTGTATGATTATCTCTATCCCAACCCCTCGTCGGTAATGGCTTTCATCGAAAACCACGACACCGACCGATTCCTCGGCAACGGACAGGATGTGGTTGCGCTGAAACAGGCTCTTGCACTGTTGCTCACCATCAACCGCACACCGCAGCTTTATTATGGTACGGAGGTGCTGATGAACGGTACGAAAGAGAAGACCGATGGCAATGTGCGCAAGGATTTCCCCGGTGGATTTCCGGGTGACGCGCGCAGCTGCTTCACTGCGGAAGAGCGCAACAAGGCTGAGAATGCCATGTTCGACTGGGTAAGCAAACTGCTTCATTGGCGCAAGGATAACAAAGTGATTAGCGAGGGCTGCCAAACTCAGTTTATTCCTTACAAGGGTGTCTACGTAATAGCTCGCCGGTATGAGGGTAAAACGGTGCTCACTGTATTGAACGGTAAACACAGCGATGCTTCAATGGTTGTAGGTCGATATGCAGAAGTGATAGGCAACCACACGTCGGCTAAGGAGGTTCTGACGGGTGAGACGATAGACCTGACAAAGGATGTTCCGATGAAGAGTCGGGGAACAATGATTTTGGAATTCTAAAAACAAAAGGGTTGGTATAACGAGATGTAGAACATACCAACCCTTATTTTCTATCTTAATATTCTGCTTGCAATTTAATCATTCTTTGGTGATTTACCACTGTATATGATTATGTTTTCCGGCTATCTTCCGTAAAATATCCGTTTGCATGACGGTCAAGATCCAATCGAATACCAATGTGACCATTAGGATTAGAGGTTGTTTTTCTATGGTACCCAAGGAGAGCTTTTTCCTCTTTTATAGGTATATCATCCCCGATTTGTCCCAGTGCCCACATCTCTTTATGTAAATTTTGATTACCATTTTTCGGGTGTTTATTACTGGAGCATTTAGCGCAAAAAGGGCTATGTTTTCGTCTTCAAATTCTATTCGCGTGACAAAAAAATAGTCTCGTTTTCAGGTTTTGTATTCCGTCCTATCATGTCGGAGCCTTAACGGCGGTATGGTTAAGCCCTAACGGCAGCACGACTAAGGCTCAGTCGCACTACGGTTAAGCCTCTTTCGCACGGCCATTCGATATGCAATCGCAGATGATAATAATAAGAACAGAAAGGCTTGAAATTAAAATGCGCTGATTATCAGGTGTTTATATTTTCTTCTGAATTTTGCGAAATTCGGACGGAACAATTTATTTTTTTAAATAAGCGAAGCATTTTAGGGTGTTTGTCAATAAAATATACACGAATTTTTATCCAACTGCGAACTTCACAAACTACCCCAATTTCGGACGGCAAGCATTGTTATTTTTGAATTCGTGAACGAAAAAGAGGGTGTTAGTCAATATGGATTACCGTTTAAAGCTGGCAAGATGTTCTTGTCGGTGTGCCCATATTGCATCGTTTGGACGCCGATACGCCATCAGCGTATGATGAGTTTACCATTGCCATATTGGTGATTAAACCGTTTACAAACGGTCAATACAGCAGCACTAAGCCGGCTAAGGCTGCAAAGCAAATCATGCGGATGGGGTTGATTTTCAGCCACATCGTTCCGACAAAAGTGGCTGCAAACAAGGCGATACTGATGTAAAAATGCCAGGGATTTACGATGGGAGAATTGAAATTCTCGCTATTGCATAACAATAATGTGGCGGCAGCGAGCAAGCCCACAACGGCAGGCCGCAAGCCGTTGAAGATGCTCTGCACCGTATCGGTCTTCATATATTTCATGAACATCTTGCTAATGAGAATCATGAGAATGAAAGACGGCAGCACCAGAGCAAAGGTGGCGGTGGCGGAGCCGAGCATGGCCATAGGCACGCCGAAGCCGGCATTGTGTATGGCGGTGTAACCACAATAGGTGGCTGAGTTTATTCCGATAGGGCCGGGTGTCATCTGCGATATGGCCACGATATTGGTGAACTCTGCCGACGACAGCCAATGATGGTTTACCACAGTCTCCGTTTGGATGAGCGACAACATGCCGTAGCCCCCTCCAAATCCAAAGAGGCCTATCTGAAAGAATGTGATAAATAAGTATAGAAATATCATAATAAATAGTCTTCTTATGCTCCTCCAAATAGGAAAAACTCCTATATGGAGTGGATTTTGAATTTTTTACGGAGGAGAATTGATTGATGAGGCTGTCTCATGTCGTTTTCAAAACATCATTTTTCATACCTTTCTCCCATCCTTTATAGATGGATAGAACTGTTATTTCAGCACCTTTCCATACGCGTATCCACCAACTCCTGCTGCGATGATAATCCATATCGGATTGACGTGCAGGCCCCAAATGAGCAGCGCTGAGAGGATAGGAATCCAACAGTTGGCCATGTTGATATCTGCATTTTTGGCCAAATTGAATGTCGGGACAGCGATCAGCGCCACAACGGCGGGGCGAATTCCCCGAAACATCGCGGCTATCCATCCCACGTTCATGAACTGGTGGAAGAACAGAGCGATGAGCAGAATGATGAGAAAGGAGGGTAGGGCGGTGCCCAGCGTGGAGCAGAGCGCTCCCCACCTGCCGCGTAGCTTATAGCCAATGAATGTGGAGATATTGATGGCAAATACGCCCGGACAGCTCTGGGCGATGGCAATGAGGTCGAGAAACTCACTTTTCTCAATCCATTTGTGCTTGTCTACAACCTCACTCTCTATAATAGGAATCATGGCGTATCCACCACCGAGTGTGAATGCGCCAATCTTGAAGAAGGTCTGAAAAAGGGTTTTGTACATGCTTTGACGTTTTTGGAGTAAAGGAGTTGAGACGACGAGCGTTTGAGACCATTCTTTTGCCACATCATACTGTATGGGTGACATTGGGCTCAACTTCCTGACATCCCAACTCCTTTAACATCCTTATTTGAGGTGTTTCTCCACCCATTTGCGGGCATTGACGAAAGCCTCCATCCAAGGAGTCACTTCATCGGTGCTTCGCTGAGCCGGATAATAGGCGTTCTGCCAAGGGAAAATGGCGCGCTCCGGGTGTGGCATCATGGCCAGATGGCGTCCGTTGGCCGAGCAGATACCAGCCACGTTATAGTCGCTGCCGTTAGGATTGGCAGGATAGTCAGCATAGCTGTATTTGGCCACAATATTGTATTTGTCTTCCGATTCGGGCAGTTGGAATCTGCCTTCGCCGTGAGCCACCCATATACCGAGCTTATCGCCACTGAGGCTTCCCAACATCACACTGTTGTTCTGGGGGATGGTCAAGCCGAGGAATTGACTTTCAAACTTATGGCTCTTGTTGTGCAACATCTGGGCACGGTGCTCATGTTCAGGATTGATGAGGTTAAGTTCCACCATCAGCTGACAACCGTTGCAGATGCCGAGACTAAGTGTGTCTTCGCGCGCATAGAATTTGTCGAGTGCCTCTTTGGCCTTGGGATTGAACAGGAAAGCACCTGCCCAGCCCTTGGCGGAGCCAAGCACGTCGGAGTTTGAGAAGCCACCGCAGAACACAATCATATTCACATCTTCGAGCGTTTCGCGTCCGCTGATGAGGTCGGTCATCATAACATCCTTCACCTCAAAGCCTGCCAGCCACAGTGTGTAGGCCATTTCGCGTTCGCCATTGGTGCCTTTCTCACGAATGATAGCCGCTTTCGGAGCTGCCTTCTTATTCTCCTGAGCCGGCGCTTGTCCTTCTGACAGTTGCTCGTTAATTGTTAATTGTGAATTATGAATTGTGAATTGTGAATTCTTCTTCCATCTATCCGGATTGAGCCCCAGCGATTCAAAGGTGCCCTTGAACGCATCGTGGAACTTCAATTCCAATGGTTGGTGCTTGTAATTGGCAAGACGCTTGTCGGCCATTCCGTTCATGCTCTGTTCTTTGTCGAGCAGATAAGAGGTGCGATACCATATTTCGCGCAGTGCATCAATATCAAACTCATGTACAAAGTCGTCTTTCTTAACAACGATCTTGCGGTTTCCGGGCGTTGGATAAGCTATCTTTGCATAGCCGACTCCATGAGCATCGAAGTAGTCGCGAAGCTCTTTCTTGTGAACATCTGAAACCTGAATTACTACGCCGGGATTCTCTGCAAACAGCATCTTTACAATATCCTGACTCTCCGTATCGATGTCGTGGAGATTCACGTGTATACCACCTTCGACGTTGGCAAAGGTCATTTCGAGTAGCGTGGTAATCAGACCGCCGGCCGAAATGTCGTGACCTGCCATAATCCATCCTTTCTTGATGAGTGCCTGAATGATGTTGAAACAGTCGGCAAAGTATTCTGAATTTTTCACTGTAGGCACGTCGCTTCCAATCTTGCCGAGCGTTTGGGCAAAGGCAGACCCGCCCAATCTCAGTTCGTCAAAGGAGAAGTCGATGTAGTAGAGCGATGAGTTCTTGTCGTTCACCATCACGGGGCTTACCGTCTTCTTCACGTCACTCACTTCCGCTCCGCTGGTGACGATGACAGTTCCCGGCGCAATGATTTTGTTTCCATCGGGATATTGCTGTGTCAGGGAGAGGGAGTCTTTCCCGGTGGGCACGTTCAGCCCAAGCTCGCAACAGAAGTCCGACAGTGCCTGTACGGCTTCATAGAGGCGTGCATCTTCGCCTTTCTGGCTGCGGCAGGGCCACATCCAGTTGGCAGAGAGGTTTAAGTTTTGCACGGCAGAGGGGTGGGCGTTGTCGGTAGCGATAGGAGCCCACACGATGTTTGTCAGACTTTCGGCCACGCTCATCACACTGCCGGCGGCAGGGTCGGCCATGGCCACTTGTGGGGCATGGCCCAACGCGGTGGCGATGCCTTGCTTGCCACGAAAATCGAGGGCCACCACGCCACAGTCGGAAAGTGGCAGTTGAATCTGTCCCTGTGTCTGTTGGCGAGCCACCTTACCCGTCACAGAGCGGTCCACTTTGTTGGTCAGCCAGTCTTTGCAAGCCACAGCCTCAAGCTGAAGCACGTTGCTGACATATTCGTCTAATTGGTTATGGAAGGCAGCGGCTTCGGTGTGAGCATCGGTAGTCGTGCCTGTCGCCGTGTCGGAATTGTTTGTTGTCCATTGTTTACTGTTCCAATGAGCATAACTGACGTCCTCATAGCGGCGCACAACAGTTTCGTCTGTCATAATCGTTTTGGGCGAATGGCCGAACATTTGAGCCACATCGAGGTCGAAAGGTTTCACGCCATCACCTTGTACAAAGCTGAAGTGAGCGTCGCCAGTGGTCTCTCCGACAACATAGAGCGGTGCGCGTTCGCGCTCGGCAATCTTTTGCACGTGGTCAAGGTGCTTCTCGTCGATGAGAAGTCCCATGCGTTCCTGACTTTCGTTAGCAATGATTTCTTTGGCGCTCAAGGTCTTGTCGCCAATGGGAAGTTTGGTCATATCGATTGTTCCACCACAATCTTCTACCAATTCTGAAAGGCAGTTGAGATGACCGGCAGAGCCGTGATCGTGGACAGAAACTACGGGGTTGGTTTCGTCTTCCACCAATGCGCGTACGAGGTTGTAGCCTCGTTTCTGCATTTCGGGGTTGGCACGCTGAACGGCGTTGAGTTCTATGCCGTTGCTGTATCGACCTGTATCTACCGACGATACAGAGCCTCCGCCCAATCCGATGCGATAGTTGTCGCCACCTACAACCACAATTTTGTTGCCTTTATGCGGCTCCTTCTTCAGGCAATCGCG
The DNA here is from genome assembly GCA_001552765.1 of Bacteroidales bacterium KA00344. Taxonomy (GTDB): domain Bacteria; phylum Bacteroidota; class Bacteroidia; order Bacteroidales; family Bacteroidaceae; genus Prevotella. The sequence goes on from KQ959400.1 coordinate 130,222, forward strand.
TTTTTTGCCGTAGCCCACACCGCCCGCAAGCATGATGACTTTGTCGTAACCGTAGATTTGGGAGGACTCGTTGCCGGATATATTCTCCTGTCCTTCTGTCGAGAGGGGAGTTCCATCTGCGAGTGTTGCTGTGTCGGCAGACGAAGTTTGGTATTCAAAAGTGAGTACAGAGCCTGTGATAAGGGGCTGACCAAACTTGTTTCCGAAGTCGGATGCGCCGTTCGATGCCTTGATCAGAATTTGTTTGGGCGTCTGGTATAGCCAAGGCCTTGGGGCAATGCACTGCTCCCACTTACGCCCGTCCCCGGCCGATTCTTTTTCATTCTCTGCGTCGGAGGAGTTAGGAGATGAATTTGCAGCTGCGTCGATACGTGGGTAACTGGTCATGTATACAGCTGTTCCTGCAATGGGCCAACTGCCAATCCCACCGCCCATACGGTCGCGAATTTCACCGCCAGTGCCTGTTGCGGCGCCATTGAAAGGCTCTACCGTCGTGGGGAAGTTATGCGTCTCGGCCTTCAGCGAGATGACACTCTCGATGGGCTTAATTTGGAAAAAGTCGCTGGTGCTCTGGTCGGCGGGGGCAAACTGTTCTATCATAGGCCCTTGGGCAAAGGCCACATTGTCTTTATAGGCAGAGAGAATTTTGCCGGGGTTGTCTTTGGTGGTCTTCTTGATCAAGGCAAAAAGACTTGATGGACGTTCCTTGCCGTCGATGATAAACGTTCCACCGAAAATCTTATGTCGGCAATGTTCGGAGTTGATTTGGGCAAAACCGAATATTTCCGAGTCGGTCAGCGGACGCCCGTTTTGCTTTTCAATCTTATGGAGATATTCTATTTCTTCAGGGCTCAGGGCCAGGCCTTCCTCCTCGTTAAACTTTTCGAGGCATTCTACGCGTTTGATAGGCTCCGGCTCGTGGTTTACAGTGAATATCGTCTGGTCCAATCCCTTATACATGCGCTGTAACATGGGATCATGCTTGGCCTCTTCGCTGTCCACAGGAAAGTATTCCTCTATACGCGAAATGCCATTGAGATTCATGTTCTGGGTAATCTCAACGGCATTCGTACTCCATGGGGTTATCATTTCGCGGCGTGGCCCAACAAAGAAACCTTCAAGCGTTTCTGTCTGTAGTTGAGTGGCATCGCCAAAAAGCCAACACAATTCTTGAGTTTCCTGCTCACTGGGCTGATGGTCAATGGCAGTGGCAATGATATTCTCCTGGGGAGTCTTAAAGAAAAGAATCATAATCTTTTTACGTTTAAAAAAAGTGGTAATTACCCTGCAAAGATACTTGAATTTTTTGTCTTAAAACCTATTTTAAGATACTTTTTCCCCCTTAACTTCTCTTTTATATTAAAATGTAGGGTATAAATAAGGTGGCATTGTGGCTGGAAATCGCGTTTTTAAGGAATAGCAAAAAAAAGTTTGTTATCCCAAGTGTCACTTACAGAAACTGTACACCATCAACTTGATGGGATAAATGTAGATAAACTCGGCTTTCGTTTTTGTCACAGGTGGAAAGAACTTCTCAATCCTTTTTATGCTCTCACATTTTCCGAAAGCCCAATAAATATTTACCCTTCCCTTTTCCTAATAAAACAAGAAAAGAGAAGGGTAAATGTTTTAATCTCTGCTTCCAAATATCCTTAACAGATACAAGAACAGGTTGATGAAATCGAGGTAGAGGCTCAAGGCGCCCATTAGAGCAATCTTTTGAGCACCTTCGCTCATATCTACTTGCATGGCCAGCATTCTCTTGATTTTCTGACTATCCCATGCGGTGAGTCCCACGAAAATGGCTACACCAACGTAGCTTAGAATCATGTCAAACATGGCGCTCTTCATAAAAATATTCACCACTGTAGCGATGATGAGGCCGATGAGAGCCATAAAGAGGATGTTGCCAATCTTTGAGAGGTCGGTCTTGGTGAAATAACCATACGTAGCCATGGCCCCGAATGTGCCGGCAGTGATGAAGAACACTTTGGCAATAGAGGTCATGCTGTATACCAGAAATATGCTCGACAAAGTTACACCGTTGAGGGCCGAGTAGATGATAAATAGTGTTGTAGCGGTGGTGAGCGACAGCTTGTTGATGCGTGCCGTAGTGTAGAATACCAATCCCAATTCCACAATAAACAGTACCCAGATGGTCATACTGTTGGCAAAGATCATTCCCATTATGCTTGGGCTGGTGGCCACGCCGTATGCACAAATACCTGTGATGGCAAGTGCCATAGTCATCCATACGTACACTTTACGCATGAGGGCAGGGAAAACGGTAGAAGGGGTTCCTTGTCTCTCACGTATAATTTGTTCCAATTCGTTTACTTCCATGTTGTGTCTTGTTTGATTTATATTTTGATTTTGTTGCAAATATATATTTTTTATTATTCAAAAGCAAGAAGCGTGCCATTCTTTTTCCTTTTTTTAAGTAATGCAGTGTGGAGGCAACTGTGTAATGATATGTACGATATTATTTTCTGCACCTACACACGGCTTTCTGCGATTTTATCAAACTTCCATGTTCAGCCGTTACGGGCAACGGTGTGTATGATGTTATTTTCCGCACCCACACACACGGCTTTCCGCAACATTGTCAGACTGTCATGGATGGCAGAAAGCCGATGTGGAAATCATATTTATAAGTCTTTTAGTTTCAATACACGTGTGTGATTAGTCATTCGAGAAATTTTTAATAAAGCATGAGCTATTAAGTAGGAAAAATATTGATTATTTTCGCTCAAAACTAAGGCAAAATTCGCGCATACGAAATCAGACAGGCACACGGCTCCAAATACTCGAAAATTAGAGGGATTTGCAAAAGATTGATATTCAAACGGTTGTGGATATGCAGCCTGAGGGCTGAATTTTTGAGTCTGTTTCTCGTTGTGGTTAAAGCCTAACGGGAGTGCGATTGAACTTCAACGGCGATACGGATCGGCTCTAATTGTATGCCGATAAGGGCTTTGGGACAATGCGGTTGAGGCTCAATCGCAGGTGGCATACATTTTTTTGAAGAGTCCGTCGCTGTATTGGGCAGAAAAATATAGCCCTTTTTGTTCTAAATGAGAAATCTGAAACACCCTCGAAAACAGTTATATTTTTTGACAGAAAGTGGAACATTTTGCATACGCTTTTATTTTTGCGCGCTTCCCAATCATTTCCCTTTTTCATTCTCCGTTCTCCATTCTCCGTTCTCCATTCTCCGTTCTCCATTCTCCGTTCTTCATTCTTCTTTCTTCCTTAATATATATAATGTGTCCGCTTTTCTTCTCTTGATCTGTGTCAATCATTTAGTTTTTTTCTTCAATTTTTATTAATTTTTCCTCAAAACATTTGGAGGGTTGTCG
>KQ959401.1:0-365 GCA_001552765.1 Bacteroidales bacterium KA00344
TTTTTGTGTAAACTTTTGAGGGCTGTTACAGATTCATTAGGAAGACCATTAGTTGACACATATAAAGAAATTAATACTGTCGACGAAATTGTTTCGCATATGAACACGAACAGTAATTAGAGTTTGACAATGCTTGAGATTGAGATGGGAACTGCAAAATAAGGGGTAATATTCAAAATCAAGAGTTGTCAAAATAAAAGAATAACAAACGTGGCACACAAACTCCAAGCCAAAGCAGCGATAAATAACAGAATGTATAACATTAAAACAACAAGACAAAGGTAAACCATATATAGATTGTTTGAACTTGCCCATACAAGGGTATGCCCCAATACCCATATAAGGGTAACAGGCAATACCCTTAT
>KQ959401.1:465-717 GCA_001552765.1 Bacteroidales bacterium KA00344
TGATAACCATAAACAATAAGAAGTTATGATTGAATTTGAAGTAAAATCAAAAAAGCAGTATATCTCGGTGAACATAAGAGACAGATCCAAGACGCATTCCTTATGCAGGTAATGAAGCTGATGGCTTGACCATCAATTACAAGGACAAGTATGCACAGCAGCTGCAATCCATCAAGAACAACTATAAGGCGTTTGACTTGCCATATTCTGGTCAGGACAATCCCGATTATGTCAATGGCAAAGGCTTTAGTA
>KQ959401.1:817-1027 GCA_001552765.1 Bacteroidales bacterium KA00344
CATATAAGGGTAACAGGCAATACCCTTATAAGGATATTCATCATTACCCATATAAGGGTATTAAAAGCCATGAGCAATAAACAGAAAAGAACGACGTTAAATAATTGATAACCATAAACAATAAGAAGTTATGATAGAATTTGAAGTAAAATCAAAAAGCAGCATATATCGGTGAACATAAGAGACAGACCCAAGACGAATACCATACGC
>KQ959402.1 GCA_001552765.1 Bacteroidales bacterium KA00344
ATCAAAAGAGGGCTTCGATATCGTGATTGGGAATCCACCGTATGTAAAGGAATATGTAAATCGACAAGCCTTTGATGGTTTCCGCGAAACAAGTCCTTATTATATGGGGAAAATGGATTTGTGGTATGGCTTCGTATGTCACGGCATAGATCTGCTTTGTCAGAGCGGACATCTTTGTTTTATTGCTCAAAATAATTGGACAACAAGTGCAGGTGCAAAGAAAATGCGAAATAAAATTGTGGAAGATGCTCGTACTCGGCAAATTCTTGATTTTAACACTTATATGGTGTTTGAAAATGCAGACATACAAACAATGATTATGTTGTTTGAGAAGAACCAAACTATGGATAATTTCGAGATTGATTATCGCATATTGATGGAAGGTGCAACCAAGGAAGATATGCTCGCTTTGCTTAACAAGCAAATCCACAGAACGATATATAGAACACAAAAGTTTAGTCGCTCAAAATATGCTAACAATCTTTTTACTTTCTCAGATAATGAGTTGATATTCGACAAAATATCAGAGAACAAAACTTATCTGCAGAATGATGAAGCAACAAATGGCATACATACCCATCATGATTGTGTAAACAATAAGATTCATAGACAATTTCCTGACTTACAAGTTGGGAAAGGAATATTTGTGTTATCATCAGAAGAGAAAGAATCTCTAAATCTTACTACTGTAGAGGAAACTTTAATAAAGCCATTCTTTTCATCGGATGAGATTTTTAGGTTTTATACCTCGAATATAAATAAATCATGGATCATATATACTGATTCCCAATATAAAAATATTCATAGTATGGATCAATATCCACATATTAAAAAGCATTTGGATACTGTGGGAAAGGCTATTACCTCTGATAATAGACCTTATGGACTGCATAGAGCAAGAGAAAATAGGTTTTTTGTTGGAGAAAAGATAGTCTCACTTCGTAAATGTGTTGAAAGGCCATGTTTCTCCTTCTCTGATTTTGATTGTTATGTTCCTGCCATGTACTATGTAATAAAGTCGTCACGATGGGATATGAAATTTCTCACTGGAGTGCTAAATTCCAAGTTAGTTGCATTTTGGCTTCGTCACAAGGGAAAGATGCAGGGAAGCAATTATCAAGTTGACAAAGAACCTTTGCAAAGAATTCCTTTACCAATAGTTTCACCAGTCCAGCAGCAGCCCATTATCAACCTTGTAAATACCATCCTCTCAACAAAAAAGACAAAACTACAGGCGGACACATCAGAATTGGAAAACGAAATTGACAATCTTATCTATAAACTTTACGATCTATCCTATGACGAGATAAAGATCGTGAGGGGCGTTTAGCCCTCCACGATTATTCACCTGCCATTCTGAACTCCAATTCGTAGTTTTTGATGAAGTCCGTTTCTTCCTGGCTCAATCCGTATAGAGGGCAAATATAGTCGTCAATCTCATCAATGATGGCTTTGGAGCGTACTATCTTGTATTCTTTGAATGAATCAACAATGTAAGAGGACTCTTCAGATGTTGTTCTGACATTGGCTTTAGCCTCTATGTCAGTAAGATATCGAGAATAAAGATTAACAAGATGATCAATATTCTCAGTTGAAAGCTGTGGAATGGTAAAATTCTCTATTTCATACGTTTTCCAGTCAAGATTATTTGAGTATATTTGATAGAACCAAAAAGCCAAGGAGCTGCTAAGGATACAACCAATCGCATTAGCCAATTCTTTCTTTATAAATAAAGGTTTCTCTTTTGTTGAACCTGTTGGATAGCTCGTTACAACCTTGAAATATCTGCCTCCAGTAGTTCTATAATATATTGGCTTACCCTTCGTATTAAAGTGTGTTTGAAGATGTACTTGCTTGAACACTTTTGTGAGAATGTTTCTCTCTATATCCGTGCCAATCTTTGGAATACGACCATAAAGCGTTTGCCCTTTTACGTCAATAAATTGCAAGTTGTCAATAAGTTTCTGCAAATTAAAGTCATTTCCTCTTCTGTACATCTTTGTGGAATACAAATGCCGGCAGGGTGTTCCCGTCTTCTGGAAAAGTAGTATTGAAGTGTTTACAACAGCATTCTCAAAGACAGGCTTGGGGCGTACAGCGTATGACGATATATGGATGGTATCACAATTCCCCATCAGAATACGGTGTGCGCCTGCGAGAGAATCACTTGAAGTTAATGATATTGGAACGATATAGGCAAAGCTACCATTGTGTCTAAGCAGATTATAACCTAATTCAATGAACAGCGTATATGTATCAAGTGAAGCTTTTTGTAAACCTCGAATGCTATTTGCTGTTACATAGGCGTTCTTGTAATATCGCTTTGTTTGGCTATCATACTTTGCCCCATACGGTGGATTGCCAATCACGATATCGAAGCCCTCTTTTGAT
>KQ959403.1 GCA_001552765.1 Bacteroidales bacterium KA00344
TGGAGTCAAATTGCTCCATGATGGAAAATATATTGTTTATCAACCAGTTATAAAATACATGTTTTTTGAGTGACGAAGTCAGGAAAAAGACAAACCTACAGTTTATCTTCCCCACGCCACAATAAAACAGGGGGGGCTTTTCGCGCCAAACAATTGATGTGAAAACTGTCTACCAAACTCGCCGCAACCTCTCAATTGTGAAAAGGGCACTTCTGTCAAAACTCCTACCTGTATTTCCCATCGTTCTTATCCTCCAACATACTGAGATAACTCTCGTATCGAGATGCTGCGATATAGTGGTTTTCGAGTGCCTTGAGCACAGCACAGCCCGGCTCATGGGTATGCGTGCAGTTGTTAAAACGACATTCCTTGGAGAAGTGGAAAATCTCCTTGAAATAACTCGTAATCTCTTCCGGCTCCATGTCGAACGTGCCAAAGCCTTTGATTCCGGGCGTGTCGATGAGATAACCTCCATTGGGAAGCATCAGCATTTCGGAGTAAGTTGTGGTGTGCACACCCAAGTTGTGCACATCGCTGATTTCGGCTACCCGAACGTCAGCATCGGGAATAAAATGATTGATCATCGTCGACTTCCCTACTCCGCTGTTCCCTGCCAGCAACGTCACCTTGTCCTTCAGCAGTGGCATCAACTTATCCAAACGCTCTCTGCCTCCGCTTAGCGTCTCGACAGCACACACCTGATGACATTCATAGCCGATGGTTTCATAGAGATTTACCATCATTTCCTGATAGTAAAGTTCATCTTCATCGAGCAAATCGGTCTTATTGAACAGCAAAATAACGGGCACACGATATGCCTCGGCCGACGCTAAAAAACGGTCAATAAATGTTGTGGAAGTCTGTGGATGGTTTATAGTGACAACCAGAAAGGCCTGATCGATGTTCGCCGCCAATATATGGCTTTGTTTAGACAGGTTTTGCGACTTTCGGATAATATAATTCCGACGTTCCTCTATCTCTGTAATAAGTGCGGTTCCCTCAGCATTTACATCTATCTGCACATGGTCGCCCACCGCCACCGGATTGGTACTTCGAATACCCTTAAGCCGGAAATTTCCTTTTATCTTGCTTTCTATAGTACGTCCGTTTTCTGTTCTCACGGTGTACCACGAACCTGTGTTCTTTATGACTAAACCACGCATTTGCAATTCATAATTCAAAATTCATAATTCACAATTGGC
>KQ959404.1 GCA_001552765.1 Bacteroidales bacterium KA00344
TTCATAATTCATAATTCATAATTCATAATTGGCTGCGCGTTTGCAATTCATAATTATTCGCAGGCTCATCAACCCGTCATAATTCACAATTATCGTGTGTAGTCGTGTCAGTCGTTGCAACAAGTGGAGTATAAGGATTAAGTTTGCTGCTAAAAATAGAAATGTTAAATCTGAAAACAGATGATGATATGAAATTAAGAAAAATGATGCTGATTGCGATGCTGTTTGTTGCGGTCGTTGTGAATGCTAAAGACGGTGTTGTGCGTATTCTCGCTATCGGAAACAGCTTCTCAGAGGATGCCATAGAACAGAATTTGCATGAGTTGGCCGCCGCCGACGGGCAACAGACGATCATCGCAAATATGTATATTGGGGGATGTTCGCTCGAACGCCATCTGAACAATGCCAAAAAGGACGCTGCCGATTACCGTTACCGCAAGATAGATACAGATGGCGTGCGCCACCAAATCGACCACATGACGCTGGCCAGAGCCATAAAGGATGAGCAATGGGATTACATCTCGTTGCAGCAGGCCAGCGGTTTTTCGGGACTCTACGAAAGTTACACGCCCTATATGGCAGAACTGCTTGCCTATGTGAAAAAACTCGCACCAAAAGACTGCAAGATAGTGTGGCATCAGACCTGGGCATACGCGCAAGATTCCGATCACGGCGACTTCCCCAAATACCACAACAGTCAGAGTGAGATGTACAAGGCCATCATGGATGCGTCTGAAAGGGTGGTCAGAGATTACCATCTGGATTTAATCATCCCGTCGGGTATGGCTATTCAGAACGCCCGCGCCACGTTCATCGGCGACCACATGACACGAGACGGCTATCATCTGGAACTAACCTATGGACGATATACAGCTGCCTGCACTTGGTATGAGGCTATCTTTGGGAAAAGTGTGGTAGGCAACAGCTATGTGCCGGAAGGTGTGAAGCCCGAAATTGCTAAGGCAGTTCAGGAGGCAGCACATCTTGCAATTCACAATTCACAATTATTCGCAAGCTCATCAAC
>KQ959406.1 GCA_001552765.1 Bacteroidales bacterium KA00344
AAGCAATCATGAAAATCGAAAAAATCAACAACCTTTTCAGGCAACTGGCCAACTGGATTTTGCGCCATCGGCTTGTTGTGGGTGCGCTGTTTGCGGTGGTCATCGCCTTTTCGCTCGTTGGAGCCAAGCGCATCGTGATAAGAACTTCGTTCGATGACTATTTCCTAAGCGACGACCCTATACTGCTCAAGACCAACGAGTTCAAGTCTATCTTTGGTAACGACTACTATGTGGCAGTGCTGGTAAAGAATAAGGACATCTTCTCCAAACGCAGTCTCACACTCATTCGTGAGCTGAGCAACGAACTGAAAGATAGTTTGTCGTACGCCGACAAGGTAACATCGCTCACCGACCTTGAGTTTGCCTCTGGTACGGAGGAAGGTATGACCATAGAGCAGATTGTACCCGAGCAAATTCCATCGGATGCCGCTGGACTGAAAGAAATCAAGCGCAAGGCTTACAGCAAACCTTATCTGGCGAAGAAAATGGTATCGACCGATGGAACGATGACATGGATCATGGTAAAGCTGCGTCCCTTCCCTGCCGACAGTGTGTGGAAGAAGACGAGCGACATGGCTCCCGACATGATTACTGGCAGGGAAGCTGGACATATCATAGGCAAGGAGAAATATGCAGAACTGTCGCCCGCTGCTGCGGGAATGCCTTATCTGAGCTATGAGAAGGTGGTCTATCTCAAGGGTGAAATGGGACGATTGTTCCTCTTCGCATTTATCATCTCTATTGTAGTGATGCTCATTGTAACTCGTTCGATACGTGGAGTAATAGCGCCATTGCTCACCTCTGTCTTAGGACTGCTCATCAGCTTTGGCATCATCGGCTGGACAGGCATCTACATCGACATGACTACCATGATGATAGCCGTCATTCTCACCTTTGCTTGCTCCATTGCCTACAACATCCACCTGTACAACTTCTTCAAGACGCGCTTCGTAGAGACAGGTAGGCGCAGGCAATCCATCATCGACGCAATGGGCGAGACTGGTTGGGGCGTATCGCTCTCGGCACTCACCACCGTGGCTGCCATGATGACATTCCTTTCCATGAACATCGTACCCATGCAGGCAATTGGTATCAATACATCAATC
>KQ959407.1 GCA_001552765.1 Bacteroidales bacterium KA00344
CAAATCTTTTCTTTTCCTCTTCATAATCTACGGGCTGGTCAAAATCGGGCAACTCTTCGGGCTTGCGGAGTTTAACTCCATAATTACCCATATCTCGAAGGGCTTGTTCCAGACGTTGTTTCCTTTGTTCATCTATTCTTGCCATAATTTCTTGGGTATTGCGTTATAATGCCGTAATCATCCAATATTAGCCGTCTTTCATACTAACAAGTCGTCCCTCAAGAACTCGACTTACAACCAGCAAAAGGTATTGGATAACAGCATTGTTTCGTTAAAGTTGGAACCCACTCCTTGAATACTCCATTTTATCATGGTTCGAATAAGGCACAAAAGAAACCGCATGGCTCTTTTGAAGTTGAATGCAGCCGCAGCGAGCATCACGTTGATGGCATCACCCAAGAGACCCTTGTAGAAGTTCCTCCCCAATCGATGATCTGCCTTGCAGTGCCCTATGACAGGCTCTATTCCTGCTCTCTTGCGGAAGAACCTTTGTTTTTTCTTTTTCTTGTGTGGCAAGTCGCTTGCCTTGGGAACGCCGGGTATCATGATATACGTCTCTCCGCACGTTTCCTGCCCGCGATCCCCTCTGTCCCCCGCGAGTCTTTTGATTTTCCTGCCATAGACCCTGCCGACCTGCTCCATTGCCTTGTCTATCGTATGACCGTCGTATTCATTGCGGAAAGATAATGCACCGACAATGAGACCATTCCACAGTCTGACAAGGGAGACTTTATTGCCGAACTCGTATTTCTTGTGGTCCTTCCCCTTGCTGATGCACAACACGTCCGGCTCATGAAGGGAGTAGATCTTGTGACCGCCCATTCTCTCGCCGTTAACGAACTTCATGCAGACTTCAATACGTTCTTGGTAAGAGTTCTCAGGGGGCAAATTTCGAACCAGCTCGCGCAACAGTCTTCCGGCGATGGTGCGCATCCGACGGTCGGCCTTCCTTACCTTGACTGAACTGTTCTTCCTGCCACGGAAACGCTGCAAAGCTTAAGTCTCTTGATTTCCCTCTCATAGCTTTGGCGCACCTTGAGGTGCTCTGCATGAGCCACGTCGCGGCAGAAACCGATGATTTTATTCAGGAGTTTCGAATCCGTGGGGAACGTGACGTTCTTCTCCTGCAAGGTAGAGTCGATAAAGGCTGTCTGCTCGGGGTCGGACTTGCGTCCACGACCGTCCTTGCCGTCATTTCTGTTTTCATTCTCTTTCCGCTTGTCGTAAAGCAGCAGATTTACCCGGATGCTCTCCTTGAGAATCAACTCCATACCCGCTTCGCCAATGCGATGGCGGAACTCTACGAGTTCCGTCGATACGCAAGGTTTGGCGATGGTGAAGGATTCCATTCCGCAAAAATACTGGTAGTAGGCGTTCTCCGAGAACTGTTCCACGACGCTCTCGTCCGAGACGTTGCGAATATGCTTCAGCACTATAAGACCGACCATCAGGCGGATAGGCTTGGCCATGCGTCCGTTGTCCTTACAGTACAAGGGGGCAAAGGAACGCTCAAAGGTTTCCCAATTTATCAGATTGGCAAGTTTATACATTGGATGGGTGGGATTGAGCATGGATGCCAAGTCTCAAAACATTGATACCTGATGGGTGTTGGATGGAGATTTATACATTGTTGATTTGCAAGATTTTACCACGCAAAGATACAAAAGCTTGTAGATATATACAAATAACAGAAAAGTTATTTTATTGATAATCAATAGGTTATTTACTTTTCAAGGGACGACTAACAAATAACCCTTTCATGTCTGGTAGCATATAAGGGTTATTTGTTAGTGTGAAAGACGGCTAATATTGGATTATTACAAAACATTTGTTTCGTTGAGTACAAACGAATGCTGCGCTCTGGATCAACCTGAATTT
>KQ959408.1:0-1769 GCA_001552765.1 Bacteroidales bacterium KA00344
GAAAGCCAACTGCAACAATACTTGGAACACCCCTTACCTTTTCAATGCCAAGGAGCTGGATGAGGAGACTGGTATGTACTACTATGGGGCAAGGTACTATGAACCGAGGTTGAGTTTGTGGATGAGTACAGACCCTTTGGAAGAGAAATATATTGATATAAGTTCATATACTTATTGCCATAGTAATCCAATAAATTTATTTGACCCTGACGGACAGGGCGATTATTATACAGATGGTGGTAAATGGCTTGGCAGTGATGGGAAACAGGATAATTTGGCTTTTACAGCAACTGGTGTACATAAAGAAAAAAATAGGAATGGTTCGCTGGTGGATGTATTCGAAAACCCTGCTAAATTGTCTATTGGTCAGAAAGAATTAAACACGTTGGCATCAACTGTCTATGCAGAAAGTTCTATAGGGTATGGCATACTTAGCAAAGAAGAAATGTTTGCAATAGCTTCAATTCATATGAATAAAAACAAAGTAGCATATGGTAAAAATTCTCCGCTTGCAAAAGAATTTAGAAAAACGAAGTTAGGCAAACAAACATTTGCAATGCAAACAGCCAATGCTGCTGTTATAAATGCAATTACACCAGGTTCTATAGATTATAGCAATGGAGCTGATCAATGGGATGGTGCAGAGCAAGCAATGATTCCTGGGAAATATCAGAATAAGCCCTCTAATGGCACCTTCATGTATAAAATTAATGTTATGGGGTGGAGTATACGTGATAAGGAGTATGCTTCGTGGAGAAATGCTGTAAATACAAAATTTGGTAAAGGATCATTTAATGTTCCTCAGAAAAAAGCTGCGGTAGAAAATTATGGAGGCATGAGGAATAAGGAAAGAATAAGACTTTCTTCCACTGCACAATACGGATTAACAATTTTTTGGAGGACTTTGAAATGATTTTACTATTAAATTTTTGGCTTCAAAGGGCATTCTTTTGCATTCTGCTTTGTTTCTGTTTGTTAAATACTAAAGCTCAAAATATCTGGAAATTTTATTATAATACAAAAGAAATTCAGATTAGGAGTTATACGTCTAAAGGGCAGTTGAGGTATCTTGTGCAAAACGATGACGATGGGAATAAGGTCGATTCTATAATTTATAAAAATAAAGTTGATGTTTATTCTTTAGCAAAAACGAAATTGTATAAGAACTCTAATCTTGGTGTTAAAGATTTCTATTCTAAATTTAAACTGCATAAGGGGACTTTTTTGTCTCCTTATGTTAAACATACATTCCTGTTAGAAGAGTATATTTCTGATTTGCAAAGTATTTATGAATCCGTTCTCCCGAATGGCGATAAAGTTTCAAATCATATATCAATTTCAATAAATAAAAATAGCACTTATGTAATCTTTTCTAATTTGAATTGTCAATTTAATTGTCTTTTTAGTCCTATAATATTACAATCTTATTTGATTTATAATACAATAAAAGACATAAAGATATTTATTAAATGTGGAAGGCTCTCGAAAATAAGTTATATTTTGGATGAAAATATGCTCAATATTCTTTTTTCTTATGAAAATAATTCAATTAAAATATTAATAGAATCTCTATCTTATGATGGTAGAAAAGATGAATATGTTTATGAATGGAAAAGAGATTTATAAAGAGAATTTTCCTGCCATAAGGCTGGCGGACAGATGAGCCACAGCTACACTTATGATGCACTGTATCGTTTGTCAAGTGCAACAGGTACTTATAAGGGAACTGACAATAAGATGGCTTCTTACACCCTTGCCATGGGCTACGA
>KQ959408.1:1869-2858 GCA_001552765.1 Bacteroidales bacterium KA00344
AAGTAACGTACAGTTCAACGGTTCGCTCAATGCAGGCTATGACCTCACCTATACATATAATAATGATGAGGGCAAGAAAATCCAACTGGCCAGTGTCCGTGACATCAATTACCGCACGGAAGAGACACCAACGGACAGCACGAACATCAACAAGAAAGGACATAGGAGAGAACGTTATTTCTTCTACGATTACTGGGGCTGTGGCGGACAATTTAAAGATAAAAGGATCTTATAATAATTCTAAAGCAACAATAAGCAAATTGACAAAAAAAATGACAGCTAACCCAATAACTGGAAGGAAGGCTGGAGTTTTAACAAAACAAGAGCGAAAAACTTTGAAATCTGCCATATCTGATTAAAAAAGTAATCTCGATTTGGAAATAGGTTCAAATGCTGGAGTTAGTTTTGCTTTAAACGTGTTCAAAATAGAAATAATAATGGAAAGAAAAAGAATTAATATAATATTATTTTCTTTAGGTATTCTGTGTATAATTTGCTTTTGTATGATTGCTTGTTTTATTTTGACAGATTGGTATGTTAGAGAAAATGGGCAATTGATTAACGCAGAAGTTATTGCTATAAGTGGACGCGTCTCCAGACCAGTTGGAAGTGCGACTGTAAAAATAGGAAATCAATTCTATGATGCAGGTAGTATAAATAGTTCTATTTCCATAGGAGATTCTATTCTTGTTCGCTATTCAACCAAGGGATATAGTGTTGTACAAGAAAAAGTAAATCCGTACATATACATCTTCTATATGTTCTTAGATTTAATCTTAATTTACCTGGGAGTATTACTAGTAAAAGAATCTTTTAAAGGACGAAAGATATGGGAGTATTTAATTGACATAGAAACTCATAATAATAAAAGTTAGGTAATGTTCCAGATTGGGTGTTGTCAGAATAACTTCCTGATAATCAATTTTGTTCTAAATAATTATGCACAAAGGCAGGAATAAATTCTCTGCCTTTTGCTATTTTTGTAACCC
>KQ959408.1:2958-10934 GCA_001552765.1 Bacteroidales bacterium KA00344
CTAATTTTGCACTTGCTGGTTGACTCTACGCCCAGAAAGAAAAACAGATTTATACAGCCAAGAGATATGATTAAAACAAAAATAGTATAACTTTGCACTTGCTTATGGAATCCGCCCGTATCTTTCCCTAAAATCAACCTAAATTAGGAAACTACAGTAACAATAAAAAAGGAAATAGAAAACAAAAGGATATGATTGTAAAAAAAATAATTTATATTAGCGTAGGATTATTTGCATACATTGTTATCTCAAACATATTTCATATACTATTTCGAGGCAAGCCTGATATAGCTTCAGGCATCCTATATCTTTATAATGATATGTTATATATAGTAGGTTTTATCATGACTTTTTTGTCCTATGGATATGGTAAAGTAAATAAGATTCTGTATGTTATATTTAGCATAGTATTTCTATTAGTATATATATATAGTTGGTTAATAGTTGTTGATATGCCTTATGAGAAATTCTTATATATAGGTTTAGGATTACTTGTCTATATATGCGAGGTGGGGGTGTATAAGTTGTGTTTACCGAATAAATTATAATCTTTTGACATACAACAAATTACGTCGTTTCGTCTTTGGTTGTTTAACATAAAACTCGCACCTTTACAACCTGAGTTCGGGCATAATGCGTATGCCAAGTGTACCGAAACGAATCGTCCCGACAACAAGCTGTCGGGACGATTCATTTGTGTTCTCAACTATGTTCTCTACGGGATTACTTAATCCACCGTGGGTCACCCACACGCCTCTGCAACAGCAGGGCGTTGCCCACGGTGAAGTCGGCCTTGTCGGCGTCGGTAAACTCGGGGTTGAGCGTTGTGGCATCGTCGTCGTAAACCTTAGGTGTCGTCACCGTGGATGTGGCGGAGGAAAGGTTGGGACAATCCACATTGTTGTTGCCGAGCATCGTCGTCACGTTGGTGCTCGACTGATTGGTCACAATACCCTTGGTAGACACCACAATATTGTTGGTCCAAATACAGGAGTTGCCCGCATAACGCACGTAGAGCAAACGGCGGGAATCGGTGTTGGAAATGCCCACCAAGGTGTTGTGGTCGACGGTGATCACCGGAGACGGTACACCCGGATAATTCGATGATTTATTGTCGTAGCGCACGAAGTCGCGGGCGGCAGCAGCTTTCCACACCGTGTTGTTGGTGAACGTGAGTGCAGCGATATAGCCACTGCGGATATCGAGGAAATCGGCACCGCTACCCATATCATGAATCATACAGTTGTTGAATACCATTGAGGGCACCTTAGCACCGCTGGCATTGTTGTACATCAAGCCCTTGCTGTAGTTGGTTATCTCACAATCGTCGATTTCGTAGTCTCCATAGTCGGCAGCCTCCTTGAAATCTATCATATAACCCACAGAACCGTCACCATTGAGCACCAGCTGTTTGAGCTGGAGTGTACCACCCTTAGGTGTGAATCCACCCTTGATCACAGCACGATCGTAAGAACGGAGCGACTTGATGGTTACGTTCTTAGTGATGTCAATCGAAGTGATAGACCCTTCGTCGGACAGTACCTTGTATTCACCGGGCATCAGTGCCAGCGTTGCTCCGTCTTCAGCATTCGCGATGACGGTCTTCAGGTCTTCGTCGGGCTTAACCAAAATGGCTCCGTTGAGGTCGATAGCCGTGGTAAAGGTCAGTCCACCGCGCTTTTTCTTACCGTTGTAGATATTGGCCGTGTATTCTGTTTCGGGCTGCAGACCGGTCACTGTAAAGGCTCCCGCTGCAATATGCTCAGCCGTGAGAGTATAGGTTTGTCCGTTACACTTCACGGTTGTCACCTTGGCATTGGCCGACCAACGCAGTGTCACGCTGGTCGCCGTCAAGTCTTTAGCCTCGTCGAGCGGATAGAGTATTTGCTCGCTCTTGGTCTTGAAATGACCGTCAAGACGCGCCCAGTTGGACTCCATCTTTCCCTCTCCCACCGATTTGATGCGCAGGTAATAAATGGTGTCACTTTCCAGTCCGTCGATATAAACCGGACTGCTCGTAATCTTCTTGTCCCCGCCGAAAGCCAATACTTCCTTGTTGAAAAGAGAGTCATTGCTCACTTGGATCAGATAGCTTTCAGCGTCTTTTACTGTCGTGAACGTCACCTCTGCCCGTGTGGCTTCAGGCTTAACGGCAATATTGCTCTCGTTGGGGCCGAACAGTCGGTTAAAAGCGCTGTCCACGCTCCAGTCGTTGCTGTCGGTACAGGCTGTGAGGGCTATTGCGCCCATACACATCATGACGGCCTTGCTTATTATGTTTTTAAATAATTTCATTGTTGCTGTGTTTTATTATTTTTGAGGAGGAAAGGTTTCGAGTCAGCGTTTTCTTCATTCTTCACTTCTCATTCTTCACCCCTCGCTTTTTCACTCCTCATTCTTCACTCTTCGCTTCTTCATAATTAATCTTCCTCCGTTTCTGTTGCATCAGCTTGCTCAACGCGCAGCCAAATTGTGAATTATGAATTGTGAATTATGAATTATAATCCCTTTTTCTCTTATCAGAAAGTGAATCCGTAAGAGTTCTTGATGTAACCATTGGAACTGCTCGTGATCGTTGAACCGATGGGCACGAGATAGCGGTTGATCACTTCGCCATGACCAAAAGTCTTGGCATTGGTGCCCACGAGTCCGCCGCAAATGGAATTCAGGTTGGTTTCCATCTGGGTTTTGTCTTTCTTTCCAAACGAAGACGCAGAGTTGTCGTAGTCGGCTGCGGTCTTACCATCGGGCAAGCCGTACCATGTCACGCTACCCATATCGATTTTGGTTTTATTGGCATCACTGTAGTTGTAATAAATGGTTTCCTGATAGGTGCCGTCTTCGAGCTGGGTCAGATAATTCTGTTTCATCTCGAAAATCTTCTGTGCCAGCAAGTTCCAGCGAATAAGCTCCCACTTGCGTGCCCCTTCACCAGCCAATTCCCAAGCATTTTCCTGTACAATAGCGTTGAAGAAAGTACTCTTGTCTGCAGCAATTCCGGCCACATACGCTTCGGCAGCAGCCTTGTCGGCGTCGCTGAAAGCACGGGTATGTACCTGTTTCAAAGCCTCACGAGCCGTAATACCGGCTCCATCAGCGTCGCTTCCGTCAGGACCGACTAATTCGTTCATCAACTCGGCATACCACAACAACACCTGCGGATAACGCACTTTCACTACGTTGATACCCGTCATGTGTTTGGCACTGGCCTTGAGGTTTTGCTCCAGCCATGCGTCGTTTTCCATGCGGGGATCCCACTTGCCACAGTAGATACCGAAGGGGGTATTACCCACGTGCGACTCTACGGCGCAAAAGGGGTCTACAATCGTCTCGTGGTTGGAGGTGATGGCCTTCTGCTCAGGCTTCACCTGCATGGTGGCACAAGTGATGTCACGGCGTGTGTCGTTCTTATCATAGGAGTAGAACAGCGGTGCCGTCAGCTTCAGTTTACCGGAAGAGTTGCTGTAACCATACTGTGTGGTCACTCCGTTGAGACGGAAACCAGCCGTGTAACCCAACTCACCACTTACATCCTGAAGCATCGGGATCTCAAAGATATTTTCTTGATATTCTGTATCGAGTACCAACTGATTGATCAGGTACCACTGGTTGTGGAACGAGGGATTCATCTTGTGCACGTTACTGCTGATAATGGCCGACAAATGCTTCAGAGCCTTACGGTTGAGCGCATTGCGGGTGGCCAAGTCGGGACGTTGGGTGGGATAGGTAGCGTCCGAATAGCTTGCGGTTTCATAACCGTCTTTAGCTTTCTCACGAATGGCATAACCGGCACGAGTCATGGCCAGCTGTGCAACCAAAGCATGGGCATATCCTTTAGTGACACGCTCGGTAGTATAGCCGTTGGTACCGGCCCAAGGCAGCAAGTCGATAACACCCTCTACCTGTTCGATGAGCGTATCGAGGATAGTGTCACGGTCGGTCTTGCCCTGATAAGCATTGCTCAAATCTTCCTTGGTAGACTCCAGCTTCATGGGCACATCACCAAAAGCACGGATTAGGTCAAGATAGACCATGGCACGCAGACACACCGCCTCGCCGTAATACTGCTTCATCGATGTCTCATTTTTCAAGGTACTGCCCGCGATGCCCTCGATAGCGAGGTTGGCGTCTTCAATAGTGGCATACATATACGACCACATTTTGCCGCAATTGGCATATTCGCCACCATAGTTATAGTTGAAATAACCACGCTCGCTCGAAGCGGTGGCTGTGGAGCCCAGTCCGTCCACCAACTCGCAGTCGGTACCCAATCCGTAAAGGATGGCCCAGTCTTGTGAATAGGTGCGGTCGTTGGTGAGGTCGCCATAGATTTGGTTAACCACCGTACTGGTGTAATATTCCGAATTGAACACATTGGCCTTGGAAAGCTCCGACGGCGACTTCTGGTCGAGAAAATCGTCACACGAGACAAAGGTCACCATGCCGGCGGCAAGCACAAATGCTGATAATATTTTTTTCATTTTAGTAAATTCGTTTAGTTTAGAATGTCACGTTGATTCCTCCGACAAAAGTGCGGCTCTTGGGATAGGCTGCATAGTCGATGCCCGGTGTCATGGGATTCTTTCTGCCACTGGTGTCTACTTCCGGATCATAGCCGTCGTAGCCTGTGATGCAGAACAAGTTATAACCCGAGAAGTAAATGCGCACGTTGTTGAGGAAAATATTTTTTATCCAACTCTTAGGCAACGTATAGCCCACCGTCAAGGTGTTCAGGCGCAGGAAGGAAGCGCTCTCTACAGCATAGCTGGTGATAGGCGACTTCTGCGAAGCTGCAGGATTCCAAATGCTTGCATTACCGTTAAGTTCATTGAGACGGGTCATGATGTTTTCCACGCCTCCATATTGGTCTATCACGGTAGATGTAACGCCGGTACCGAGATTCTTGCCGGTGTTCGGGTCGATCCATGTATAGCGATTGTCAATATTGAAATCGTTTACGATGTTGTAGTTCTTCTGGCTGTTGCTGTAGAACGAGTTAGCCAGTTTCGTGCCGTTCACTATCTTGTTTCCAACAGAATAGTTGAAGTAGATGTTGAAGTCGAAATTGCCCCAGTTGCCGTTCAATCCGAATCCTCCCATCACTTTGGGAATGGTGTTGCCCAGCTTCTGCTTGAGGGGCTTGCCGTCCTCATCGAGTTCGAACTTGGGTCCACCCGGAACAAGCGCACCACCGATCATGGTGTAACTCCTGTCATTCACACCGTCGCGAAGGCCCCACTTACCATCATTGCCGAGCACAAGCTCGCCGTTGGGATTAGTCTTGGCGTCATAAACAGTATAGAATCCATTGTTTTTGTATCCCCAAACCTCTCCGAGACTACCACCTTCGGCCACACGGAAATCATCGTACGGGGTAAAGGTTGAGCCGGCAAAGTTACTGCTCTGCCAGGGATTCTTCATGGTCAGCTCGTCAATGTTGTTCTTATTCCATGATACATTGAACGTACCGTTCAGGTTGAATGCCTTGCTCTCTACAATGGCAGCATTCATTGTCAGCTCGACACCCTTGTTGGAAGTCTTGCCGAAGTTTTGATACTGATAGTCGTATCCGGTTGATGTTGGTATCTCCACACGCATCAGCAAGTCCTTGGTCGTGTTCCAATAGAAGTCCAACGTACCGTTGATGCGGCTGTTAAAGAAGCCGTAGTCGATACCGAAGTTTCGGGTAACAGTGGTTTCCCACTTCAGATCCGGATTATAGAGATATTTACTGTGCTGCAACTGTGTAGCTGGTTTCTCACCAAAGCCGGCATGTTTGTCGCTGTTGCTTGTCACGGTGTAGGTGGTTTCGAGCAGTCCCGATGGGATGCGGTTGTTTCCGGCTGTACCGAAACTCAGACGCGCTTTCAAGTTCGAGAGCCACTTGCTGTCCTTCAATCCGTCTTCCTCAGAGATTCTCCAAGCCAGTGCCAACGATGGGAACAAGCCCCAGCGATGGTCCTTGCCAAATTTAGAAGACCCGTCACTACGCATGGTAAAGGTGGCCAGATACTTCTCGGCCAACGTGTAGTTCACACGTCCAAAGAAAGAAATCATATTTTGGTCAGCCTTAATGTCTACCTCGTTGGGCAGTGTTACGGCCGCAGCCGACGTATTGGCCAGAGCCTCATCAATGGTGAAACTCGTGGGGAAGTTCACAGCCGTGTTATAGCGAGCGGTTTCCCTTGCGTTGCTCCACTCCTGTCCTACGAGCACGTTGATGTGGTCGCGTCCGTCGAACAATTTCTTATTGTCATAAGTGAAGGTGTTGGCATTGCGCCATCCGCGCTTGTCCACACGTTCAAAACGAAGCTGCGGTGCACCGTTGTAGCCATATTTGGAATTGGTCACGGCATCGGCACCCCACACCATATCTTCCTTGTTGTAGTCCCAGCTGTAGCCAAACTCCGTACGGAAGGTAACGTGCTTCCAGGGTTTCCAGTTCAAGCCGGCATTATAATTCTGGCGGAAACGATTCTGCAACCTATAGGTGGCATTGATACGCTGCAAGGGATTGCGCTGCGAAGCAGTGGAGTTGTTCTCATCCTCATCGGTCGACACCAAAGGCTCCACCGGGCGCCAGCGCACGGTGTTGGCCACAATACTGTTGGCCGCATTGCTCTGGTTGTTCTCAGCTCCACCACTGAGACCGTCGATTTTGGTAAACGTCAGACGACCGTTGAAGTCGAAAGTCAGCCATTTGTTCAACGTGGCGTTGAGTTTGGCATTCACGTTATCTTTCGCATATCCTGAGCCGAGCATGATCGATTTCTCGCCATTGTGGGCATATCCCACATTGAACTTCACGTCCTTTGAGCCTCCGCTCACGTTGGCGTTGTACTGGCGCTGCACACCCGTACGACCGAAGAGGGCGTCCTGGAAGTTGTAGCCCTCCACCGACTTCCAAATATCCATATCCTGATAGTTGCCGTAATCGGTCGAGCCTACCTCATATTGATACAACGCGTAGTTGTAGGGGTCGAGCACCTTGATTTCCTTGGAGAGTTTCTTGTAGCCCAATGAGGCGTTGAAACTTACCTGCACCTTGCCTTCCTTGCCGCTCTTGGTGGTGATGATGATCACACCATTGGCACCACGCGCACCATAAATGGCCGTAGACGAAGCGTCCTTCAATACGTCGATAGACTCGATTTCGGAAGGAGCAATGTCGCTGATCGACGGTACGGGGAAACCGTCTACTATATAAAGGGGTGAATTATCCTGCGACAACGAGCCACCGCCACGCACGCGAATCTTCACGTCGGCATCGGGTGATCCTTCGGTTGTGGTGATATTCACACCGGCCAGCTTACCCGTCATGGCCTCACCCACGTTCGATACGGGCACTCCGGCAATGTCATCAGCACTAATTGAGGCCACAGACCCGGTAAGATCTTTCTTCCTTACCGTACCATAGCCGATCACCACCACGTCGTTCAAACTTGTTGCCTCATCTTCAAGAACAACTTTGGCCTTACCTGATGAGACATCGACGCTCTGCGTCTTCATCCCGACATAGGACACGTTTACCTTCTTGGCTTTTCCTTTCAACTGCAGGCTAAAGTTACCATCGATATCCGTCACGGTACCATTACCGCTCACCCCCTGTTCCATCACAGTGGCTCCGATAATGGGCTCGCCGGTATTATCCGTAACAGTGCCCTTGACAGTCTGCGCCTGCACCATACCCACAACAAACAGCAGGAGTGTGAGCAGCGCCATTCGAATGTGCTTCAAATACTCAGACATACTTTTTTATTAATAGATTAGTTGTTAAAAATTCTTTTAGTTTAGAAGATATTCTCGCAGTTTCTACGAGTAGTTTTTGCAGTTATTTGGCAAAGTTAATATAAATAATAGATTTAGCCAAACATATTTTTATATTTTTTAATTATCAGTCAAACAGCGAATATTGATAGCGAATATAAAATTCCAACGCGCCAGCCAATTATGAATTATGACGAGTTGATGAGCTT
>KQ959409.1 GCA_001552765.1 Bacteroidales bacterium KA00344
TCTTTTGAGTTTTACCGGACAGCAATAGATGCGATTATCAAAAAGGGCTGAAATCACGATAAAGACACACTTTATAGAATGTTATGTTTTTGTCTTTTACTATTCAATCAGTTTTTCAAATATCTGGTGACCTCAATTCAGACTTAAGCACTACTCTTTCCTTTTTATTCAGAGTTAGATTGATCAGCCCATTGAAAGCTATATCAGACTCTTCATATTTCATATTCGGTCTGGCATAGTAAACCTTAAGTTTATAATTACCAGCCGGCAATTTGCTCATCTTAAAACGAACATCGTATTTGCAAATGCAATCGGCAAGCGCGTCAAGGACATTATGATACACAACAAGGGTAATCTGATCATCTTGATTAACGATGTTCACATAGATATTTCTTACGGCACAGTTGGCTTTCACGTCTTCCAGCACACATTGAGCTATACCGTCTTTACCCAATTCTATGCTTAAGGTTGTCCGTGCCGCGTCATTCTCCAAGTAAAAATCAGGACGTGTTTCTGTCGCAGAGAGGCTCGACTTGCAAGTAGAATTTGCGACATCATAAACTCTTAATGAATCAAGGACGATGTTCTCTGATGAACATGCAGACAGTCCAATGATGCACAGAAGACTATAAAATATTTTTTTCATAATTACATGGATTTAGTATGTTATCAAATACATTCTCAAAATTATATGGGTTTTAACAGATAAAAACAAGAGGTAGAACAGAAATTTCTGAAAAAGGGTATATGGGAAATGGACCAACAAAGTTTTCGGGGCCGCAATCCAAACTTCTGAAGATAGTGCGGATTAATAAACCATAGCCGTCTACTCTGTATGGATAAGTCTACGGCTTTTACTACTTTCTCAAATTTTTCAATTGAGCATTTACATTGTTTTATATAAAGGAGTTCCTTTATCGTAGCCTCTTCTTCCCCAGCCAGTCTTTTCAGAATAAAACGATACAGCGGATTCGGAATAAGATGGAAGAACGGAACTTTAGACCATATCTTATTGCGACATATTTGCTGGTGCCCGCCAAAAGGCATCTGCCATGCAGGAAAAGCCACAAACAGGATGCCATCTTCTTTTAGAAACTTGCGAATATGGCTTAAGAATGCTATCTTGTCGGGCACATGTTCGATAACATCATGCAGGATAGCTATGTCGAACTTATCATCTTCACATGGAGTCGGACATTCAAGGAAGTCGCCGCTTTCAAAACGCCCATCCAGTTTTTCCTCAGAAAAGAATTGCCGTGCCTGTTCTATTCGTATTTGCGCCATGTCCACACCAAAGACTCGGCAGCCAATATTTGCAAAAGGTTTCAGATTTCCTCCCTCACCACATCCAATTTCCAATATTTTGCTGCATGAGTTTATCGGATGAAACTTCCTGATGTATGGCAGGTAAAAAAGGGAAGAAGTGATGGCAGAATCCTCAAAATATCTTTTCCTGTCCAAGTGTCTCGCTTGCATTGATATATCTGTTAATTGGTTGAACATTCTTAAACGGCTCTGCATGTCCGTCTAAATAAAAGATACCAATCCATGCAAATGACTGCTCATTTTTACAAAATATTTTGGAATACTGATTTATCTATACAAAAGACGGTGCGTATATGATTACGAACCGTTTTAGTTTTATTTTCTCTAAGGCCCCCTAACGGGTCATGGTCAGCCTCACAGGCTTATTGGAATCCAAAGTCACCGTCCCATGATAGATTCTGTTAGATGAGCTCGTCTGCTTGTTCGTGGTTGTTTGAAATATTTCTAACTGATAATTTCCGGGAAATAAATTTCTGATTTTGAAGTTCATATCATACATGCAGACACAATTGGTGAGCATGTCGCGGTCTGGGTAGAGAATGATTATGATTTTGTTTTCTACACAAGTCATATCCACATTCAATTGACCAATTGCGCAATTATCCATCACATCAAGAAACTGAGCGGCAACCGTATTGTCATTTCGCATGAGCAGACTCAGTGTCGTTTTGGTACTATAAAAGTCTGTAAGGTATTCAGGACGAGTGTCAGTCTTAGATACGGATGTCTTGCAATCAGAGGTTACGACATCTGACACTTTGACATTTCCGACTATAGCGTTCTCGGAAGAGCACGCTGTTATTACTCCAAGAAGGCTAAGCGCTAACAGGCTCCTTGTTAAATTCAAGAATTTCATATACTACATTTATTTGATGCTTACCATGTCAATCTTAATCCAAACGGAATGCTGAACATGAACGGATGCTCAGTTCTGTATGTTTGAATACCACGTCCATTCTTAAAGTAGTAGGAAAGCCCTGGCTCCAGATAAAAACTGAAAGGTTTGAAAATCTGGTATTGTACCCCCAAACCGGCATTCACCGACCACTGGTAACGCGGGTGGATCGTCCCCTTCATTGTGAACGAGGAATCTGACGTGACGACAAATTCTTTGGTAAAAGAACTATGTACCGGTATTTCGAAAGTTACTCCTCCCGTGGCGTATGCATTCAGTCTTCCCTTGTTCCATACCCGATAGGTCATGCGCAATGGTATGCCGATATAATCTATTTTCTGCGTTCTCTTCAATGTAGCCTTATTAAATGGATTTTCAAATTCTGACCTTAACCTTGTGTAGGTTAAGCCTGTACCAAAAATCCATCGTGGACTCAACTGCTTATAAAGTGACAAGCTATAGGTTTGAGGACGATAATGGTTTACTTTCTCTGCCACACTTTGGTCGGCAGAGATAAACTGGTTGACTGCCTGTTGGCGCAACCTTGCGTTTTCAAGTGAATCCATCAGCATACGGTTACGGTCAAGATAGTCGATATAATCTTTCCAAGAATAAATTTTCGCCGCCGCCCCACCATTGGCATAATCTATAACCGAGAAGTAATTCAGATTAGACGCGGTATTACCCGATGCATTCGAAGAATAGCCGAAGTTGAATGTCCACAGATATTTCTTCTTATGATTTACATTGAGCTTTACATCTTTATTCAATGCTGTCATCTTATCTTCGGAAATTTGCGGAATACGCTGCACGGAATCTTCTACGCCGATGGTCCCGGCAGCCAGATATTTCTGCAAGGAATCCACATGGAAAGATACAGTCAGCTGTCCGGATTCTGCACTGTCTGTTATTAGCTGTGACGAAATCTCTTCTGTAGAAATGGTCTTTTCTGCCAAAACACGCCTATCATTGCCAAGGGTGCTTGATGGTATGGAACACCTTGGCTGCTCAACCTTTTGAGAGGCTGTTCCTTTCTGCCGAACTTGTTTTGGAAGCTCATGATAAACGTCTAAAGCCGTTGGCCTATTATCAGATGTGTCAACAGACTTCTCCCTCGTTACGAAATAGATATAGACAGGTATCAGGATGGGAAGCAAGAACAGCATCCAATAGTTAATCAATATGGCACGCAGCGTTTTCTTTGCCCGAGCCAACTGGGAAGAAGAACTGTGTGGGTTGATACCAAGCAAATCTCCTATTTCTTTATGTGAAAGACCATCCAGCACAGAGAGCTTGAAAATCTCCCGGTTCCCCTCAGGTAACAACTCTATCGCCGACAGCAACAGTTCCAACTCTATATTTTTTTCTTCTTCGTCTTCTTCACTCAATACTTCTATTCCTAGACCAGATAACGGGATATCGTCTTTTTCTGTTCTTTGCAGGTATCTCAACGAAAGGTTTCTTACAATTGTTATTATCCACCCTTCCAATTTTGAGTTGTCCTTCAGCGATTTGATAGAGGTGAAGATGATAATAAAAGCATCGTGCAGAATATCTTCTGCCGCACTTTCATCTGTCACATAGTGCAGGCATATCCTCTTTAATCTGCTGGAATATGCCTTATATAAATTTCCAAGAGCTTCACGTTCTCCCTGTTTGCATGCGTCTATATTAACATCTACTTTCATAGATATACCATACCTTTTTATTAAAGGGAGTGTGTTTTGTTTAAAAGACTGCACGGATATAGGAACTTTTTTTGAAAAACTTGGAAAAAGATTAAAAATCTATGATTACAGACTTATTCTTAATGACAGATTCGTTATCTGCATGAGATTATTGCAAACTTTTTATAGAAAAACTTCATGCTGCATCGAAATACCCATAACAAACAAAAACTACTCTTGCCCTAAGAAATTACAATTTGCCGGAAGTCTTGAAGTAATTTCTCCATTCTTTTCATCAATTCATCGAAGGATTTTGCTTCGCCATATATATAGCCGTCCACCATATTCGATTCGTAATCAAGACGATAAGCATTCATAACCTTATTTTGGGGGATAAAATCAATCTTGGCCGGGTAGTCTTTGTCATAGTCCACATATCCCAAATGATAAAAATGGCGACGATGTTCCACGATGGCCTTGTAGAGTTTTCCATCATTCAGTGCTTTCTGACCAAACTCCGTATCCATCAATCTATCCAAATCATAAAGATGTCTGGACATACGTAGGGATCTCGGTTCTTCTTTTTGAAGTTCCTCACTGAGTAGCAGTGCCTTTTCCAGGAATGTCCTTGATGGCGTTACTGTATTAATTGATGCGGCCATTTCATCATCCTCTTCTGGGAACTTATCAAAGACAAGAGAACGAATTTCACATTGTTCATAGGGTTCTGACATAGACAGACAACTGATTTCTATTTTAATCCTCGCATCAATAAGTCTCATGCTGGACGGGAAGATACTTTCATAATTGACGAATATTACCGTTGGGTCACTGTCATGATCTATAGGCTTGGGAGGTTCCCCCGCCATCGTTTCATTCTTTACAGTATATCCTTCAATTCCCATTTTCTGAAGTTCCACATCCAGTTCTGCTGAAAGTGTCCCATGAATATAATCTCGCGACGCTTTTCTTAACTTCTTTACCTGGTTGTTGTTCTCACACTTGGCAAATGGCAGATTAAGGATTTTTTCAATAAAAGTTCTGTCAATGGAGATGTCGATATCTTCACTGAAACGGTTAATAAGATTCCATCCTTTACTCAAAGAAGTTCCGCCCTTGAAAAGAAGCCATTTCCCACAAGATATGTTAAACAGGGCTTTGAGGACTACTGTCACCCACCAATC
>KQ959410.1:0-26558 GCA_001552765.1 Bacteroidales bacterium KA00344
TATGAATTGTGAATTATGAATTATGAATTAGAACAGTATGTTCTCCATCATAGTGAGCCTGAGGGTGACTATCTCTACCGTTTATATCGGGCCACCAACATCCATACCATACACGGTCGGATGGCCAGCGGACATCTGCAGGGGCGGTTGTTGAAGATGTTCGTCATGATGCAACGTCCGCAATACATTCTTGAGGTTGGTACTTTTTCGGGCTATTCGGCCATTTGTATGGCTGAGGGGTTGAAAGAGGTTGCCGCTCACTCTACCAACAATGGCAAACAGGCGCGTGGCGGGGAGGCCTGCCCTGCTGCGAAAGGTGTTCCGCGACTGTTTACTTTTGAGATTAACGATGAGATGGAAGATTTCACACGCCCTTGGATAGAGAACTCGCCGGTGGCTGATTTTATAGATTTCCGGATAGGAGATGCCATGACGGAGGCTCCCAAGTTGGGGGTGAAATTTGATATGGCATTTGTAGACGGCGACAAGCGTAACTACGTGGAGATGTACGAGATGGTGCTTCCGTTGATGAATCCCGGTGGGATTATTCTTGCCGACAATACGCTGTGGGATGGGCATGTGGTAGATCCCGCATATAGGCACGATCAGCAGACACAGGGCATACGGCAGTTTAATGACCATATCAGGGAAGATGAACGGGTGGAAAAAGTTATTCTGCCCATGCGCGACGGGCTTACCATCATTCGTGTGAAGCCTCGTACGGAATAACCTCTGCCGTTTTTTTGTGCTTTCCCATCACACACTTCCCCCATCGTGTCTTGTGTTACACGGTGGGGGAAGTGTGTTTGTTGCTTACAGTATGGGAGAATGCTGGCCGGGCATTAGGGTGGGTCGGCTCCGGCTTGGGAATGTGTCGGAGGTTAGTTGGCGTTGTTGTTGTCGCGTGTCGGCAGGTTGCTTTTCAGGTGATTTTTCGTGAAAGTCTTTACGGGATACCACACGGCAAGCCAGCCAACGATAATGACGGTGAAGAACACAAACACTACATCTATATAATGTACACTCACGGGGTAGGCATTGACAACAAATGTGCCTTCTGAATCACCCATCTTGACAAAACCGAATTGTTGCTGAAGCCAACACAGCAGCAGACCGAGCAGGATGCCCACAATGGCTCCGATGACACTGATGATGCGCCCTTCGAATAAGAATATTTGGGTAATCTGCTTGTCGCTGGCTCCTAAATTACGCAGTGTGATAACATCGTTTTGCTTGTCTATGATAAGCATGGAGAGCGATCCCACGATGTTGAAGCAAGCCACCACGAGGATGAAGGTGAGAAAAATGTAGGCCATGAACTTCTCTATCTGCATGATCTTAAACGTGTCGGCCTGTTGTTCGAATCTATCCTCCACCTTAAACTTATCGCCGGCAATGCTTTGCATCTTTGCTTTCACGTTGTCGAGATTGGAGCCGGACTTAAGCCTCAGTTCCAGAGCCGACACCATGCCCGGTTGCCCCAGCAGATTTTGGGCAAAGCCAAGACTGGTAAGGATGACGTTTTTGTCGTATTTTCCTTGATTCACCGAGAATACTACGCCGGAGGAAATCAGTGAGTCTACCACAAAACCGTCGTATGGATCGGAGAGGTCGAGCTGTCCGTCGCGGCGTGGGGCGTAGATTTTCATAAAATCGTTCCATAGCGTTCCGATGCCCAAATCTTGGGCCAGCCGGATGCCCGGAGTGCCATATTGCAGATTGGCCGTGTGGAGCTGAAACTCACCGTCGCCGTAGAGTATTTCGTTAATGTGTGTGAGTTGGTCGAAATTGTCGTCAACTCCCTTCACCGTTACGATGGCCTGCTTGCCTTTGTAGACCGCCAAGGCGATGTCTTCAACGGTTTCTGTGGCAACATCTACCTGTGGCAGCTGCCGTATTTCGGTGAGAATGGGGTCGTCGGCCGCAACTGTTTTTCCCATCACCGGCGTCACTTTGAGTTGTGGGTCGAAGTTGGTGAAGAAGCTGGCCACGAGGTCATGGAAGCCGTTGAACACTGACAAAACGATGACCAGTGCCATAGTGGCGATGGCAACACCAATAACGGAAATCAGCGAAATGACGTTGATGGCATGGGTTTTCTTCTTGGAGAACAGGTATCGGCGTGCGACAAAAAGGGGAAAAGAATTTCCTCCGCGCCCTCTTTTCTGCTGGAATTCTGTGTCGGGGTGCGTCTTTTCGGATGCCGTTTCCATTTCTTTTCCCATGTTTTGTTGGTTCATGTGTGATGCTGAAGATACCTTTCGAATGTATGCAAGAGCCTAAAGCTGCCTTTCTGAAAGGATGTCGGCTACTTCTTTAGCAGTTCGTCGATGTGCTCAATGTAGTCGAGGCTGTCGTCGATGAAGAATCGAAGCTCCGGGATGATGCGTAGTTGGTTGCGCACTCGTGTGCCCAACTCATAGCGGATGGTCTTCTCGTTGGCATTGATGTTTTCGAGCAGTTCCTTTGATTTCTCCGAGGGGAAGATGCTGAGATAAGCAGTGCAGATGCTCAGATCGGGACTGATGCGGACGCGTGTCACACTGACCAGAACGCCTTTCATCTGACGTGTTTGGCTTTGGAAAATCTCAGCCAGTTCCTTTTGAAGTAGTCTTGATATTTTGTTTTGTCTTGTTGCTTGCATAGTCTTGATTTAATTTGTGATGTTGGAATTGCGAATCATACATTCGTGATGCATTATTCTAAGTTGATATGTTCCACATTGATGTTTGTGTGAAGAAAGACAGATGCGCTTTCCTTGAATTTTTCGGGGCTTTCTGTGGTGTAATATTGTATGTTTCCGCTTTTGGTCAGTCGCCGTTCAAGGTTGGTGTGCCGTTCTAAGTACAGCTTGAGACTTTCGGCAACGTAATCACCCTGTGGCACGATTCGGATATCGGGGCTGACATATTTACGGATTTTGGGCATCAAAAGCGGGAAGTGTGTGCAGCCCAGAATAATGGTGTCGATGGCCGGGTCTTTCTGCATGAGCTGGTCGATGCGTTTCTGTACAAAATAGTCGGCACCGGGAGAGTTGGCCTCATTGTATTCTATCAGGGGCACCCAGAACGGGCAAGCCTGCCCCGTGACTTTAATGTTGGGCCACAGCTTGGCTATTTCGAGGTTGTAGCTGTTGCTCTTTACTGTTCCCTCTGTGGCCAGTAGTCCCACATGATTGTTTCGTGTGAGGTTGCCGATAACCTCTGCTGTGGGTCGGATAACGCCCAAAACGCGACGGTCGGGATCCCATTTGGGAAGGTCGTTTTGCTGGATAGAGCGCAGGGCTTTGGCCGAAGCGGTGTTGCATCCTAAAATAACGAGCTGGCAACCCATGCTAAACAGTTTCTCGACAGCTTGTCGGGTGAATTCGTAGACTACGTCAAACGAGCGTGGTCCGTATGGAGCGCGTGCGTTGTCGCCAAGATATAGGTAGTCGTATTGAGGCAAAAGATGGCGTATGCTATGCAGAATGGTGAGTCCTCCATAGCCTGAATCAAAGATGCCGATGGCACCTTGTTGTTGATTGGGCAATCTTTTCCTCATTTTGTCGTGGTGGTCCGGTTGTTGAATGATAACGTCCTGTTGGTCTTGTTGCAATATCGCGGTTGTTGAATCTCGTTGCTCCTATGATATGATAGCAGCTGTTTTGTTATTGAGTCGCAACCGTTTGATTATTGCATTGTAACCATTTGATTATTGCATTGCAGCGGTGATGTCGGCTGTTACATCTTCACCCATGGCAACATTGATGTATGGCACAGTGTTGTTGTCGGTGTTGAGAATAAATGCAAAGCCCTTGTTTTTGCCAACGCTGAGTATGGCGTGAGCAATTTTTTCGCGCAGAGGTTTGTAGGATTCGTCTTCGGCCTGTTTGAGCAAACGCTTGGCTTCTTGCTTGAAAGCCATGTTCTTTTCCATCAACTCTTGCAGCTCGGCTTGGCGTTTCTGTAGGATGGTTGGTGCGAAATCTTTCTGTCCGTCGAGGAAATCTTCGTATTTCGCATTAAATTCTTCCTCTACGCGCTTCATCTCGCTATCGTATTTGGCGCGCAAATCGTTAAGCTTTTGCTGAGCGATAATGTAGTTGGACGATGCCTCGAAAACAGCTTTATAGCTGAAATAACCAAATTTGAATTCCGAATTCTGCATCGTTGGGGTGAACGGATCTTCCGGAAGTGTCGCCGTATCTTGTGCTTGGATCTGCAGAGAGAAGGTGGCAAGCAATAGGTAGAGGAATAATTTTTTCATTGTAAAAGCAGTTCTTTTGGATTGAAAAGAGTATAGATGATAAAAAGTTAAGCAGGCGATGAGGTCAAGCTTGTGCTTCTATGAGAGACTCAAGCTTGACCATCACGCCTTCTTAACTTTGCACTGGTTAGTGCGAACGGTTATTTGAGTTTGTTGATCTCAGCCTGAACTTTAGAGGTAACATCCTCAACGTTGGAGCCTGTAAATACGGCAACACCTTCTTCGAAAATATAGGTGTACCCTCCGGCCTTACCAACGTTTTCGATAGCATTGCGCACTTTGACGATGACAGGTTGCATTTTCTCCTGTTGTGCCTTCTGAAGCTTCTGCTGATTGTCCTGATAGGTCTGCTGAATCTTCTGGTAAAGCTGCTGCAACTCCTGCTCTTTGGCTTGCTGTGCAGTGGCATTCATCGTGCTCTTGCCTTTGTCGTAGGCATCGCTTTGGCGCTGCAACTCTTCTTGCATGCTCTTCAGTTCGTTCTCGTACTGCTTGGCGGTAGCTTCAAGTTCACCGTTGATTTTTGAAATTTCAGGCAATGTCTGCATGATGTTTTGGGTGTTTACTTTGCCGAATTTCTGTGCGAAAGTAGCCAGAGGAGCCATCAGCATGAACATCAAAATAATCTTTTTCATTTTTCTTCTTATTGTTTAATTATTGGTTATTCTTTGTATGTTGATATGCCTTGAAGGGCATTTGTGTGCATTTTGTTTTATTGCGACTCGGCCGTTCGGCTTATCTGCCGTAGCCCAGTTTGTCTAATACTTCGTTGGAAATATCAATTTTGGGTGACCCGAATATGATGGCGGTGTCGGAAGCACGGTCGAGCACGAGACTGTAGCCACGAAGTTCGGAAATCTCTTTGACCGTGTTGTATATTTCCTCATGTATGGGTGTCATCAGACTTTCTCTCTTTTTAAAGAGCTCTCCCTCCGGACCGAAGTATTTTTTCTTGAGTTCTGAAGCCTCCTTTTCCTTGCCCATGATCTGTTCTTGTTTTGCTTTCTTTTGCTCTTGGGATAGGAAAACTACCTCGTTCTGGTAATTCTTATACATCGTTCCGGCCTCGGTGTTGAGAGCCTCAACTTCTGCCTGCCATTTCTTTGATATCTGGTTGAGCTGTTCGTTGGCACGTTCATAGGCCGGAATGTTCTTCAGAACATACTCCATGTCGATGAGCGCGAACTTCTGCGCACTTCCTTTGATGGGTAAAAGTGCGAATAGGGAAAGCAGCAAGCACGCTCTCAGCATGCTCTTGCCCATTGTTTTGTTGATTATCTTTCTCATGACTAATTCTTTTTTTAAAGTCTATGCAATAGTTAAGACGGGATAAACTGCAATAAAGTTACTCGCTGCTTGTAGTGGAATATCACTTTCTTCGGGGAGCGGTTGGTGGGAGAGGGCTTTAGAACTCCTGACCCAACACGAAGTGGAATTGGCTTCCGCCTTTTGTTCCAAACACTTTATCGAAGCCGTATGCCCAGTCGATACCCATCAAACCAACCATTGGAAGGAAGATGCGCACACCCACTCCGGCCGAGCGTTTCATATCGAAGGGATTGAATTTCTTCGTATCTGTCCATGCGTTACCGCCCTCCAGGAAGGATAGGGCATATATGGTGGTGTTGCCAAGCATCAACGGATAGCGAAGCTCCAGAGAGAAACGGTCGTATGCATAACCCTCAGATCTCCAAGGTGTCAGTGAGCCGTTTTCATATCCTCGAAGCCCAACCGTCTCTGTGGCATAATTTGTAGAGTATCCACTCATACCGTCACCACCCATATAGAACGTCTCGAAGGGCGTCTTCTTGTATTTGTTAAAGGAGCCGAGTAAACCAAATTCGATGCGCGTCATCAGCACAAAGCACTTGGTCGCACTGGTGAGTGCGGTGAAAGTGCGGGCCTTGAACTTCCATTTATGATATTCAATCCATTTGAATTTTTCCTGTTGCTCCTGTACGTAATTGGGAGAATTGGGATTTGTAGCGAGGTTTTTGTAATCCTTTTTATCCCATTTCGACCAAGGCGGAGTAATGGTGAGGCCGACAGAGAAGTCGGAGCCTCGACGTGGGAACAGCTGGTTGTCGGTCGATGAACGGCTGAGCGAAATGCCAAGATTCAAGTTGTTGGAGCTTCCGGTGGTAACCGGGAAGTATCTCCAATTCTTCAGCATATACCGGGTGTACGACAGTTGGATCCCCAGCAAGAAATAGTCGTCCGGCCAGCGAAGGCGCTTTCCCCAGCCTAAATTGGCACCGAAAAGTTTCACGTATTTGTCCGGATCGTAATAGTTTTCGTAGTTGGTGTAGTTGTAACTATAGCTGCTCGACCCCATCAGACTGTACATATAGTTGTTGCGCCAAGCAGAGTTAGCAAAGTTGCTCGCCATGTCGGTCTGCTTCGAATAGAACACACCGAACGAGAATTGTATGGGGCGCTTTCCTCCAAACCAATTGGTGGAGTAGCTGGCGTTGTAGCTTTGGTAATAAGTACCGTTGGTCTGCACGCCCAGTGACAGCTTCTCTCCGTCGCCGATAGGCATGATGCCGCGATGCTCCTTGTTCTTGTTGAAGAGGTTGGCCATGGAGAAGTTGTTGAGTGTGAGGCCTACCCGGCCGATGATACCGGTCTGTCCCCATCCCAATGAGAACTCAATCTGGTCGTTGGATTTCTGTTCCAAGTTCCAGCTTACGTCCACTGTTCCGTCCTCATAGTTCGGTTGTATTTTCGGATCAATCTTTTCCGGGTCAAAATGCCCCATGGAAGCCAGCTCACGTACGGAACGCATCAGCGCCTCTTTGCTGAACAAGTCGCCCGGCTTGGTGCGCAATTCGCGACGCACCACGTTTTCATAGAGGCGGTCGTTACCATTGATCCGCACATGGCTCAGGTGGGCCTGCGGACCCTCCATGACACGCATTTCGAGGTCGATGGAGTCGCCGACAATATTCACCTCAGTGGGTTGAATCTGGGAAAACACGTATCCGTGATTATAATAAAGGTTGCCCACTGCATCTTCGTCTTCGAGAAGGCGCTTGTTCATGAGTTTCTGGTTGTACACGTCTCCTTTTTCCATGCCCAGCAATGCGCTGAGATGGTCGGAGTTGTAGACTGTGTTTCCAACCCAATGGATGTCTCGGATATAATATTTCTGTCCCTCATCCACCTTTATATATACATTAACATGCTTGTCATCAGCATTCCACACGCTGTCTTTCAGAATCACCGCGTCGCGGTATCCCAGCTCGTAATATTTGTTGATGAGCTTGTTTTTATCTTCTTTCCAGCGTTCGGGCGTAAACTTCTTCGATTTCAGGAAAGAGGATGGTTTGCCGGCCTCATGGGTCTTTGCAAACACGCCTTTGCTGAAAAGCTTACCTTTTATCTTTGAATCCTTAAGTTTCTCGTTGCCTTCGATGATGATGTTGCGCACCTTCATCTTTTGTTTTTTGTCGATGATAACGTCCAGAATCACTTGGTTTTTGCCTGTAATGTCATCGCGTTGCTGAATGTCTATGTCAGCGTTTTTAAACCCTTTGTCGTCAAAGTATTTCTTGGCTAGTATCTTTGCACGGTCTATCATGTTGGGCGTTATCTGTCCGCCCTTGATCATACCGAGCTTCTTTTCCATGTCTTCCCGCTCGCTCTTCTTCAGTCCGATATAGTTTATTTCCGACACGCGGGGTCTGGGCTTCAGTGCTATGTGCAGATAAATCTTATTGCCCACCAGGGAATCGGCGGCAATTTTTACATCAGAGAACAGCCCGTGTCTCCAATAACGCTTCACGGCATCCGTGATTTCGCTGCCGGGAATAGATATACGCTGCCCTACAGCCAGTCCCGAAATACCGGTGAGCATATAGTCTTCGTACCCCTCCATACCGCTGACATTGAATCCTCCGATGACCACTTCGCGTGGTGTTCCGGCATAAGTGATGTCGGGATAAAGAATCTTGTCTTGTCCTTTTGCGCCTACGCAGCAGGTCATAGCTATGAGCGCTGCAAATATATTATTCTTTGTATGATGCATTTTCTGTAGGAATTGAGTGCCGGAAGCATGGTTTGCCATGAGCACCTTTTTAACTCTTTAACTTGTTTTACCCTTTTATCCTTTATCGTTTTCCTGTTCCACCTGATCCTCTGTCTTCCCGAAACGACGCTGTCTGTTTTGGTAACTGAGGATGGCCTTTTGCAGATCTTGCTCGGTAAAGGCCGGCCAGTAGGTGTCACAGAAATATAGTTCCGTATAAGCTATTTGCCAGAGCAGATAGTTCGAAATGCGCAGCTCTCCGCCCGTTCGTATGAGCAGGTCGGGGGCAGGCATGAAATTGGTAGCCAAATGGCTGCTGACAGTCTGTTCGGTAATGTCGCCGACGGCCAAATTTCCACTCTTCACTTCGTCGGCAATCTCTTTTGCCGCCTTTGTGATCTCCCATCGTGAGCTGTAGCTCAGGGCCACGGTCATCGTCATGGCAGAGTTTTGGGCAGTGTGGTCTATGGTTTCCTGCAGCTTGGTTTGAACGGCTTTGGGGAGACGTTCTATTTCACCAATCACCCGGAAGCGAACGTTGTTCTTCATGAAGATGTCTTCTTCCAAAGAACTTAACACCAGTCCCATGAGCGCACTGATCTCGTCTTCCGGACGTTTCCAGTTTTCGGTAGAGAATGTGTACAGCGTGAGGAATTTCACTCCGAGCCGCGTACACTCTGAGGTGATACGGCGCACGGTGTCCACTCCGGCCTGATGGCCGTAGCTGCGTTCTTTTCCCTGTTCTGCCGCCCATCGTCCGTTACCGTCCATGATAATGGCGATGTGGCGTGGAATCCTTGTCATATCAAGTTCTGCCATATTTCTCTTGCTTTGAGCAGCGTTTCTTTACACAGTGACCTTTGACCTTTCAGATGGTTTCGCCGGTCGGTTATGGGGAATTTAAAATGCTTGGGCATGCCGACAGATTTTAAGCATCGGCCGTCACTGCCTGCCTTTCGCATCACTCCTTGTTACACGTCTTGCACTTTGCCATAAAGCTATAGGTGAACGTGAGCAGGAGTGCAGTGTAGCAGTCGGTGTTCTTGAACAGTCCGCTGCTTTTCACATAGTAAGGGTCTTTCACACCGTCGAGCTCGTCGCTCTGTGAGAAGTGTATGGCCCATTCCAGTCCGAGATTCGTGCGCTCACCCATCTTGTATTTCACCCCAAGCCCCAAGGGCACGTTAAAAGTGAATTTATCTTTATCGCCGCAGTCGGCGTATGTGCCGCCGAAGCCTGCGAAGACAAAGGGGGTGAAGCGTTTGGCGCCCCGGTAGTCTCTCCCCGTTCCGTATGGCCGGAAGTTGTATTCATAGGTCAGACACACGTCGTAGAGCGTGTTCTTGAACGTGTAGGGCGTTTCAGCATAGTCGGGATAGAATGTTTCTACATCTTCTGACGAGCCTTTCAAGGTGCCGTAGCTCACGTTCATGCGCAGTCCCATATAGGGATTGAAAACATATCGTGCCAAGACTGTAGCCATCGGTTGCAGGTCTTTGGTGAGGTTTCCGTTGAAATCGCCGAGGTATCCGTTGAGTCCTGCACCCACTCCAATCTCCATGCGATATTCCGGGTCGCTCTGTGCGCTCAGCTGAGTGCCAGATCCCAACATCATGATGAAGATGAGCAGATGCCTCATGGTTATTCGGTGAATTTCTTTTGTATGTCTTTCCACCCCAGCCTGGCGATACGCCCGGTCCACACCTTTGTGTCGCCGGATAGAGAGATGTATATCATGTTTTTGTCATTGCGGCTCATCGCAAAGGGCTTTCCGGCTGCGGCGAAATTGTCGGGCAGGGTGTAGGTTTTGCTTTCAAGCCATGTCAGTCCATCATCTTTACTCACGTAGAAAGCCTTGCAGCCTGTGCCCAATGCCAGCAGGGCGTTGTCGTATGCAATGACCTGCAGGTTTTGCAATGTGGGAAGCGTGTGCTGGTTGTAGCTGTCTTGGGGATAGAAGGCCCATGGCTGATTCTGGGCATTGGCGTCGTTTTCCTCCACTTTTCGCCATATCACGGTTTTGCCGTTATGCGTTCCCACGAGTATCAGACTGTTGGTTTTGCTGTTGACCTGCGAGGGAATACATACGAAATTGATGTTTTCCGTAGGCAGGTTGGCTTTGTCATCATCTAAGTCGTTGGCCACCCATGTAGCGCCATTGTCGGCCGACGAGACGATGCCCGCAGCTGTCAGCGCATAGATTTTGCTGTCGCTTGCCCCGATCAGTCGGGTTATGCCATTGGTCGGTCCAACGGTGTTCCATGTGTTGCCATCGGTAGAACGCAGGATATTGCCATTGTCTACCAGATAGAGCAATCCCTTCATGGCCACCACGTTTTGGTATGCGTCGGCTGAGAATTGGCCGTTGAGCTGTACAAAAGAGTCATTGTTCTGCCCGAAACCAATGGTCTGTCCGTTGCTTGTGCCGAAGAGGAACATCTTTCCGTTGTTCTCAACGATTTTCCGCATGCCCACTGCCGACAGCGCGTCTTGGCTGCTGCCGTTCCAAGGCATTTCATCTCCCATCTGTTGATGAATGTTCACCTTTACCGTGTATTCGCGGTAAGCAGTGTTTTTCATGTTGTAGACACGGAGGTGCGTGGGCATGGAGAAGTCGAGAGAATCTTTCTGCTTATAATAAACCAGACTGTCGCCTCCCGTTTTGTTTTTATAGTTCAACACGATAACGCCGCCATTCTTCGATGTGATGGAGGCTATGGCTTTCGATGCGTCCGTGCCGCAGGGCAGGGAGTCCGGATTGTATATCAGTTTGAGATTTTGGTCGATATAGAACGCATATTTGCCGGCATTGTAGGCGACAGTGTACGAACTGTCGGTAACGCCGTCCTTAGCGGTAGTGGTGAGTTGTCTTTTCAGGGTGGCGAGTTTGAACGCCGTTACTGCAGTATCCTCATAGTATGTCACCTCGTCGTTGTTATCTTTCAAACAAGAAGATAACAGACACACGGCAGAAACCATGATGACAAATGACAATAGCTTCTTAATCATTGCGCGCTTTTTAATGAATTTAGCTGCAAATTTACTTAGAATAATTCAATTTATCATGTATTTTAATTGTTTATTATGCAAAATATTGATTTACATATCGTTTTTTAAGTTTGTTTAGATATTGCAATGTCATAATCCGCAGCTTATGTTATTCTCATTGTTGGACACTGTTAGGACCTATTATTTTGGCCGATCGTTCATAGGGGAGAATATTTTATTTATCCCTATTTTTCTTTACAAACACCCCTTTAATTTTCGCTTATTTCAAAATAATTTTACGCTCGCTCTGAAATTCGTAAAATTTGCGAAATTCGTAGTTTGTTGATAATCAGCGATTTCTGCAAATGTCTTTTTACGTGCCTTATTCAGCCATTTGCGGTTAGATATGGAATGGCGATGTGAGAAAGGCCTAACCGCAGTGCCGATGAGCCTTAGTCGCAATGCGGTTAGGCTTTAGTCGCGTCGCGATTAGGGCTCCGCCATGATATGACGGAGTAGAAAACCTACAAACGAGCCTGTTTTTACGTTGTGAAAATGGATAATATGGGTGGAAACATAGCCGTTTTCGCGCTAGATGCTTCGAAAATAATGATGGAAAAATGGTAATTTATTTTTATATTTTGTGGCAAATCTTTTTGACGTTATGAAAATTTTTTTGTATTTCATGGAGCTTTGTCGAAACGTAGTGAAAGGTAGTTCTTATATTTCAAGTAGCTGTGTTGAGAGGTTGCTGAATGTTGTTTTTTATATTTCAAGGGACTTTGATGAGAGTGTGATCATGCCTGTAAGGTAGATCATAAGTTTAGGAGGAACTCTTTTGTTCCATTGCTGGATTGTGGGCTCTGTATTCAGCGGGAAAGGAGAGTGCTGGAATTGGATAGTGGATTGGCAGTCAGAGTGTTGCGTCTTGTTTAAATATTCGGACACCAATTCCCGTACCCCGTGACTTTGGGGTATTCGTATAAAAACAAAAAAGCAGTATGATCACTCACACTGCTTTTTTGGTAAGAATAATGTTAACGGATGTCTGTATTACCAAAGCAATAATACTAAGAACAGTCACAAAAACGACTTCATACAGACATCACGACTGATTCAAAATCTAATAACATAATCCTAATCTTTACCTTAAAAAATCTATCAAACTACTAACCTAATGAAACTTTATGTGAATCTTCTCACGAAGACATTGCAAATATACGTATTGTGTTCGAACACACCAAATAATATTGCAAGATTTAACGGTTTTAATAGTTCTTTTTGATTTAAATCAATGATCAGACTGTTGCAAGTACAGTGAGAGAGGGAGTTTCGGTTGTTTTAGCTAATAATATGCAGACTTTGCGCTTTTAACTACTTTAAACAGCCACAATAACACCCTTTTGTGACTTTAGTCAATCATCTCCGTTGCTTGATAGTCATGTGTCGTTGCCTTGACAATCCTCTGTCGTTATTTTGATAGCTATGTATTGTTGTTTGGTCAGTCGTGAAATGTTGCTACGTCAATTGCTTAACAAGCTTCTGTTACTCCTTCTCCGTGCTTTTGTCAGCCAAATTTCGCCCTCCGGTCTATTGTGTTCAGAACTTGAATGAATTGTGTTCAGACTTCACATTGTAAGGATTTTCCGACTACCTTATCTATCTATATACAAAAAAGGCTTGCCTCCAAGCAGAGACAAGCCTATGATGTTTATAGTGTGTTTAGATTCTAACGCTTGGACAGATAGGATGGGAGAATGCTTCTTCCAAACCACCTTTTCCAAGGGAAGAACACAAAACGAGATTACAGCTGAGGACCAGCAGCAACGAGAGCCTTGCCGGCTTCGTTTCCTTCGTACTTCTTGAAGTTCTTGATGAAGCGTCCGGCCAAGTCCTTAGCTTTCTCTTCCCACTGTGATGCGTCAGCGTATGTGTCGCGTGGATCGAGAATATTGGTGTCTACACCTTCCAACTTTGTAGGAACAACGAAGTTGAAGAAAGGAATAGTCTTGGTAGGAGCTGAATCAATAGAGTGATTGAGGATGGCGTCGATGATACCACGTGTATCCTTGATAGAGATACGCTTGCCGGAACCGTTCCAACCTGTGTTCACCAAGTATGCCTTAGCACCGTTCTTCTCCATCTTCTTAACGAGCTCCTCAGCATACTTTGTAGGATGCAATTCGAGGAAAGCCTGGCCGAAGCAAGCAGAGAAAGTTGGAGTAGGCTCTGTGATGCCACGCTCTGTACCTGCCAACTTAGCGGTGAAGCCAGAGAGGAAGTAATACTTGGTCTGCTCTGAATTCAGGATAGATACGGGAGGCAATACACCGAATGCGTCAGCGCTCAGGAAGATAACCTGCTTTGCAGCGGGGCCGGCTGAGATAGGCTTAACGATGTTCTTAATGTGGTTGATAGGATAAGACACGCGAGTGTTCTCGGTGGTGCTGTTATCGGTGAAGTCAATCTTACCGTTAGCATCTACGGTAACGTTCTCAAGAAGAGCGTTGCGCTTGATTGCGTTGTAGATGTCGGGCTCAGACACCTTGTCGAGGTTGATAACCTTGGCATAGCAGCCACCTTCAAAGTTGAACACGCCCTTGTCGTCCCATCCGTGCTCGTCGTCACCAATGAGGAGACGTTTCGGGTCGGTAGACAAGGTGGTCTTACCTGTACCGGAGAGACCGAAGAAGATAGCGGTGTTCTCACCGTTAAGGTCGGTGTTGGCAGAGCAGTGCATAGAAGCAATACCCTTCAATGGCAGGTAGTAGTTCATCATAGAGAACATACCTTTCTTCATCTCACCACCATACCATGTGTTGATGATTACCTGCTCCTTGGTTGTTACGTTGAACACTACAGCGGTCTCAGAGTTCAAACCGAGTTCCTTGTAGTTCTTAACCTTTGCCTTAGAGGCATTGTAAACGATGAAATCCGGCTCCTGATCGAGTTCTTCCTGATTAACAGGCTTGATGAACATGTTAGTAACGAAGTGAGCCTGCCATGCTACTTCCACGATGAAACGAATCTTCATGCGGGTGTCTTTGTTTGCACCGCAGAAGCCGTCAACAACAAACAGGCGCTTGTTGGAAAGCTCTTTCTTAGCCAGTTCGTTTACTGCAGCCCAAGCCTCTTTGGAAGCTTTCTTGTTGTCGTTTGGATATTCGGCTGAAGTCCACCATACTGTGTCGTGAGAATTCTCATCGTCAACGATGAACTTATCCTTAGGAGAGCGACCGGTGTAAACGCCTGTCTTTACGTTTACTGCGCCAAGTTCAGTTACCTGACCAACTTCGAAGCCTTCGAGGCCTTCTTTTGTCTCTTCTTCAAACAGTACCTCATAGGAGGGATTGTAAACTACTTCTGTAGTACCTGTAATGCCGTATTTTTCCAATACGGATTTGTCAAACTTTGCCATTTCGTTAAATGTATTTAAGTTGTGAATGTGATTAATATCCTATTTGCTTAGGTGCAAAGTTAACAAAAAGTACGTACCTACAAAATCTTTAAGTGCGAATTTTGTATCAACTCTTTCCTTTTTAGGTTAAAGAAGTTAAAAAGAAATTGGGTCGAAACATATTTGTAATTTAGACTTTGCAAAAGTAAAACTCTTTTGCTAACTTTGCCCCCGAATTTTAAAGGGGACTATTTTTTATGCCCTTTACCTACAAAAGATAAAGCTAAAAAGCTATGGAAATAATCAATCTATCAGATTGTAACAGTATTATTGGCCAATATATGGCAGAAATGCGTGATGCGGAGTATCAAAAAAATCGTCTCCTGTTTCGTAACAACATTATGCGTATCGGCGAGTTTGAAGCCTTTGAGGTGTCCAAGAAGTTGAGCTATGAGACCAAGGAGGTGACTACACCGTTAGGGGTTTCGACTGTTAATGTCCCATCAGACAAAATCGTTTTGGCAACGATTTTTCGTGCGGGTCTGCCGTTTCATCAGGGTTTTCTCAATGTGTTCGACCATGCCGGCAACGCCTTTGTGTCGGCCTATCGGGAGTATCGCGACGAGGCGCATCATGAAGTTGGTGTGCACGTAGAATATCTCGCTACTCCGAAGCTGGACGGAAAGACGCTTATCATAGCCGATCCGATGTTGGCAACGGGTGGCAGCATGGAGTTGGGCTACAAGGCTTTA
Source organism: Bacteroidales bacterium KA00344 (assembly GCA_001552765.1). Lineage (GTDB taxonomy): Bacteria > Bacteroidota > Bacteroidia > Bacteroidales > Bacteroidaceae > Prevotella. Next base: position 15,416 of record KQ959410.1, read on the forward strand.
CTCACGAAGGGAACACCCAAAAACATTCATGTGTGTTGCGTCATTGCCAATCCTGAGGGAATTGACCATATCAAGAAAACTTTTCCCGATGACAAAACCACGATATGGTGTGCCGCAATAGACCCCGGAATGAATGAGAACAAATATATCGTACCGGGTTTCGGCGATGCCGGCGACCTGTGCTACGGTAGTAAAATTTAAGAGAACGCACCGTCGCACGGTAGCATCCGCAACGTGTTAAAATTGAAAATCAACATCCTTCCGTAGTCGGAAGGATGTTGATTTTCGTGTAGAGTCGCCCTTAGGATGCTGTGGTAGGCCTGTTTTTCAGCTCTGATATATCTGCCTTTGGGCTTTGAAGTATCTGCCGCTGTTAGCGTCATTCCTTCACTTCCCATATATCATTTGTTTCCAACAGTTCTTCAAAGGTGTGATATGTCTTCTGTTTTTTCACATCTTCTATTTGTTGATTCACCGCCTCGTCATAACAGGGGCCTTCCACATCGCGTATGACGCCGAGTGCAACCGGGAATCCGTGTTCATTGTCCATCATGGCAAGTTTCAACTGTAGGGTGTCGTCCTCGCAGTGGGCATCGTGTATAAGCACGTCGTCAATGGTGTAGCCGTCTTTGCCAATCTCCACCACTTTCAGGCCGAATCCCTGCTGCACAAGTCCGAATTCTCCATGCTCACCAAACACCAGCGGCTTGCCGTGTTCCACATAGATGGCGTTTTTCTTGCGCCCATCTTGGGAATAGACAGACGAGTGTATGCCGTTGTTGAAGATGACACAGTTTTGCAACACCTCACATACGGCCGCACCTTTATGATAATAGGCAGCCTTGAGCATGCTGATGGTGTGTGCGAGGTCGCTGGCTACGGTGCGCGCAAAGAACTTTCCACGTGCTCCGAAACACAGTTCTGCCGGTCGGAACGGGTCTTCCACCGTGCCGTAAGGACTCGATTTAGACACAAATCCGCGCGGACTGGTGGGCGAATACTGTCCCTTGGTGAGTCCGTAGATGCGGTTGTTCAGCAGAATCAAGTTCAGATTCACGTTGCGCCGCATGGCGTGGATGAAGTGGTTGCCGCCGATGGCCAATGCATCGCCGTCGCCGCTCACCTGCCATATCGTGAGGTCGGGATTTGCAATCTTGGCCCCTGTGGCAATGGCGGCAGCGCGACCGTGTATGGTCTGCATGGCGTAGGTATTGACATAGTAGGGCAGTCGGCTTGAGCAGCCTATGCCGGAGATAACTGCCGTTTTATGCGGAGGGACTCCAATTTCGGCCATAGCCTTCTGAAAGCTGTTCAGGAAAGCATGGTCACCACATCCGGGGCACCATCTGGGCTGTCCCTTCTTGTAATCATTTGCCGTATATTTTACAGTCTCGGTTGAGGCTTCCCGGGCTGTTGTCTGAATATTTTCTTCCATTGTTTTTCTTGATTTTAAAGTTCCGGACGTGTTATTGCAGCATTTTGGCTTCGAAAGTGCGCCCTATAACACGGGCGGTGGGGTTGGTGAGGAGGGTTTCGAAAGCCCTTACCAGTTCGCTGACGACAAAAGGCTGACCTTTCACCTGATTATATTGATAAGGTGAGAAATCGTTGATTCGTATGCGCAACAGGGCGGCCAGCTGACCGAGATTCTGCTCGGCCACCACCACTTTGGGGTATTTCGTCAGTAGGTCGGCTGTATTGTCGGGCAGCGGATTGATGTATTTCAATTGTGCCAACGCCACCTTGTGTCCTCTCCGGCGCAGTTCTGTCATGGCCGAGTGCAGGTGACCGTAGGTGGAGCCGAAGCCCACGATGAGCAGGTCGGCATCGTCTTTGTCGCCCTCAATCTCCAAGTCGGGCACATTGATGGCCGCTATCTTGTTGTATCTCATGCGGTCCATCTTGTCGTGATTCTCCGGCTCGCTGGATATGGCCCCCGTCTTTCCGTCTTTCTCCAGTCCGCCCAGAATGTGGGTGTAGCCCTCTGTGCCGGGAACGGCCCAATAGCGCACCATTGTCTCCGGGTCGCGCTGATATGGCGTGTACTTATATTTCTGGCTGGGCAGTGCGTAGTGTGGATGAATCTCCGGCAGCTTGTCCATTTCCGGCAACTTCCATGCTGCCGATCCGTTGGCGACAAAAGCATCGGTGAGCAGCACGACGGGCGTGAGGTGCTCCAGTGCTATCTTGGCCGCCATATAGGCCGCATCGAAGCAGTCGGTGGGACTGGTGGGGGCGATGACGGGCATGGGGCTTTCGCCGTTGCGTCCGTAGAGCACTTGCAACAGGTCGGTTTGTTCGCTTTTGGTGGGCATGCCCGTAGACGGTCCGCCGCGCTGTACGTCGATCACCACCAACGGCAGCTCGTCGATCACGGCCAAGTTCATGGCCTCGCTCTTGAGACAAATGCCGGGTCCTGAGGTCGATGTGGCGCCCAGCGCACCCGCAAACGATGCACCGATGGCACTGGCACAGGCACTGATTTCGTCTTCACACTGCACCGTGATCACGCCCATCGACTTGTGTTTGGCCAGCTCGTGCAGAATGTCAGAGGCCGGAGTGATGGGGTAGGAGCCCAGATAGAGTTTCATTCCGGCCCGTTCTGCGGCAGCCATCAGTCCGTAAGCCGTAGCCTTATTGCCCGTGACGTCCATGTAGCGTCCCGTTTTTTTGTGTTTCGATTCTATACGGTAGGTGTTGGGCACCGTAGCGTGGGTGTTGGCTCCATAGTCATATCCCGCCGTCACCACTTTAATATTGGCTTCGGCGATAGCGGGCTTTTTAGCAAATTTATCGCGCAGAAACTTCTCTGCCAGTTCCAAGTCGCGGTTGAACAGCCAGCATACCAGCCCCAAGGCAAACATGTTCCGGCATTTCAGCTTGCTTTTGGTGTCCATGTCTTCCTCTGCCAAACACTCTTTCACCATGTGTGTGATGGGGCAAGCCACCACCCTGTCGGGGTCGATTTCCAGTTCGCGCAGATAGTCGTCGGTCCTGAAGCGGGCGCGTTTCAAGTCGCCCGGCCCGAAGGCATCCGTATCAATAATGATGGTGCCCTGTGGTTTCACGTGTTTGTATTGTGTTTTCAACGCGGCGGCATTCATCGCCACCAAAACGTCGCATTTGTCGCCGGGGGTGTAGACTTTGTCCCCACCTACGTGTACCTGATAACCCGAAACACCTGTGAGGGAGCCTTGCGGAGCACGGATATCGGCGGGGTAATCGGGAAAAGTGGAAATGTCGTTACCCACTGTTGCTGATATTGTTGAGAAAACATTACCGGCCAACTGCATGCCGTCGCCTGAGTCGCCTGAGAATCTTATAACAACGCCCTCAAGCTCTTTCACCTCTAAAGCTTCTGCCATAACATCATAGAATTAAATAGGTTTTATAGTTGTTTGTGTATGTTCACATTTTGCCTCAATTGGGCCCATGCTCAGAAAAATATAGGTTTAATGTTTTGTTATCACAAAGGTATGGTAAGTTTGGGATATAGCAAAATAAAAGCGACAATTTAATATTGTTAAGGTGTTTGGTGTCTTGATTTGTGTCCGTATCATTTGGTGTTTGCCATTCAGTCCTTTCCGACTTATCCGACTCGTCCGACCGGGCAGACTTGTCCGACAGTTCCGTTTTTTCCGGTTAATCTGATGTAAAAAAGGCAGGTGTATGATTTTCCTTTACAAACACCCCTCCAGAATTCGCTTATTCTGAAAAATCTTTGTTCTCGTCCGAAATTCGTTAATTTTGCGATGTTTTGTAGTTTGTTGATAGTCAATGGTTTTTGCAATTACCTCTCTGCGTGGTTTATTCAGCCATTTGCGGTTAGATATGGAATGGCGATGTGAGAAAGGCCTAACCGCAGTGCCGATGAGCCTTAGTCGCAATGCGGTTAGGCTTTAGTCGCGTCGCGATTAGGGCTCCGCCATGATAGAACGGAAAAAAAATCCTGCAAATGGGGAGTTTTTTACGCTGCGAGAAGGGATAATGAGGACGGAAACATAGCCCTTTTTGCGCTGGTTGCTCCGAAAATAATCATCGAAAAATGGTAATCATATTTTACATATTGAGAAATGATGACTGGACGAAAACCGAATTTTTCCACCCGTTTAATTTTGTTGAGTTGATAGACGGGAATCGCTGTAAGTGGTTCCTGAGAAACAGTGTTATCCTTCTTTGGAACATGTCGTCATTTGAACATTCTACTCACGATTCCTTCCACCTGCCATTGAATGTCACTGCCTTTTCGCAATCCTCGAACTCATCGAAAAATACTGTTACATCGCAGTCTTGTTAATATCACCCACACTCACCTTTGTGGCATCCGACAGGCACAACAGCACATCGCCTTTCTCCATAGGCAGCCTGCCATTGGGCACTAGAATGGTCTTGCCTCGTTTCACCATCATCACCAAAGTGCCTTCGGCAATATCCATCTGCGACAGGAGGTTTCCATTGGCAAGCATAGCTTCCGTGAGCACCACTTCTTTGAGGTTAGGGCCGAGTTCTTCAGGAATTTCCACCCCAAATTCATTGCCCGTTTTCTCGACGGGCATGTCAAGATGCAGCTTCCGTGCCATTAAGGAGATTGTACTACCCTGCACAATAAGCGATACGAGTGTAATGAAAAATACAATATTGAAAATAATATCTGCTCCCTCTACTCCGCTAATCAAAGGATAGGTTGCAAATATAATGGGTACGGCTCCTCGTAGGCCGACCCACGAAATAAACAGCTTGCCACGTCTCGGAATCTTGCGATAGGGTAGCAAACAGAGAAACACACTCAACGGCCGCGCCACCAAAATCATGAAAACGCCAATCGCCAGAGCCACCAAACTCACGCCCATCATCTCTGAAGGATTGACCAACAGGCCCAAGGTTAGGAACAGAACGATTTGCAGCAGCCATGTCAATCCGTCAAAAAAAGTACTCATTTCCCGACGATACGACAGCCGACTGTTACCCACAACAAGTCCTGCAATATACACCGACAGATAACCGTTTCCGTGCAGCAAGTCGGTCAGTGTAAAGGTAATAAACACCATGCTCAGCAACAATACGGGATAGAGCGCGGCATTGGGCAGGTTAATGCGGTTGATGAGCAGCACCGTCAGTCTTCCCGCTGCATATCCTATGGCTCCGCCTAAGACAAATTGTTCGGCCAGGTTAAAGCCGAGATTATAGAACGTGAAGTCGCCACTCGACGCCACCACCTCCACCAACGCTATGGTCAGCATATAGGCCATAGGGTCGTTACTTCCGCTTTCCAACTCCAGCATGGGCCTCATGTGATGTTTCAGCCCTATCTTCTGCGTTCGCAAGAGGTTAAATACGGAGGCCGAATCGGTGGACGACATCGTGGCGGCAAGCAGCATCGACACTACGATCGAAAGGCCGACATTCATAGCCGACCACCTCGAAATTCCGTAGATAAACAAGCCGGTAAACACCGTCGTCAATACCACGCCCAGCGTGGCGAGTATCACACCCGGACCAACAACAGGTTTAATATCCTTGTATTTGGTGTCCATTCCGCCGGTAAACAGAATGACGCTCAATGCAATCATGCCTATAAACTGCGCGTCTCCCGGACTGTCAAACTGCATCCCCAATCCTTCGCTGCCGAAAAACATACCTGTGAACAGGAAGAGCAACAGTGTGGGGATGCCGAAGCGGTATCCCGTCTTACTGATAATAATACTTACCAAAACAAGGAAGGAACCGAGGAGGAATATATTTTCTGTGGTGAATGTCATCATTTACTGAAGTTTGTATAAAAATAAGAAACAGTATCGCCCATACTCTCTAAATAAGAGAAAACATCGTCCATACTCTCTATTGTTGGGAGAGGGAGAACATCTCTCTGTTGCAAAGATAACGAAAATAGTCGATAATGGATGATTACAGACTGCCTGAATGTTAAAAAAAAACATAAAAGGAAGGCTTTCTGTATCTGCCTTGTCAATGGCTCCGGCAACCTTTGGGCACAAAGTGTTGTCAGATAAGGGAATGTAAGCGGACTGAACCCGTAGGATAACTGATACTTTGAATCGGGACAAGGCTTACGGCAGACAAAAAGACACCCCCTCCAACGCCTATCTCTGATGTTACAGGGAAAATGTGAAGTCATCTCAGTCCTATATTTTACAGACCACTCCCATCCCACATTCCAGGCTGTTGAGATGCACGTTAGGATAATGTTTATAATTACTTCGACGCACATACCAGCAGCCAAAACCTTTTACTGCAATGCTTTTGCTGATATCTATTTTCAGTTGGGGAGAAAGCGTCCATAGCGACACGTTGCCTGCCTCGCCTTGGGCAGTAAGAGGTTGTCCGGGCTTAGAATTAACGGGCATACTATAATCCAACCATGTAAACATGCGATAGAAATCTGCATCAAAGCGCACAGTGGCCAAATTGGAAACCGTGAGCGTGTTGTGTATCTTTGCCGTGAAACCACTACCCATATTATAGTTTCTCCGTGCCGGGTTGTCAAGATAGTCGCTGAACATTCCTCCCAACCCCATGCCATTAAAAAAGAGTTGTTGCTCAAAACTGCAGAGACCGCCAGTATCGTAAGCCTTGTACATCAGTCCGATGCCCGCACTGGCCGCTTCTGATATCTGATAAGCAGCCGACCCACCCTTAACGGGATTGGTATAAGCATATCCGAAATGCTGATACAGGCCAGCCTTAGCCTGAAAATGAGGCTTATCCACAATGTTTCTGCCATAAAGTTCTCCCAGTATATGTATTCGACTGACGAACTTCTGACCACTGCCTACAGTGATTGCCATACCTGCATCAAAATAATCATAGGGCTTGTAGTTGTCCTCGTATGGGTCGCCATACAAGATATGAAGATACAGATATGGGGTGTTAAAACGCGTGTGCGTTGAGTCGTTTACTCCAATATGTCTCCACCCCACCGACAGTGTGGCTTCAAAATCGGCGGCAGTATCTTCTGCAGGAGGGCGTGCCACAGTCCATGCCTCTCCCGTAAGCACCCTGTTCAGTGCGCCCATGGGATTGAAGGCAGCCCCTAAAAGCTCGTTCATCACACGTCTGAAGCCACGCCATTGCGGCCTGTACACCTGCCGTGCCACCCTATGCGTCACCTCACCAATGGCTATCCCACCTGCCGCTGTGGAAATCAGATCGTTGACAGAAGGCATTTCCGTTTCGCCGAAAAATTCCCACAACAAATCGCCACCAATGGTATAACCCGTTGATTCCAGAAAATTCATACCATTGCTGCGTGCAATATTATAATGCAGGCTGCCATGATAGGGGTGTTCAACCAAATTGGTATAGAACACATCCGAATCCCAAAACCAGTTGGTGAGCTTTAAATTCCGTCTGATGTCGTGTATCGTTGACTGAGCATAAGCTCCTTTCAGCACGAAGCGATCGAACAGTTGCAGGGAGGCATTGAAGCCCACCAGTTGTGCTGCAGCTCGCCAAGGGCGTTTCTTGCGGGGAAAAAGACATAGCGTGTCTTCTGTTGCAGAAAGCACATCCCGGCTTGCCAAGTTTTCTGTGTCGCTGAAAAGCGTGTCAGAAATAACTGCAACAGGTTCGTTTGCAACAGTAGAATACAATGTGGCAGCATCCGACACGACATCTGATACGCACCATAACATTGCTGAAAACAGAATTACTCTCCTTATCATATTTCCCTTATCAACCAGCTGTCCCTATAAACAGGTTGATGATGCAAAGGTAATCGGACTAAATAAAATGGACAAGGAAAACAGGTAAAACATTTCTGCCTACAAGGGAGCGTGGCGTTTTGACAGACTCTACTCCACACGCTTTCAGGTGCTATATGGTTTTGCAAACAAGGGAGAGTGACGTTTTGATCCGTAGTAGGAAAAGGCAACAACCTGCTGTTTGTATATTTTGAAATTGTCAGAGGGGCATCATGTTTTTTAATCCGTCCATTGCTTTTATCAGATATTATACTTAATTTTGTCGCAAGTACTTCTACACGAGGTTTTCGCAACCGGCATATTCGGATCTCCCGACATTGGCAACGCAATTTCGCCATCGATTATTCCTTAATAAGCAAACCTGTTCAGAAACACGTATCATGACACAAAAAGCATTTTACACCGCACGGGAAGAATCATGGAACACATGGAGTCACACTGCAGGTATTCTGCTGGGCATCGTGTGTGCCATCTTTTTCCTGCGTTACACTATCCTGACCCACCACCCCTGGGCAACCTTCGGCGTCACACTTTATATGTTGGGCATGTTGAGTTGCTACATCTCTTCCACTGTCTACCATGCCCTTCCACTCTCCTCTGCATGGAAACAAACCACACGGAAGTTGGACCACGCTGCCATCTACTGGCACATCGCGGGCTCCTACGCCCCCATCACGTTAGTGCCTCTGCGCAATGAGGGATTCTGGGGATGGGGACTATTCTGCTTTGTCTGGCTATGTGCCATCGTGGGCACATGTTCTGCTTTCCGCAAACTGAAAGACCACAGCAATTTCGAAACCATCACATTCGTAGGTATGGGACTTGCTGTTCTCGTCGCTTTCAAGCCGCTCTTGAATTCAGTAGATTTCTCTATTGTGGCATGGATCATTGCCGAAGGCGTGATGTATATCACGGGAGCCATGTTCTACTCGCTGCACAAACAGCGCTATATGCACACAGTTTTCCACTTCTTCGTCTTGGCAGGCTCCGTCTGCCACCTTGTTGCTGTATGGAAAATAATCTCCATATAGCCCTATCCCCGCATCTTCTCCTACCGTCTGTCTCCATCTTTGCAACCAAGTTGCACGCCTTAGTTCGTATCTTTGCAAGCGGAATCAAGTTTACATAAGAATATGAACAAAAAACTATTGAGAATTATCGCAGCAGCCGTGCTGTTGCTCGTCGCCTATCTGGTGACCCGAAATACCCAACTGCCAATGACCGCACAGTTGGCCGTTTTCCTCGTTCCCTATCTCCTCGTAAGCTACGACGTATTGGGCGAAGCCGCTGAGGGCATCATGAAAGGCGACCCCTTCGACGAGAATTTCCTCATGGCGGTAGCCACCATCGGCGCCCTGGTCATCGGTTTCCTGCCCGATGCAGCCCCTCAGTTTACCGAGGCGGTGTTTGTGATGTTGTTTTTTCAGGTGGGCGAACTCTTCGAAGACTATGCCGAAGACAAAAGCCGCGACTCTATTGCCGAGCTTATGGATATCCGCCCCGACACGGCCAATGTGGAACGTGGGGGCGAAATCAAGGTGGTTGCTCCCGATAAGGTGGACGTGGGCGAAACCGTATTGGTGAAGCCGGGAGAGAAAATTCCGCTCGACGGTGTGATTACTGATGGTGCCTCAAGCCTCAACACCGTAGCCCTTACCGGCGAGAGCGTTCCGCGAGACGTGACTGTAGGAAACGAAGTGATTTCCGGATGTGTCAATCTATCGGGCCTACTCAAGGTGAAAGTGAGCAAGGCCTACGGCGAGTCCACAGCCGCACAGATTATCCGTCTGGTCGAGGACTCGGCTGAAAACAAATCTGAGAGCGAGACTTTCATCACCAAATTCGCCCGTATCTACACGCCTGTCGTGGTGTTACTGGCATTGGCCATCGCTTTCATTCCACCCTTCTTTGCCCCCAGCTACGGCACGGCTTTCTCCACATGGCTCTATCGTGCACTCACGTTCCTTGTAGTGAGTTGTCCCTGTGCGCTGGTCATTTCCATTCCTCTGACGTTCTTTGCCGGTATCGGCGGAGCGTCGAGCAAAGGCATCCTCATCAAGGGAGGCAACTTTATGGATACCTTAGCCAAGACCGACACAGTGGTGTTCGACAAGACCGGCACCCTGACTGAGGGTGTGTTTGTTGTTGATGCCGTTCACCCCGACAAGCTGGATAAAGAACAGTTGCTGCACCTCGCTGCCCACGTGGAGCGTTTCTCCACCCATCCCATCGCTGCAGCCCTGCGCAAGGCCTATCCCAACGAACAAGACGACTGCACGATAACGGATGTCGAAGAAATCGCCGGACAGGGAATTCGGGCGTCGGTCAATGGCAAAATCGTGTGCGTGGGCAATAAGAAGATGATGGAGAGTGTGGGTGCTCTGCCCACTCAATGCGCTCTATGCAAGGACCATATAGGCACCGTAATTCATGTTTCGGTTGATGGAATTTATGCCGGACACATCGTCATCTCAGACCAAATCAAGGACGACGCGGCCGAGGCCATCAGTCGACTGAAGCAGTTGGGCGTTACCAAAACCGTGATGCTCACCGGTGACCGCAAAGAAGTGGGACTGTTTGTAGCGAAAAAACTTGGTATCGACGAGGCCCGTTGTGCTCTTCTTCCCACCGACAAGGTGGACTATGTGAAACAGAGTCTCCGAACAAAAGCACCCAACACTCACCTCGCCTTTGTGGGCGACGGCATCAACGACGCCCCCGTGCTTGCCATTGCCGACGTGGGCATTGCGATGGGAGCATTGGGAAGCGACGCAGCTATAGCGGCTGCCGACGTGGTGCTGATGGACGACAAACCATCTAAAACGGCACAAGCCATTCGCATAGCACGCCACACCATCGCCATCGCCAAACAAAACGCGTGGTTTGCCATCACCGTCAAGGTGGCCATTCTCATCCTTGTTGCCACCGGGCTGCTTGGCTCTTTGGCCATGGGAATAGCCGTATTCGGTGATGTGGGCGTCATGGTTTTGGCCGTCCTCAATGCCATGCGGGCCATGCGCTTTGGTAATTCATAATTCATAATTCATAATTCATAATTAGCTATTCAGAATACAGAATTATTCGCAAGCTCATCAATTCGTCACAATTTATAATTATTCGTAGGCTCATCAACTCGTCACAATTTACAATTGACGATTCATAATTCAGAATTGGCTGGCACGTTGCGGTCAGCCAATTCTGTTTTACACCTTCTTCTTCATTGTTGTTATCATGACTTTATATTAGTTGGTTGATTTCTCTGCTGCATACCAATATGTGTAATATTAAATTACCATTTTTCGATGATTATTTTCTGACCAACCAGCGCAAAAAGGGCTATGTTTTCACCCTTATTATCTGCTTTTGCAACATAAATATTTCCCCGTTTACGGGTCTTGTACTCCGTCCTATCATGGCGGAGCCTT